>PAZH01000050.1 GCA_002716125.1 Rhodospirillaceae bacterium
CAGCCCATGATGTCGAGCCCGAGCCCACCATATTCCGTTGGGATGTCGAGCCCGACATAGCCGTGTTCAGCCATCAATTTCAGGGCTTCTCGCGGCATCGGCGCTCCTTTGCGCTCGGTCTCAAGTGCGATCGGGCGGAGTTTTTCTTCGGCGAAACGGCGCGCCGCTTCCTTGAGTTGGCGTTGTTCGTCGGTCAGGCGGTAATTACTCATGATAGGCCCCGTCTAGCTCGAGAGTTTCACACCACGTTCATCGAGCTTGTAGAGCTTGATGACGTTGTCGCGGAGAAACTTTAGTTTTGGAATTTCGCGGAGGTTCAGGTCTTCGATCTCCCGGCGTGTGCGTTCGAAGTCGAGAACCGGGAAGTCCGTACCGAAGATGACCTTATCTTGACCGTACGTGTTGATGTAGTTGACGAAGCTCGCCGGCCAGTGCTTCGGCCCGTGGGCGTCGGAGCCGAGATAAACGTTCTTATGTTTCCATGCCATTGCGATCGCTTCATCGGCCCAGGGAATGCCCACATGGATACCGACGAGCTTCAGTTCGGGAAAATCGCAGGCGACGCCGTCCATCGTGATTGGCTGACCGACGGAGCGGCACGGATAGTCCGGCGCATAGACGAGAGATTGGCCGATCTGATGCTGTATTGGCACATCAAGCTCGCAGCACTTTGAGTAGATTGGGTACCAGCGGGCTGCATCCAAGGGAATCTCGAACCAGTGCGGATAGCCGTGCGCGCCGACATATCCGAATTTTTCGACCGCTTCTTGCAGTTCATAGACCGCCTTCATGCCCATCGTCGGGTCCACGCCGTGCAGGCCGAAAAAGCGGTCCGGGTACTGCGTGATCGCCTTATTCACCACTTCCGGCGGCAGATGATAGCAGGACGGATGTCCCAGCGGGCCGCACTTCGTTGCAATCAGGAATCCGCGTTCTATGCCTGCTGCATCCATGCGGCGCAGCATTTCGTCGAGCTCGACACCTTGAACCGTTTGCGTATCAGCGCCGATTTTTCCGCTAAAGAAACCATCCTTCCAATCGGGTCGATGGCTGAGCGCTTCG
Source organism: Rhodospirillaceae bacterium (assembly GCA_002716125.1). GTDB lineage: Bacteria > Pseudomonadota > Alphaproteobacteria > UBA8366 > UBA8366 > UBA6544. The sequence goes on from PAZH01000050.1 coordinate 1,063, forward strand.
GCATTGAAAATATTGACCACCGCGTCGATGGCTTGAACGTCGTAATCAGGCATATGCATTCCTCCGTTACGCAGTGAGTTAGGGCCTTCGAGCGAAGGTCCAATATTGGCCGCTCGGCATTAACGATTTGTGCTAGAATTCGGCGCATTCTGAAGTGATCGTTTGGACGACAAAAGGATGAGACATGGCACGCGAACCCGCCGCGAAAGGCGACAGCGGAAAGAGTCGCGAAGAGAGTGAAGAAGATACTTTCGAGAATCGGCCGTCCGATCTCGATGATCTGACCCACCAAGAACTTCGTCTGATGTACGACCGGGCGTCGGAGGCTGTTCTTTTTGCAAAGAATATTCAGTGGCGTTCCGTGGGGTCGTCGCTTGTTGTGATGGCTGCTTTCATTACGCTGGCGACCTTCGGACGAGCTTGCGAATATTCTCGGCGTTTCGACAATCGTATTGGCCGGCGGGGTGACGTTCGTTCTAATCCTCTACCAGTTCTGGCAGTACAACGAGATTTCCCGCATCGTCGAGATCGAGAAGTGTTTCTCGACCTTGTATCGCAAGATTCGCGATATCAAGTCGCGCCGTGAAGGCGACGTTCACCGTTACACACTGCTGCTGTTTATGATCGGCGTCGAAGTCGCAGGCGCTGGTGTGACGCTCTACGTCATCAAGGAAATTTTATAGAAACCTCACCGGCTATCCCGGACGGGTAGCCGGTGAGGGAACGCTTCATGCCGCCGCTTCGAGCGCCGTCAACATTTTCATGTTCTCCAGCGTTTGGGCGCAGGCGCGTGCCGCTTCCGCCCCCTTCACTTTGAAGTGCTCGAAAAAATATCGTTCGTGTTCGCCGTGTTCGTGAAAATGATGCGGCGTCAGGACCACGGAGAGGACAGGGACTTCTGTTTCCAATTGGACCTGCATCATGCCGCTGATGACGGCGTCGGCGACGAACTCGTGACGATAAATGCCGCCGTCTACGACGAGGCCCGACGCGACGATGGCCGCATAACGTCCCGATTTGGCGAGTATTTTTGCCTGCAACGGGATTTCGTAGCTGCCCGGCACCTCGAAGAAATCGATGCGGTCCTCCGAGACACCCAACGTGTCGATGGTGTCGACAAAGGATAGTCGACACTGGTCGACGATCTCCTTGTGCCAACAGGCTTGAGTGAAGGCGACGCGGGTGGCACCGCCTGCGGTTTGTGAGTTTCTGCTGTTATCGAAGCTCTGATTCATGGCGAATCCTCTCAGTTAGAGACCAGAATCAGGGCGTGTCGGGAGAACAATCTGCATGGCGCAAGACGCGCGCCATCGATGTGGCGTTTCCCGCTCTCTTCCATCCGGACTGTAACCGTCGGCTTCGGAATCTCACCGAATCTGCTGACCCCGCTTGTGGCGGGCGCTCGCGGGCTGATGCACTCGAACAGACGTCCTTGCGCGATTACCGCCGGTGGGGAATTTCACCCCGCCCCGAGAACGTATGCCGCCACCGCACCATCGCGAAGGCGACAAGAGAGACCTATACCTGGAACGCCGAGTTTTCAAGGTGGCCTTCACCCACGCATATGTGAATTCCGGCGGGGGCTTTTCGCCAGTATGGTGCCGCTACATTAGCAACGAGGAATGCAATGTTGAGACATCCAATTCGAATTGTTTGTGCCTTATCCCTCACTTTCTTGATCGCCGCGGCCGGTATCGCACATGCCGTTTCCGACGATCTTTTGGAAGGGAAGAAGGTCGGCGCACAAATGGCGATGTCACTCTCCCTGGCGGATCAGGACGGGAAAACGCGTAGTTTGGAGTCGCTGAAAGGCTCGAAGGGATTGATCCTTCTGTTTACGCGATCTTTGGATTGGTGACCTTACTGCAAAACCCAGGCGGTCGTCTGGAACAAGCAGTACGAAAAATTCGCTGAATTGGGCTACGGGGTCGCGACGGTAAGTTCGGATACGCCATCAAAACTCGCGCGGTTCGCAAAACGTCGACAGCTGAAGTTCTCTGCCTTGGCTGATCCTGACGCCGATTTGATTCGGGCCTTTGACGTTTTGGACGAGGCGGGCGGTTACGGGTTGCCGCATCCCATCATATTTGTGATGGACCCGGCGGGTAAGATTACCCATCGGTTCTCTCGGGATCATTATACCGACCGACCACCGGCAGGGCAGATTCTCCAGGTACTGCGTGGCCGTTGAGCTAGATGATTTTGGCGTCTTGATAGCTCGTTAGCTCAGCCTCCGTCATGCCGAGCAGTTCGAGATAGATCTCCCGATTGTGATCGCCAAGACCCGGGCCAAGGGACTCAATGCCTCCGGGTGTGGCGCTCAAGCGGGGCACCGTATCTTGCAATGCAACTTCGACGCTAGAGCGGGGGTCTTCGATAAATCGAATGTTGCCCCGGGATTCGTATTGCGCGTCTTCGAAGATTTCGTCGATTCCATAAACCGACCCGCACGGGACCTGGGCCTCTTCGCAGAGACCGAGTGCTTCGTCGCGATTAAGCGATGTCGTCCAATGCGTGACCGCGGCATCGACAGCGGCGCGATCCGCGTCTCGTTTCGGGAAGGTGCCCCACTTGCCCTCGCCCGCAACTTCAGGTGTGCCCATCAAGGTCGCCAGTCTCTCGAAGATCTTATCGTTGGTGCACGCGATGGCGATCCAACGGCCGTCCTTTGTCGGATAATGGCTGTGCGGCAAGGCATTCTTCATGGCGGGGCCCATACGCTCGCGGATATAGCCGTTGAAATGGTAGGCGGCGGGGAGCTCGTCGAGGAACCGGAAGATCGGCTCGTAGAGGCCGATGTCGATATATTGGCCTTCGCCGGTGAGTTCTCGTCCCCGAATGGCCATAAGGGCGCCGAAAGCGCCATAGAGGCCCGCTAAATAGTCCGGGATCGTCGGGGAGCCCGGCGTTGAGGGCGGACGATCCGGATCGCCCGCAAGGAAGGAGAGCCCGCCGAAGGCGTTCGCGATACGACCGAACCCGGGGCGGTGTGCGTTCGGACCGGTCTGCCCATACCCGGTGATCCGGACCATAACGAGCCCCGGGTTGACGGCGTGCAGAACGTCCCAGCCGACGCCCCAACCCTCCAAGGTGCCGGTTTGAAAGTTTTCGACCAGGATGTCCGATTTCTCGACGAGGCGCTTCAGGATCGCGGCCCCTTCGGGTTTGCGCAGGTCAAGCGTCACCGATTTCTTGTTGCGCGCCTCGCTCAACCAGCAAAGCGTATCTCCCGTCGCGGTCGGCGTGCCGAATTTGCGAAGTGGATCGCCGAAACCCGGCAATTCGACCTTGATGACTTCGGCGCCGAATTCCGCCAATTGCGTGGCGCAAAACGGACCCGCCATAAAGTTCGAGACATCGAGGACCCGCAGGCCCTGCAAAGGTTTCGTAGATGTCGACATTTTCGCCCCCGGTTTTGCTCTACCGAGGACATAAGCCGCACCCCCGACGCGGCAACGCGACGGGGGTGGAAGAGGCGGCCCCTTACTTTCCTTCGGCGATTATTCTTTGCTGAAAAACTGCATGATGTGATGATTGATCGCCTTATTTGCGGGCGCAGCATTTAGTGCCTGAATGTAACTCCAAGCGGCGTGCTGCAATTTGCCTTGGGCTTCAAATGCCATGCCCTTCAACAAATAGACGCGCTCGGGCTCTGGGTGCGACGCTTTGAGGGAGGCGTCGAAATCGATCAGCGCCCGTGCTGCGTTGCCAAGCTTCAAAAATGCATTGCCTCGATCAAACAAGACCGAAGCGCGAGCGGATTGAGGAAGAGCCGGCATTCCGATAACGGCTGTCAGCGTGCTCACGACCGCGCGATGATCTTGAGCCGTCCACTCTGCCTTTGCTTTTTTGATCAATCGCAGTGCGGACGAAGAAATAGTCGCTTCGCTGACGACATTGACTGGCAGGTCGTTGTTCAATGCCGCGCGCGAGGTGCCCGCAATGAAAAGCAGACAGGCGGCGGCTATAACAAGGATGCTGAATTCACGTGCGCCGAAGCAGGTTCCCTCGAAGTTCTCGGTGCGGCGCGCCGTCCGGGAAATGGCATCCAGTAGATACCGAATACGGCGTAATGTGGAAAAACCATGTTGCATTACCAAACGCCTCCATAAAAATTATGTGCACATTGTGCGCATTGAGGCCAATTTATATGCACATTGTGCGCAATAGCAATAAAAAATACGCACATTGTGCGGATTATCGAGGTGTGCCAAAATGGAACGGTCGAGCAGATTGCTGGATAGCGTGAAGTAAATTGAAACCGGCAGACTTTAAATCGTGGCGCAAAGGGATGGGGCTTTCTCAAAAGAAGGCTGCGGAAGCGCTTGGTCTCAAACTGCGGATGATCCAGTACTACGAGAAGGGCAAACGCGATTCGAAGGACGTTAAAATTCCGAAATCCGTCCGCCTTGCGTGTTTTGCGCTTTCCGAAGGCGTTTCCGACTTCGATGGCACGGAGACCAAAAGAAAGTAGTCCCGTCCCGATCGATCAATCCGCACCGGGGCTAAAATTCAGAAATCGGCTCGTCGAAGCTGTAACGATTTTGGGACTGCAATGCGGTCTTTCTCGTTCTAAATTTCGTGATATGCACGATCCGAGATTTATCAGGAATACATGACGATGAACGCAGTAGATGAGCAATTGGCGCAAAGGGCGCCGGAAGTTGGTGTCGAATTTGATGCCGTGGTCGTCGGGGCTGGGTTCGGCGGCATGTATATGCTTCACTGTCTGCGGCAGAACGGTTTTACCGCGCGCGTCTACGAGGCAGGCGGCGGTGTTGGCGGGACCTGGTACTGGAACCGCTATCCGGGTGCGCGGTGCGACGTCGAGAGCATGCAATATTCCTATTCGTTTTCGGAAGAATTGGATCAGGAATGGAGCTGGTCGGAAAAATACTCGCCGCAACCGGACATTCTCGAATATGCCAATCACGTGGCGGATCGCTTCGAGCTGCGCCAGGACATTCGCTTCGATACGCGGGTCACCACCGCGACGTTCGATGAGACGACGAACCGCTGGTCGGTCGAGACGGATCAGGGCGATCAAGTAAGCGCCAAATTCTGCATCATGGCCGTCGGTTGCCTCTCGGCCGCGAATATGCCGCCATTCGACGGTTTCGATGATTTTGAAGGGCCGATCTATCACACAGGCGAGTGGCCGCATGAGGAGGTCGATTTCACCGGTAAGCGTGTCGCCGTTATTGGCACCGGCTCGTCCGGTATTCAATCCATTCCCATCATCGCCGAGCAGGCGGACGCGGTGACCGTATTCCAGCGCACGCCGAACTACGCGGTGCCGGCGTGGAATTCGAAGATGGATCCGGAATACGAACGTAAAGTGAAGGCGGACTATCCAGCCATGCGCGCCAAGGCACGCGCCCGGCCGACCGGTATCTTCTTTCCGTTCAATATCACACCGGCCTTAGAAGCGAGCGAAGCCGAACGCGAAGCGCAATATCAGGAATTTTGGGATCGGGGCGGGTTGCCGTTTCTCGGTGCGTATGGAGACCTTTTGTTTGAGGAAGAGGCCAATGAGACGGCCGCTGAATTCGCGCGCCGCAAGATTCGCGCGGTTGTCGACGATCCGGAAGTCGCCGATTTGCTGTGCCCCGACAATATCTTCGGATGTAAGCGCCTCTGCGTCGATACCGGTTACTACGAGACCTACAACTTGCCGCATGTGAAATTGGTCGATGTCGCCAAAAACCCGATTGAGCGGATCACACAAAAGGGCGTCGTGACCGGCGGGACGGAATACGAGGCCGATATCATCGTCTGCGCGACAGGCTTCGCGGCGATGACGGGTTCATTCGACAAGATCCGGATTACGGGCCGTGACGGGCTCGACTTGACCAAGAAATGGGAAGCCGGTCCCCGGACCTATCTCGGCCTTTCTACTGTCGGGTTTCCGAATTTCTTCATGATTACGGGGCCCGGCAGTCCGTCCGTTCTCGCGAATATGATCCAGTCGATCGAGCAGCATGCGGATTGGATGGTCGATTGCATGAGCCATATGCGGGAAACCGGTGCGGAGACGATTGAACCGACCCTCGAAGAGGAAGACGCCTGGGTCGAGCACGTCAACGAGGTTGCCGCGATTTCTCTGCGCTCGACCTGCAGCTCGTGGTATGTCGGTGCGAATATTCCCGGCCGCCCGCGCGTCTTCATGCCCTATATCGGCGGCTTTCCGATATACGTGAATAAGTGCAACGAGGTGATGGACAACGGTTACGAAGGCTTTCTCTTTGAAGGCGCCAAAGCCACCAACGCGCCGCCGAAGGTGCGTAATACCGATCGCTGGCACGTCGAGCTCGATATGGACGTATTGTCCCCGGCGATGGTCGCAGAGAAAAAAGTCCCGATTATCTAATCGAAGGTCCGCTCGAGAAATTCAACGACGCCTGCGGTAAACGCGTCGTTCCTGTCGCCGGCGACCATATGGCCGGCTTCGGCGACGTCGACGAACTCGGCGTGCGGCACCAGGCGTTTGAAGTCCTGTACATTCTCCAAGCTGACCACGTCGCTGCTGCCGCCGCGAACCAATAGGGTGGGGATCTGGATTTTGCTGGCGGCTTCGCTGATCTCGCGCGACGCTTCCTCATCATGCGGGTGGCGGCGGTCGAGGAATTTCGGGTCCCAATGCCAGTACCACCGGCCGTCGTCGCGCAAGCGCAGGTTCTTTTTAAGACCGCTGACGTCTTTTGGACGCGATCGATGCTCACGGTACTCCGCGACCGCGTCGGCCGCATCCTCGACCGTGGTGAATCCGTTCGGGTGTTTGTTCATAAAGGCAAGGATACGCTCCGCGCCCTTCGCTTCGATTTTCGGGGTGATATCGACCAAGACGAGTGCGCGGCAGAGATCTGGTGCCCCATTGCCGACCACGAAGGTTGCCGTCCGCCCACCGAGCGAAGCACCGACGAGGACCGCCTTGCGGCCAAGCTGGCTCAACACGGCGTTGATGTCGGCCACGAAATGGACGGCTTCATAGTCGCCGTTGGGGGACCAGCCGCTATCGCCGTGGCCGCGGAGATCGACGCTGAGCGTCCGCCAACCTTTGCCAGCCAGGAGTTCGGCCGCACCACCCCAGGAATGGCGGGTCTGGCCGCCGCCATGCATGAACAGGATCGGATCGGCGTCCGGGTCGCCCCATGCGTCGGCGATGAGCGTGACACCGCCCGACCCTTCGAATTCTATGGTCTGGCTTTCCATCAAGCAGCTGCGTGGTCCGAGAAGGTTTGGCCGAGAAAATCGACAACGGCATCGGTGAAGATATCGTTCTTGTCTCCCGCGACCATGTGGCCCGCGTCCGCGACATCGATGAATTTTGCCGTCGGCAATAGGTTCAGAAAATCCTGCACCCCTTCGGGACTGACCACGTCACTGCTGCCGCCGCGGATCAATAGAGTTGGAATCTTTATGTTTGGTGTCGAGGCACGGACCCGCTCGTTCCGCGATGGATTCTCCTTATCGCGACGGTCGATATATTTGGGGTCCCAATGCCAATACCAGCGGCCGTCGTCCTTGAGACGCAAGTTCTTCTTCAGGCCGCTGACGTCTTTCGGCCGGGAGCGATGCTCGCGATACGCGGCGACCGCATCGGCGGCGTCTTCAAGAGATGCGAAACCGTCTAGATTGGCGCGCATGAATTGCTGAATGCGCGCGACGCCTTTTGCCTCGGTCTTCGGCGCGATATCGACCAGTATCAGAGCGGAGGCCAATTCTTGCGAGCCTTCGCCCAGGCCGAGCAGGGCCGTCCGGCCGCCAAGCGACGCGCCGCAAATCACGGTCTTGCGGCCAATTTGTTCGAGGACCGCAAAGAAATCTTCGACGAAATAATCGAGCTCGTAGTTTGCGTCCGGTGACCAGCCGCTGTCGCCGTGGCCGCGATGATCCATGCTGATCGTATGCCACCCGCGCGCCGCCAATGCCGCCGCGGCACCGCCCCACGCATGCCGCGTCTGGCCACCGCCATGCATAAACAAGACGGGGTCATGGGTCGGATCGCCATAGAGATCGGCGGCGATCGGAAACCCTTCGGAGGATTTGAACTCAATGGTTTTTGCTTCGGTCATAGATACCTTCGTCCTGGATTCCCACTCAAACAACGGGCGGGCCGAGGCCCGCCCTGAGTGTCTGAGACAGGGAGTTTCTTAGTTAATGAGCGCATTAAACGTTTCGATTGGTCTGGCCGACCCATTCCGTTCGTAGCCTGTGTTCATCGCACCCTTAGGAAACATGTCCATGACAACAGAAATATGGCGGGTTGCGCGATTGAACAGGGAAGCGATTTCGCAGCTTGTTCTCGACAGAATCCGGATTGACCCACTCGGACCTTTGTGTATCTATAGCGCCGCTATGAGAAAAACATTCGCGATCTTGATTTCGAACTGGTGGTGGCTGCGTTCTTAAAACGGCGGCCCCAATTCTCATGCGTGACAAACAATGGCTGCCAACTCCGGGCAGCCTTTTCTTTTTTCGACGTCGGCATCGCCCGGAAGGTCGAGCCAGGCTTGAAGGAAAGCGATTATGACGACGGAACAGGAAATCAACAACTTTACCACCAAAGGCGGCATTAACATTCGCCGCACCACGGAGCCGGAAACCTATGAAGGCGCCCGTATGCTTTTGGTCGACTCGCTCGACTCGCACCGCGGCGTTCTGCTCTCTTCCGATTTCGAGTATCCGGGTCGTTACACGCGATGGGACATGGGATTTATCGACCCGCCGGTGGAAGTTTCGGCAATCGGCCGTGCGGCGCGTGTGCGGGCGTTGAGCGAGCGCGGACGTGTTCTGGTAAACGCTTTAGCGAAACGTCTGCCCGATTTCGATTTCCTCGAGAGTCATGCGTTGACGGACGATGGTTTCACGGCGCAGGTCAAGGAATCGACGGAGCGGTTCCCGGAAGAGCAACGCAGTAAGCAGCCGTCGACCTTCTCTTTGGTGCGGGAAATCTTGGACTTCTTCAGCGCACCGCAGGAAGAGGCGTTTTTCGGGCTCTACGGTTCGTTTGGCTACAATCTCGCTTTCCAATTCGAGCCGCTCGATCGGAAGCAGAACGTCGATAGTGATCAGCGCGATCTTCTGCTATATCTGCCGGACCGCCTGTTACTGGTCGACCACCAACGGGGCGAAGCGCTTTGGCACAATTACGAGTTTGACGTCGATGGTGAATCGACGGCCGGTATCGCCCGCAGCGGTCCTGTGGAAGAATTTAAGTTCGCTGAACCCGGACCGACCCAACGCGATCATGCGCCGGGCGAGTACGGCGAGACCGTGAGCAAGGCGAAGGAATATTTCAAGGCGGGGGATCTTTTCGAAACGGTCCCTGGTGTGAACACCTGGCAGCCGGTCGAAGAGCCGCCCTCGGTGATCTTCCGCCGTCTCATGCAGGTCAATCCGGCGCCTTACGGCTTCTTCATGAACATCGGCGAGCAAGAGTATCTCGTCGGTGCGTCGCCGGAGATGTTCGTACGGGTCGAAGGCCGGCAGGTTGAAACCTGCCCCATCTCCGGGACAATCCGTCGCGGCACCGATCCGATACACGATGCGAGTCAGATTCTCACCCTATTGAATTCGAAGAAGGACGAGTCGGAACTCACCATGTGTACCGATGTCGACCGAAACGATAAGTCCCGCATTTGCGAGCCGGGTTCGGTCAAGGTCATCGGCCGACGTCAGATCGAGATGTACTCCCGGCTGATTCATACGGTGGATCATGTTATCGGCACATTGCGGCCCGAGTTCGATGCGCTCGACGCGTTCCTATCACATGCCTGGGCCGTCACGGTGACGGGTGCCCCGAAAAAATGGGCGATGCAGTTCATCGAAGATCATGAGCGCTCGCCGCGGCGCTGGTACGGCGGCGCTGTTGGCGCCGCGTTCGCCAACGGCAATATGAACACCGGCCTCACCTTGCGGACGATCCAGTTCAAGGATGGAATTGCCTCCGTCCGCGCCGGTGCGACATTGCTCTACGATTCCGATCCCAACGAGGAAGAAGACGAAATTCATGTTAAAGCCTCGGCTTTCCTCGACGCCATCAGCAAGCCGGCGCCGGCAGGCCACAATGCGCAGACGCCGATGCAGGTGCAGACGGGGGCCGGCAAACGAATCCTGTTGATCGACCACGAAGATTCCTTCGTGCACACCCTGGCGAATTATTTCCGCCAGACCGGCGCGGTCGTCGAGACCATGCGGTTCGGCTTCGATGTCGCACGGCTGGATGAGATCGCACCGGATTTGGTGGTGTTCTCACCGGGTCCGGGCGAGCCGTCGGATTTCGGCATGAAAGAGACTATCGGGGCGTGCCTCGAGCGGAACCTGCCGATCTTTGGGGTGTGTCTCGGCCTCCAGGGGATCGCCGAATATTTCGGCGCCGACCTGAAGATTTTGGACTATCCGATGCACGGTAAGCCGTCGACGGTGACGGTCGAAGAATCGCCGATGTTCACGGATTTGCCGAAGGATTTTACCACAGCGCGGTATCACTCGATCTATATCGAGGCGGATCAGGCGCCGACCGGTATCCAGGTTCTCGGCAAGACGGACGACGGCGTTGCCATGGCAATCGGGCACGAGAGCCTGCCGGTTTGGGCTGTGCAATTCCATCCGGAATCGATCCTGACCTTGGAGAACGATCACGGCCTGCAGGTCATCCGCAATGTGGTCGGCATGGCGGTCGCAGCGGCTTAACCAGGTTCGTTTCGACAATCGGTCTTCTTCCAACGTCATTCCCGCCTTCGCGGGAATGACGATTGAACTAAAGTTCCTCTTATAGACACCAATAACGGAGGACACGGAAATGACGGACGAAGATAAGGTCGAAGAATCCGGCGATAGCCTATTGGCGCGGGCACATGAGCGGCGCGGGTTCCATCTCGGCGTGCACGAGATCATGAACGAGGCCGATACCGAGTATATGCAGCACTATCAGCGCTGGCTGGAGTTCGCGAACATCAAGGAACGCCATCTCGACCGGAAGACCAAGCAAATCGTCCATGTCGCCGTCGACATTGCTCGGAATGCGCATCCCGATCACATCCGCGCGCATATGGTGGCCGGTGTGAAAGCGGGTGTGACGAAGGAAGAGTTTTTCGAGGTGGCGACGCTCGGCTTTATCTTGGGGGGCACGTCTTCACTGTTGCTTGGTATGGAAGCCTGGCGCCGGACCTTCCGGCCGGATCAGAAACCAGCCTGGGAACTTGTGGAGGACGGTTAATATGAATGAGTGATTATGAGATCGACCGCTAAAATAAATTAGAGCATCTGAGGTAAATTAGAGCATCTGAGGCGGTGGCCGAAAAATTTCGTGATGAATTACTTTCTTTACAATTCGTTCTGCTGCGAGGTTTCTACTCGAGTCTCTTGTTTGGAATGTTTTCATAACGCAAGTGAGTTTATCACCCTTGCCAAAACGAACTCGTCCAAGTTCGACTTGTTGGATGAAAGCTTCATCTTCGATAATTACCCAAAATGGGTTAACACCATCAAAAAACACGCCATTTATTGCCTTCTCGGAATTGAGCGGATCGCAATTCTAAAATCACTGTATTTTCTTGCTCTAGTAACGGCGTTGAAAAATCGATTGGTGAAAAAAGGTCGGCGTCTTTCCGATTAACTTCGGAGATCCGTTGCCGCTCAGAATCGAGAATCTCAAGTCGGTCGATGGCCTGAAGGGGTTTACGAATAAATGAATGGGCGGCTCTTCCCGCACTTGGGTTTCCCACAATATTTAGAACTTCCGTTTGAATTATTGTCACGTTTCCGGAGTTTGTAGTTACTTCTACATCACCACCGATCCTTTTTGCGCTGGTTGGTTTTTCGCCTTTAAGTGATTTGAAGAGTTCGATACTCGATGAAAGAACACTGCCAAATTGTTTCACTCCATCAACCAATAATCCTGCGACTTCTAGCGCCGTTTTGATTTCGAAGCTGCCATGATTAAGGCCAACAATCGAAGGTCGAAACTCCGCTGAGGTCCCATACAGTGTATTGGATACAATAAGTGAGTACTGTGAAAATCCAACGATACTATCGGCAACATTATAGGCATCCATTTCGGCGCTGCCGGATTTAGTAACGTACCGTAAAGTATACTCAAGACGCATTAATTCGATTCGATTGTGCCGAATACAAGAAACCGTGCAATGAGATCAAATTCGTGGATATTTTTCGGATTATGATTCAATTGCAAACTCTTGTGTGGAGTCAATATAAATTATTTCATAATTAGATTGTATATTTTCATATTTCAAATGGCCTGCTGTGCTGTTTACTAAGTTTTTGAGAAGTGCAGCTCGTAAATTTTGAAGACAGCCTAGAGTGGTTAAAAATGGAATTAGAACCAAACGAAGTAATTTCTTTGTGGTTTCACTATGAAGAAATTACGATGCATTTTAATCAATTGATAATTCAATACCGGCTTCAGCTCATGGGCGGTGCCGGTGCAATTGGAGCTATTGGCACATATTTAGTGAGGTCGACCGAAGACCTGAAACATTATCATTTAAGAAGTCTTTTCTCTGCTTGGCTATTTGTACTGATTCTTGGGGCAGCTGTTTTGGACATTTGCTATTACAGCCAACTTTTAGAGGGGGCGGTTAAAGCAATAATAGAATTTGAGAGAATGCACCCGACGATCAAATTAAGCACAACGATCGCGGCTGAAGTTCCAGGCTCCGGGTTAGCAACCGTGATATTTTGGTATTCCGTAATCCTGGGTTCACTCGCGATTTTTAGTCTTTGGTCCTACTACAGATATCGTCAATTAAAGAACTGTAATTAAGATTTGGACTTCTAGATTGTATATTTCGCTTCACCACGCCATCCGCAGTATCTCCATCACCTGATCGGGCGAGCGGATTTCGCGGGGGTTGCTGAAGGTCCAGTCGTCGAGCATGCAGTTCTCGGCGAGACGCGGCAGATCGTCTTCCTCGACACCGGTCTCGCGGATGGTGCGGGGCATATCGAGGCCGCAGATGAAATCGTTGAGGACGTCGGAGGCGGGGACGCCGGCGCGACCCATCGCGATGGCGACCTCTTTCTGGCGCGCGCCGTTGACGCTCTCGTTCCATTTCAAGACATAGGGCAGCATGATGCAGCTGGTGTGGCCGTGGGGCACGCCGGCGCTGCCGCCGAGGATATGCCCGATCGCGTGGCTGGCGCCGAGTCGAGAGCCGGTGATGACGCCTGTCATCGACATCCAGGCACCCATCAGACATTTCAACCGCGCGTCGAGGTCGGAGGGGTCCGCCTTTACCCGCGGCAGGCCTTCGCCGAGCAGGCGGAGCGCCTGCAGGCAAGCACCATCCGTATAGGCGTTCGCATCGATCGAGAGATATGTTTCGACGGCGTGGTCGACGGCGCGGATGCCGGTCGAGAGGAACAGCCATTCGGGTGTCGGCACCGTCACCTTGGGGTCGAGGATAACCGAGACGGGGATGATGCCGGGGTGCATGAAGCTTTGTTTCAGCCGTAACGCGGAATTTGTGATCCCGGCGCGCGCATTGAATTCGCCGCCGGACAGTGTCGTTGGAATGACGATTTGGCGAACGTCTGGCGCGTCGTATTCCGGGAAGTGCCGTTTGCCGTTCTCGTCTACGACGGTGCGGAAGGGTTCCATCCCGTCGGCTGTGTCGATTCCGTGCTTTAAACAGATTGTGACGGCCTTGCCGCCATCGGTGGTGGAGCCGCCGCCGAGGGAAATGAGAAGGTCTGCCTTCGCTTCCCGCATGGCATTGGCGCAAGCGACGACGGCTTCACGGGGCGAATGAGCCGGCATATCGTCATGGGTCCCGCAATAGGTGTTACCAAGCGCCCGGCGTAGCTTCTCGACCTCGTCGGTCTCGCGGTTCAACGTACCGCTCACGAGAAGAAAGACGTTCTCGGCGCCGAGGCGTTGGGCCTCCGCCTTCGCCGCCGCGGCGGCATCCTCACCGAAGATGACCTTCTCCATTCGCGTAAACGCGACTTCGCCTCGATCCATCGTCTTTTCCTCTCGTCTGATATCGGAAAAGAAGGGTGGCGCATTCTTCCGGAATGTCATCCCGAAAATGCATGCCCTTTAGACAAGCTGGATGGGTGATGTAGGTTGTTGTGCAGAATACCAAAGGAGCTTCGCTTATGACGGAGACGATTTATTCCGGAATTCTGCCTGTCGTGCCGACAACGTTTACGGAAACCGGTGACTTGGACCTGGAGAGCCAGCGACGCGCCCTCGACTGCATGGTCGATCAAGGCGTCGACGGTGCCTGTATCCTGGCCAATTTTTCCGAACAATTCCTCCTGACCGACGAGGAGCGCGATACGCTGCTGGCGGAGTGCTTGAAGCATGTCGCGGGACGGATTCCGATCATTGTGACCTGCAGTCACTTCAGCACGCGGATTGCCGTTGAGCGCGCCAAACGGGCGGAAGCGGAAGGGGCGGCGATGATCATGATGATGCCGCCCTATCACGGGACGGCGCTGAAGGGCGATGAAAAGGGGATTCGCGAGCACTTCGAGCGGATCGCTGATGCGATCGATATTCCGATCATGCTGCAGGACGCGCCGCTCAGCAGTGTCACCCTCTCGGTTCGTTTTCTCGCCGAATTGGTGGCCGCTATTCCCCAAATGTCGTATTTCAAGATCGAGACGCCCGGCGCGGCAGCGAAGATCCGAGGGCTGATCGAAGCGGCGGGCAACGCGGTGAAAGGGCCGCTCGATGGCGAAGAGTCGATCACCTTGATGGCCGATCTGGACGCGGGCGCGACCGGCAGTATGTCGAGTGCCTTGTTGCCGGAGTTGATCAAACTGGTCATTGAGGGGCATCGCAGCGGCCGGCGCGACGAAGCGTCGGCGCAATACGCGCGAATTCTACCGTTGATCAATTACGAAAACCGGCAATGCGGTCTACGCGCTTGCAAGACTGTCATGAAGGAAGGCGGCGTCATCACGAGCGACTATGTTCGCCACCCCTTGTAGCCCTTGCATCCGGCCACGAAAGACGGGCTCTTGGAGTTGGCGCGCGAGCTTGATGTAATAGCGCTACGCTGGGGGAACTAGATTATGAACGAAGCGCTGACGCCGCGAGATGACATTGTACCGATCGAAAGTCCCGCCGTTTGGTTGGGGCGCGACATGGCGGCACGGAACGACTGGATGTATCCGTTAAGCCGTGCGGACATCTCGGAGTTGGAAGAAGCCATCGCGCGTGTCCGCGCGCGTGGGTTGGAGATGCTCGAGCTACAGCGCGAGGACTTCAAGCTTCCGAAACTTGGGGCCGTGCTGACCGGCATCCGCCATGAACTTATCGATGGGCGCGGTTTTGCATTGATCCGCGGCATGCCGGTGGATCGATGGAGCCGGGAGGATATCGCACTCGCCTTCTGGGGCATGGGCCGATATCTCGGCGAAGCCATCATGCAGAATCGGAAGGGCCACGTTCTCGGGCATGTGACGGATATCGGCGTCGATGTCGATAATCCTCGATTCCGGGGATACCAATCGGCGGCGAACCTTATTCCCCACACCGATATAGCGTCCGACTTGGTGGCGCTCTTGTGCTTGCGCCCGGCGAAGTCGGGCGGCCTCAGCATGATTGCGAGCGCATCGGCAATCCATAACGTGATTCTGGAACGGCGGCCCGATTTGGCGCGGGTGTTGAGCGCGCCATACTTCGTCGATCGGCGCGAAGAAGTGCCGGAAGGAAAGAAGCCTTACTATTCGTTGCCCGTGTTCAATCGGCACGCGGGCAAGACAACCGTCGTCTACATCCGTCGGTTCGTCGAATCCGCACAGCGGTTTGAAGAAGTGCCCCGCCTTACGGATGCCCAAGTCGAAGCAATGGACTTGATCGATGAACTGGCCTTCGATGACGATATCCGCCTCGATATGGATTTCCGTCCGGGCGACATTCAGATCGTGAATAACCTGATCACCCTGCATAGCCGCACTGCCTATGAGGATTGGCCGGAACCCGACCGTCGCCGTCACCTATTGCGACTTTGGTTTGCCGTGCAAGAAGGGTGGCCTTTGCCGGACGTCTATTTCGACCGGTACGAGGCGGACGCCCATGGCCGCCCCCGTGGTGTCACCGTTCCCGGTATTCCGCCGGTTGCAGCCCTGGAACCCGTTTAGGAATCCGTTGTTTCGGGAATCGGAACGCTCCGAGGCAACAGATCGGGTTTCCAACGAATGGCATAAGCAAGTTTTACCACGTTACCGTCTTGGTCTGCGAGCGGAAGCAGTATCCGCATGTAGTGGCGAGGATAGCCGCAGATGATCTGATTGATCTCATGGTAGAACGGCGTGATCCATGATTTGCTGGTTTCGTACTCGGATTTGAGAGCGTCCCGATGAATTCGGCTCGGATGACTTTCTATCGGTGAGCCTTCGAAACCGATCACAGGTCCCCGGCTACCATTTGGATGTTTCAGAGATAGGAAGTTTTCCGGGTTTTCGTATTGTTTATCGATGGTGAAAACTTTTTGGCCGAATGCGGCGCCGAATACGGTTTCGATATTGAATTCCGCGACCGTTGGCGCAGCTTTTCCTCCACGGACAGAATCCCAGAAATAAAATAACGTATCCAATATCGAGCCGTCTTCATTCTCTGCTAGATCGTTAAGCGAATAGAGACTTCGGCATTGTTCGTCGTCGCCTTGACGATCGTAAAACTTGGCGCGCGGTTGGATGATCATGAAATTTCTTCGGGCGCCTTCATGTAGTAGTTCGGCTCGAGGGCCCGGATGCCGTATGCGATTTTCACGACATCGCCCTGGTCGTTGGCCAAGGGCAACATGATCCGCACGTAATGGCGGCTGATTCCACCGATGACTTGATCTATTTCATGATAGAGGGGACGCCGTAACAATTTGCATTGTTGATATTCCTGCGCGGTCGCTCGCGCATGGATAACGCTTGGGACGTCGCGAAGCCGTTTTCCCTCCAAATCGGCACCAAACGGGCCGAGCTGAGACGTTCCATGATTGACAAGGACAAAGTTCCTGGGGTTGGCGGTGTCGGTGACGACCGCGGATAACGCGTCCGGCGTGTTCTGCCCGAAAACATTGCGCAGCTCGAAATGTCGAACGTTTGGCACTTTGTCGCTACCGCCGCGCAGCGCGTCCCAATAGTAGAATATGGTGTCTAGCAGAGTACTGGATTCGCGTTCCGCAAAATCGTTCAACGAGAGCAAGAACCGGCTCTGGTCATCGAAGCCGTCATTCTCATGCAATCTATCGAGGGGACGGAGAATCATCCCATGCCAACCCGAATTTTGAGTGGATAGTGGATGTATTCTGACTTCTTCATTGCTCGACGGTTTGGAACATTCTAAAGGTCGGCGACACACGCCGCGTGACGACTGAGAACTTAGAGATAGTGCCCGTAAAGTCGACCAACGGCAAAATTAACCGCACGTAGTGCCGGGAAATACCGCCGATAATTTGATCGATTTCATGATAGAAGGGGCGCTGGGTTCGCTTGCAGATTTGATATTCGAGTAGAAGCGCGTCGCGGTGCAATCGATTGGGAAATTCACCCAGTGTCTTACCGCTGAGTTGACTCCCGAAAGGGTCCAGGGACGATTTCGGGTGATCGATCATCACAAAATTTTCTGGATTGTCGGCTCTGGCATCAACGAACGAAAGTAAGTCAGGTAACTGTTCGCCGAAAATAATACGGGGTTCATATTGACTGGAAAGCGGGACAGATGCCCCGTTGCCGCGCAGCGCGTTCCAGAAATAGAACATTGTGTCGAGCAGTGTTCCGCTTTCCCGTTGGGGAAACGCATTCAAATCATATGCATAACGGCTTTGTTCGTCGGGCCCGCTAAATTGGTGGGAAATGTATTTGGGGGCGTGCATCAAGTCTGAGGGTCCAAATGCGTTACGAATTGCGAATGCGAATGTGAGGTTCTGATGCCGTATGCAATTCGGACGACATTGCCCCTTTCATCCAAGAGCGGCATGAGCATCCGGCGGTAGATGCGGCACGCACCGAACATTTTTTGATCGATTTGGTGATAAATCGGCCGTTTCAGGACCTTGCACAATTGATATTCACGGATCGAAGCGTTCCGGTGCATCGCGTTGGGGTATGCACCGACATACTGACCTTCAAGGCTTCCGAGAATCTGCTCCATGCGTCCGCCATGATGATTCCATAGCCTATAGTTTTCGGGATTCTCGTCGTTCGTATCGATCCAACTGAGGTGTTTTAGGATCGAATCCGGGAATATCTCGAACGGTCGAAAATCAGATAGCTGTGGCGCGGCACCACGTCCCTTCCGAAGGGCATCCCAATAGTAGTAGAGCGTATCTATTGGTCTGCCGGCTTCGATTGACTCGAATGCCTTTATTGAATACCGGCGCGATATTGCTCGTCGCCCCATTCGGCATTGTGCACGACTTCCAGCGGCTTCAATGTCTCTCGTCCCGAACCACGGCGGATTTCTTCATTGCGGCTCTAACCAAATTGGCAAAATTTAATCGCGTTTTCTGCCGGTCAGGCAATGATATCTGATCTAGATCACAAAAAGTTGACCAGCCAACCAAGAATAATAACCATAAATTTCAATAAGTTAAAATTATTAAGCGAATTAAGTGTGAGAATTTCACATTAAATTGTAAATCTAATCGAATGCATGGAATTATTGGCGCCGTGTTTCGCCAGCGAGTCTTATGCCCGCGCAATGCCCATCGTGATCGATCGGGAATCGAGAGACGGGCGTTCGCCGCCGGCAAACCGCGTGGCAATTAATACGATCTGCGGGGCAGACGTTCTAAAAACGCAGCGATCTCCCGGTTTGTCGCCGCCGCTTCCTCAATCATAGTGAAATGGCCGGTCGGGATCGTCACACTGTGGGTATCGGCAAGACGCTCTGTCACCAGATCCTGGTAAGGGCTGGTCTCTCCCGCTTGCAGCTGTTCGCGCTTTCGTTCGAGATTCATGTAAGTGCTCTGCAAGACCAGCACCGGCACATCGATGGCCGCGAGAGCCGGATCGAGTTGCTCCGCGTCCCAGGCGATCAAATTACGGTAAAGCGGCTTCCCGATGTCCTCGGGTACGCCGAACACAGCTTCAAGAGCGGTGTCCTTCCAATCCGGACCTTCACCGAAAAACATTCCTTCGAAGAGCGCTTCGACGAATGACTTATAGCCGGACTCCGAGATGGCTAAATCGAATTTCGCTTGGTCCGGTGCGCGGTTTTGACCGCCTCGGCTTCCGTCGACCAGGACCAGTCCCCCGACGCGGTCCTTGGCCTGCCGACATGCTTCCATGATAACGCGGCAACCCATCGAATGGCCGACCAATACGGCGTCGGTAAGGTCGTGGTGCGCCAGGAGAGCCGCCACATCTTGTCCCATTTGTTCGATGGTCATCTTCCCATCGCCGAGGGGTGTCTTGCCGAGCCCTCGGAGATCGCAGGCTAATACGGTGTTGGTCGCTTGGAAGTGGTCGACCTGGTGACGCCAGTTCTCGAGTTCGCAGAGATATCCATGGACAAACACGATGGGCGGATCGCCCGCGCCTTCTCGAATATGATTCATAATCTGATCGCCCATGGGAGCCTCCGTTGACTAGGGGGTAACGCGTTCTTCGACAAACCGCGCGATTCGAGCGTTCACGTCGCCGGCGGCTTCAATCATCGTAAAATGACCCAGACCCGGAAAGCTCTCGGATTCCGCTCCGTTTATTCGCTCGACGATCATTTTCTGATAGGGCGACATCTCGCCCGGCTTTAAGGGACGGCGGTCTTCTCCAGGGTTGCGCGTCGTACTCTGTATCACCAAAACCGGAACCCTCACGGCGTCGAACGCCGCTTCGCACCGGTTTGCGTCCCAGTCCAACATTGCAAGATAGGTTAATGTCGCGACGTCGGCCGGCACGCCTGCGCCCCGTTCCGCCAACCGGTCCCGGAGTTCGTTATAGGTTGGATCAAAAAACATATTGGCAAACATCGCGCGGGCATGGTCGGGAAACCCGCGCTCTGCGATCAATATTTCGAACTGACGCTTCGATGGTTCGGAGTTGGTTGAGGCGCGGCCCGGGTCGACGAGGACGAGACCGTCAACGCGTTCTGGATGGACGATGGCATATTCGATGATCGGCCGGCATCCCATCGAGTGACCGCATAGGACCGACCGATCAATATCCTCGGCTTCTAAAGTTCGAGCGATGGCGGAACCGAAAGCTTGCATGGAAGGCCCGCCGGGTAAGGGCGGCGATTCGCCAAAGCCCGGCAGATCAACCGATAGACAAGTATGGGCCCCTTTAAAATGCGCTGCCTGTGCCGCCCAGTCCTCGCGCGCACAACCAAAGCCGTGCACGAACACAAATGCAGGCGCGCCGTCGCCGACGCGATCGAAGGCGAGCGGCATCAATCGCTGGTGAAGCTCTTGCCTTCTTCGGCGAGCTTCTTGAGGTAGGGCGACGGCGCCCAGCGGTCGCCGAGCTCGTCGTACCAAGCGGAAATTTGGTCATAGACCGCTTTGACCCCGATTTGGTCGGCCCAAAACATGACGCCGCCCCGGTACCGTGGGAAGCCAAAACCGTTCAACCACATGACGTCGGCATCGGTTGCTTTATATGCGATCCCTTCGTCAAGAATTTTGCAGATCTCGTTGATCGAACTGAACAAGATACGCCTTAGGATCTCTTCCTCGGTGAAGGATTTTGGCGTGATACCGGCTTCTTCCCGGTAATCGCTGATGATCTTCTCGACGACGTCCGACGGATAAGGCGTGCGGTCGCCCTCCTTGTAATCGAACCAGCCGGCGCGGGTTTTCTGGCCGAACCGGCCCATCTCGCAAATAGTGTCGGGGATCGGCAGTTTCCGTGCGTCGGGATTCGCGGCATAACGGCGCTTACGGCCTTCCCAACCGATGTCGTTACCTGCCAGGTCGGCCACGGCAAACGGCCCCATCGGGTAGCCGAAATCGTACATCACCTTATCGACATCCTGGGGTAAGGCGCCGTCCTCGATCAGGAGGTTCATCTCGAGGTTAAAGGGCACCCGGCTGCGGTTCGCGAGGAAGCCGTCGCAATTTCCGCATACCACGCCGACCTTGGCGATCTGCTGTGCGAACCGCTGGCAGGATGCGACGATTTCTTTTGAGGTTTTCTCGCCGCGGACGATCTCCAGCAGTTTCATTACATTCGCCGGGCTGAAGAAGTGCGTGCCGATAACGCTTTCCGGTCGATTGGTCGCCGCCGCGATCTCATCGATGTCGAGAGCCGAGCTGTTCGTCGCCAGGATGGCCCCTTGTTTCATCGACTGATCGAGCTGCTTGAAGACTGGAATTTTAACGTCCATTCGTTCGAAGACGGCCTCGATCACCATGTCGCAGTCACCGAGATCCGAGTACGAGGTGACCGGCGTGATACGGGCCATTCGTTCTTCGACTTGCTCGGCTGTAATCGACCCCCGCTTCACCGACACTTCATAGGTGCTTCGGATACGGTCCATGGCCTTCGTAAGCGCCTCCTCGTTCATCTCCAGGATGCGGACGGGGAGGCCGGCGTCGGCGCAGGTCATTGTGATCCCGCTGCCCATTGTCCCGCCGCCGATAACCGCCACCGAGGCGACTTTGGTGATCGGTGTGTCTTTTGGGATATCTGGTACATTACGGGCTTGGCGTTCCGTGAAGAAGGCGTAACGAAGCGACTTCGCTTCGTCGGCTGCGACCAGCTCCTTGAAGAGCTCGCGCTCTTTCGCGAGTCCGTCGTCGAACGGCAGGTTGACCGCGGCTTCCACCCCTTCGATGCAAGCGTAGGGGGCGCGTTGATTGCGGGCCTTGCGTGCGATCTTCTTGCGCATCGCGTCGAAAATGCCGGGATTGTCTTTGGCTTCTGCAAGTTTCGCGTCGTTATCGCGCACGCGGGGGAGCGGGCGCACATCCGCGACTTTCTCCGCATAGGCGATGGCGGCATCGAGAAAGCCGTCGTCGGAATAGATGTCATCGAGAATGCCGAGATCCTTACCGGCGCTCGACGGGTAATGCTCACCGCCAACGATCATATCGAGCGCGGCTTGTACGCCGGCGAGACGCGGTACGCGTTGGGTACCGCCGGCGCCGGGAATAATCCCAATGGCGACTTCAGGTTGGCCGATCTTCGCGGTCTCCGAGGCAATTCGATAGTTGCACAGCATGGCGGTCTCGAGCCCGCCGCCAAGCGCGTATCCTTGGATCGCGGCGACGACCGGTTTTTCACTCATTTCCACCGTCTCCCGCCATTCGGTCGGCGTCGTATTGCCTTTACCCATTTGCTTGATGTCGGCACCGGCGATGAATTTGCCGCCCTGTCCGATCAACACCATCGCTTTGACATCCGGGTCCGCGTTGCCCTTGGCGACGCATTCCGCCATGCCTTCCGGCACGCCGGGGCTCAACGCATTGACGGGCGGATTGTCGACGGTGATGACGCCGATGGCGCCGCGCTTCTCAAAGCGAACGAGTTCGGACATATGAATTCTCCCGAGATGAAATTTTTTGCCTCCGGCGGAACCGGGTTTAACTAATAGATAGCGCGTGGCAGCATATTGGACACGCGAAATCGAAAGCAGTGGGGATTGATCGTCATGACGGCAATTGCAGCGAGCGCATCGAAGCCGGGAACGTCGCCGGTCGAAGGGCCGCAAGTGTGGCGGGGTCCGGAAATGGCGGCCCAGCCCACGGAATGGATTTACGAAATGAGCGCGGCGGACAACGCGGACTTGAACGCTGCGACGGCGGCCGCGATTTCGACCGGTAAGGATATCCTCGACATCGAGGCCGTCGATTTTCCGCTGCCGCAGTTCGGCGCGAAGCTCGCCGAGATGCGCGAAGAGATGCTGCATGGCCGCGGCTTTAAACTGCTGCGCGGCCTGCCGATCCAGGACCGCCCGATCGAAGAGGTCGCGTTTATGTATTGGGGGATCGGTGCGCATCTCGGTTACGCCGTTTCGCAGAACGCGAAGGGACACGTGTTGGGGCACGTGAAGGATCTTGGGCTCGATTACGCCGATCCTCAGGCGCGGGGCTATCAGACCTCAGCGCGTTTGCCGTACCATACGGATTATTCCGACCTCGTCGGTTTGTTGTGCTTAAAAAAGGCGCGGTCCGGCGGGCTCAGCTCCATTGTCAGTTCGTCCGCCCTCTACAATCATATCATGGCCGAGCGCCCGGACCTTGGCGAAGCGCTCATGCAACCTTTCTATCGCACGCGCTGGGGCGAAGTTGGTAGCGATCGCCCGGCTTGGATTGAGGTGCCCGCTTTCAATACGTACGAAGGGGGCGTCAGCACCAGTTATGTGAGAAGCGCCGTACGGAAGGCACAGCTGATGCCGGAAGTCCCGCGGGTGACGACAAAGCAGGAAGAGGCGATGGACTATATCGATGCCTTAGCCGGCTCGCCTGAATTCCATCTGGACATGACGCTTGAAGTTGGAGACCTGCAGTTCGTCAATAACCACTACATCATGCATTCCCGGACGGCGTACGAGGATCACGAGGATTGGGCGGAGAAGCGCCACTTGATGCGGCTTTGGCTGGCGTGTGACGACGGCCCGACCTTTCCGCCTGGTATGACAGAACATTTCCAAGGCCTGACCCGGAATGGACGGCCAAACGGCATTCACATACCCGGCGTCCCGTTCAGCGCACCGCTGGATGCGGAGTAAGTTACACGCGAGCGTAGGGGAAAGAGCATGTTAAGTCCGGAAGACAACGATCTATTGTCCCGCGTTGGCCCCGGTACGCCGATGGGCGAGTTGTTTCGCCGGTTTTGGATCCCGGCCTTAATCCCGGAAGAGCTGCCTGGCCCCGACTGCGACCCTGTCCGCTTGCGCCTCTTGGGAGAGGACTTGGTTGCGTTCCGCGATACCAACGGCCGCATCGGTATCCTCGATGAAAGATGCCCGCACCGTCGGGCCTCCATGTATTTCGGGCGGAACGAAGAGTGCGGTCTCCGTTGTGTCTATCACGGCTGGAAGTTCGACGTGGACGGCAATTGCGTCGAGATGCCGAACGAGCCGCCTGAGACCGATTTCAAGCACAAGGTTCGGATGAAAGCCTATCCGTCCGCCGAATGGGGCGGTTATATCTGGATTTACATGGGCCCCGCCGACAAGAAGCCGCCGCTGCCGGAATTCGAATGGGCGACCTTACCGCCCGAAAACCGTTGGCAGAAGAAATGGCACTACAACGCGAACTATATGCAGGGCTTCGAAGGTGAAATCGATACCTGCCATACGACGTTCCTGCATCGTTTCGTCGACTTCTCGACGCTATCGCCTGGCCTCGCGGCGGCGCATTCGAATTGGCAGAACGACGGGATGCCGTCGATCCATATTCGGCCGACCGATTACGGGCTCTATTACGGCTCGCAGCGGGATGCGCCGGACGGGGCGTATAATTGGCGGATCACGCAGTGGATCCTGCCCAGCAACTCCATCATTCCCCATCCGAAATACCCGATTTCGTCGCGCGCCTACATCCCCATAGACGACGACAATACGTTCGTCTTCGGCACGTCGTTCAATCCGGAAGCGCCGATGACGCCGGAAGAGCGCGAGTATCTGGAAACCGGCCTCGGCGCGGCACCCCAGACCATTCCCGGCACCTTCACGCCGGTAATCAATCGGGACAACAATTACATGCTGGACCGCGATTCTCAGCGTGCGGGCAACTCGACCGGCATTCCCGGCGTGAACAATCAAGACCGCGCTATCGTCGAGAGTATGGGCCCCATCGTGGACCGGGAGAACGAACACCTCGGCACCTCCGATAAGGCGATCATCAGTTCACGGCGCCAGCTCATGCAGCTGGCGAAAGACCTGCAGAATGGCATTGAGCCCGTACTCCCCCACAACCCGGCGATGTTCGGCGTGCGCGCCATCGACGTGATTTCGCCCAGCGACGAACTTGAGACGGTCGTGGAAACGCACAGAGAGTCTTTGAGGCTTCCGGCTGGATAGCCAATCCAGATTTAGTTGCCGTTTCCGATAACCCGGAGGTCGGCGACCGTCTTGCCGTCTCGATTGGCAGCCCGAAAATGAGCATAGGTGCCGTCGCGGCCGCATCGCCCTTCGATATCGATCGCATCGTCCCAAAAGACCGGGCGCAGGAAGCGCGCTTCGATCGCGAGCGTGTCCGGTAATCCGTCGCGGCAGACCGCGGCCATCAGGAAATTCACGGTTTGATTGCCAGCGATGATCGGCGCGCGAAACCCGAAACTTTGCGCGGTCTCCGGGTCGAGATGAATTTTGTTGGTGCTGCCTTCGCAATAGCCGAGTGTCGTCTCCGGCGTGCATTGTTTTTGGAGGAGTAGATCGAAGCCGTCTGGTTCGGATGTCCGCTTCGAAGTGCCGGGCGCCGTCGGTCGTGCCGGATCGATCATCAACACATCCGGTGTTACAACAAAGACCACCTCGCCGTCGGTGTTCCGATACTCCCAGAGGGAGGTCATCGTCCATCCTTTCGGATGATCGTCGATGGCCGTGACGCGGCCCGACATCTCGAGTGTCTCTCCGAGGCGAACCGGGCGGTGCTGCTCGATCCGGTGCACCGTATGAACGGGTGCGCGTTCCGGATGGTTCGCCAGGATCGTTTGCGTGTTCAGCGTGATAGGGTCGCGTGCGATGAATGTCGGATCTGCGAAGTCGCCGTAAACACTCTCCGGAATGTCGCAATGGCCGTGGAGGCGATGTTGCTCTTCCGGCGTGATCGTGACCTCGAAAACCGGGAAGGTGTAGCCGACTTCGGTTCGGTAGGGAACGTCCGTCATCAGGCGGCCTTCGGCGGATCGACGGCGATCATCGCGTGGGTTTCAGCCAACGAGCGGACTTCGGCGTCGTCCAACAGCCCTCGCGACTGCATCTCACGATGGCATTCCGGCAAGTTGTAGAAGGGGATCGAGGGATAAAGGTGGTGCTCGATGTGGTAATTGACCTTGTGCGGAAACATCCACCAATGCAGCCACCACGGTGCGAAATTCGTTCGCGAAGCGGAAAGCGGCGTGCTGTGATCTTGTACAACCCCGTGCTCGCAGATGGCTCGGTAGCGCAGCAGCGGTTGTTGGATTGTAACCATCGGGACAAGCCAGAGCAGGAGGTATTCCACGATGTAACCTGTCGCGAGTGCGGTGACGGGCGCGCCAATGTGAAACGCGACGACGGTCCAACGGTCCTGTCGCGCGGCCCGGCGGAGATCGGGCGAGGTATCGTCCAGCGGTCGGTTGGCCCCTTGGGCGTCGTCGTTGATCGCCGGTGCGCCGAAGAAGTAGGCGTAGGTCTTCCAGGCATTCAGCCCGAAGAGATCGGCGATTAGTTTCTTCGCGAGATACTTTCGCCCGCGCGGATAGCCGGCGACCAAAGGAATGTCCGGATCGCGCTCCTCGTAGAGGTGATTGTGGTGCAGTCGGTGCAGCACACGATAGGTCCGCATGGACAGACCGACCGGTGCCGCCAACATGCGGCCGACAAGGTCGTTCAACCAACGCGATTTGTAGAGGCGGTAATGCGCTGCATCGTGCGCCAAGACAAAACAAGCCTGTTGCCGCCCGGCGATGACGATCATCGCCGGAATGATCGCCCAAGGCGTCCACCAATAGAGCGCCGCCGCGAGAGAGAGCGCGATGAGGCCGACCGTTTCCAGCACACCCATCGTCGACTTAAGCGGATCGAGTCTCGTCAATCGTTTCACGACATCCGCCGGCAGCCCGGCCTTGCGTCGTTCGTCGGGGCGAAATTCCTCGCCTATGCCTGCTACTGTTGTCATGCGATGTATAATAGCATCGAAACCGAATTCGGTAAGGGAATAGGAATGGCGCGAACGGTCTCGATTTGGATGTTTCTTGGGTTGGTTGTCGGCTTTGGTGTGCCGGCTTGGGCGGACGTCGTGATCGGCGGAAAGCCGCAATCGGTGCTGGACACCTTCCATCCGCGGCCGGCGGGCATCACGGTCGAGAACTGGGTGACCGGCTTGGTGGCACCCTGGTCGTTGGTCTTCCTGCCGGACGGGCGCGCGCTTGTGAGCGAGCGACCCGGCCGCATTCGGCTCATTCGGAAGGGCCAGTTGCAGGACGATCCTTATGCGGTCTTCGAGACGACGCGGGGGGCGTCTGGCGCCGGCGATTTTTTCCTCAATCTGTTTGCGCGGGGCGAGGGCGGGCTCACGGGATTGGCGGTGCACCCGGACTTTTCGGCGTCGCCCTTTATCTACGCGATGTATACGTGGCGGGGGCGCGAGGGGGTCCGGAACCGCATTGTTCGGCTGCGCGATCGGGGGGATCACGCCACCTTCGATAAAATCATACTCGGCGGGGTGCCGGGCGCCTTATTTCACAACGGCGGCCGGATTGCATTCGGCCCGGACGGCATGCTGTATGCGGCGACAGGTGAGATTTTCGAAATGCATATGGCGCAGGATTTAAGCGCGCTTGGCGGCAAGGTTTTGCGCATCGATCCGGACGGGGGCATTCCCGACGACAACCCGTTCCCGGGTTCACCCGTTTGGTCGTATGGGCACCGCAATCCGCAAGGCCTCGTTTGGCACCCCGAGACGGGTGACTTGTTTCAGTCGGAGCATGGGCCGTCCGGCGAGGTCGGTTTCGGTGCGCATGACGAAATCAACGTTATAAGCCGCGGCGGAAACTACGGTTGGCCCTTGCTCGTTGGGGCGCCGGGAAAGGCGCCGTATATCGACCCCATCGTCATGTGGCCGGATCATTCGGTGCCGCCGGCCGGCATCGCATTCCATAAGGGCGATCTCTACGTCGCGACTCTGCGGTCGGAAGCCCTCATCCGCATCGGGATCGTGCGCGATGGGCAGGGGTACCGGGCGACGAAAGTCGAACGCCTGTTCGCCGAGAACGAACACGACGGGCCGCTTGGTCGATTGCGGGATGCGGTATCTGGGCCGGACGGCCTTCTTTACGTGCTGACGAGCAACCGCGACGGTCGCGGCAGTCCGAGACCCGGCGACGATAAAATCCTGCGGCTGCGCGTCGCGAAGCCTTAGGAGATGCTGATCAACTGGATCTCGAAGCTTAAGTCCTGACCAGCGAGGGGGTGATTGGCATCTAGTGTAACGTCGTCTGTCGTCAGTTCTACGACCGTCAACCGGATTTCCTCACCGTTCGGACCTTTACTCTGTAGTCCCATTCCGAGTTGCAGCTTTTCTGACAATTCTGGCGGCAGCGTCGCACGTTCCAAGGTTTGGACGAGGTTATCGTCTCGTGGTCCGTACGCGTCGCCTGACGCGATGGTCACGTTCGTACTTTCGCCAACACCTAGTTCCATTAAGGCCCTTTCGACGCCGGGCATAATTTGATTTGAGCCGAGGGTAATTTCGACGGAATCTTGTTCGGTTGTTGATTCGATGACCTGTCCGTAGGCAAGCGTAACCGTATAGTGGATCGACACAGTCGATCCGGTCGCTGGACTGCTCATGGATTTCTCCGATCTACGCGCAAACGATCATGCACGCTTGGCAATGAAGCGTTGGGCGGCCGAATGCCGCCGCAATCGGTCTTCTAATTTCCGCCGGTAGAAATCGCGCTGAATTGGCGGAAGGCCGTTTCGACAGCCTCGGCGAAGCGGCACCTCAAGTCAACGCGGGTGAATACGGATTACTTGTTTTTGCCGCGCTCAATCGCTTCCGCAATGACGGTGTGGTATTTCTCGCCGAAGCCCATCTTGTCGGCGCGCTCCAGGACCTCTCGGTTCGTGTAGGCACCTTCCATAACCACGCCGCAGCTTTCGGCGACGTCGATGGCGTAGTTCAAATCCTTGAGCAAATAGCTGATCCGGAAGGATTCGGTTGGATGGTGGTCCTTGGCCATGAACTTGAGGCCGTGATTGCGCAGGACGAAACTGTCGGCGGATCCGGTTGCCATCGCTTCAAAGAGCGTTTCACCGTCGACAAGGCCGGATTCGCGGGCACAGACCAAGGCTTCGCCGAGGGCATGCGTGATCCGTGCGACCAGCATGTTGTTCATCAGTTTGAGGAACTGGCCGGCGCCGACAGGTCCACCGTGATTCACGTCTTGGCCCATTCGGTCGAAATAGGGGCGGGCCCGCTCGATATCTTCCGCGGCGCCGCCGACCATAAAGCTGAGGGTCCCGTCCCGCGCCGCCTGCGCTGAACGCGTCACCGGCGCGTCGACGAACTTCACGCCTTTTTCCTCAAAGGCCGCCGCAATTTCATGCGTCATCGGCACGGGGGCGGTACTGCAATCGACAATGAGCTGGCCGGCACGGGACAACGCGATTAAGCCTTCCGATCCTTCGCAAACGGCTCGAATCTGCGGCTCGCCCGGCAAGGACAGAAAGATTATATCGGCGGCAGAGGCGACATCCGAAAGCGCAGTCCCGGCTTCGACGCCATCGTCCGCCCAGGCTTCGACCATCGACATGTCCACGTCGTGGCCTATGACCCTGTTGTCGCCCTTGCGCGCGATATGCCCGCACATCGGACCCCCCATGACGCCCAATCCGATAAAGCCGATCACTTCGTTCGACGGCATAGTTTGATCTCCCTTTTCTTTTCTATTTATTCGGCGGCGGCGGTGTTTCGTCCGCGCGCGTACTCGGCGGCGCAAGCGCCCGCGCGTTTGCCGAAGACGGAGCCCGACATCAGGCCGCTGCCGCCCGGATAGTTCTCGTAAAACAGTCCGCCAACCAACTCGCCGGCCGCATACAGGCCTGGGATCGAGCGGTTGTCGAGGTCTTGCACCTCGTTCTGGTCGTTGATTTTAAGGCCGCCGAAAGTAAACGTAATCCCGGTGGTCGTGACGTAGGCGACATAGGGGGGCTTGTCGATCGGCAGCGCCCAATTCGTCTTGTCCGGCGACAGGCCCTTGGTACGAACCCCGTCGAGGACTGCCGGATTATAGTCGCCTGGTTGGCAGGCGGCGTTGTATTCGTCGATAGTCTGTTTGAGTTTTTCGGCATCGAGTTCGAGCTTGGCAGCGAGCTCTTCGATCGTATCCGCTTCCTCCTTGGTGACTTGGCGGATTCGGTACTCATCGCGCAGCATGTCGACCGTCTTCTGGTCGAAAATCTGGATCGCGGTGCGGTGCGGCTGCTGCATGATGGCACGGCCGAAGCGGACATAAGTGAGATTGCGGTAGTCCTCGCCCTCGTCGACGAAGCGTTCGGCATTGAGGTTGACCATGATGCCAAGCGGATAGGAATGTTTCTGGAAATTATCCAACACCTCGCGGTCGCCGAAGGGCGGTGCGCTGATATCCCATCCGACGGAGTGGCAGCCCGACCAATTACCGTAGGGCTGTGCGCCGATATCGATGGCCATCTGAATGCCATCGCCAGTGTTGTGCCGGGTGCCGCGGACACGCGCCAAATCCCAGCCTTGCCCCAAATAGCGGACACGCATTTCGGGGTTTGCCTCGAATCCGCCGCAACCGAGCACGACCGAATGACAAGGAATCTCCTCGTAGCCGTCGATGGTTTTAACTTCGACGCCTTTCAAGCGGCCGCTGCGATCGATGGTCAAATTTCGCGCGCCGGTTTCGTAGCGAATTTCAATCCCGAGATCGTTCGTGCGTCTTAAGAGAAACTCCACCAGCCCTGCGCCGCCGCCAACGGCTTCGATGTTGACGCCGCCGTAAAAGCGGTGTTTGCCGTCGACCATATAAGATTGCCGGCCGAACATCGGCACGAAGCGGACGCCTTGTTCGCGCAGCCAAGCCATCGTCGGGCGCGACCCATCGATCAAGGTCCAGGCGAGATCTTCATCGGCCTGATGACGGGTGACTTTCATCAGCTGTTCGTAGAAATGATCCCGGTCGTGCGCCGGCAGGTCGATCTGTGCGCGTTCGTCGGCGGAAAGATCGACAAGCACGTCTTGGCACACATCGTCGAGACCCGTGTGCGCGAAACGGAATCCGCCGGCGGTAAAATAGGAATTCCCGCCCTTTTCGTCTTCCGGCGCCTTTTCCAGTACCAGCACATGCGCGCCTTCGAGTTTGGCCGAAATAGCCGCGCAGAGCGCTGCATTCCCGGCGCCTACGACAACAACGTCATATGCTTGGTCAGACATTCTCCATTTCCCCCATCGTCAATGAATTTCGTATAGGGAAAATCTAGCCCCGTCCCGAAGAGCGGCAACCGGTATAATCTTAAGAATTAGAAACGTTCGCGCGCGTCTTCCGGCAGGAGAAACCCGGTCCGCCGAAGGAGCCTTCGCTGCGATTCAGGAAACGGGTCGCGGCGGTGAATGGTCGTGGTGTTGTCATGGATGACGAGGTCGCCTTTGCGCCATTGGTGACAGTAGACCGCTTCCGGTCGTGTCGCGTAGGCCTCGATCTCTTGGAGCAGGGCGTCGCTCTCTTCTGCCGTCATCCCATCCACATGCAGCGCGTGGTTGGGGCTCAGATAGAGGGCTTTCCGCTCGATATAGGGATGTATCCGAACCAAGGAGTGCGACAGGGGCGGCTTTGCCTTGCGCTGGCTTTCGGGCAGACCGAGCTTCTGTGTTTCCGCCGCACGCGCGATCGAATAGGTGACGCTCTTGTCCGCGATGCGATCCTGCAGATCTTTCGGCATGGCGGCGTAGGCCTGTGCCAAGTCGCCGTAGCAGGTTGCGCCGCCGTCTTCGGGAATTTCGACACCGTAGAGAATTGTCCCGAAAGAACCGTCTTTCGAGTAGGCTTGGTCGGTGTGCCAATGTACCTCGCCGTCGCCAAGGTCGCCGAGTTTCCGCCCGTCTTCCTCGATATTCGATATGATGGTGATGACGGGCCGTTGGCGATCGTTGAATTGATCGCGGACGTACACATAGGTCGGCCCGAAGTACTCCGCGAAACGGATGAGATCTTCGTCTTCGAGCGCCTGGTTCCGAAATACCGCGACTTTGTGCTCGAGCCATAGGTCGCGCATTCGCCGGACGGTCTCGTCGGATTGCGCCTGGGATAGATCGACCCCTTTGATTTCGACCGCGAAGCCGGGACCGAGTAACTCATGCTGCATCACTTAGCGTCCCTTAAATTGCGCATCGCGCTTCTCACGGAAGGCCGTTGTGCCTTCGTCCAAATCCTCCGTCTGGCCAAGATCGTAGAACGAGCGTGATTCCATGCGGAGTGCGTCTTCCATGGCTTTACCGTAGGCAGACAGGACGACTTCCTTCGCGGCCTGCTGCGCTAAGGGTGCCCGCGAGGCGAGTTTCTCGGCGTAGGCGAGCGTTTCGTCCAGCAGTCGGTCGGCGGAGATGATGCGGTTGACCAGGCCGATCCGATACGCGTGTTCGGCATCGACGCGGTCTCCGGACAAAATCATTTCCATGGCATGGCCGAGACCCACGATCTGCGGCAGGCGTACGCAGCCGCCATCACATGGATGGAAGCCCCAACGGACGTCTTGGAACGCAAAGACCGCATTTGGCGAACAGAAGCGGAGGTCGGCGGACAAGGCGAGTTCCAGACCGCCTGACATGGCGAAACCGTTGACCGCCGCGATCACCGGTTTGTGGATCTCCATGCCGCGCGTAATGCCGGCGAAGCCAGGGCCGTTCGTATATTTTTGGCGGAACTGCATGGCCGGCGAGGTGGCGAAGGGCATGGTATAGGTCTTGAGGTCGGCGCCGGCGCAAAAGGATTTGTCGCCGCTTCCCGTCACCACGGCGACCCGCGCCGTCTCGGTTGTAATGAACTCGCGCCAATGCGCGGTCATCTCGTCGTTTGCGTCGAAATCGAGCGCATTCATTTTCTCGGGTTGATCGATGGTGAATAACCATACGTAATCGCGTTTATCGAGCTGGATGGCCTGGGACATGCATGCGTTCTCCGCAATCAGAGTGTGTCACAGCAGATGAAATAGTGTGCTGGCCCACATACGGAAGGCACGGACAAACAGGATGACTTGGAACACGACATGCCATTTGCTAAATTTATGCCCAACACGTTTGCCAACTGGGACGGGCAATAATTGGTGCCTGGTACGGCGTCGGGTTGCAAAGTTAGCGTTAGGTCTATCGATGTCCCAATTAGTTCGGGCGTTTGCGACGGCGGTATTGTTGTTTGGAGTGCTCGCCGGAAACGCCGCCGCACAGTCCGGTAAATATCAGAAATATCTGACCAGCGACGATGCAAATCTGCTGCTTTTGTGCGTCGAAGGGGACGAACAAGGCTGCTATTTCTATGCGGGCCGCCAGGTGAAAAAGGGCGATCTGAAGAAGGCACATGATGCCTATCTCATTGGTGCGCAAAACGCGAAAACCAGATCGGGTTATGTTTCCATGTTTCAATTGGCGCGGCTATATGAAGCCGGACAAGGCGTCGAGAAAGACCTCGTTCAAGCCATGCGCTGGTTAACGGCGCTGTCGCGTCTTAGTAGCCAGGCCGACCTTCAAAAAGCGTCGAGAGCCTTGCTTGCTCAGATAACGCCTCAAATGTCTTCCGAGGGGAGAGCTATCGGTAAATTGCTCGGCGACCGCGTCCGCCTCAATAACTAGCGATCAGCGCCGACAGCCCTCCGAGTCCCAAATTGGCCAGGCCGCCGGTTATTAACGCCGAGAACGTCAAAATCATGCCTGCCGTCCGGATTTTGTAGTTTTCAGGCTCTTGGCTGACGCCGATCGCATGGAGAATACGCCCGGCGATGAGGGACGCGCCGACAAGATGAATCTGCCAGTTTGGCCGTTCCTGTATTTCCAACATCAGCATAAGGATTAAGACGAGCGGCACGTACTCCGCGAAATTTCCATGTACGCGAAGTCGGCGCGTCAGCAGCAAATTGCCACCATCGCCGAGGCCGATCCGGGCGCTCCGGCGCATCCCGATAACACGAAAACTCAATACGGCGAAAATCAGCGCGAGGAGACCGGCATAGAGAGGCGTAATCGCAATCATCGAGTGGATTCCTAGTTTTGTGCGGACCAGTAGCCGTGGAAGCTCAACGGCACGTGATGCGTCAGATGCACTTTGGCGACGGGGCCCTCGGAGACAGAGGCCGTGTCGAAGATGGCGAGGAAATTGTCGCCGGTAATACCGCTTTGCACTTGTGCCAATAACCAACCGGCGCCCTCGTGGTCGCCGTTTGGTGCGAAGATGGGCTCGCTCACGAAATGCTTCGGTCCAAAACGGAACTCATCTCGCGAACCGGACTGCATGTCCACGATGGCGACACCGTCCAATGTCCAGTCGCCGACCGGGCTGCGGTTCATGAAAGCGTATCTGTAGTCGCTGCCGAGTTTACGGGGATCGATGGTCGGGAATTCTTGGTGTCCGTCGTCCAATATCTCTTCCCGCAGCGATCCCCTTTTGAGGTCGATCCGGTAGCGCCGGAGTTTGCCCGGATACTTGGCGTTACCGGCTTCGCCTTGCATCAGTGTTTTGAAAACCGGATCTTCGCCGATGAAATGATCGGGATTCGCGTAGCCAATGAAATCAGCGATAATTTCGTCACCGGCCGCGTAGGCGTTCACACTGTGCCACATAAAGGCAGCCGGTGCTTCGAAGGCAACGGGATCTCCGCCCGCCTTATCAAGCACCATGACAAGATTGCCTTGTTCCGGCACCCAGCTGAGCGCGTCCGTAAAGCTGTTCGCACCCGCCAGGAATCCGAGTGGCGAAAACTCGATCGCATGAAGAACGATAACGATGTGCTGTTCGGTCGCAAAGAAGTCGTGAACGTAGGTCATCCGGGATGTCGAAAATTGACCTTGCGACTTGATGCGACCGCGCCGATCCAAAATTAGGTGCCGGATTGTGAGCGTTCGTCCGTACTCGGTGCCGATTAAAATCCAATCGCCATTCGAGGGATCGGTCTTTGTGTGTGCCTTGCAACCGGGGATATGTGCTTCGGATGGAAATTCGAATTGGCCTGACGTTTCCAATGTTTTGGGATCGAGCGTGTAGAGCGGCAATCCCTCGTTGAGGGCCAACAAGGTGCTGTTTCGAATGAGGGTCGTCACGCCGGCTTGGGTTTTGATCTCCGGCCCCATATTCGCGAACATGCCGCCCGGCGCGCGCGTCGTCCATGTCGGGTAACGCAGTTCGCCGGCGCTTTCTTCCTCGATAAATTTCGCGGTGCGGACAAATCTGTTCCGGTAGCGCACGCTGTCACCGGCAAAGTCGAAACATTGGATCATGCCGTCGCCATCGAGGAGATGTTGTTTCCGATAGCCATTCCGCTCGAAGAGGCCCGGCCCGTTACGAAAAAGCTGTCCTTGAAGCGCTGTCGGCAAACGACCTTCGACGACTGGCGCATAATCGTATTCGTCGGTGAGTGACGTGCCGAGCGCGGTAAGCCACTTCATATCGTCTGCAAGCGGCACCGATGCGACCGGACGAGGGATACCGATACCGAGTGCGGCCCCGGCCATGCCCGCGGCGCTGGTTGTTATGAAATTACGGCGTGACATCATCGTTCGTGCTCCTTGCGACTGTTGGCAAATTTCCTTCAGTCGCATATGTTGACGGTGCTTACATAGGGATGAATGTTAACAATGTCAACTTCAAAAAAGGATGGAGCGCCCTACCATCACGGAAACTTACGCGAGGCGCTCATCGCGTCGGCCGTTGAAATACTGGAAGAAGAAGGCGTGACAAAACTGAGCCTGCGCGGGGTCGCCCGCCGGTCAGGTGTCTCGCAGACGGCGCCATACCGGCACTTTAAGGGCAAATCAGGGCTGTTGGCGGCCGTCGCAGCCCAAGGATTCCGCGGACTGGCGAAGGCCATGCGGGAAGGGGCCACACAGCACGACGACCCAAGCGACAAACTTGCGGCCATTGGCCAGAGCTATATCCGCTTTGCCCTCGCGAATAGCGCCGTGTTTCGCTTGATGTTCGGAGCGGAAATCCCGGACAAGTCGACGGAACCGGATTTATGCGAAGCGGCCGACGAAGCTTTTGCGGCTTTGGCGAGTACCGCCGCCATCTTCACGGGCCATGAGGCGCCGGATCGGTTCAACGGTGAACAGGATGGCGCGCCCGATCAGGCCTTTGCCGCTTGGAGTTATGTTCATGGACTCGCCAATCTTCTGATCGATCGGCAAATCAAACCAGAAATGGTATTTGGCGGTGAAAGCGATCCGATCGAACTGACCAAACGTTTTGGCCGTTTCTTTGATTTTAGCCGATTTTAAGTTGAATTATCGGTTTCTGATTATGTATGGACATATTTTTTTGAAATGTTAATCCTTCATCAATAAACAAAAGCATAAAATCCGCGCGCTTGGCAAAATTGTTACAGAAATATTAAGCGGAGATTGCACATAAAGCTGCAAGACGTAGCCATTCGTCACAAGATATCGATTCTTGTGGCGCTGCCGCTCATTGGCCTGCTGATTTTTTCGGGTATTCAGACCAAACAAAGGCTGGATCTACTCGCGTCGAGTGACCGACTTGTCACCCTGATCGACCTCGCGCCAGCTTTCAGCGCGCTGGTTCATGAATTGCAGAAAGAGCGTGGCATGTCGGCTGGCTTTATCGCGAGCAAACGAACGCGAAGCGGCAATTGTTAGAAGACGCTTTGGCGTCGGTTGACGTCGCCGGCATCGATTCAAATTTTGCTGAGAAAGTAGACGCCGCTTTAACAACGTTGCAGGACTTGGAGAATCAACGTGCGGGCGTGACAAATCGGACACTCAAAGTGCCGCAGATGGCAGGCTACTATTCGCCCTTAATTCAAAAGTTCTTGGTAAGTGTAGAGGCAATGGTGCCGATTAGCGAGAATGCGGGCGAAGGTCTGACGGCGCGCATCGGTGCATACACGCAGTTTCTGCAGGGCAAGGAACGGGCGGGGATCGAACGCGCCATGGGGGCAGCCGGCTACGGTGCCGGTGCGTTCGCGCCGAATATCTATCGCCGTTTCATCAGCTTGATTGCCGCCCAATCGACGTTCTTCCGATCAGCGTATGAGTTCGCGTCGCCGGATGATTTGGCTTTCGCGAAACAAACTCTGAGCGGACCCGTTGTCGAAGAAGTCGACCGCTTGCGGAAGATCGCCCTCGATAGCCCGCAAACGGGAACGACGGCGGGTATCAAAGCGCCGGTCTGGTTCGCTGCGATCACCAAGAAGATTGACCTGATGAAGGCCGTGGAAGCCGCGTTGCCGAAACGGTCGTCCGTACCGTCCACGATATCAGCGATCATGCGCGGGAAAACCTCACGACTCTCGCCATTCAGATCGTCGTTCTTATCCTTGCCGTGTTGGGGCTTTCGATCTTCGTCATCCGCAGCATCACCCGGCCAATCGGAGATTTGACCAGGCAGATGGAAAAACTTGCGAACGACAATCTCGAGACGGAAATCACCGGCGCCGAACGCGGAGACGAAATCGGTAAAATGGCGGCGACGGTTCAGGTGTTCAAAGAACATGCAATCGAGAACAAAGAATTGCAGGCACGTCAGGCGGCGGCGGAAGCGGAGGCTGCTGAAAAACGACGCGTTGAAATGAACCATATGGCCGAGAATTTCGAAGAAGGTGTCGGTGAAGTCATGCGGTCGGTTGCGGCCGCCGCGACGGAATTGAAAGCATCCGCGGAAGGGATGACGGCTTCGGCGACGGAAATGCAGGAGAAGACGGAAACGGTCTCAAGTGCCTCCGGCACCGCGGCGGCAAACGTCCAAACCGTTGCATCGGCAGCAGAAGAACTCAGTGCGTCGATTGGTGAAATTACACAATTGGTCGAACGTTCGGCCAATGTTGCCGAAGAGGCGGCGCATAATACGCACGGGGCGAACGACAAGGTGCTTAGCCTTTCTGAATCCGCAAAGGACATCGGTGAAGTCGTCGAACTGATCAGCGATATCGCGGAACAGACGAACCTGTTGGCGCTGAACGCAACCATCGAAGCGGCGCGCGCAGGCGACGCGGGCAAAGGGTTTGCGGTGGTCGCTGCGGAGGTGAAGAACCTTGCGGGGCAAACCAGTAAGGCGACCGAAGATATCAGTACCCAAGTCGGTGCGATCCAAGGGGCGACGGAGGACGCGGTTGGTGCCATTCAGTCGATTGCGTCATCCATCGAGAATGTGAACGAGTCCATGGGTGCCATTCGGTTATCGGTCGAGCAGCAATCGGAAGCGACCCAAGAGATCGCGCGAAATGTCGAACAGGCGGCGGCCGGTACCACGGAGGTCGATCACAATATCTCCGGGATTTCGCAGTCCGCTCACGAGACAAGCGCGGCGACCGAGCAAATTCTGGGTGCCGCCAGCGAACTCTCAATGCAAGCGGAGGCGCTGAGCGGACAAGTCCACGAGTTTGTCGCCGAAGTTCGGACCTAAGCGAGGACGGCTTTGAAGGTTACGCCGCCTGGGGTAATCCCGCGGCGAGGCGTCCTTCAAAGTAAGGCAGGACTTTAGAAGAGAAGATTCGCGCGGCTTCTGCGTGCGGGTAGCCGGACAGGCAAAAGCTGCTGCAGCCGGCGTCGACGAATTCATCCAGTGTGTTGGCGACTTGTTTCGGCGTGCCGACAACAGCGATACCGGCACCGGCGCGCACGGTAGAGATGCCTGTCCAGAGATGCGGGTGAATCTTCATCTCCTCGCCGGATTCTTCCAACAGGTCCCAAACGCGGCGGTTCGCTTCCGACGTTTTACGAATACCTTCGACGGCGTTGGCGCCCAACCGGTTGTTGGCGAGATTAAACTTCGTTGAACCGGCGATCAGGCGATAGGCCTCTTCCCAGGCGGCTTCTTCGGTGTCCCGGCAAATGATTTGCAGACGCATCCCGAACTGAATCTCGTCGCGCCGACCGTATTTGGCGGCACGCTCGCGAATATCCTCGATTTTCTCCGCAATCACGGCCGGCTTGTCGCCCCAGAACAGATGGACGGTCGAATGTTTGGCCGAAATCTCCAGGGCGTAATCCGATCCGCCGCCGAGGAAAAAGGGAGGGAAGGGTTGTTGAAGCGGCTTCGGTTCGATGGCTTGAGTGACGGTGTAGTGTTTCCCCTGGTGGTCGATTGCGCCGGGCGCGACCCAGAGTTTCTTCATGATCTCGACTTCTTCGTCCATCTTCTCGTAACGGACTTCCTTGGTATCCAAGATTCCATCGGCGCGGGTGTCGTCGTCGCTGATACCGGCGATGAGATTGATGCACAGCCGACCGCCGGACATCTGATCAAGCGTGGCGAACATCTTCGCAGCGAGCGTGGGGTTGCAATACCCTGAACGGAGCGCGATCAGCGGCGCGACATTCCGGGTGCGGGCCGCATAGTAAGACGCGACCACGGTCGCTTCCCAGCATGTCGCGTTCACCGGCATGAGGAGATATTTGAAACCGCCGTTGTCGACGGCTTCCACGATCTCGTCGAAGACCTCCGGACTCTGCGCAATTCTGGCGGCCGGGTCTCCCAAGCAGGTCGTATCGCCGCTCGTCGGCAGGAACCAACCGAAGGTAAGGTCGTCTCGGGACATGGGCCGCCTCGCTGAATTTTTTCTGTCACTAAGCCTAGCACGGAATTGACCAATGCCTAGGCATCCTTCGATGAGGGGGCTACGCTACATAAAGCCGAGTAAAGGGAGGATTAGATAGTGCCGGAAAAGGAACTGACAGGCGAGGTCGCAATCGTTACAGGTGCCGCCCACAATATAGGGCGTGCGACCTGCTTGGCCTTGGTCGAAGCGGGGGCCGCCGTTTGCGTGAACGCGGCCACATCCGGCGCGGATGCGGAGAAGCTTGCGGCTGAGATCACGGATGCAGGCGGCCAAGCGATGCATTTCGGCGCCGATATCACCGATCCGGATGCCGTCGGTCGGATGGTCGACGCTGTTGTCGAACGGTTCGGCAAACTTTCGATCTTGATCAACAATGCCGGTGTTCGCGGAAATCTACCGCTCGACGACTTGGACCTCGACGAATGGCGCCGCGTCACCTTGCCGACCGTAGAAGGCACGATGATCTGCGCAAAAGCGGCCTTGCCGCATATCCGCCGAGCCGGCGGCGGGACGATCATTTCGCTTGGCGGAATCGCAAGTCACACAGGCGTTGTCGGGCGGACTCATGTCGCGTCTGCCAACACCGCGATCATCGGCTTTATGAAGAGTCTGGCGCATGAAGTCGGCGGAGATAACATCCGGGTCAATACGGTGGTGCCGGGTCATATCGACACTGTGCGCGGAGCGGCCGCTGGCCCGCGACCGAAAACCGACATCAAGTTCTTGATTCAAGACCGGATGGGCCGGCCGGAAGAGGTCGCCGCGATGATTTGCGCACTCTGCGGCCTCGCGGGCGCTTATGTCACCGGTCAGACCATTCACGTCAACGGCGGCGCGTATTTACCGTAGCGGTTGGAAAGGAAGTCAAATGGCACTGCAGCATATTCATTCCGACGAGACACCGGCACCGTTGTCGGCTCATAGCGACGCCGTTCTGATTCCGCCGGGTGCGGCGATATTGGTGAGTTCCGGCATGCTGGGGATGCGCAAAGACGGAACAATCCCGGAAAGCACGGAAGAGCAGGTCGAGGCCGCGTTCGACAATGTCGAAGCTGTCCTAAGGGCGGCGGGTATGGAGATGGGTGATATCGTCAAGATGACGACATTCATCACGGATGCCCGCTATCGGGATGCCTTTCGCGCGGTTCGTGCCAAACGCGTTGGCGACCCGGCGCCGGCGTCGACCCGCGTTGTCATCACGTCGCTCTCGATGCCGGCACTGAAAGTCGAGATCGAAATTATCGCGGCGAAGGCGCCTTAGCGGTTCACGTTCTCGCCGTAGAACTTGGATGGCAGGTTGTCTCTCGGCCACTCGTCACCGTTCTCGAAAGGGGCCACGCCGACAGCATGCCGCGCCATGCCGGATTCCAACATCGCCATAGAGACAATTT
The DNA here is from genome assembly GCA_002716125.1 of Rhodospirillaceae bacterium. GTDB lineage: Bacteria > Pseudomonadota > Alphaproteobacteria > UBA8366 > UBA8366 > UBA6544. The sequence continues at coordinate 41,824 of PAZH01000050.1, forward strand.
CCGCGATACCGACATCGTCGATGCCGTGACTGCGTAAAGCTTCGAAGTCCGCTTCGACGGTTCCTTCGTTGAAAGCGACCTTGCGGGCGAAGCGAAGCACATCCTTCCACATCGGGTCGAGGGTCTTCGAGTTCTCGAAATCGATGCATTCCATGACGCCGTCCATCGTCATATCGAAATGCTCGATAAGGTGCGTTTGGTGATTATTGATACAGCGCGGGCAATCGACCTCCGCCGCGCAGACCAAAGAAATCGCGTTCAACAATGGCTTTGGCAGCGATCCCTCGGTCATCTGCAGGCGCTTGGTGAGGGTCCACCAGCCTTTCAGCAATTCGATGTCTAACGCGAAAAAGCCCCAGGTCGGCGTAAGAAAGTTCGCGCCCTTCGTCTTTCGAATGTCGTCGAAGATGGCCGCGACTTCGTCATCCGCGAAATCCGGCTGGACCAATTTCACCTTATCCACTGCGATCTCCCTCTCAGCTGCGAACGCGCTATAGTATAGTTTGTAACCCGAAAAGGCACGGTGACATGATGAGCAATGAAATCCTCACAATTCCGGCGCGCAAGGGCGTCGCCGCCGCCGTTCATGCCGGGCATTCTGTGCGTGTGATCAACACGCATGGCCAACAAGTCGTCGATACGTGGGCCTTCAATGCGGATGATATGTCGGAGTTTATGTCGATGGAGCACAGCCGTGCCGCCTTTCGAAGGGCGAATCCGCGCACAGGCGATACTTATGTCACCAATCGGCGCCGCCCGATCCTGAACATCGCAGAGGATACCAGCCCGGGCATACATGACACGTTGATCGCAGCCTGCGATCCATATCGTTACGAACAATTGGGTCACGTCGGACATCACGACAACTGTACAGAGAACTTACACGCCGCCTTGTCAGAGCTTGGGCGCGAAGCGACTGAAACGCCTAGCCCGTTGAACCTGTTCATGAACATCGAGATAAAGTCGGACGGCGACCTCGAATGGCTGCCGCCCGTCAGCAAGCCTGGCGATGCCATTACATTGCGGGTGGAGATGGACTGTGTTGTCGTTTTTTCTGCCTGCCCGATGGACCTTCTGCCAATCAACGGCGTCGATAACGAACCGACTGAAGCCCATTTTGAAATTCGTGGATCGCATTAGAGCGCGCCTTAACCGGAGGGCAACACCATGTTCAACATCGAAGACATGCTTGATCGCCGGCACTACGAGAATGTCCTGAAGCCGCCGCTTGAAGCGGAGAATCTTCCGCCCTGGTGCTATACGGACGAAGGCTTCCACCGTCTTGAGATCGAGCGCATTTTTATGAAGGTCTGGAACCTCGTCGGCCGGACGGATTTGGTCCCCAATCCTGGAGACTACTTAGCGACCGACGTTGCCGGTATTCCGATTTTCCTGGTTCGGAATCAAAACGGCGACATCAAGGCGTTTGCCAACTCTTGCCGACACCGGGGTACGCAGTTGCTGTCGGGCGAGGGCAATTGTGCGGCTGTCGTCTGCCCCTATCACCATTGGGCATTTGACTTGGACGGTCATCTCGTCAGTGCCGGCGGCATGGAAGACACGATCGAATTCGATAAGCAGGACTATGGATTAATCCCCCTGCGATTGGAGGTTTGGGCCGGCTTCCTCTTCGTAAATTTCGATCCGCACGCTGAGAGTTTGATGGATTTTCTCGGCGAGATGCCGGCGCATATCGAGTGCTACGATTTCCCGAATTTGGCGACGACCCGACGGAAAGTCTGGGATGTAGCGTGCAACTGGAAGATCTATCTGGAGAACCAGCGGGAGTCCTATCACATACCGGCCGTGCACCGGCAGTCGCTCGGCGATCAAGCCGCGACTCCGCTGGATGCGAAGGGGGCTTGGTCGGGATCGCTTATTCCGGTTGAACAGACAGCGGCCCTGCTAAAGGGGGACACATCGCCGTTCCCCCCAATTGCGGCGCGGTCCGGTACGGCGCTTGAAGGTAGTCATTTCATCGGGCTCTATCCGTCGACCTATTTAGTGGCGACGTCCGATTGTTTTTGGTGGATGGAGATTCGGCCGCGCGGTCCCGCCCGGATCGAATTGGTTGTGGGGTCCGGCTTTCCGCGGGAGACAGTGGAACGCCCCGACTTCGAGGAGGTTGTCGAACGGTACTACCGGCGTTGGGATCTGACCCATAGCGAGGACAACGAGATCTGTGAGTTGCAACAGTCGGGTATTACATCACCTTTGGCTCAAGCCGGGCGTCTCGCGCGCCGCGAGCGGGGTGTGCATGCGGTCGATTGCTGGGTCGTGGAACAGCTGCTGAGCGGGTCCGAGGACGACAGTCGGGCCGCTGCGGAGTAGGCGATGGCTCCTCGACGTACCCGAATGCCGAAAGGCTGGACTGCGCCGCCGGAACGGCTACGTCTTCATATCCAAAACGTGGCGCCGATGGACCTTGTTTATAAGGTAACCGAAACGCGTTACATGGCGGCGGCGGCGAAGTTTCCCGAGCTTGCGGCACGGATCGATGTAACGGTTACCGAGGAAGCGGACGCGTTCGCCCGGTACGTTTCTGATGCTGATGTGCTGATTGGCTGGCGGTTCCCACATCAAGATACGTTCGCGCTTGCGCCTCGCCTGAAATGGATCCACATGACCGGTGCCGGGATTGAGCACGTGATGCCGCTCGATTGGCTGCCGCCCGGCACAGTCCTGACCAACAATCGCGGCGTCCATGCGCCCAAGGCCGAACAGTTCGCAATGACGGCGTTGTTGATGCTGAACGAGCGCATTCCGGAGACGATCACCGTTCAGCGTGAAGGCCTGTGGCGCCGCCACTACGCCACCGCGATCCAGGGGAAGACGGCCTTGATTATTGGTGTTGGCAACATGGGCGTTGCGGCGGCGAAAGCAGCGCGCAAGCTCGGCCTACATGTGCTCGGCATTCGCCGCAGCGGTAAGTCACATCGTAGCGTCCATGAAATGACCACGCCTGACCGCCTCCATGACATGATGCGCCGCGCCGACTTCGTCGTCGTCACGGCACCGTTGACGCTCGAGACGGAAAGGTTGGTGGACGCTGCAGCCTTGGACTGTCTGAAGCCGACAGCGGGCCTGGTGAATATGGGGCGTGCCCGCATCGTCGATTACGAAGCTTTACAGGTGCGGCTTTCGGACGGGCGTTTGCGGGGCGCGGTGCTGGATGTTTTCGACCCGGAACCGTTGCCCGCGGACTCACCGCTCTGGACGGCGCCGAATGTCATTATCACGCCGCATGTTTCCTCGGATGACGAAGACAACTACGGCTTGCTGACGATCGAACTGGTGTTCGAGAATCTAGCCCGATGGTATGCCGGAAAGCCGCTGCGCAATGTGGTCGATGCGGGCTTACGTTATTGAACGATGCCTTTCCCGAGAGGCGACGTTCAGGTAAGGGTATAAGCTGAATTCGGGAGTTGGCCGCATGCTCAAAATGCCGGATATCGATAAGGACGTCATGGCGCGACGCGTGGAGATCGCGGCGGCGCTGCGTGAGATTGTGCCCGGCGAAGGGGTCATCACGGAAGAGGCCGGGCGCCGGGCCTACGAAACCGACGGCCTGACCGCCTATAAGCAACTTCCGATGATCGTTGTCTTACCCGAGACGACGGAACAGGTCAGCCAAGTCTTGCGGTATTGCAACGAAAACAAGATTCGCGTTGTGCCGCGCGGTGCCGGGACGTCGCTTTCCGGCGGCGCACTACCGCTCGAGGATGGCGTGCTGCTTGGGTTGGGTAAATTCAACAGAGTGCTTGAGGTCGATTACGACAATCGCTGTGCGATCGTACAGCCGGGTGTGACAAACCTCGGTGTGACACAGGCGGTTCAAGAAAAAGGTTTCTATTATGCACCCGATCCTTCGTCGCAAATCGCCTGCACCATTGGGGGCAACATCGCGGAGAATTCGGGCGGTGTGCACTGCCTGAAGTACGGTCTCACGACGAATAATGTCCTTGGGCTCGAACTGGTCATGATCGATGGCGAGATTATTCGCCTTGGCGGTAAGCATCTCGATAGCGAAGGCTACGATATTCTCGGCGTGCTCACGGGATCGGAGGGGTTGCTGGCCGTGGTGACGGAAGTGACTGTCCGCATTCTGCGCTCGCCGGAGACGGCTCGTGCGCTTTTGATCGGTTTTCCGTCGAGCGAGCAGGCCGGCCAGTGTGTGAGCGACGTGATTGGTGCCGGCATAATTCCGGGCGGCATGGAGATTATGGATGGCCCCGCGATCCAGGCCGCGGAGGATTTCGTCCACGCCGGCTATCCGGTGGATTGCGAAGCGCTGCTGATTGTCGAATTGGACGGGCCCGAGACCGAAGTCGATTATCTGATCGAGCGCGTTCGCGAACTTGCCGAGAAGAACGATGCGCAGACGATTCGGATTTCCAACAGCGAAGCGGAGCGGGAGAATTTCTGGGCCGGTCGCAAGGCGGCATTCCCGGCGGTTGGCCGCGTTTCTCCCGACTACTATTGCATGGACGGCACGATCCCGCGTCATCAACTGCCGCATGTCCTAAAACGCATGAACGAGATGTCAGCGCACTATGGATTGCGGGTTGCGAACGTCTTTCACGCGGGCGACGGCAATCTGCATCCGTTGATCCTCTATGACGCCAACAATCCGGGCGAGCTTGAGAAGGCGGAGGAATTCGGCGCGGACATTTTAAAGCTGTGTGTTGAAGTCGGCGGTGTTTTGACCGGCGAACATGGCGTTGGCGTCGAAAAACGCGATCTTATGGGGACGATGTTCAATGAGGACGACTTGAAGCAACAGCAGCGCCTCAAATGCGCGTTCGACCCGGAAAGCCTGCTCAATCCCGGTAAAGTCTTTCCGACCTTGCACCGGTGCGCCGAGCTTGGCCGCGTGCATATCCATGGCGGCCAAACGCGCTTTCCGGATATCCCGAGGTTTTAGGATGAACTTCATGAGCCAGCCTGCTTAGAACTCTGATGCCCGAACATCTAAAACCCGAAAGCCCGGACCAGGTTCGGGACGCCGTTCGATGGGCGGCGGAGAATAAGACCCCCATCGAGCTGATCGGTCATGGTTCGAAACGTGCGATCGGACGGCCGGGCAATGCGGCGCATACGCTGGATGTCTCGGCGCTTTCCGGGATTTCGCTTTATGAGCCGGCGGAACTGGTGCTGTCTGCGGGCGCGGGCACCGCGCTTTCGGAGATCGAGGAAACGGTCGCGGCGAACGATCAGCAACTGGCGTTCGAGCCGCCGGACCTCTCCCACCTCTTGGGCCACACGAACGGCAAAGGGACGTTAGGCGGCAACATCGCCTGCAATTTGTCCGGCCCGCGCCGGATCAAGGCAGGCGCGGCGCGGGATCATTTCCTGGGATTCAAGGCGATCTCTGGGCGCGGGGACAACTATAAGTCCGGCGGTCGGGTCGTGAAGAACGTCACCGGCTACGATCTCTGCAAGTTGCTGGCGGGCTCTTGGGGGACGCTCGGGGTGATGACCGAGTTGACGATCAAGGTCCTGCCCGCGCCGGAGAAAACCCGTACCGTCCTGGTTATGGGGCTCGACGCTGCGGCCGGTGTGGCTGCAATGACACGCGCCTTCCATTCGCCGCATGACGTCACGGGCGGCGCTTGGATTCCGGAAGCGCTCGCGGCGGGCTCGGGCGCGTCCTACGTCCGGGAAGCGAAAGCCAGCGTCACCGCGATCCGGGTCGAAGGGCCGGGGCCGTCTGTCGAGTATTGTTGCCGAGCGCTGCGCGAAGAACTCGGACCGTTCGGGCCGACAGAGGAATTGCACGGTCATAATTCAGGGCGGTTCTGGATGGAAGTGCGGGATGTCCTGCCATTCGCGGAAGAGGGTGATACAAGAGCGGTCTGGCGCATATCGGTGCCGCCGCAAGCCGGTGCCGGTCTCGTCGCGCGCCTGGCCGACGATCCGAAGGCAGAGGCCTTTCTCGACTGGGGCGGCGGTCTTATCTGGCTGGCTGTGCCGCAAACGAGTTCCGAAAGTGCCGACGCCCTGCGTGGGGCGGTTGCGGAGACGGGCGGTCATGCCATGCTTATCCGGGCACCGGAAGAACTTCGCGCTGCCGTACCGGTGTTCGAGCCGCAATCCGACGGCCTTGCAAAATTGAGTGCGCGCATCAAGGAAGGCTTCGATCCCTTGGGCGTTCTTAACCCCGGCCGGATGTACGCGGGGGTCTAGACGATGCAGACGAACTTTACGCTCCAACAGCTCGCCGATCCGGACATCGCCGCTTCGAATGCGATTCTGCGAGCGTGCGTCCACTGCGGATTTTGCACCGCGACATGCCCCACCTACACACTGCTCGGGGACGAACTCGACAGTCCGCGCGGCCGTATCTATCAGATCAAGGATATGTTGGAGCGCGATATTCCGGCGCCGGCGGAGACGGTCAAGCACTTGGACCGCTGTCTCTCCTGTCTTTCCTGCATGACCACTTGCCCATCCGGTGTCCACTATATGCACTTGGTCGATCATGCGCGTGCACATGTCGAGAAGACCGTCACACGGCCGCTGATGGAAAGGTCGATCCGGCGGTTGCTGTCCTTGGTTTTGCCGCGTCCGTTCATTTTCCGGCTCGCGCTGATCGGGGCCTTCTTTGCGAAGCCTTTCGCGCAGTTCTTGCCGGGGACCATGGGAGCAATGTTTCGGATGGCGCCGAAGTCGGTCGCGCCGCCGAGTCACGTCGACAAGCCGCAAGTGTTCCCCGCCGAAGGCGAACGTCGAGGGCGTGTCGCCTTGATGAACGGCTGTGCGCAGCAGGTACTAGCGCCCGAGATCAACGAGGCGACGATCCGCATCCTGACGCGTCACGGTATCGAAGTCGTTGTGGCAGCGGGGGCGGGTTGCTGTGGCGCGCTGGTTCATCACATGGGTCGTACGGACGATAGTCACAATCAGGCGGCGCGGAACATCCGGGCTTGGTCGCGGGAACAGGTGGCGCACGGTCTTGATGCCGTCATCGTCAATGCCAGTGGATGCGGGACCACGGTCAAAGACTACGGCTTTATGTTTCGAGAGGACCCGGCGCTGAAGGAAGATGCCGCCCGAATTGCCGACATGACGAAGGATATAACCGAATATCTGTCGACGCTCGAACTCGCCGCGAAGACGCCGCAGGAATTACGGGTTGCCTATCACTCCGCGTGCTCGATGCAACACGGTCAGAAGATTACCGATTTGCCGAAGCAACTGCTGGGCGATGCCGGTTTCGATGTCGCGAGCCCCGCGGAAGGGCATCTCTGTTGCGGGTCGGCCGGAACCTACAATCTTTTGCAGTCGGAGATCGCCGACCGCCTGAAGGAACGCAAGGTCGCCCATATCGAAGCGACAAAGCCGCATGCCATAGCCGCCGGCAATATCGGTTGCATGGCGCAGATCGCCGGCGGAACGGAATTGCCGGTCGTCCACACAGTAGAATTGCTGGACTGGGCAACCGGCGGGCCGAAACCGAAGTCTTTGAACTAAAGGAAGCAATCTATGCCGGAACTGAATTCCGAGTTTCTATTCACGATCCGCGTCACCGTCGATCTGCTGCACGATGTGGGAGAGACGCCGTTCGGCACGCGCCATATCGATATGTTGGATGACGGCAGTTTCGAAGGGCCGAAACTCAAGGGGACCGTCCTCGGCGGGATGGATCAGAAAATCTTCCGCACGGATGGTGCGATGAATCCGAATGTCCGTCTTATCTTAAAGACGGACGACGATGCGCTTATTTACATGTACTACACCGGCGTCCGATACGGGACGGCCGAGGTTATGCAGCGGATCGCGGATGGCGAGGAGGTTGATCCTTCCGAATACTATTTGCGGAATACGCCGTATTTCGAGACGTCGGCCCCGCAATACGATTGGATGAATCGAATTGTCTCCGTTGGGGTCGGTCGGCGCATGCCAGACCACGCCGCGTACGACGTTTTTCAAATCCTGTAATAGATCGAAATTTAGTGAAGCGCCTTCGCTGGCTCTTCCTGCTTGGCAGCGGGTTTTGACTGAGCGTCGTCCGATTTACCGCTGCGTGCGACCGCTTTCTTCGGCAATTCGGGAGGCGTCACGTCCTTGAAGCGTTCGCCGCGCTTCTCGAAATCTTCCGGTTTCAGATGCTTATAGAGCCCATCGACCAAGGCACCGGCCCGAATTTCGATCTTCTGGTGAGCCATGTCGCCGATCATGCGCGCGGTTTCCATCATGCTGACGGTATGGGCGCGAACGGAGCCCGTGATCGTGCCTAAAACGCGCAGCGTGTTAACGACGATTTTGCCTTCAACTTGGCCTGTTTCGCCCACGGTGAGGGATTCGCACCGGATATTGCCGTCAACGCGGCCTTCTATCTGAATTTCGCCATCGCCTTCGAGATCGCCAACAATGTGGAGATCGGCGCTGATGATTGACGGCGGTTCTTTGCGAATAACCTCCGCCGCAGAAACCTTCTTGGTTTCTTTCTTTTTGAACACCATGGCTTTTTGCCTGTTATGCGTCCCTGTGTGAAGCAAATGGTAGCGTTAACCGGATTTTTCCACAAGCGCGGCGGACCGGCTTGCCGCGGTGGGGTCCTGATGCATGTTTGTTGTCACGGCTCTGCGGGTAAGACGCTCGTGTGCGCCAACACTTCCGAAGATGGGGAGAATTACTTTATGGCTTCAGATGCTTATGATGCCGGCCTGGCCGTCCGCCGTGACGTCCTCGGGACCGAATATGTCGACAATTCGATCAATAACGCCGACGAATTTTCGAAGAAACTTCAAGATTTTGTCACCGAGCACGCGTGGGGCACGGTTTGGCAGGATGAGACGATCGACCGGAAAACCCGGAGTATGATCAATGTGGCATTGCTCGCGGGTTTGCCGCGCCACGACGAATTGCGGCTGCACCTTCGTGGTGCACTGACCAACGGCGTCAGCAAGGATGAGATTGCGTCGATTTTACTTCATATCGGCGTCTATGCGGGTGCACCTTGCGCGGTCAGCGGATTTAAGATCGCGCGCGAAGTTTTCGCGGAAGTCGAAAGCGGAGACGATTAGGAGATGAGTATGCGTGTCGGATATGTCGGTATCGGCAATATGGGCGGCCCAATGGCGGCCAATCTTGCTCGGGCCGGAAACGAAGTGATTATCGGGGACTTGAATCAAGCAGCGGTCGACGCCTTTACCGGCGAGCACGAGACCGCCCGGCCGGCGAACGGATTGGCCGTGGTCGGGCAGGATGCCGAAGCCGTATTCACTTGTTTGCCGAACGGGAAGATCGTGGCGGAAGCGGTTCTCGGTGAAGGCGGTATCGCGGAAGGCATGGCCGAAGGGTCGGTGTTGGTCGATATGTCGTCTTCCGCGCCGATGGGCACGATTGCCTTAGGTGAAGCCCTGGCGGAACGCGGCATCCGCATGGTCGACGCGCCGGTCTCCGGCGGTGTGCCACGCGCGATCGAAGGCACGATCGCGATTATGGTCGGCGGTGCAAAAGAGGACATCGAGAAGGTGCGCCCGGCACTGGAGACCATGGGTGGCCAAATTTTCGAGACCGGCGGTCTCGGCTCTGCCCACGCCATGAAATCGATCAACAATGTCCTGTCCGCCACGAACTTGCTGGTCGGTATCGAAGCGCTGGTGGTCGGTAAGAAATTCGGGCTCGATCCGCAGAATATGGTCGACATCCTGAATTACTCCAGCGGCAAGAACAGCGCGACGGAAAGCAAGCTCAAGGAGTACGTGTTAAGCCGCGAATTCAATTCGGGCTTCTCGATGGACCTGATGATCAAGGACGTGGCGACCGCGCTCGACCTGGCGCACGAGATGGGCGTGCCTTGGACTATCGGCAGCACGGTCCACGAGATGTATCAAGCCGCCCGCAACCATATGATCGATAATGCGGACAACAGCGATATCGCACGTTGGATTGAAGCGAACGGCGGTATCGAGCTGTGAGCGAAGATGCTGCGTCGCAGGGACCGCGTTGGACCGGAGCGCCGCCGGGCGTGCCGGTCCTCTATTACGAGGACCTGGAAGACGGCCACGAACAGTGGGGCGGGGAGATCGTCGTTGATCGCGAGGAGATTCTCGCCCACGCCAAAGAGTACGATCCTTGGCCGTTTCATACCGATGACGAGGCAGCGAAGGCGTCGGTGTTCGGCGGCTTGGTGGCGAGCGGCGGTTATACCATCAATCTTTGGTTCAAGCTTGGCCATCAACTGTTGAACGTCGAGACGATGGGTGAGGTCTGGGCGCTGATGGGCGGGATCGAGTGGAAACTTCGCTTCGTGCGTGGCGTGAGCCCCGGGATGCGGTTGCGCTTTATGCGCCGTGTGACGGGGAAACGGACGTCCAGCAAGCCCGGTCGTGGTGTGCTTTTTCTGCACAGTGAAATTGTCGATCAGGACTCCGGCGATCCGGTAATGACGATCGACGAGGTTGCGCTGATCGCACGAAAGGCGTCGGATTGAGGATTCCTAATCGATCCCGACGATATTTGAGAGTTCGGGTTTTCGCCCGGCAATTGGCGACTTGATCACGATATAACTGAAGTACTTCTCGATACCGATCTGCGCATCCAACAAGCGTTCGATCGAGGATTGATAATCCGAAACGCTTCGGCTGACGAACTTCAGCAGATAATCGTAACCGCCGCTGATGAGGTGACATTCGACTACTTCCGGAAACTGTGCGATTCCCTTCTCAAATGTGGCGAAGTCTTCGCGGCGATGATCGGCGATGGTGACTTCGGTGAAAACCGTAATGGTATCCGCCAGGCGATGGACATCGATCTCGGCCTGGTAGCCTGCGATCAGCCCCGATTCTTCCATGCGTTTGACCCGCTGAAGGCACGGACTCGGCGATAACCCGACTAACTCGGACAAGGCGGCATTGGTGATCCGTCCGTCCTCGTGAAGCGCCGTTAGAATTTTGATGTCGATCCTGTCGAGTTTTGGCGACTGCGCCATTAGACCTCACATCGATACGATTCTCGCTATGCCGATTCGAGCTCCGCTTGATGCGCTTTCACAAGATCGGCCATGCTCTTGAACATGACGCCGTAGCTCGGCATATCGCCGGGATGCATGGTAGCGCCAAAGCCTTCCTTATCATGGCGGCGGTAAATCCAGCAATTGTCGAGCCCACAGATATTCGCCGGTGCATGGTCGTGGAACATACTTTCCGCCGTGTGCAGGATATCGCCCTTTTCGATATGGAGGCGTTTAAGGTTCGCCAGCATGTATTCGAAGTTTCGCTGCGAGGGTTTGTAAGAGCCGATATCCTCTGCCGTATAGACCGCGTCGAAGTCGACTTGGAGTTTTTGATTGCTGTGGGCAAAGCTTGCATTGTCGACATTGGAGAGAACGACGAGCTTGAAGTACCGCTTGAGATATTGAAGCGCACCCGCGCTGTCTTCGAAGGCAGGCCAATCCTGCACCGATTTGCCATAGGCGAGACATTCTGCCCAATCGACGGGGACGTCCCATTCCTCCGCCAGGCGTTTATAAACCGTCGCCAATAGTTGCGAATAGGTTTTCGCCGGCGTCTGGCTTTGGGTCGAAGATTCGTGGAACGCGTGTGCTTCCAAAATATCGTCACGGGAAAGCGATTGCGAGACTTTGTCGGTTAGCGGTTTAAGGCCGTTTACCATCCCGGTTTCCCAATCGATGAGCGTGCCGTAGACGTCGAACGTCAAGGCTTTGTATTTCGTTAACTGCATGTCGCGCTCCATCTAATTCAATCGCGGTTGTGTTGTGAGACTGTATGGCGTTTTGGTCAAGATGAGGTGCTGAATATCGATCCCGCGACGGCATAGTCTGCGGCGCAACAATGCATTCGCGGCAGGAATTGCTGCACCGGAGACCCGCGTTCGTGGGCGAAGATGATTACGAAAGCCGAATTCAGGCGGCAACCGGCGGAATGATGTGTTGTGCTGGATCCAGTTTGATGATCATGCGCTTAACCAAGCGGTTCTCTTCGTTTGGAAATGCATCCCGGGCGTGGAGGGCGACCGCATTGTCCCAAAGCACCAGATCGCCCGTCCGCCAATCGTGTTCGTAGACATTTTCCGGTCGGACCGTATGTGCGAGTAGCTCGTCCAACAGGCTGTCGGCTTCGTCCTGGGGCATGCCCTCGATACCGACAACGGTGCCGGGATCGATATAAAGCGCCTTTCGACCGGTCGCCGGGTTCACATTCACCAGCGGATGTTTGACGTCCGGCGTCTCGCCAATACGGCGCGCGCGGTCGTGGTTATCGTCCTCTTTGGTGACGGTGCCGGCGCGCGCGCGGTAACTAAAAGTGCCCACCAGGGCATCGATGGTGTTCTTCATGCTGTCCGACAGTGTCTCGTAGGCTCGGTAAAGGCTGGCCCAACGGGTGCCGCCGCCGTTCGCCGGTACTTCGACCCCATAGAGAAAGCAACCGGTGACCGGTTCTGCGTAGTAGGATTGATCCGTGTGCCAGGTCAGGCCCTTATTCGCGAGGCCGCCGAGCGGTTCGCCGTCTTGGCCCCGCATGTTGGAGAGGATGATGACTTCGTCGTAGGTCGAGAGCCAATGGGTCTCCGCGTAGATGCTGGGGTTGCCGATCAGGCGTCCGAAATCGAGGAGTTCACGTTCCGATAAGGATTGCCGGCGAAACACCAGGACTCCGTGCTCGCGATAAGCTTCGCGAATTGCCTGTGCGTCATCGCCGGTCGGCGTTTCCCATAAGGCGGTGTTCTTCACTTCGCAGGCAAAACTGCCGTCGGCGGATACGAAGTCCATACTCGGTCTCCCGTTTCCGGAATGTCATATCGATTCTAGTGCCAGGGCCTCGTAAACCAAGGGACGCAAATCGCTGCGGATCGTGTAGGTACGGGACGGCATGAATTGCGTAAAGAAGATAGCGATAAGGTCGGCGACGGGATCGATCCAGAAATAGGTGCTGGCCGCGCCCGACCATCCGTAAATGCCCTTGTTACCGTAGCCGACGCGTTCAGGGTCGAGGACAACAGAGAACCCGAGACCGAAACCCATGCCACGCCAATCGAGGCCGCCGAACTCCGTTGCGCCCATATCGCCCATATCGCCGTCGAGATGATTTGCCGTCATCAGGTCGACGGTTTCAGGTTTCAAGATTTGGATATCGTCGAGCGTTCCGCGATTTCGGAGCATCAGACAAAAGCGCAGATAATCGTCCATCGTCGATAATAGACCGCCGTTGCCTGATTTATAGGTTGGAACCGCGAGATAGCGACTGGTCGCCGGCATATCGATCGGACGGATCGGCGCTTCGCCGTCACGGGTGTAGTTGCCGGCAAATCGCGGCACCATTTCCGGCGGCAGATGAAAACCGGTATCCGGCATGCCGAGCGGCTCGAACATTTCTTCGCGAAGAAAAACATCAAAGGGCCGGCCGTCGATCACTTCGACGAGGTGGCCGACAACATCCGTTGCCATGCTGTACTCCCAGCGCGTGCCGGGTTCGAACAGCAGGGGTTTATCGGCGAGGCGGCCAATGACCTCGGCGAGGTTTCCTTCGCTTCGCGATCCATTCACGCCGTCAGCGACGTAAAGCTCTCTCAGCGGATGTTCGGAGAACGCCGGTAAAATAAGGCCCGATGTGTGATTTAAAAGATGCCGCAGCGTGATCTGGCCCGCGGCGGATACATGGTCACCGGCCGGGTGGTAAAGCGTCATCTCGCGAAATTTCGGCAGAAAGCGTGCGATAGGATCGTCTAGATCGAAGTGTCCGCGATCCCAAAGCATCATCAGCGCGACACTCGCGACCGGCTTTGTCATCGAATAAATGCGGAAGATTGTATCGCGCGAAACAGGGGTATCGCTCTCTAGGTCTTGTACGCCTTTAAACATCGTGTGGCGCTCGGCGCCCTGCTGCCACAACAACAAAGAACAGCCGGCGATTTTTCTTGCTGAGATATAGTCGTCGAAGTGTCGGTCAATTTTTTGAAGGCCGTCATTGGAAAAGTTTGCGTTGTTCATCACTTGCGCTCGGTCGCCGATTGGATCGGTCCCAACTTACCCCTTCGATATCATGCGTGTCGAACCTACTATCTCTAAGAGCAAGTTAGGGATTAAGGGGAGGCCGTTATGAACGACGTATTCGAATTCTCGAACCGTCATAAGGATCTGATGGCGCGGGACGAGGAATATGTCCTCGGTTGGCGGTATGAGCCGCAAGTCGTGTTTGAGCGCGGCGAGGGCGTTCGGATTTTTGATGTCGACGGCAACGCTTATTACGACTTGAGTTCCGGCATGATGAGTTTGACCCTCGGGCACGCGCATCCGGAGCTGGTCGAGACGATCAAAGACATGGCGGATCGGTTCATTCACCAATCCGCGTGGTATTCCAATCCGTGGTGTATCGAGTTTGCGGAATTGCTGGCGACAACCTTACCGGGCGATTTGAAAGTGCTGAATTGCGCGGTGACAGGGTCCGAGGCGAATGAAATCGCCATGCGCATGGCACTGGGCGCCACCGGCGGCTTCGATATTTGCTCTATGGTGCGCGGCCTGCACGGCGGGTCTTTGGCGGCGGAGGCGATGACGTCGGTCGGCGGCGCGCGGCGGCGTGGCCTCGGACCCCTGACCATGCCGGCCCGGTCAAATTGCATCGTACCGGCGTTTTATTATCGGGCACCGGTCGACGATCCCGATCAATGGGACGAGATCAGCCTGCGCATGACCGAGGAGCTGATCGAATACACAACCTCGCAAGAAGTCGGCGCCTTGATGCTGGAGCCGATCGCCGTGCCGGGCGGTATGATCGTGCCGTCGAAGCGCTGGTTGCAGGGCATTCGCGAGATCGCCGACCGCTGGGGGGCGTTGCTGATCTTCGACGAGTGCCAGTTGGCGCCGGCCCGCACGGGAACGTTTTGGGGGTTCGAGCCCTATGACGTGGTCCCCGACATCGTCACTTTCGGCAAGGGCTTGTCGGCCGGATTTGCGTTCTGCGGTACGGTGACGACGCCGGAGATTGCGGAACGTTCGCGCGGCACAAAGGGGCTTCCCTGGGCCGGTACCTATTCGCAGGACCCGCTTCCCTCAGCGGTTGCCTTGAAACAGTTGCAGATTGTGTTGCGGGACGATCTCGCGGGACACGCCGCAACTGCAGGCGCGTTTCTGGAGAAGCGGCTCGCTGAACTGACCGAAAAGTATGAATGCATCGGCGACATCCGCGGGCGGGGCCTCTATCGAATGATGGACATTGTGACCGACGGAAAGTCGAAAGAACCCGACGCCGAAATGGGCG
Organism: Rhodospirillaceae bacterium; assembly: GCA_002716125.1. Lineage (GTDB taxonomy): Bacteria > Pseudomonadota > Alphaproteobacteria > UBA8366 > UBA8366 > UBA6544. The sequence goes on from PAZH01000050.1 coordinate 57,051, forward strand.
AGGCCATCCGTTATCATGCGATGGCGGAAGGCGTAACGATGATCGTTGTGAAGAATTATGCCCGCATATGTCCGCCTACCATCGTGACCGAGGCCGAACTCGATGACATTGTCGGGCGGCTCGACACGGCAATCGCGCGCGCGGTACGCGGCGAGCCGGTGCCGACAAATCTTTCGAACTCCAGCTCCCTGGCAACGAACGACGGTGCGAAGCGCGGTTGATCATGAAACTGAAACACCTGTGTATCGCTTTCGCCGTTCTGATGGTGGCGGGATGTGGTGGGCCACCCAGAATTACCGATACGACGGTGCCCTGGACCAATCTCGCGATTGCGCGCGCGTTCTCCGTCGATCTTGATGTACCCGCCGACAAGTTCACCGTGCAAAACTTGTCTGTCCGGTATACGCGCCAATTCTGGCCGGGTGAGACGGCCGCGAATACGGCGGTTATCGGCAGCGTGCAGAATACGGGTTCCTTTGCTTTCACGCCGCCGCTTGCGAATACCTATCCAACCAGCCACACGGTATTTTACCGCTGGGTTGCGACATTGGTCGGGACGAGCCCGGGAGCAGTGCCTTTTACGCTCATGACTCCATTAAAGCGGTTTGTTGTCGGATGCACGCAGGCCGATACGGATACGCAGCTTGCAAACGTGATGGCGACGCATAGCGTCAACTTCTCGACGACGACACCACACCTGCGGCCGACTCAACGACTGCTGGGCTATCGCGGCGAACCACACGAAAGATCCGTTATTGCCGGAAACGGTTACGCGTTGTCACGACGGGTCGTAGAGGTCGTGGCGGATACGATCCAGCCGGGCGGCACCGGTGGACTGTTCGATCCACCTGTTTTGAATGAACCATCGCTCTTACTGTTTGCTCCGCGACAGCGTGCGAATGGCGAGGCAATCGCGGATTATCTTGCAGATATGCGGGACCCGACTTCGGCGAATAATCCGTACACACTGATCGGTGTTGCCTATACGACCGGATATGATCCGGACGCGCGGCCGCTCCTTGGGTGTGTTCCGTCCGATGCGTGGTTTGTCCATGAAGCGGGTTATCACTTGCGGGACGGCCGGATGCGGTTTTCGCCGATTACGGATGGGCAAACCGGGACCGCCGGAAACCCCGCGCCGGACTTACCCATTCCCGGTAACGCGACTCTTTGGCACCCGAGACTCTGGGATTTGCATGTTTGGTTTGATCCAGCGGGCGGTCCGCCAATCCTCTCGATATTCGAGCCGAACACGGAAACCACACCGGATGACCCGACCGATCCGCCAAATTTTAGGGCGAGTGTCGCGCGAGGTCTTTTTATGCCGAACGGTCCGCCGGGTGCGCCGATCTTTACGTTCTTCCGTCCCCAGACGTTTGAATAGACCCATGACGGCGGTAATTTTCGATTGCGACGGTGTGTTGGTCGACAGTGAGGTATTGGCCCTCGAAATCGAACTGATAAGCCTGAAGGAGATCGGGCTCGAATTCGATATAGAGGCGTATCAAAAGCGGCATTTGGGCACGACCTCAGCAGAGTTCTTCCGCGAGATCGAAGCCGACTACCGAGCCAAGTTCGATGCGCCCTTGCCCGATGGGTTTCGCGAAACCATTGGTAAACGATACCGGGAAGCGTTCTCGACCCGCCTCCAAATTATTGACGGTGTGCATGATCTCCTGTCGTCGCTCGACTGTCCGGTCGCGGTCGCGTCCGGATCGTCGCCGGAAGGGCTTGCCGTAAAGCTGGCGCAAGTTGAGATTGCGGCGTTCTTCGGCGAGCATGTGTACTCCTCCCATCAGGTTGAGCGGGGCAAGCCGGCGCCGGATCTTTTTCTATTCGCAGCCGGTGCCCTGGGTATTTCGCCCGCGGATTGCATCGTCGTAGAAGATAGCGCAAAGGGCATCAGAGCCGCTGTGGCCGCTGGCATGCGCGCCGTGGGTTTCACCGGGGGCGGGCATTGCCTTGCCGGTCATGGGACTGGTCTTCTGGAAGAAGGAGCGGACCTGGTGATCGACCATATCAGCGAGCTTAAAACGCACCTTTGACATTCCCGCGCGAATGACGACATTCGGCACCGCAACACCTTAGGGAGCCTACAATGAAATTCGCAATTCTCGGTGCCGGGGCGGTCGGCGGTTATTTTGGAGCGCGTCTCGCAGAGGCAGGCGAAGACGTGACGTTCATGGCGCGTGGCGCACATCTGGAAGCGATCCGCAGCACCGGCCTTCGGATCGAAAGCGAGAACGGCGACGCACATATTCATCCAGCTCAAGCGTCGGAAGATCCGGCTGAGGTGGGCCCTGTCGACTATGTGCTCTTTGCCGTAAAGCTCTTTCAAACAGAAGAAACGGCTGAGTTCGCGAAACCCCTGGTGGGTCCGAATACAACGCTCGTCGCCCTTCAGAACGGCGTCGAATGTGCGAATGTACTTTCCGCCGTACACGGCAAAGAGAAGGTCCTCAACGGTACGAGCTATATTGCAGCCGTTATCGCAGAGCCCGGTTTGATCCGGCAGACGGGAACCTTTGCCTCTTTCGCCTTCGGCGAGCAGGACGGCACGATGTCGGATCGCGGACAGCGGCTGAAAGAAGCCGCGGATAAGGCCGGCCTCAACCCGACATACTCGTCGAATGTCGAATCCCTTGTCTGGATGAAGTTTTTGCTAATCGCGACAATGTCGAGCATCACGACGTCGACGCGGAAACCCATCGGCGAACTGCGGGACGATCCGGATATCCGGCCGGTGATCGTGGCGTCGCTAGAGGAATCGATTGCGGTCGGCCGGGCGATGGGTGTCGATTTGCCCGAAGATGCGATGGAACAGCAACTGAAACGTATTGCTGATTTCCCGGCGGCCATGGTGGCGTCGATGTATCACGATCTGCACGCTAACAAGCCGACGGAGTTGGAATGGATGTCCGGTGCGGTCCGGCGATTCGGTAAACAGTGCGGCATTCCAACGCCGACGCATGACGCGTTTTACGCCATTCTCAAACCTTACCGGGACGGCGCGTAAAACAAATCTCCCCTTTTTTCTTGCATCCGGGTTCAACCATTGGGACCATGGATTACATAAATATATGTAAGCGCCGACTCGAATTGGCGATGCGAAAAGAAACTGTATCAGGGGGATTTTTATGTCAGGAAAAGCGCCTTCCGGACCACGCTGCGCGGCGATCGTTGGACCCTATCTGAGCGGTAAGACGTCGCTTCTCGAAGCTCTACTATATACATGCGAAGCCATTCCACGGCTCGGCTCTATTAAGGAAGGAAACACGGTCGGTGACTCCTCCGACGAGGCCCAAGCTCGGCAAATGAGTACGGAATTGAATATCGCGTCCGCAACGTTCCTGGATGAGGAATGGACGTTCGTCGATTGCCCCGGTTCCGTCGAGTTTTTGCAGGAATCGCGCGCTGCGCTGATGGCGGCTGATGTCGCGATCGTCGTCTGTGAACCGGAGTCCAGCAAAGCGCTTATGTTGGCGCCCGTGATGCAGTTCCTCGATGCGCACGACATTCCCCGCATGCTCTTCATCAACAAGATGGACCATTCCTCGGAAACCGTGCGCGAGATCCTGGCGGCTTTGCAGGTTGTTTCCTCGAAGCCTTTGGTACTGCGGCAAGTACCGATCCGCGATGGCGACAATGTGACGGGCTATGTCGACCTCGTGTCCGAGCGGGCTTATGAATATGAGCCCGGCAAGGCTTCGAAGCTGATCTCGATTCCGGATTCCGTCCAGGATCGTAATGAGGAAGCGCGCCAAGAGATGTTGGAATCCCTCGCCGATTTCGATGATGACCTGTTGGAGCAACTTCTCGAAGACAACGTTCCGCCGAGCGACAAAGTGTATGACTTGCTCGGTGACGATTTGCGGAACGATTTGATCACACCGGTCTTCCTCGGGGCGGCAGAGAACGACAGCGGCGTTATGCGTCTAATGAAAGCGCTGCGCCACGAAGCGCCCGAAGTCGAGCAAACCTTGGAGCGTTTGGGCGGTGCGGATGGCGAGACGGTGGTACAAGTCTTCAAGACGTACCACATGCCGCACGCGGGCAAAATGTCCGTTGGACGTGTTTGGAAAGGCGCCGCCAAAGACGGGATGACCTTTGGGGCACATAAGATCAGTGGTCTGAACAGTCTGATGGGCCACGATGCGAACAAGATATCGTCGGCGAATGCCGGAAGTGTCGTTGCGATGGGTCGGATGGATGATGTCCATACCGGCATGACATTGACCGAACAGGGCGAGTCCGATGCGATGCCATGGCCGGATGCATTGGCGCCCGTGTACTCCATGGTTGCCGTCCCCGATAAGCGAGAGGACGAGGTGAAGCTGTCGACCGGCATTGCCCGGTTGATGGAGGAAGACCCCTCGATCTCCTCAAGCCACAATGAAGATACGCACGAGAACGTCTTGTGGGGACAAGGCGAGATTCATCTGCAGGTGCTGGGACAGCGTTTAAAGAGCCGATTCAATACCGCGGTCACGATGCGTCGGCCCCGCACGCCTTACAAGGAAACCATTAAGAAGGCCATCCAACAGCATGCCCGGCACAAAAAACAGTCGGGCGGACATGGTGAGTTCGGCGATGTGCATCTCGACATCAAGCCGAAACCGCGTGGTGCCGGATTCGAGTTTTCCGAATCGATTTCGGGCGGTGTTGTGCCACGGCAGTACATTCCGGCCGTCGAAGCGGGTGTGAAGGAGTACTGCACGGAAGGGCCGCTCGGTTTCCCCGTTGTAGACCTCTCCGTCAATCTTTTCGACGGACAACATCATGCTGTCGATAGTTCGGATATGGCGTTCCGGCGCGCCGGTATTTTGGCGATGAAGGATGCCTTGCCGAACTGCGGGCCGGTTTTGTTGGAGCCGATTTGCAGCGTCAACATCGCGATTCCCAATCAGTACACGTCAAATGCGCAATCCATTGTCACGAAGCGGCGTGGACAAATACTTGGCTTTCAGGCGAAGGAAGGTTGGCCTGGTTGGGACGAGGTGCAGGCCAATATTCCGCAATCCGAGCTACACGATCTGACGATTGATTTACGGTCTCAGACGATGGGGATCGGCACGTTTTCGTGGTCATTCGATCATATGGCCGAGCTGACTGGACGTGCGGCGGACGACGTGATCGAGCAACAAAAAGTCGCTGCTCAGTAGCGGTCCAAAAATACGAGGAGAAGACACGTATGACCGATGTTTCGGCGGCCGCGGCCGCGCTTGTATCTGCGCGGCGCGAAGGCCATGTTATGGATGAATTGCCGGGTGGCATGCCGGCAAACCTCGACGAGGCGTACGCGATCCAGGACGGAATTGTCGCTGGCATGGGGGAGGCTGTGGCGGGCTGGAAAGTCGCCTTCACCAATAAGCCAGGTCAGGAGAAGATGGGCGTGCCGGGTCCGGGTGCCGGGCCCATTTTTGCGTCTTACGTGCTGGAAAGCCCGGCAAAGGTCGCCATGCCGGACCCCGGATTGCGGATCAGCGAATGCGAGTTCGCTTTCCGCCTTAAAGCCGACTTACCGTCGAAGGACAGCGATTATACCGACGACGATATCGCCGCGGTCGTCGGCTCTGTCCATCCGGCCATCGAAATCGTCAACCGTCGACTGTCGAGCGCTATCCCGATGAGCGGCGTGGCGGTAATCGTCGACCATGGCGGCAACGGTGCCTTTGCCTACGGCACCGGGACAGAAGACTGGCAGTCCATCGACTATGCGAACCATCACGTTCGCCAAATTATTAACGGCGAGGAGAAGGCGTCCGGGACGGGGCAAAACGTCATGGACGGCAATCCGATCGGCTCGATCACGTGGCTCGCCAATCATTTAAAGCCTCGTGGGTTCGGCTTGAAAGCGGGAGACTGGATTTCAAGCGGCAGCGCCGCCGATATGCTCCCGGTGCCCGCCGGCGGTACGGTAAAGGGCGATTTCGGTACGCTCGGCAGTGTCGAAGTCGACTTCGGCTAAGCTCACTTCCGCCTCACGGAAGCTTGACTTTGTTCGGCTGGCGGAAACGCGTAGGTATTTAGCCACATTCTAATATACCGAAGGGTTGGGTCATGCTGACACAGGTGAAGCGACTGTGGGAATTGCCGGAATCGGCCGCGACGGACGAAAGCGTATTTCTGGAGCGACGCCGGCTGTGCAAGGCGATTGCAGCGGGGCCAGCTCTTTTGGCGGGCGGCGGGGCCGGTGCGGCCTGGGCCGCCGCGAAGGCGGGGGAGGACCCGACGGCGGATCTCTATCCTGTAAAGCGGAACGAGAAATATACCATCGAACCCCGCAAGCTGACCGAAGAAGGTCACGCGATCACCTATAACAATTTCTATGAGTTCGGCAGTCACAAACGAATTGCGAAAGCGGCGCAAAAGCTCAAAATTCGGCCTTGGATGGTCAAGATCGACGGTATGGTCGAAAAGGAAATGACGGTCGATTTTGATGATCTGATCCGGCAAATGCCGCTTGAAGAGCGTCTCTATCGCTTCCGCTGCGTCGAAGCGTGGTCGATGGCGGTACCGTGGAGCGGTTTCCCGATGAAGGCTTTGGTCGACTTCGCCAAACCGCTATCAGGTGCGAAATACGTTGTCATGAAGACGGCGGAGCAGAAAGACACCATGCCGGGCCTCAAACAATTCTGGTATCCGTGGCCCTACCTCGAAGGGCTGACGATCGAAGAAGCGACGAATGAGCTGGCCTTCATCGCGACCGGTATGTACGGCAAGCCGATCCCGCGACAGAACGGGGCGCCGCTGCGCCTGGCCGTGCCGTGGAAATACGGTTTCAAGAATATTAAGTCGCTCGTCAGCTTTACCTTTACCGATACGCAGCCGGTTAGCTATTGGGAAAAGATCGCGAAGCGGGAGTATGGCTTCTGGGCGAATGTGAACCCGAAAGTCGATCATCCGCGTTGGTCGCAGGCGAGCGAGCGGGTCTTGGGCGGTGGCCAGAAGCGCGTGCCGACATTGCTCTATAACGGCTACGCAGAGCAAGTCGCCGGCCTTTATACCGGCATGGAGAAGAAACTCGGCGACCGGCTCTTCCGCTAGAGCCGTCTCCTATAGAGACGCAATGTCGTCTTTCAGGATCTCGAGGCCACGTCTCATCAGACGATCTGCGGCATCCGGCGTCTTCCAGGCGGCGTGCGCCGATAGGGTGACATTCTGCATGCTGCGAAGTGGCGACTCACTTTCCAGGGGTTCGACCGTGTAGACATCGAGAGCGGCGTGCCCAAGCGGCCCGTTCTTGAGTGCCTCGACCAAGGCGGCGTCATCGACCACGCCGCCCCGGGCGGTGTTCACCAAAATCGCCCCTGGTTTCATCGACTGCAGAAACGGGGCGCCGATCATTTTGTTCGTCGTATCCGAAAAAGCGATATGGAGCGAGACCGCATCGGCGTCGCGGAAGACTTGTTCGAGCGGTACTTCTTTGCAGGGAAGCGACGAGTCGACGCCGCTTCGGTTCCACGCAATGCAGTTCATCCCGAACCCCGCAGCGATGCGGCATAACTCGGCGCCAACAGCGCCGGTTCCGACAATGCCGAGGGTTTTGCCACGTAATTCTACGCCCTCGAAGGCCGACCATGTGCCGCTTCTCATCTCGCGGTCCATCTGACTGAGCCCACGCGCGGCGGACATCAAGAGCGCGAAGGCATGTTCCGCGATACTCCGGTCGCCATAACCGGCGATATACCGCACGGCGATACCGAAATCTTCGCCGTCCTGCGGATCGACATAGCTCGCAACGCCGGTGCCGAGAAAGATGATGCTTTTCATGCGCTCGGCGTTGGCTTCCAGAAGCGCTCGGGGCATCACCGTGTGCCCGTTCAAAATGCCTTTGTAGCCTTTAACGATGTCCGCGAGCTCCGATTGTGTCGGATCGCCCATATGCAGGTCGACCCCGTCGGTGAGCTCCGATGGATAGGTCTCCATCAAATCCCGCATGTTGGGAGCGCAGTCGATGTAGATGGAATGTCCAGCCATCTCGGTCTCTACCCTGCCAGGCGTTTGGTCGCGTCGGCAGCGAGGGTCTTTCGATCGAGTTTGTTCGTGCTGGCGAGAGGGAGATCGTCCAAGAGCCATACATGGCGAGGGTGCTGGTAGGCAGGGCCGCCCGCCAAAGCGTGCTGTTTGACGGCATCCGTATCCAACGCCATGCCATCTGCCGCAACGACGAAAGCAACGGGCATCGCGCCGCGCACTTCATCTTCGACGGGGACGACGCAGGCTTGTTTGATGGCCGGATGGCTTTCCAGCAGCTTCTCGACTTCGACCGGAAAGACGTTCTCGCCGTTGCACACGAACATGTCGTCGACACGATCGACGAAATAGTGAAATCCATCCGCGTCGCGGCGCAGGATATCGCCGGTTTTGTAATAGCCGTCCGCCGTCATGACCTCGGCCGTTTTTTCCGGGAGTTTGTGGTAGCCCGGCGTTTTGGCAGGACAGTCCATTTGGAGCTCGCCTTGATCGGCATCTAAGTTGTCGCCATCGACCAGCCGCATCCGCACTTCCGGCACCGGGTATCCGATCGAAAGGTCGGGCGTCGGCAGGCCATCGGGATGCGCTCCGAAGCAGACAGGTCCCGCTTCTGTCGTGCCGTAGCCGTAGGAGATTGAAGCGCCTTGAAAAGCTTTCCGGATGTCGTCGAAAAGGCGCTGCGTTGCGGGTGCGGATCCCATACGCACGATCTTCACGGACGAGACGTCGGTCCCTGCCACCAACGCCGTCTCTTTCGTGACGAGGGCCATCATCGTCGGCACGGACGTCAACCACGTGCATTGGAACCGTTCGATCGCCTTCACATAGCCCTCCGTCGTGAATTGCGGCAAAAGGACGATCGTCGCGTGCCCGAGCAGGGCGGCTTTCGCAATGGCGAGCGCGTTCATGTGATAGAGCGGTGCCGCGACCAGCAGGCGGTGGGGCGCGATATCGCCGCCTTTGGAGCGCATCTCGATAACCCACAAGTGTCCATAATGGGTCAGCGGCACCCCTTTCGGACGTCCGGTTGAGCCGGAGGTGTATAGAAACATTGCGACTTCATCCTGGTCGCACGCAACGATATCGAACGGACCCGGGTCGAGAAATGATTCGAAGTCGTCGCCGAATTGAACGATGGGCAGCCCCTCCGGGACCGCGTCACGCCGCGTTTCATCGACAAAGACAATCTTCGCGTCACAATCGTCCAGAATGTAGGCGACGGTTTCCGGCGGGAATCGCCAGTTGACCGGGACGGAAATCATACCGGCCCGCATCGTGCCGAAATACGTTACCAGATAGTCGGCGCTGTTCGCCGCGAGGATCGCAATCCGGTCGCCCCGAGCATAACCGCGCGCCACCAGCGCTCGTGCCACGGCGTTCGCGCGCTGGTCGAGCGCGCCATGCGACAACGTGATTGGATTGTCGAAGTCCGAAGCATCGATCAACGCGGGTTTATCTTGGTCGAGGGATCGATCCGTGAGGTCACCCAGATTGCCTGTCGCAGGTAGCATAAGTCGAAACCGGTTGTTGGTGGTCAATGAAGCGGTGGAGATAGATGCCGTATCGGTAAGCGAGGACGCAAGCTTCGATTTAGGTTCCGGAGATTTTCGCACGCCGAATAGCGATATCGCCGGAACGATTGCGGATGATCGCACCATCGAACGGATCGCGGAAACCGCGGTCGCCGGTTCGCAGAACGGATGTGCCCTGGATCGTAACTTCCATCTCGCCATTGGGTTGCCGCGTCCAAAGGAGAGCGGTCGGTGTTTCCGGATCGAACTGAAATTTTACAGTTGCCTGTTCGATGATGGCCGCGCCACCGCGGCCGTTCACGCGGATGAGACGCAGGAAGGTCTGATCGCTTTTGTCCTCACGCGCAACGATCAGCTCATATCCAGCGCGATTGCGACCTTGATAGACGGCCAGCTCGAACTGAGCGGCCCCGCTGCCGCTCAACGGCCTCGCGGTTATATCCGCTTCAAATGAGAAGGCGTTCGAAATCGCAACCGGGGCAATAATTTCTGAGACGCCGTTTCGATGAGCCGCCGATTGCCTTTGGTTTGAAGAGCCGGATGGCTGATTGCCTTTGAGGGCCTGGTTGAGTAGGGCGCCGAACAATTGCTGGACGGCGTCGCCTTGTTGTTGTGAAGAACGAGACGATGTTTGGGATTGTTGTCTTGGCGGTTGCGCCAGGGACCTTAGGCCATAACGCCAATCGAGACGAAACTCGCCGGCGGTGACTTGCCACGGCGCACTTGGTGCCGGGCCGCGGGCGGAAAAATCATCGCTCAAAACGACCTTCGACCATGGATTATGGTATCGATTAACGAGGTCGCGAAGGTCTTTCAAAAACCAAGGGTCCGCCAAGCGTTTTCGCTCGCCCTCATCCAACATTTTGTTAATGGAATTCGTCAGCTCCCGGAGGCGCTCATCACTTTTATTCGGAGTGCCATAACCGGTCTGCGCCGGGTATTTCGAAGATTGTGCGAACGCAGCGGTCGCGCCAAATGCGACGTATAAGATAAAAGCCGTTAAATTACGCATTGTTTTTGCCCGCCACTGTTCTGGTGGCGATTTTACGGAATTTGTCGGGCTTTGTCTCGGTGCGGTGGATTATTTTCCCAGCAGAACGTCGTTTGCCGTCTTGTTCGACGGTGCCTGTTTTATGCGTATCTCGGTCGGTTGGACGGGCGTTAAGTTGACGATCTCCACCCGCCGATTGATGCGAGCCGTCGGATTCAAGGGATCCCGGAGTTCGTTTTCACCCTTCCCGACCGCATTCAACCGCGAGCGCTCGATACCGAATCTCTTCGTCAGATATCGAACTACCGCCTTCGCACGTTTGTCTGAAAGTGCTTGGTTCAGTTGCCGGCTCCCGGACGCATCCGTATGTCCCGCGACTTCGAACCGCGATGAACGGAGTTGCGCGCTTTGTAGGGCGTGGCCAAGTTGATTAAGCATTTGGCGTGCTTCGGGAGTCAGCACGGCCGAGCCCGACGAGAAGGTGACCGCAAGGTCGATCGCGCGGTACGGCTTCCCCCCGTGCACCGGCAGGTAAGTAATTGGCGCGAGGCTGCGAATGATTTCATTCGCATCGGGTTCGCCGGCTTGCACGGGCCCGGCCAATGCAATCAACGCAATGCCAATGAATAACTTAAGCTTCATTGTGTTTCCTTTGCCGAGCGCGACATGCCGATGCAACCGAAGAGAGGTGGATGCCGCGAGAATGTTTATGCACCCAATAGTAATGGAAGATTCAGGCGTGTTTTTGCTGATCCAGCCGTGCGCCTCGCTTACTATCTGTAATTTATTGCCCAAGAAGGTGGTTAATTCGTCGTCTTGTTAGAAAAATCGCCTTGGACTCTGCGTAACCCATTTTGCGGACGCTGAATTTGGCGTCGAATGGGTCAATACCGGTAAATCTTTATCGGAAGGAGATTGGTAATGAATCGCTTGTATTTGGTGTTTGGAGCCTTGGCTGTTTTTCTCTTTGGACAAACCGGCTTGGCCGTCGCGGAAGGAAAGAATCCAACCATTTTGATCATGGCGGAAGACGGCGACAAAGAGAGTATTCCCCGTAAAAGTCGGATTTCGACGCGAATTCTGAACGAGATTGTGACGCAATTCGATTCGCGCGGCTACGACGTTTACGATGAGACGGCCCTGACCGTCGGAACGCATGTACAAGGTCGCAGCAGGCGGACCGATGCCGAATTGGTCGATGTTGCGAAGTCGATTCAGCGGCCACCGATCGACATCGTCATTTTCTTCGAGGTCTTTGCCAATGTGACTCGCAAGACCTACCAGAATGAATTGCGTCTGCGCACGGTCGGCCGCTTGCTCAGCGTGGCGGACGGTCGACGTCTTGGGAACTGGGAAGCAAAGCTGCCGGAGCATCGCGATCAGGTTTGGCTCTTGCCGAACCGTTGTTTTCCCGCCGGCGAGCGTATCAGCCGCAATTGTCTGTTGGAGGTGGTTGGCGACGATGCGCGTATCTTAGCGCAGGAAGTTGGTGCGATTATTTCCGAGAAGCTTGAGACGCATTTGCAGACTGTCGGCGGTGGCGGACAGGCTGAAAAGGAAGAAGGTCTGAAGCGCGGTTTCAATCTGGTGTTCGATGGATTCACATCGCGTGATTACCGCGACATGGAGGAGTATCTGGTAATCTTCTCCGGGTACATCAATCATCGGCCGACGCGTTCGTCCCATCTTCATCACGAGGTTTGGTATGAATCGACGATTGCGACCCGTAAGCTCGAGCGGAATCTTCACAAGATGATGGAGCTCTTGAAACTGCCCTATGTGCTGAAGTTCTCGGGCAATTCCTACACGATCAAAGCAAAAAACCTACGCAATGAAGCGGGTGCATCGCGCTCCGGCAAAAAGAATAAGTGGTAGGTAGAACCCGGTGGCGATCCGTTGACTGATCAATCGGATCGCCACCCATGGAATCAAAATATTATTTTTAAGCAATAGGTTAACCGTCATGCGCAGTATTGTTGTATCCTGCCTCGCGTTGTTGGTTCTAACCGCTTGTCAGACGACGGGTGAGTTCGACGCGGGGAGCCGCAGTTCTCACACTGTCCTTGTCATGTCGGAAGACGCGGAACCTGGCAGCATCTCACGAACGAATAACGTGACCCGTCGTGTCATCAATGAAATATCAGGTCAGATCAGTGAATACGGGTTTAGCGTTTTCGATGAAGCGGCATTGACCTTCAATTCACCTAAGCAAAAGACGACGCGCCGGCGTGACTCGGATCTGATTGATCTCGCGCGTTCGATCACGCGTCCCCGGATTGAAACGATCGTCCTGTTCACCGTCTATAGTGAAAGCCGTATTCATCCGCACACACGCAAGCTTCGGGTGCGGGTTAGCGGACGCCTATTGGATGCGCAATCCGGGCGCCATCTCGGCCATTTCGAAGTCTCCGATCTCGATACTATTCATCCCCGTTGCGGTGGGCGCTGTTATGCTGAGACGGTTGGGAAGATCGCCCAGTCCCTCGGCCGCAAGGTCGCGGATGTGCTGGCGCAAAAATTGGATGTCCGTTTTGCAGGCTCCACGCGCAAGCCGGATAACGACGGCTTGGTTCGTGGTTTGTCTCTCACGTTTAAAAATTTCGGTGTTGTCGAGATGCAAGATATCGAAGGATATCTTCGGATTTTCTCGGGGTACCGTTCGCACCGTCTCGTGACCAGTTTCCACCGGCAGCGAGAAATTTGGTACGAGTCTTCGATTAAGCATGCGAAATTAGGACGCAATCTAGACCGGATGTTTTCGGAACTTGGTATGCAGGCCCGTATCGCATTCGAGGGAAATCAGTATACTATCCGCCAAATCAGAATTCCGGCACAGGCGCGTCGAAAGGCGCCAGGTTACAAATGGTAGAATAATGTTTAGGCGTTTTCGGGCAATTTTCCGGATCGGGGGCGGTGTTTTACCGCCCCTCTTTGCGCTCGTATGGACGGCATTACCGGCATCGGCGGAGATGGATTGTGCGCAAGCCCTGACACAATATCAGGACACAGATACCGAAGGCGCGTTGCGATCGATCGTGCAGGCGTGCCCGAAGAATGCGGCGGCCCTCAATAATCTCGCCGTAAAATTGGAAGAAAGCGGTCGCCTCGTTGAAGCCAAAGCGACGTACGAGCGGGCGATTGAGGTCGATCCGACACAAATAGCCCCATATGCCGGTCTTGGCGATGTTTTGAGCGTCCAAGGGAAATCAGCTGAAGCGATCGAGGCGTATGATCGTTTTCTCAGTGGCCTCGCCGCTGCAAAAGCGAACCGAACGGCAGGTAACCTGGCGGCTTTCGAAGGCGTTTATCGCGCGCGGTTGGCGCAGCAGCAGGAAAAGGCGAACCGACAAGGCGACGGCGTTATCTCGGCTGACCGCATTACGCGTTCTTTGACGACGAAGCCGCGTCAAACACGGGGTTTGAGCCTCCAGCAACGGCGTGAGCCGCATATCGACATCCAAATCCACTTCGATTTTGATTCGGCGCCTCACAGGCAGCGCCTTTCGGCAAATTGACGAAATCGCGAAAGCGGTGGCGACACCGGCGTTAAGCGATCGGCACATCGTTATTGAAGGTCATACGGATAGCACGGGTCCCGACGGCTACAACCGGAACTTATCGATCAAACGGGCGGTTGCCGTTCGTACGGCGCTCATGAAACGCGGGATTGAAGGGCATCGATTGAGCGCTCTTGGCTTCGGCGAAACGCGACCGGTCGCGGACAATACCACGCAAGCCGGCCAAGCCGCGAACCGACGCGTTACGTTCGTGAATATGGGTAAGCGCTAAGTCCGGGACTTTGCCGAACTTATGAATCGTCCAACATCTGCGGATGAAAGGACAATCCATCGACGGTCGCGCGCGCCACTGCGTCTTCCATGCCTTCCATCGAGGCCAGCATCATTGCCGCGGCTGTAATACCTTCGGAATGTGCGGTATCTTCGGGGTGACCGGCGCTCAAGGCCTCCTCGACGGTTTCCATGTAACTGTCTTCAAGTAAGTGTTGTGTCGAACTATCCATGTTGCTTCGCCCAATTGACAACGTTGAAGTAGAGCGAAGTATACACTATATGTAGTTATTTGTGAATCAGTATTACTCAATATTTAGTCAGTTTTTATAGTTAAGAAACGATTAAATATTCGCTTAATCTAAGATGACGTGAGGTATGAATCGTGCGTCGTCGCCGGTCACGAGCGTTTTATCTTCGCGTATACACATGCCCGCAGGCTGACTCGCGACCAACCAGCACCCGGCCATCGGATAGTTGCCGCTGAATTCGGGCAAAGGTTGATAGGCTTGCAATATATGGCCTTCCGATCCGTAGTCGCCGGGATGCGGCATGTCCCGCTTTCCGTCGCGTTGCAATTCGATGTTCTGTCCCTCTCGAGAATAGAGCGGTTTTCGAACGAACGTATCGCCGAGTGCGGCTGCCGCAGGGTCGCCCTCGAAATAAGCCGGCAGTAGGTTGGGGTGGCCCTCGTACATTTCCCAAAGCAGCGGCAGCAACCCCTTATTGGAGAGAATTGTTTTCCAGGCAGGCTCGATGAAATGCGTGCCGCTGTTGGGAATATTCTTTGCGAATTCTTCCGCGAAAAGCCATTCCCAGGGATAAAGCTTGAACAGCCATTCGATAATGAAATCCGTTGGGTCCGTGAAGCGCCCATTCGGATCGATACCGATGGTCTCAATTTCCATCAGCGTCGTTTCAAGACCGGTCTGTTTGGCGCAGTCCTCGAGATAGGCAATTGTACCGTGATCTTCCTCACTGCCGCTTGCACAGGCGAGATGAAACCGTCCGTCAATGCCGAATTGCGAAAGCGCTTCGACAATCCGCTCGTGAAGCGAGTTGAATTGGTCGCAGCCTTCCGGGATCAGGCCGCGTTCCATGGCCTGTTCGAGCCAAACCCATTGGAAGATGGATGATTCGTACAACGCGGTTGGCGTATCGGCGTTGTATTCGAGAAGTTTCGCAGGCCCGGTTCCGCTGTAGCTGAAATCCATGCGGCCGTAAAAGTTCTTCTCCTGATATCGCCAGCTATCGGCAACATATCCCCAATACGCCTCCGGAATAGCGAGGCGTTCGAGCACTTCTTGATCTGCGATGGCGCGTTCGACAACGGAGAAACAGAGGTTCTCAAGTTCCTCGACAGGCTCCTCCAGATCGTTCTCGATCTGCTCGAGCGTGAATTGATAGTAGGCGCTCTCATCCCAATAGGGATCGCCGTCGATGGAATGGAAATCGAAGCCGTGCTCGACGGCCGTGTCTTTCCAGTCGTCGCGCGGGGCGACGGGCACACGTTGCACGGCCTCGAGTCCTAAATTAGCCGGCGACCGACCCGAAGGAACGGGCCCGTGCGCCGAAACCGCCGCGTGAGACAGTTGAAGATTTCATGCTGGGCGCCCGCGTGGACGATCGAGCGACTTGCGTCCGGCCGATCGTTTTGCCGACTTTCTTGTTGTCTGCCGTGCGGAACGACTTCGGGTCGTCTTTTGAACGGTACAATGGTTGCGACGCGGCTGCGGTTCGGCCGCTCAGCATGCTACCCATCATGTAGCCCATCATCAGCGGCATGAAGACGGAGCCGCCGCTTTGCGTTTGATAAGGGGCCGTTTCGCATTGTTCGGCGCCGAAGTCCGCTTCGCAATCGGCCCGCGACGTGTACTTTGGTGCGACCTTCGCGTGCTGCTCTTTAGCCGCTTTGAAATCCGCCTCGCATTGCGACCTGTCGACATCGCCGTTGGCCAAACATTGCGACAGTGTTTCAAACACGGCGGCATCCACAGCCGGTTCTTCGCAAGCGGTTAACGCGACGACGCTGGCGCTCATGGCGACCAAACCAATTGTCTTCGAACGTTTCATGGATCGCTCCACCAATTCAGAACGGGAATTCAGTTGTCGTCATATTGCGACAGCGCGCCGGAAATTGCGAATCCAAAGGTTAAGATCGTCGTTATTTTTCGACGTTTACCACCATACTGTTTTCAGCGATGGCGACGCGTCGGATAGACCGTAAATCGGATCCGAGCGCCGCGAGTGTGCGATATGGAAGCGGCTCAAAATCGAGCTTACGCACAAGTTTCGGCAATTCATCCGTAATGTCGCGGTCGAATGCGAAGCATTTCATGATTTCGATGCCCGTCGGCTCTTGGACAATCCAATCGAATGCCATCGCGGCACTCGGAATGTGCTGATCGACGTTGCCGGCGATAAAGGCGCTTTTATGGAGGCGGTTCGGAAAAATCCGCATGATGGATCCGTCCGACTGGCGATAGAAGCAATAGAGATAGCTGTCGCGGCTGACTTCGATAAAGAGGACCATTTTCTGTCCGACCGTATAGACCGGATCGGCGCCTTTATTGCTCCGAATACGGAGCGATATCGGTCCGAGGTTGTCGCTCTCGCGCTCGGCGATATAGGTTTGCGCGGGTTTGATGGGCAAATCGATGGAGCTGGTTCGAATGTCGCCTTGCCAGGTGAAGATTTTGCCGCTGCCGTCTTTAAGGGATAGTTGCAAATCGACTTTCCGACCTAAGAGCCAGTACTTGCCGCTGAGGACGTAATCGCTCGTCGGCGTGGCAGCCATCTCTTGGTCGGCGGATTTTCGCGCCAATTTGAGGCCGCGCATCTGGGTGTTCTTTTCGGAAATTTCCGCGTCCGCGACGTTGAATTCTTGGCCAGCGGCGGTCGCTTGCTGTCGGAGCTCGGCAATCAGGCGAGACGAAAACCAGCGCCCAAAAGCCGATTGAATGCCGCTGTCCCCGTAGCGGATGCCTTGCGGGCGGATCGTGCGTATCGAATCGAGCCTGTTTCGGAAATAGGCGGCGCTTTGTTTGATCGCTTCCGCGGCCCCTATGGTCGGTGTGCGGTCGAAATCATACGCCAGGCGATACCAATCGGTGATCGCCGGAATCGCGCCTGTGCTCACATTGGTCGCGCGATAGCGTATATTTACCGATTGCCCGTTACTGCCCGGCTTAACCTCGCCGATGATAAGAATATCGGCGCCTGCGTTTCGGATGAGTTTCGTAATCTTCTCGGAGGATGTCCGAAGCTGATTGAAATCGTCGATGTCTTGGATGACGATCTTAAGATCTTCGCGTGCGACATATTCGTCTTGAGGCCGGCGATTGCGAAGAAGTTCAGCCAATAAAGAGTCGCTGAGCATTTCCGCGAAATCCTCGGAGACCGCGGATTTGTCGCGCCAGAATGGCCAAATAGCAATTTTACGTTTGCGGTTCGGATTCTGAGCCGTGTCTTCGTTCCACCATTGTTTCAGCTCCCAAGCCGATTTCTTCAACTTCTCGGTCAGCGATTGCTGTTCGTTGGATGGATGGTTTTGGGGGTTGAGGCCCCGTAAAAGGTCGTCCGCCATTTGACGGATCACGACGTGGCGCGCTTCGTCTGACGCCGGGAGTTTTTCCGACGCATGCGCCCATGTCGCATTCAAGAACGCGAGGGAGAAAAGGACAAAAAGCCTTCGACCGTTCATTGTTGCGCCTTCGTTTGGGTGTTTGGTTCGTCTGTCTGTTCCGACTTCTTGTCCACCAGCGTTAGGCTGATCAAGAAGACGAGAGCGGCAAAGACGGCAATTTTGATCAAGAATCTCATTCCACGGCCCTTCGATGGAGGCTTATGCATACGATGTCACCCATCGCCGGCCCTGCGAGGCGCAGGCGATCTGAGGGACTGTCACAATTCAGGTCGCGCATGTGGGACTGTTCGTTTCCATAGTCGGTTATCATGAATGGCTGAAAATCGATGAGCGTTGAACCTAATCGTACTTTATCGCCTGTCGGTGCGGCGGAACAATGCCGCGCTCATATCCGGCAAACTTGCGAGCAAGCGTCGTGCGGCATCGTCCGCCATCGAAGGGAATACGTCTTGATCGCTGTGAAATTTACCGGCGGAGAACGCACCGACGGGGATGCTGATCGGCGATAGCGGGATCGAGCCTTCCGAGCGATTTGCCGCGTGCGTGCCGTGCCAAAGTTCAATGTCGTCGCGTAGCCGAAATAGACGGGCGGAAAGCGACAAGCGCGCCTGTGCCCATACCAGGACAAAAGTCGTCTCGAACCCTTTCGACGAAATATCGACCGCTGTATCGCACCGCGCCAAAATGCCGAAGCGGCGGCGCCCGCTGGCCGTATCTAAGTCGACGGCCATTTGCCGCGCCATTTGCACAGTTTCGTCAGGCCCGATAACCCGCGATACGCGAAACGAGAGCTGGCGGGCAAACGCGGTTTCGATAATCCGCGCCCGAAGGCTGTCGGTATGCGCAAGGGATGACGGTAGGACGGCGACGCATCGCGGCGGCGTCCGGTAGTATTGCGGCTTTACCTGATAATTCACAACTCGTTCGAACGGCGTGCCGCCGTCGTTCTTCGGCGCCGATGTCGGGCGGTATTCGACATGCGTGCACGCGCCGGCCAGCACAAACAGAGCGGCGGCCATGGCGGCGTTCCGAAGCGGTATTTTAATCCAAGACATCGAGCCGTACCCAACCGAATAGATTTTCTGTCGTCTTGACGAACCCCATACCGCCGTCGCGGCTGTGGCGAATGATCGTGACGGGTGAGTTCCCTGTAAGCCAAAGCGCGGGTGTGGTGCCCGGCTCTGGCGCTGCATAGAGACCGAAGGTCGTGTTCTTCGGCCATCCCAAACGTGCTTCGAAGCTCGAGCCGCCGAGCGTGGCGATTTGGGGCGCCGCTACTTCGATCGGGCGTGCCGGCGCGAGGAAGCGGCGGCTCCAGGCCGCTGAAGCAGGGGACGCGTCCAATAGAGGTGTGTAGTCGCTGCCGTCCGATCTGAGTTCGTAGCGCAAGCGTTGAAGAATCGTCGATGCCGATACAAACCTATTCGCGGCTTGGCGCAACGTGTCGAGAATGATCGCATTTGCATCCAACAAAATTCGTGACCGGTCGGAAGGCAGCGCGATATACACCATCGGTGTCGAGCGCAGTTCGAAATCGGAGAGGCCGCGCGGCGGGGAGACCGGCAGATCTCGTAGGGATATGTGGAGCAGGTCGGTTTGAGGCGCCAAAGATTCCGCAAAACAGTTCGGCGCGAGGATAAGTGTTGGCACGGCCGGCGCGATCACGAAATCGGGGTTTCGCGGGCAAGCGGAGTCCGGGCTGTCGGCTGGGCTGTTGATCCAAACGAAACGTCTGTCTCCGGCCTTACCCGTCCGGCTGAGAAAGGCTTCTAGATTTGTGGCCAATTGATGTGGCGGTGAGTCATTGTTGAGATCGAAGGACTCAAATCCGAGTTTTTCTTGAAAGATTTCCTGCAATGCCGAATCGCGGGCCCAGCTCTCATCGCGGGCATCGCGCAGACTGATAAAAGCATTGTCTCCGGCGGCGGCGGTACCGGTTAACTCGAGAACGAGCGTAATCGATAAAAGTAGTTTGCGGATCATGAGTGCCGTCCCGAGGTTGCGTGGCTGTCGAGACAGCTCCGGCGAGCTGCCGCTGAAAGATCGATCCGCCCTGGAATGTTCAGCCCGTCCGCCGAGATGCCGACAATCGTGACGGATTGCCCGGCACGCGCGTAGCGAGCGGTGATGGACTTCGTCGATCGATAGGACCCGGCGAGAAGTTCATGCAGTCCCCCCATGAGAAGGGCATCGGTCTGACGCGGGAACACACGCACGGGAAGTTTGCCGGCTGCAGATGGATGGCGTTGGACAATGCGGCGAGACCAATCGCGTTCGCGTGGTGTGCTGAGCCGCCCCGATTGGCGGACAAACCCGCTGTAATAATCGAGGTTTATCTCCCATGGTGCGGCTGACGAGCGGTCGCTGTAAAGATCGCCGCTCTCCGCGACGAGGGCGACAACCATCCCGTAGCATCGCTCGAAGGTATCGAATAAGGCGCTTCGTTCGCGGGGGTCCGTCGGCCATGAAATGTCGATACGCGGCCCGTCGCCGTGTTCCAATAGGCGGAGGAGCGGTCGTCCCACCGCAATCAGAGGGGAGGTTTGGTTTCGTCCGACGGTCGGCGCTTTCTTCTGAGCCATTGCGTTTGCAGGCTGAGGGGCGATTTTTGTTTCCGCCTCACGACGGGACGATTTCTTTTCATCGGCGACGGCGATTTCCGCATCGGCCGGTTCCGCCTGTGGGATATCCGTCGGTTTCAAGGGTTTGACCTTAGTCGATTTTTGCGGCGGTAGCGTTTCGGAGGTCGGTTTCAGGGCGGCGACTTTCTGCGGTGGCGATACCGGCGGGTCGATAGAAGGTTTCAAGGGCGATACGGTCGTCTTCGCAACCGCCGGGCCGGCCGGTTTCAGCGGTTTGACGACAGCAGCGTTCACTGGTGATTGGGCCGGTGACGGAAGGTCGAGGGTGGCTACCGATATCTGCTCTGTCTTAAGCAGGGGCGTGGGAGGCGTGACTGTTTCGGGTTTGGGTGCCGATGGGCGTTCGGTCGGCAGAACATGCACGAATAACGCAAGGGCAAGCGACAACGAAAGTCCGATTGAAACAATGTCCGTCCGGCGGCCCATCGTTCTTAGTTACCGAGGCTGTTGAAGTAGACGAGTTCCATGTCGTCGACCAGTTTCGACAATTCGCGATACCGATCCGTCGCCGACATGAGCTGTTCGCCGCCTTCAATCGCGTACTTTGGTCCGTCGGCCTTTTTACCGAGGATTTCGGCGCGGCGCTTATCGACTTCGGGAGACACGGATGCGAGTTGCCCTTTGGGCGCTTCGTCAACGGGGTTCGCTTTGGGGGCCGGTGTTTTGTGTACCGGTCGGGATGCAACGGTCTTCGTTTCCTCGAGCGGCGGCACTGTTTTCTTCGGCTCTGGCGTTTTTATCGCCGTTTCTGATGTCTCATGCGTCTTTGCGACCGCTTTGGGCTTCGGATTCTGTACAGCGGCCGGCGCGCCGTTCGGCGTCTTTTCGACCGCCTTGGCGACCGTCGCGCGAGCTTTATCACCGATATCTTCGATGACCGACGCGGTGGTTTCCGAAAATCCGGCGTTGCGTACGGCGTCACCGGCGTTGCCGCTGATCAAATAGACGACGGCGGCGCCGACCACGAGGTTAAAAAGTATGAACCGCATATCGATCTCCTGTCTTACTCGGCGGGTTGATGGACCAAGACTTGTTGTTGTTCTTCGACACGGCTGCGCGTCACCAGAAGGACGGCACGCAGTGCGGCGGAGACGGGAAGGCCGACCACCGTTGACATAAAGGCCATGCTGAAATGTTCGGTGAGGCCGCCGATAACGTCTTGGATGGTCTCTGGCGAAAGCGTTTGCGTCGAAAGGCTTCCGATCCCGAGGCTGATCCCGAGCAGCGTATAGGTAAGCGCGAGTGTTGCGATACCGTTGGCGGCTTGGAGGCCGGTTTCGAACCAGCTCCGGTGGCCGGGTGCGTATGGTGGGATCGCTTTCACTTGCACGATACTCAGCAAAGCGATGTAAACCATGCCTGCGAAAAGAAGGATGAAGACCGCCCCGAAAATACGCTCGGCCCAATCGATCACGCCGCCGACATCCATCGGTGTTGTCAGGACGGCGAGGGCGAGACCGATCACAGCCAGTCCGAGCAATCCGCTGAGTGCGCGGGAGCCGGCGCCGAGTGTTTTTGCAGCGTTTTGCATCGATCAACGCCGGCGCCGGGAAGCAGCCAAAAGGGATTTGGAGGAAAGACCGAGCTGCTCGAACCAGTGATCCGTAACGCTCAGGTTTTTCTCGGCTGCCGCGTGGATCAGAAAACTCGTGTCGTAATCGGCGAAGACCCTTTTCACGACCGGCGTGTTTCGTCCGATAAGGATTTTGTCACGGAGTACGATCCGCTCCAAGTCGATCAGCCGCTTTTGCGACAAGGTGGCTTTTGAGTGACGCTCTTCCTGCGTCATGTTGGGATCCAGCATGGTCTGCAACATGATGGCGCGTTCGCGCTCCATGTTGGCGACACTTCCGGCCATTGCATTTGCGCCGACTGTCGCGGCCGCGGCAAAGGCGATTGCGCTGATTGTTTTCGTCATCGATTTCATGTCGGTTTCTCCTTTTCGAAACATCGGATCTAGGGGCTAGAAGAGATTGACCGCGTCGGCGATCTTGGCGTTGCCAAGGGTCTCCTGCGGCAAGTCTTCGCTCTCTGCGACGGCTTCTTGAAGTCCCATGGCGTCTAAGGCGACAAGCTTCGCCATGAGACCGACAATTTCACTTTCCTGTTGGAGAACTTGATAATCGCCCTCCGCTTCGGTCAGGAGTTGGCGCAGGAAGTCCGGTTTTGTCTTGGCGTCGCCTGTCACATCCAGTTTCGCTTTGTGCGGATGTGCTTCGATCTTTGCCGCCAAGGCGTTAATCGCGGAAACGTTTGCGGCGTATTGTTTGGAGTACTTGGAGTCGGCGCTGAGGCTCGTGGCGAACAGTTTTGTGTCGATGATCTCCGCAGACCGTTCGAATCGCGCGCGTGCCGCTGTTTGTTTTTCAACCAAGGCTGATTGCCCTGGTGATTTCGCTGCGGCGTCCCGTTCGATTTTATTCAGCAGACGCTGATAGACCTTGATCCGCGTCTTGAGATGTTTGCCGCGCATCTTGTGCTGCTCTTGGACAATGGAGAGGTATTCGCGTTTCTCCGCGAGGAACTGATGTTTCAGTTCGAATTGGATATCGCCCTCCGCTTGATCGACAGCAGCCTGCAGGTCACGCAATGTTTGAAGCTTCAATGCAATCTCGGCATCCGTATCGCGGAGCGCGTCGGCCAAAGGCGATGACGAAAAGTCCTTGTCGAGCGCTTTTTTGATGTTCGCACTCGGCAGTTTTACAAGACGTTCCGAAATCGATGGTTTCCATCCGGCATCTGACGCGGCCAAGGCGGGTTGAAGGCCAAGCACGGCGGACGACGACAAAAGGGTAGCCACAAGACCGATGCGGACGCCATTCCGTATGCAGTTAAGTTTTCTCATCATTTTCTCATTTCCTCATTCTGGCGTAGATCGGATGCGGGTTAGTTTTTCTTCCAATATTTCAGCCGCTCGAACTCCGTTTCGGTTTTGGCATTGATGTTGAGCATCGACAGCTCATAGGAGTTCGGGATGGACCGTTTGCCGGTTAAAAGCGTCATCGTGTCGATGAAGGAGGCGCCGTTGGGCAAGTAGAGGTCATAGCCGGCGAAGGCTGTTTGGAACTTGCCAAGATTGGCTTGTGCCGTTGCCAGGTCGCCGCCCTTGGCGTAGTTGACGATGCCGAGCGCGTACGCCTGCATGCGCTCTTCAATCGCGACATGCGCGGCTTCCGGACCGAGATCCGCTTCGCATTTCTCGATTAAGCGGGCGCTTGCGATATAACCGCCGGGGTTACCTTTGCTGCGGGCGTCCTGATCCAATTTCACGGCGTCGTCGACGCAACTGCGATAATTCTCCATAGCGGAGATTTCTTGGAACCGAGCTTCGCGGAATCCGATACCTTCGGACGGAGACGAAGTGGTTTGACATGCCGACGCAAGGAGGACGGCGGTTAGGCCGACAGCGCCGACCAATAGGTTGCGGCCGCGGTTCGATTTACCGAGGCGGTTTGAGATTGATTGGGTCATCGCTCGACTCCTTGGTTGATACTCGGAGTCGGCTATGGAGGGGTTAGCGGCTTTTTTTCTCAGCGCACCGCTCGGCGCTCGGAATTATTCGATTTTGACGGAATCCCCATTGAGGCGGAAGGTTTTCTTAACGGAAAACTTATTTCCGGCGTCGTCTTTGCCCCAATATTCGACCGTGACCGTTTCCTCATCAAGCTTGGTTGCGACCTGGTGCCGAGGTTGTGTCAGGCTCTTGCCCGCGTCGATGCGGTATTTCACCAATGCGCTCAAACACTTCTTTTGCTCGATGTAACAGACCTTACCTTTGGTAAGCGTGACACTGATATCGTTGCTGACGACGTACCGGCGCGCGTGATGATATTTGTGCAATCCGTTGACGAACTCGTATTTGAGATTGTCGATCTCCATTGCAAATTCAGCCGCTTTGCTGCCGGCTTGGGAGATATTCGAAGTGAAGAGGGCCAGGCTGAAGGCGGCCAGCCAAATTGGATATCTCATCTATTCGTCCGTCCTTTCTGTTCCCCGCCCGCGGCCATGCTGCCGGGCTTGATCGGTGGGGTCAACCGGGTCTCTGCCCTACCTCAGGAGTTTAAGGGTGGCGTCCGTATACGCGATGCCGCGTTTAGCGAGAGTGGCGGCGGCTTTTAGGCGGGATTGAGCGGTCGATTTGGGCCCGATTTCGGGAACGTGCTCGCCGGCCCATCCGGCGGATCCATCGACCGGACGGTCGCTCGCGATAACGACGACTTCCATGTCAAAATCCGCACGCAGCCGTCGCGGCAATTCGATCTTCCACCGCAGTGCCGTGCGGCTGGGCCCGAGTCTTACCGTATCCGAAATTTCCGTCTCGCCGGACGCCCAACGGCTATATCGACCCCAAAGATAGGTTTCGGCATTGTCGGCCTCAGCGATGAACTCGAGACTGCAAAGTCCTTTGAAGCGGCTCGCTTCGAACTGTCGTTCCGTCAAGCGGCCGCTTTCATGGCGGACCGTCTCCGCGACGCCGAACCGAACGGCGGCACAACTCTCTCCATCCGGCGCACGATGCTCAATCAGGCGAATACGGAGGTTGTCCTTGTTCGGGCGGTCCGCAGCAACGAATTTTCGATAGAACGAGGCTTTGATGCGTTCTTTCGTATCAGCACGCGATGCCGTTTCGAGTGCATGGTGCAATGACTTGTAGCGCCCCGCTTGCTCTAGCGCCTCCCATGGCGCGACCTCTGACACGAGCCATACGTAGCCGGTGGCCCCGCCAATGCCGAGCAACAGCAGGGCTGAGATGATCCCCATAAGCGAGCGGCGGCGTGGCGGACTATCGGATGAATGCGCGGACAGGACGGCGGGGGGTTTGGGCGGCGGCGCGCTTTCTTGCGAAATGGGCGCAAGTTCGAAAGGCAGCGACCCCAGCGCGTCGCGGACATGGCTGCATCGAACGATCTCGACTCCGTCCAAATGCGCCGATGCTTCAAGATCATCCGCATTCGCCTCGGGCAGAAAGATACCAACCGTTTTATGCTGGATGCGGTATTCGGATGCTTGCTCTCTCAGAGACTCCAACTTCGCCGATACATGGTCGATCCCCAACACGTCGAGATCGATATTCACTTCACCGGTTGCGAACACGACATGCGTCGCGTCGTCGATGGTCGAGGCCAATCGACCTGCCGCATGAAGCGCGTGCGCGAGGTAGAGGCCGAATTGCCAGCTGTATCCGTCTTCAATGGTTGCGGAAAGATCTACGCGGTACGCCGCATGTCCGAAGTCGCGCTGAAGAACGCCGCTCGGCTGTCGTACAAAGTCATGATACGCACCGCTGATCGGCAGGGGTTTCGCCTTACCGGCTAGGCAGACGACCGAATCGATGTCCGGGTCTTCTTCCGTAATCCGTTGAACTTCGACCGGACCGTTCGTCGTTGCAATAAGGACGGCGACGCGGGCCTCTTCAGTCACCGTAACAATACCTCTGTGTCGATGTTCCGCAATCCGCGTAAGATTGGCGATTCCGCGTCGAAGAGGAGTTGTATACGGCCGGATCGCGGTTCCGGTAGTGCGACCTTTTCAGTCGGTCGACCCTCCGGGCAGATGAACAGCGAGCCAGGCCGCGCGTCATGATCGGCCAATTCGATAATGACGAATATCTGATCCGCATCGGCACGCGACGAGCGGAATGTGATCTTGCACCCGTCGATTTCGCGCGTCGAAACATCACCGCTGCTCGCCGCCGCGACTTGTGGCAGAAAATACTGCGAGGTGTTGCGAAGCAGCGCATCGAAATCCCGACGCACACGACCGTCTTCCGACAGGGCCTGCAGCAGCCGTGCGCTCGGGACAATCTCCGGATTCGTCGCATAAGCGTAGATTTCCGCGAAAGAGACCGTCGTGTTTTCCGCGCCGGCGAGCAGTTGATCGGTTAACTCAACGGCATCGAGCGCATTGCGAACCAGCGTCATTTCTTGATCGCTGAGCGGGTTGTCAGGCGCCATGGTGCTCTCCGTAGAGTAATTGGAATTGTTGCGTGAAGACGGCCGTATCGCTGTCGAACAAAGCGTCCCATTCCTGTGACGCGGCGAAACGGACAAAAGCGTCGACCTCCCGGCGCAGCGATAGGAGATGCGGAACAGCTTCGGCGAAGCTGTCGACGACTTCATCCTTCTCCAGATCGTCGTCGTTGAATCCCTGCCGCGCGTTGCTGCGAAAGGCTTTTCGGGCATCGGCCATCAGGGCCGCCAACGGATCGTCGCCCGCGGCGCGCGCGCCGGCATAATCATAGAATCTTTCGGCAGCGCGAACGGCGGAGATTGAAATTACCGAGGAATCCTGCCATTCCGGCTCTTGCGACGTATCATCGGCCAGACTCCCGAAATCGATATCCGGTCGAATGGTCATTGCGAGTTCGATGGCTTCCGGGCGCCGTGTTATGGCTAAAACATGCAGGACAGCCAATAGCGATTTTTCCAATCGGTCGGCAAACTCTCGATAGTCTTCGAGCCGCGCCGGATAACTCTTTTCGGCCGGTTCATGTATCAAATTACCGGTCAGCCGTTTGTGACGCAGCGCATTCGTGATTCGGCTCTGCGCTCTGCCGAATACGGCATTTCGAAAAACAGACTGCGAAAGTGCGATGGCAATACCGGGGCCGTGGGCGATTTCCGTGGCTGTCTCCGTTTCGCGGCCGTTTAAGAACTTGATCGATTCGAGCGGTTCGACCGCGAGCGCCGCGAGGGGCGACATATCGCTTTCGATGGCTTCCGCCGCTTCTTCGATGTCGCCGGGGTCCACTTCACCCGCTTCGACATCCGTGCCGATGCTGCGCGCACCGCTCATACGGAATTTATCCAATGCGTGCGCCATCGCCTTCCGGAGTTCGACGCCAGCCTGAAAGACGCTCGGATATGTACGGAAATCGCTTCCGTCTTCGTCCGAAGATTGATCAATCCAAAACTCGAGAAGCGCATCATCGTCGATATCGTCGGGTCCTGAATTTCGGCCGATCCGATCATTCACGAAATTGACCAGCAAATGGGTCTTCCGTTGAGTGTGGGCGCTTGGCAGATGCTCGCGCAGATACTCATACATGCGCCGTGAGATGCCATTGGCGGCTTCGCCGATCACCGCCCGGCTTGGCACGCCGCCGCAAAGAGCCTCCGCGTGTTCATTCAGGTCCGCATATCCGATCGTCGTCATGAGAAACTCCAGAAGAGCGGATAGAAACGGCATACGGCTGTATGTGACGGTGAAGGATTCGGTGTCCGTTTGGACGGTGACGCCGTTCTCCACCAGCTCGATGCCGGCTGGCAGGTTCTGGCAGTACTGGATGTAGCCTTTGAACGCGCTTGGGCGGGCCACGCCGCTTGACCAGAAGAACTCTTCGTAACGGTTCGTCCGGCGGTCGCAGGCGGATGCAATAACAAGGAGGTAGGCGAGCTCGAGCAGTGTCTTGCCGTAGTTCCGGCAAACGATGGCACGCGCCAACTCGCGGCATGTCTTTTGTGAGTACTTCGGGCCTTCATCGACGGTTGTTTCCTTGAGAGCATCGAAAGCGGCGGAAATCTCGCCGCTCTTTCCCTCCTCAATTAAAAGCTCCTCCGCCGAGACGGATTCCATCGTGGTAACTCCCCTGTATACATCTTCGCGCGATACTCGCGCCGCAAGCGCAGCACTTTCCGAACGTATTTTCGCGTCGCCGTTATAACCCGGGCGTTCGGTAGGTCGCCGACTCTCGAGCCGCCATTATAGTAAGAGAGCGCGAGATCGACACGCCCTTGGTAGCGGCTCAGCAACCGACGCAGAAAATGCAGCCCGAGACGAATATTGATCCGGGCGTCCCATAGCAGGTCGGGATGGATGCCGTACTCCGAACGGGAGGTCGCGGGCATAATCTGCATGACGCCGCGCGCGCCTTTATGGCTCTCCGCTTTCGGATTGAAATAGGATTCCGCGTGGGCAACCGCGAGCGCGAGCGGGACGGAAACGCCCATATTGCGGGCTTCTTGACGGATCATGTTTATAACGGCGGCTCGGTCCGAAGTGCGGGGCGAAAGCCGAGCGTCCGCCGTGCCGACCGTCGTGGCGAGGAGAACGGCGGCGAGGCCCGTCGTTAGGAAAGCGCGCCGTGTCGGTCTTTTCATCGAACGAACCTCTTCTTCGTGTTGCGTTGTCCCAAGTGCCCATCGGCAATTCGTCCGGCGCTGAAATCGTCCAACTCGATGCGTGCGGCCAACCGGCGTTCCTCGAGCCGAGCGTTGAAATCGTCGAGGCCATGATGCGGTCGATCGGCGCGAACTTTCTTACGTGTCGAGCTGGTCGAGGACGCGGGTGTCTGCCAAACGATCTCTGCCTCGGATGCGGTTGCTTTCAAGCCTTCGTAACGTCCGTCCGCTGCGACTTTCAGGACTTCGCGTTTACGGCGCTCCAAATCGCGGCGTGTCACGATTTCCTCCGCGAAACGGCGCTCCAGACGCAAAACTTTGCGTGCGAAGCGGACAGGTTTGTATCCACCAGGCATTTTCTTCGCATAGCGCCTCAGCGCCGTCGGCCAATCGTGTTCGGCATTGCGAAAGAGGTTGCTGAGGATCTTTAAGCCGAGGCGGATATTGGTTCGGGCGTCCCACAATGCGCTTGCTTCGACGCCGTGTTTGTCAGCGATCGCCGTCGAAATTTGCATGACGCCTCGAGTCCCCGCAGCACTCTCGAAATCGTCTCGAAATCCGGACTCGACATTGGCGACCGCCAAGGCCATGGACGGGGGAACCGCCGTATCGGCCGCGATTTTGACGACCATCCGTTTTACCTCGCGGGGCGTCGCGGCGTCTGCGGTCGCATAACCGAGACACAATACGCTCACCGCAAGAGCCGAAGCGACGGCAAAGCGCGTCAGTTTGAAGGGGGCTGGCATTCTAGTTCTCCTGAAGCTGGCGTCGATTAAGGGTGGCGAGCCAAGACGGACTCAACATCGAGACGATAAGATTCGCCGTATTCAACCGGGACCGCGCTTCAAGCGCCTCGGCCATCGCCGTATCCGGCGATAACGCGAGAATGATCCGGCCCGTCGGATTGATCGTTGCAGGGTCGATCGCCTTCACATTGCGATCGAAGTAGGTGCCTTTGTGATAGATGATCAGCGTGTCGTCCTGTGTCGCTGCGGTTTCAGCGCTGGGACTGGAATTCTTGCTTGGCGCGAGCTTGGCCGCGATGGACGTATCGGCGTTTTGGCGATCGTCGCTTGCGGCTTTGTTATGTGCGGCGCCCATGCTGACCATGGCCAGAATCATGATGCTGAAGAAAGCCATCGCGAGTGCGAGAGCCACTTCCGTCATGGCGTTGCCGTAATGCGTTTCGCCCATCGGGGCCTCCTGGAACGTTATTCCAGGTGGCTATGCAAAGTTTAGACGGAAAAATCTGTGATGATTTTCAGACGGGTGCGATGCGCAGCGAATTGGCGCGTCTCAAGGCCGTCGCACAGTTCGCGAGGCTTGTCCGAACAGCCGGACGAGATCATTGACCATCCGCTTCTCACGCCTTTGGCGCGCGATCTCTTCACGCTTGAGCCGTTTGGCTTCGAGGCGGCGGCGCAATTTTTCGTCGCGCTGGGCGCGATAGAGCGCGCGGCCCTTTCGTATCGCCTGAACGCGAAAGTGTCCGTTCGGGAACTGGCGGATAAAGCTGCGATAGTCCCGATAATCGGTGCTTTGCTTTACCCGATACCAAGCGATCATTTCGGACGGATCGACCTCTTTAACGAGGTTCGCGTGGATATAGGCCGGCTTCCCGTCGGGAAGGCGCAGCTGATACCAGGGTTTCCCCACAACCTCGCCGGTGATCAACAAGCCGGCGTTTCGGCGCGCGGATCCCAATCTTCGACTGGCGGTTGTCGGCTTCTCGCGCAGGTTCGCGTTGTCGAGGACGACGAATGCGGCTTGGATCGGCTGAACGCCGCCGTGCGGGGGCGGTGGGCGATGGTGCGGCGGCGGGGGCAAGGGCCGTTGCCGTGGGGGCAGCGGCTCGAGGCGGGCGAGGCGGTTGCGGGCGAGATCGGTGAAGAACCCGTTTGGAAAACTCGTGAGATAGGCCTGGAAGTCGGATGGGTCTTCGCTATCGCGAATGGACTTCCAGAATTCGACTTCGGCTGTGTTGGTTTGGCTGGATGGTGCGGGCAAATTGTTCGAAACCGGCTGCGAAGGTGCCAAAAGACCACCACCGTCCTTGGATTCGAAAACAAAGTCGCCCTCATTGAAGCGCACGTCTTGCAGGCGGCCCCATCGGGGGGTCTGCGCCGTTGCGGTCAAGTGCGTGACCTCTTGCGATAAGTACAATCCCAGCTCGTCGCCCGTGACGTAGCCGTCATTATTGACGTCCGCCCGGCTGCCACCGCGGATAGCGCGTAGAAACAATGCGCGGAAACTGCCGTCGTCGCGCACTTCTTGGCCGGCATCGCCGGAAGTGAGGAATTGTCGAACCGGCTTGGTCGTTTTCATGCTGATGGCTGCCGGCGCCGCAGCCGAACGCGACGTGAAGATTGTGCCGGAAAAGCAAGAATCGAAGACCGACAGGACATGTTTCGCGTCGGCCAGTCGAACCAAACCGCCGAAATCCCGCATATGCAACGCTTTGACCTTAAATGCCGGGTCGGTCGCCGGTGGCGCATCCATCGGGATAAGGAACCCTTCGCCGTTTATCGTATGCCCGTGGCCGGCAAACCACAGGAATAGGCGCGCTTCCGGGTCGGCGCCTTGGATCGCGAAGAATTCCTTCAAGACCCGGTCCAGCGACGCGGAGTCGAGGTTCGTGCGCAAGGTCACTTCGAAACCCCGTTCGCGCAGTTCTTCGGCAATGGCACGCGCATCGGCGACCGCCATGTTGAGGCGGGGCCAACCGGCCCGATAATCGTCAATCCCGATGACAAGTGCGCGGCTGGCGCCATAAAGTTGGACCGGCTTTGCCGCGTGCCCCTGCTGCTGCCGCAACTGAATCTTCAAGCCGCGCGACTGCGCCGACGCGAAGTCGCTCGCAATAATGGCGGAAAGTCCCCAAACGGCGAGGGCGGTGTAGGCGAGACGTCTGAACAATCCGGTTTTCCTTGGCGTTCGTTCGGCTGAGGCTATGCAAGGCCGAGGCTGATTTTCGCGTCATGCTGCCGAAGGCCATCCTCAGCGTCAACCGTACCGGCCAAATAGACCGTGCCGTCTTCGGTTCGCCGCCTATATAAACCTCTGTGCCGAGCGTTGCGGACCAAGGAGGATATCGTGAGTGAATCGAGTGGGCGGCCCCTGCCGCTGGCGGGTGTGCGGGTCATCGAGTTTTGCCAAACAATCATGGGGCCGTCCTGCGGTCTGGTCTTGGCGGATCTTGGCGCGGACTTAATCAAGGTCGAACCGGCGCCGGGCGGCGACAAGACGCGGAAATTGTCCGGGTTCGGCGCGGGCTTCTACGCCGCTTTCAATCGAAACAAGCGCGGAATCGCCATCGACGTGAAAAGCGAAGAGGGCCTCGAAGTCGCGCAGAAATTGATCGAAGGCGCAGATGTCGTCATTGAGAACTACGCGCCGGGAACGATGGAGCGTCTCGGGATTGGTTATGAAGAGATGTCGAAACGCAATCCGGGTCTGATCTTCTGTTCGCTCAAGGGTTTCTTGTCCGGGCCTTATGAGAACCGCCTGGCGCTCGACGAGGTTGTTCAGTTTATGGGCGGCCTCGCCTATATGACGGGCCCGAGAGGGCAGCCGCTGCGCGCCGGATCGTCGGTCATCGATATTATGGGCGGGACCTACGGCGTGATCGGTATCCTTTGCGCACTCCGTGATCGGGAGGCGACCGGCAAAGGCCAAATGGTGAAGGGCGCTTTGTACGAGTCGGTGGCGCTTTTGATGATGCAGCACATGGCGGGCGGCGCCTTATTGGGGAAAGACGTGCCACCCATGACGGAACGCCAGCGCGCTTGGTGCGTTTATGAAACTTTCGAGACCAAGGAAGGCGATCAAATCTTCATAGGCATCACGAGCGATAACCATTGGGAGCGCTTCTGTAAGCGGTTCGGGCATGAAGATTTATTGGCCGACCCGACCCTCAAGACGAATGAAGACCGTATCGCCAACCCTGACCGCGTCCGTCCCCCCGTCGCCGATGCCTGTCTCGCCCACACGAAAGCGGAAATGTGCGAGATCGCAGAAGAGATCGGCATTCCGTTCGCACCGGTTGCGAAAACCGAGGATCTCTTCGACGACCCGCAGCTGAATGCGGAAGGGCGGATGTGCGAGACCGTATTGCCGAACGGGGAGATGGTGAAACTACCGCGCATCCCGGTTGAAGTCGGTGACCATCAGTTCGGACTGCGCCACCAACCGCCTGAAATTGGCCAGCATACGCGTGAAGTCCTGATGGAGCTTGGTTATGACGAAGACGCTGTGACGGCGCTCGAATCCTCGGGCGCGGTTAAGTCTTTGGCCTAGCCCGTCGTCCGCTGGCGGCACCAGTCCCGCCAAACGGCACGAAGCTTGTCTTCCAGGTTTCGGGTGAAGCGCTCGGCGTTACAACTCTGTGCCGAGAGAATGGTCTCGCGTAATTCCGTTCGCAGGGCTGCCCGACGGGGCGCATCGTTTGCAAGAGCGACGGCCGCATCGATATAAGCCTCTGGCGTCTCCGTCACCATCGCTTCGTGGCCGAGGTTCTGCAGGATGCTCGCACCCATGCGGCTGCAGAAATTGTCGCCCGCTAAGGTAACCACCGGGACACCCATCCAAAGCGCCTGATAGGTTGTCGTGCCGCCGTTATAGGGGGCGGGATCGTGGCCGATATCGATATGCCGATACGCCGCCATCAGTTCCGGAAACTCCGATGGTCCCTCGAATGCAAGCCGGTCTGTGGCTATGCCTTGCTCGACAAACAAACGCCGGTAGCGTTCCTGAATACCGGGGTCGGCGAATGGCGCTGCCTTTAGCCTTAGTCGGCTGTCCGGGACGCGTCGCAAGATTTGCGACCACAACATGACCGTGCTGTCCGTCAACTTTGGAACGTGATTGAAGGATCCGAAGACGACTTGCTGCCGGTTGCGTGCAATTTCAGGCTCGATGGGCGGCCACGCGGGGTCGTCCGGCGCAAAGCAAAATACGCAACCTTCAACACGCAGCAGCGTTTCAGTGAAGAGGTTTTCCGCCAATGGTGGCGCCACAATGTCGTCTGCGATGAGATAGTCGATGAAGGGCAGGCTTGTGGAATGTGGATACCCGATATAGCAGGCTTGGATGGGAGCGGGTCGTCCTCGCAGCGCACCTACTCTGGTCTTGGCGGTATGACCTGCGAGGTCGATCAGAATATCGATCCGGTCTTCTTCGATCGTCCGGGCCAGCCGTGCATCGGGCCAATCGGTGACGTCGCGCCAGTAATCGACGCTTTGCTGAATCTCGGCAGTTGTCTCGTCGACGTAGTCCGGAGATGAATAAGCAAAAATCTCGAAGTCCTTGCGGTCGTGGTTCCGCAGCAAGGGCTTGTGAAAGATCGCCACCGGATGATTGCCCTTAAAATCGGGCGAGAGGTATCCAATTCGAAGGCGTCGCTCGACATCGGGCACATTCGAATAATCGGCAGCCGGACGCGGTTCGCTCGACCAACGCGCCCCTTCCGTCCTGTGCAGGTCTGCGACATCAGCGGCGGTCCATTTGTCGGAATAGAGCGAACTGAAAAGAAGACTGGCGTTCGGCCAGCTTCGGTCGTCGGCCGCCGCCCTGCGGAATGCCTCGATCCCGTCATCGACACGGCCCATCTCCACCAACCCGTACCCTTTCAGGAGGCGCGCATCGGAACGGCCGGGCGATAGGGCGAGGGCTTTCTCGCAAAGGTCGAGGGATTCTTCCGCCGCCCAGACACCGCTCAACGCGCGCGCCAGATTGACCAAAGCGTCCGGATTGTCGGGCAATAGCTGGACGACCCGGCGGAGCAACGCGATCGGTTCTTCACGGAGTTTTAAGCGCCACTGTGCTGTCGCGAGTTGTGAGAGTAACGCTGGGTTGCCGTCGAAGGCGCGGGCGGTGCTCGTGAAAGTACGGAGAGCCTCTTCCCGCCGACCGGTCCGCATATAGGCCCTGCCCAGCCCGACTTGCGCGTAGAATTGTGCTGGTTCCAAAGCGACGGCGGATTGGAAATGTTCCACGGCTCGCGCGAAGGCACCCCGCGTGGCGGCGGCTTCGGCATAACCATGGTGCACGGCGGCCGGCTGCGGCGAGAGATCGAGCGCCCGTTCCACATGGTCTTCCGCCGCCGGATCACCCAACTCTTCAAGGACGCGTGCCAGATTGTAATGCACCTCCCAGCTTTCCGGCGCTAGCGTTAGGGCGGTGCGGTGCGCCGCCGCCGCTTCGGCCAAGCGTCCCGTGGCGCGAAGGCAATTACCGAGGTTCATATGGGCGCTGGTTAGGTCCGGATCGTTTTCGATTGCGTGGCGAAACTGCGGGATCGCTTCATCGATGCGTCCGGTGTCGCGTAGAACGGCAGCCAATTGGAAATGCGCCGGCGCCATGGTGGGTTGCAGCTCAATTGCGCGCCGGTAGGCGCCTTCGGCCGCTTCGAAATCGCGCCGCGACGCCTGTAAATTGCCGAGATTGTACCAGGCGCCTGCCGCAGAATCGGGAAGTTCCGTCGCCTGGCGGAACATCGTTTCCGCTTCGTCTTCGCGCTGCAGATTGCGAAGCGCATGGCCAAGATTGAGCGTGACGGCGCCATTCTTGAGCGATTGTTCGAGGATCGCGCGATAGGCTTCAACTGCCGCTTCGAACTGGCCGGAACGGTGCAGTTCCAAAGCGTTTTCGAAGGCTTCGTCTCGGCTTTGATCGGTCTCTGGCATCGCGCAACGTTTATAACCTTGGCTCCGTCATACTCCCAGCATCGTGTTGACAATCGTTGGTCGCGTACACCTAGTGGACGCTCCTGGAATGATCCAAAGGGGAAGCTCTATGCCGGAGCATATTCTTATCGACGTGACCGATCGGGTCGGGCGCATCACCTTTAACACACCGGAACACCGCAACGCACTGACACCGGCGATGATGGCAGAAATCATCGAGGCGGTGGACGGATTCGTCCAGGATCCCGACGTCCGGGTCCTGATGTTCACCGGAGCGGGCGAAGGTTTCTCGGCGGGCGGCGATATGGCGTTCATGGAACAGCTCAGCCAGATGGCGCCGTTCGAGATCAAGGAGACTGTCTACAAGCATTTCGCTGGCGCGGCGAAGGCCATCAAACTGTGCCCAAAGCCGACCATCGCTGCCGTCAATGGAGCGGCGGTCGGCGCCGGCTGTGAAATCGCGGTTGCTTGCGATTTCCGGATCGCGTCGGAGCGGGCGATGTTTTCGGAAGCTTGGATCAAGCTCGGCGTCATACCGCCGCTCGGCGGCATGTTCTTGTTGCCGCAAATTGTCGGCCTCGCCAAGGCGACGGAGATGTTGATGCTCGGAACGCCAGTCGACGGAGCCGAGGCCGCGCGGATCGGTCTTGCGACAAAAGTGGTCACGCCGGAAGAGTTGGAAGACGCGGCGATGTCATTGGGACGGCAGTTGGCCGCGGGTCCGGCCCGCGCACAGGCAGTCCTGAAGGAAGGCCTTCGCCGCGGCATGGAATCTACCCTCGATGCGGAGTGGGAGCACAACGTATACGCCCAGTCGATGCTGGTTTCCGGCGGCGATTTCGGCGAAGCGGTCCGGGCGTTCCGCGAGAAACGGCAGCCGAAGTTCGGTTAGGATTCCAACGAGTCCCGCTGCTTAATCCGCCTCCGGAAGGAGGCGGCTAGGATAGGTTTTTCCGCTTTAGAGTTCCCGCTTCACGCCCGCTTCTTCTAGCCGCGCTTTCTTCTTCTCGAGACGCCCGCCTTGGCGGGATTTCTCGACGACGAAGCGGGTGTGTTTGACCCGGCCGACTGTATCGATCTCATCGCTGATCTCCACTTCAAACATCACGCGGGGCCCGTCGACCTCGACCACCTTGCCTTCGAAGGTGACGGATTGGCCGACAAGGGTGGGGCCCAGGTGGTCGATCTCAACGCGCGCGCCCACCGAATCTTCGCCGTCGTCCAAATGTTCCAGCATGAAGTCGCGGCAGGCATGCTCTGTATCCTGCACCATAAAGGGTGTTGCGTAGACCCGCAGGTCCTCGCCCATAAAACCGATGGTGCGCTCCTTGGCGACGAGTTTCGTCGTGTTGAAATCGAGACCCGCTTTCAGTGAATCCTTCATCTATTAATATCCCAATCTCTCGGCCTAATCGGCCGCGTTGATGGCGCCGTTTTGGCGCAAAGTTTCGATTGCGTCTGCGTCTAGACCAAGAATTTCGCTGAGAATCTCGGCGCTATGCTGGCCCAGTGTCGGCGGCGGCAGCGGATTCTCTGCGACCTGGCTCTCTGACATTTTCAAAGGGGACCCGAGGGCTCGGAATGTTTCACCCGAAGCATGCTCCATCTCAATGACCATGCCGCGTTCTGCCACGTCCTCGGCGGTGTAAGCCTCCTCGATACTGCGGATCGGCGCGAAAGCGACGTCTGCTTCCGATAAACGTTCCTCCCAGTTGGCGCGCGTGTCCGTGAGCATGGCTTCCCGCATGATCTCGCCGAGCGGGCCGAGATTGGCGGAACGGTCGATATTGGTCTTGAACCGCGGGTCGGTGATCATATCGGGTCGGCCGACCGCCTTGGCGAGCCGTTCGAACATGCCGTCATTGCCGCACAGCACCATCAAGGGCTCATCCTTGGTTTGGTAGACGTCGGTCGGGACGATCTTCTCGTGCCCATTACCCACCCGGTTCGGCGTGATGCCGTCTTTGAAATACATTGCGGCAACGTGGCTCAGATACAACATGGTCGTATCGTTCATGGCCATGTCGATATGCTGGCCTTTACCGGTACGATCCCGCTCCATCAGCGCGAAGAGAACGGCAACCACACTCCACAGACCGGTGCCGTAATCGGAAATTGCACCGGCGCAACGGATCGGAATACGGTCCGGCTCGCCCGTAAGAGCGATGATTCCGGCAGTGGCCTGTACGACATAGTCGTAGGCGGCGCGTTGGGCCAACGGCCCTTCTTGGCCGAAGCCGGAAATCGAGCAGTAGATCAGCTTCGGATTCACCTTGGCGATTTCGGCATAGTCGATACCGAGACGTTTGGTAACGCCGGGGCGGAAATTCTCAACCAAGACGTCGCTGTTCTTAGCCAGTTCTAATAGGAGTTTCCGACCTTCTTCCGAGGCGAGGTCGATGCCGATGCTGCGTTTATTACGATTGACGGCGCAGAAATACGCGGCGTCTTCGCCGACCGCGGGTGGCTTCCATGCACGCGTGTCGTCGCCGCGCACCGGATGTTCGACTTTAATGACCTCGGCGCCCATGTCGCCGAGAATTTGGCCACAATAGGGCCCCGCCAGAACGCGGCCGAGATCTAACACTCGAACCTTGCTGAGTGCAGTCTCCAGCCGCTCTCCTGTTTCCGCCATTTCGTCCTCTCCTGATCCTCGTCTTTAATTTAGAGAAGGATATGGAGCGATTGGCGGAATTTCGATGCCTACTCTTGCACGACCGGTGTCGGGAAGAAATCGACCGGCACCAACAAGCGGTTGTCTTGCGCTTCGAGGGCACCGAGCTTTCCGCTTTCGGCGACATATGCGAGCCAATCCGGGTCGGCCCAGAGGTTCTTCCGTTTCGCTTCTCGGTCACCGGCGTTCTCATACGCCCAGATGTGGACATACTGGTTGGGGTTGCCCGTCTCCGTCGTCATATAGAGCAGCGGCTTGCCGAGATTGCGGCTTTGCGGCTCCGCGCCCATCTTGGCGTAAAGCTCAAGGTGTTTTTTGATCGTGCCGGGCTTGCAGGTATAGGTCCTAACATCGAGTAGCATAGCATTTCCCCTTGGGTTGTTTGATTGCCAAGGGATATAGCTCAGCGGGCCGGACTGGGCACGTATTTTAACGCGTTCAGCTTTGCCTTTTGAGGGGCGGCGGTGTGACCGCAAGCGGTGGGCGATATTGCATGGCCCGTCGGTAGTCTTCGCCGCTCTCCGGACCGACTTCGTGGACTTCGAACTGTCCGCCGTCGATGTCGAACCGGCGCGATTCGCGAAACAGCGGCCGCCGGTCGTCCTGGCGAGTATCGGGTCGAACCAACAAGAATCGCATTTGACCTGTTTTTAGCTGTAGACCGGAACGGAAGGCGCCGGTATGCGGAAATACGCTGACGACAAAGTGGTGCTCGCCCTCCGGCAGGTCGACAAATGTGTAATCTCGGTTGCGCAGTTTTGCGACGGTTGTTCCGTTGATCTCAAGCTCGGCAGGTTTGCCTGATTGGAATACCGAATTTTGACGCAAGAAGAAAACGCGCGCTTTGCCATCCGCCAACGCCGGACCATCCGTTTGTCCTTTCGGCGCCGGTGTGACGCAAGCCGATAAAAAAAAGACGGTAAGAAGGGCGCCAACGACGGCGCCGATACGTCGCTCAATCATGTTCGCCTCACAAACTTTCGTTCAAAATAACAAATTTGCGGCGAGCCGACTGTGCGGGAAATCACAGGAAGCGTTGCTGGCATTCGAGCCCAGCTCTATCTTGAAGAGGTGCAAGCAAGCCGGGGGGCTGCCTAGATGAATGAGACTGTCACGATACCCGCGCAATTCAATGGTCCGCCGGGTTCCGGGAATGGCGGATATGCTGCGGGCGCCTTCGCTGAGTTTCTCGAGGGCGCGGCCGAGGTGACGCTCCGTAGCCCACCACCACTCGACCAGCCGATGCAAGTGGTACGTGAGGGGAACGGGCTCGTTGTCCGGAACGGAGAGACGCTTGTGGGCGAAGTCCGGCCAAGTACGCTTTCGCTGGACGTTCCGGATTGCCCGGATGCGGGTGCCGTACGCACCGCCGTACGCCGGTTCGTGGAATTTAAAAAGGACGATTTTCATCGGTGTTTCGTCTGCGGGGCCGAACGCGCCGTAGGGGATGGCTTATGTCTGCGGACCGGCCCTATCGATGGCAGTGAAATTGTCGCGACCGAATGGATACCGCATGAAAACTTTGCCGGTACGGACGGTCTCATTCCGCAACGAATTCTTTGGAGCGCACTCGATTGCCCAGGTGTCTGGTCGATCATCCGCGATACGGGTGTCATCATGCATTTGGGTCGATTGACGGCGGCGGTCGACAACGACCTTGTCGCCGGGACGCCTTGTACGGTGATCGGTTGGCCCGTGGGCCGGGACGGTCGCAAAGCCTACGCCGGTACGGCGATTTATGACGCGAATGGCAACATCCGCGGTCAGGCGAAATCGGTCTGGATCGATATCGGAAAGCAAGTCTAATAAGCGGATAAGGCTTCCGCCCTTGCCAGGAGTGTTTGCGCGTTCCGGTAGATGGGAACTTCGACCAACGAGCCGTCCAACTCGACGCGGCCGTCGCCATTGGCTTGCGCTGCTTCAAAAGCGGCGACGATGCGCTGTGCTTTCGCGATGTCCGCAGCAGAGGGGGTGAATACCTCGTTGATGACGGCCGCATGGTCCGGATTGACCGCGCTTTTGGCGGTATAACCGAGTTGGCGGGCGTAGCGTGCCTCGGCCTCGGTGCCGGCATCGTCGGTCCAGGTATAGGGCGCATCGATGGAAACGACGCCCGCCGCGACACATTCGACGTGAAAGCGGGCCCGCACGTATTTCAGTTCCTCACCGTCGCGACTGCGCTCGGCGCCGAGATCGGTCGCAATGTCTTCGGAGGCGACCAAGGCACATTTGACGCGTGGACTGGCGTTGCAGATGTCGTAGGTCTGAATCAGTCCGCGGGCCAGCTCGATATTGGGGACGAGTTCGGTGACGCTTGTTTGGAGGCCGAGCGATTGCTCCGCGGCCAGCACGGCGTCTTCGAGACCGGTGACATGCGACGGTTCTGACACTTTTGGGAGCATCACCAGATCAGGCGCGCCATGCATGACCGCATCCAGATCGTCGCGGCCGTCGCCCGCCAACGGATTGACGCGCACAGCGGCGACACAGCCACGCGCCTTCCAGGCGGCGAGTACGCGGGGTGCAATCTCTCGGGCTGCCGGCCGCAATGCCGGTGCCGTGAAATCTTCGAGCTCGTGGATGAGAACGTCTGCGCCGCTGTCGGCGGCCGCGATCAGCGCCGCTTCGTCGGCACCGCCAACGAACAGCCAGGAACGCCTCATCTCGGGTGGGCGGATTTGGGGCATATCAATTCCTTTTCATGCGATCCCAAATAATATGCGTCTATATGGGAAACTTTGTCGGGAGAAAACGATCATGGACGAGGATAAAAAGAAATCGACGCTGCGGATGATTCCATACGGTATCTATGTGATGACCGCGAAAGACGGCGATGGAAATGTCGGCGCGGGTACCGTCAATTGGGTCACACAATCGTCGTTTGACCCGCCCTTGGTCGCGATCGGTGTGAAAACCGATTCCGGTCTTTATGCGACGGTAAAAGCCGCTGGGAAATTCGCGCTCAATATGCTCGGAAAAGGCCAGCAAGGGATCGCTTTTGGGTTTTTCAAGCCGGTGGAAGTGGACGGCAATACGATGAGCGGCGAGCCTGTTTGTGATGGTGAGAACGGCGCGCCGCTGCTCGATAATGCACCCGCTGCAATCGAATGCAATGTCGCAGAGATCGTCGCGTTGGGCGACCACCACATCGTGGTCGGCGAAGTCACCGAAGTCCATCAGGCACAGCCGCCGGAAGGCCGTGCCGACGAGGCGATCCTCGAGATGAAGGAGCTCGGGGATAACGTCTTTTACGGCGGTTGAGCCCGAATCGGCGGCGCGGTTTACTCCGCCGCTTCGCTGTGGACTTCGTGTTCCGCGACGAACTTTTCGGCTTCGAGCGCGGCCATGCAACCCATGCCGGCCGCGGTGACCGCTTGGCGATAGATCTTATCCTTTACATCGCCGGCCGCGAAGACGCCGGGAATTGCCGTCGCCGTGCTGTCCGGCTTTGTGAGGACATAGCCTTCGTCGTCCAACTCGACATGGCCTTGGAAGACGGCGGTTGCCGGGTCATGTCCGATGGCGACGAAAATACCGTCGAAGGCGCGCTCGGAAACTTCGTCCGTCTTGACGTTACGCAGCTTGGCGCCGGTGACGCTCGGCGGGTTGTCGTCGCCGATAATGTCTTCCATAACGTGGTCCCAAAGAACTTCAACCTTCGGATTTGCGAACAGCCGCTCCTGCAGAATTTTTTCCGAGCGCAGCTGGTCGCGGCGATGGATGAGCGTGACCTTGCTCGCGTGATTGGTGAGGTAGAGCGCTTCCTCGACCGCCGTGTTGCCGCCGCCGATCACCGCGACTTCCTTCTCGCGGAAGAAGAAGCCGTCGCACGTGGCGCAAGCGGAGAGGCCGAAGCCCATGAACTTCTCTTCCGACGGAAGGCCGAGCCAGCGCGCTTGGGCGCCGGTCGAGATAATGACCGTGTCGCCCGAATAGGTGTCGCCGGAATCGCCTTTCGCGCGGAACGGGCGGCTTGAGAAGTCGACTTCGGTGATGATGTCGTAAATCATCCGCGTGCCGACATGTTCGGCCTGCTTCTGCATTTGTTCCATAAGCCACGGACCCTGCACGACGTCTTCGAAGCCGGGGTAATTCTCGACATCGGTTGTGATGGTCATCTGACCGCCCGGCTGCATACCGGCCACGATCATCGGCTCGAGGCTCGCGCGGGCCGCGTAGATGGCGGCGGTATATCCGGCCGGCCCGGATCCGATGATGAATACTTTGCTATGATGGTGTGCCATGACGTGCTTTCGTCCGTGCGTCTATTGCAATGAAGCTTGCCTTCCAAGTAATGCCGATTCTCTTCAGGCGCAAGAGGCGCGGCGGGGATGTCGCGCTTGCGCGGCCTTCGGAATACGCTAGCATCCGCGCTATGCGCATTTTCGCACTCTTTCTCTTCGGATATTTGGCGTTGTTCGCCGGGACCCCGCCGTCCGCGATTGCGCAGGACATGAATGCCATACAACGGCTTTATCAACAGAACCGCGTCGGCAATATTTCGCCGCCGCCGCCGGTCTCGGCGCCGTCCACCCAAAGGCGCGCGGTTGCAGCGCCGGCGCCCCGCACCGCGACGGTCTCGG
>PAZH01000051.1 GCA_002716125.1 Rhodospirillaceae bacterium
ACCTTAAGGCGGAAGCGCGAAAATCGGTCGGCACTTTCTTCGGCGATCCGACGGACC
Source organism: Rhodospirillaceae bacterium (assembly GCA_002716125.1). Lineage (GTDB taxonomy): Bacteria > Pseudomonadota > Alphaproteobacteria > UBA8366 > UBA8366 > UBA6544. Next base: position 58 of record PAZH01000051.1, read on the forward strand.
GCCCTGTTCTCAAATACTTGCGCATGAACAGCCCACGCCTTCAGGACGGGTTGCGCGACCTCGAAGCCCTCTTCGAGATGGAACATTTGCCCGACGGCGTCATGATTCCAAAAGTCGAATCGCCGGAAGAGGTCCTTTGGATGGCTGACGTCTTAAAGCCCTATCGGGCGGACATCGAGCTGTTCCCGGCCGTCGAGAACGCCAAGGGCGTCCGAGCGCTCGCAGAGATCGCGCTTGCGTCCGACGCCACGACAATCTTGGGCTTCGGCGCGGTCGATCTGGTCGCCGAAACCGGATCGGATTTGAGTTGGGACGCTTTGCTGTATACGCGCTCCCAGGTCGTTCTGGCCGCCGCCGAGGCGGGCATCGAGTGCCTGGATACGGTCTATATCGATATCGGTGACGAAGCGGGCCTGCGCGAAGAATCGAAGAAGGCGCGCTCGATCGGTTTTACCGGAAAAGCGGCGATTCACCCCTCTCAGGTCGCCCCCATCAATGACACTTTCAGCCCGACGAAGGAAGAAGTCGCCTTCGCACAGAAAGTCGTCGATGCCACGGCCGGCGATTTTTCGGGCGCGGTCCAAGTTGATGGCAAGATGATCGACGAGCCCGTTATCATTGCGGCCCGGCGGACCTTGGCGCGCGCGGAACGAATTGCGTCGGCTGCGAGCGGCTAGGAACCCAGCTATGCTCGAAGTCACCCGAGAGCTTGCTAGATTTGTATCGGACCTCGAATTCGAAGACATCCCGCCCGAAGTCATCGGCCGCGCGAAGACACTGATGCATGACTTCGTCGGGATCGGGATTCGCGCCCGTCACGAAGCGGATTCGACCCTTGCGATGATGCGCGCAACCGAAATTTTGGGCGCCGACGGAGGTACATGCGGGGTCTTCGGTGATTCAAGGTGGTTCTCGCCGGCTGCCGCCGCACTCATGAACGGCGCTCTTGGCCATTCGCTTGATTTCGACGACACCCATGCCGAAGCATCCCTGCACCCAAGTGCGGTTGTCATCCCGGCTGCCCTGGCCGCCGCGCAATTGCCGGGCGCCAGCGGAAAAGACGTTATTACGTCGATCGTCGCCGGCTATGAAGTGGTTTGCCGTCTTGGACAAGCACTCGGCCCCGACGATCACTATGAACGCGGTTACCATCCGACCGCGACCTGCGGGGCGTTTGGCGCCGCGGTCGCCGCCAGTAAAGTGATGGGCCTGAGTACCGAAGAGATCGAAAGCGCGCTCGGCATTGCCTTGTCGCAGGCCTCGGGAACGATGCAGTTCATTGAGAACGGCGCCTGGACTATGCGCTATCAAGTCGGAAACGCGGCGAAAAACGGCCTCGTCGCCGCGAGTTTCGCGCGGGAAGGCTTCGTCGGCGCGACACATCCCATCGAAGGGAAATACGGATTTCTCAACGCCTATGCGCCTTCACCCGATGCAAAGGAAGCCGTCGCGGCGATCGGCTCCGTCTGGGAGACCATGAATATCGCTGTAAAGCCCTACCCCGGCTGTCGGCTCGCGCATTCGGCCGTCGACGCGATAATCGAGCTGAGGCGCGAGTACGAATTCCAGGCCGATGAGCTCGACTCGGTTGTCATTGGATTGGCCGGCGTTGCCTACGACCTGACGGGTGCGCCCGAAGCCCAGAAACGAACACCGGACAATCTCGTCGATGCGCAGTTCTCGATGCATTTCCAGGCCGCAATCGCCTTACAGCATGGCCGCATCCAATGGGACGATTTCAGCCGGCTTTTACGCGATGAAGCGACCGCTGCCCTGATGGGCAAGATCAGCGTTATCCGAGAGACCGATTTCGGCGAAGACGACTGGTCGAAGTTTCGCGCGCGCGTCAGCATCGAATTGCAGGATGGGCGCCAAATCGTACGGCAGGTCGATCTGCCGAAAGGCGAATTCGGCAACTTCCTCACCAACTTGGAACTGCGTGCCAAATTCCGATCGCTAGTCGCACCATGTATCGGGCAAGCCGGCGAAATCGCACTGTATGATTTGATTCTAAATTTCGAAAACGAAACGGTGGATGACTTGTTCCGCCGGACAATGCCGGCACCGGATATGCTGATGGCGGGAGAAGATTAGAATGAGTTTTGGAAGCCGAGAAGTAGGACCCAATCGATATCGCGAAGATATCGGTCGCTATTACGAAGACTTCGAAGTCGGCGCGATCTACGAGCATCGCCCGGGGCGCACAATCAATGAGGCGGATAACTCCTGGTTCACCTTATTGACCATGAATACGCATCCATTGCACTTCGATACCGAGTACGCATCGCACAGCGAGTTCGGAAAACCATTGGTGAATTCCTGCCTCACCCTTTCCATGGTGGCCGGTATGTCGGTCAGTGACACCAGCCAAAAGGCAATCGCAAACCTCGGTTGGACGGACATCAAGATGCCCCACCCCGTCTTTGTGGGGGATACGCTCTACGCCGAATCGGAAGTGCTCGAGAAGCGCGAATCCAACTCCCGCCCGACACAAGGCATCGTCTCGGTTCGGACGCTGGGCAAGAACCAGGACGGGACCGTCGTTATGAGCTACGACAGAAGTTTCCTGGTGCCGAAACGCGGTCATGGCGTGGAAGACAAAATTCAAGACGCCGCCGAGTAGGCGTTCGGGACGAAGACCGTGAACCACAAGAGCCGAAACCGCCGCAGTATCATCTTTTACTCCGCTCTCGAGCCGGCGCGCTGGGAAGACGGGGTTGCGTCGGGCGCCGATATCTTTTGTCTCGATTTGGAAGACAGCACATCCGACGACCGTAAGGCGGAGGCACGAGATGTGTGCCTCCCCCTTTTCGAACGCAGCGTCGACCGGCCGGTCCTTCGAACGGTTCGAATCAATTCGCCGCATTCGGACGAAGGTGTTCGCGACATGCTCGCGATCAGCCAGCTTAAGTCACCGCCCGACGGGGTTGTGATCCCCAAAGTGACGAGTGCGGAAGAAGTCCGGTGGGTCGCAGGGATACTTGCACCGCATCACCCGGACCTCGAGCTGATCGTTTTGATCGAGGATCAAAAAGGCCTGGAGAATGCGCGTACGATCGCCAAGGCCGTCCCACAGATATCGACCTTGTTTCTCGGTTATGCCGATTTCAGCGGTGAGATCGGGTCCGACTTTGCGATGGATTCGCTGCGTCACATGCGCAGCCGGATCGTCATGGCCGCCTCGGAAGCCGGTATCGACGCGATGGACGGCCCTTTCTTCGAGCCGACGGATATTGAAGGGCTTGTCGCCGAGACGAAGATCGTCGCCGGCATGGGCTTCACGGGTAAGGCCTCTTACGATGCCATCCAAATCCCGCATATCCACAATATTTTCACGCCGAGCCCCGATGACATCGATCACGCCCAACGTGTCGTCGCCGCCGTCTCAGAGAGCCCAACCGGTCAGGCGCGCGTCGACGGCGTCTCGGTCAATCGCGCCAATTTGAAGACCGCCAACAGAATTATCGAAACAGCGGAACGCCGCGGCGTTCTTTAGACCTTAAGACAGGAGACTTCTCATGCCCGATTCAGCCATGGTGGACGAACAGGAAACCCTAATTCTTCAAACGCTAGAGCAATTCCTGGAACGTGACGTCCGTCCGCATGTCATGGAGCTGGAGCACAACGACATCTGGCCCGAAGAGATCGTCCACAAAATGGCTGAGCTCGGCCTCTTCGGCGCGATTATCGACGAGGAATATGGCGGCCTTGGCTTGCCGTGTTCGACCTACGCAAAAATCTGCGAAAAAGTCGCCCACACCTGGATGTCGCTCGCCGGTATTTTCAACTCGCACCTCATTATGTCGGCGGCCGTACAGCGGTTCGGCACAGATGCGCAGAAGAAGAAATGGCTGCCGAAATTCGCGACGGGCGAGTTGCGCGGCGGCATCGCGCTGACGGAACCGAACTGCGGCACGGACTTGCAAGCCATTCGTACCCGCGCCGCGAAAGACGGCGATGACTTTATCATCAACGGCACGAAGACTTGGATTTCCAATGGCATACATGCCCATGTCATGGCCATCCTTGCCAAGACGGATTGGGAGGTCGAGCCGCGGCACCGCGGCATCAGTCTATTCCTCGTCGAGAAAGGCGAAGGCTTCCGCGCCTCCCGGAAACTCGAGAAGCTTGGCTACAAAGGTATCGACTCGGCCGAGTTGATGTTGGAGGACTGTCGCGTCCCGGCCGACCAGTTGATCGGCGAAGAGCCGGGCAATGGCTTCAAGCAAATCATGGGCGGACTCGAGCTCGGACGAATCAACGTCGCCGCCCGCGGCTGTGGCGTCGCGAGCGCTTCGCTCGACGAGGCGGTCAAATACTCGCAACAACGCGAAACCTTCGGTCAACCGATCGCCAATCACCAGGCCATTCAGCTGAAACTTGCCGATATGGTCACCAAGGTTGAAGCCGCCCGTTTGCTCACCTATCGGGCCGCCGAAGCCTATGACCGCGGCGAGCGCTGCGATATGGAAGCAGGAATGGCCAAGCTCTTTGCGACGGAAGCGGCCATCGACAACTCGATGGACGCCATGCGCGTTCATGGCGGCTACGGATATTCGAAAGAATTTCCGGTCGAACGCTTCTATCGTGACGCCCCGCTGCTGACTATCGGTGAGGGAACGAACGAGCTGCAGAGAATTATCATCGCCAAGCAGTTGATTCAGCGGAATCCGATCTAGGTCAGCTACATGCTGATTACGTTCGTAACATCTCGGGCGCACAACCGCTGTACCGAAACGCTGCTGCATCCGGCACGTCAAACGGCAAGGGGGGCAACCTATGTTGCCGCTTGAAGGGTGCCGCATTCTGGCTGTCGAGCAATACGGGGCAGGCCCCTGGGGCACGCAATATCTCGCGGATCTTGGCGCCGAGGTTATCAAGATCGAAAACCCCAAAGACGGCGGCGATATGGCGCGCCCGCTTGGTCCGTTTTTTCTGAACGACGGCAGCGGTAACGCCGATTCTCAATTTTTCCAAAGCATTAACCGCAACAAGAAAAGTCTAACCCTCGACCTTCAGCATGAAAAAGGCCGCGCCCTCTTCCATGAGATGGTGAAGACGGCCGATGCGGTAACCTGCAATCTGAGAGGCGATGTTCCGGCCAAGCTTGGCCTCACTTACGAGACGCTCGGGAAAATAAACAAGGATATTGTCTGCTGCCATCTCACCGCCTATGGCCGCGAAGGAGAGCGCGCGACCTGGCCCGGCTATGACTACCTCATGCAAGCCGAAACCGGGTGGTTCTCGCTGACGGGCGAGCCCGATACACCGCCGGCACGGTTCGGTCTTTCCGTCGTCGATTTGATGACGGGTCTCTTGCAAGCCTATGCGACGTCCGCCGCGATCCTCGGCGCACGCACCGAAGGCAAAGGCCGAGATATCGACGTCAGCCTTTTCGATCTCGCCCTTTCGAATCTGTCCTATCCCGCGACATGGTACCTGAACAGCGGCCATGTACAGGGCCGGGAGCCCCGCTCCGGGCATCCATCACTGACACCCTGCGGTGCCCAGAAGACGAAAGACGGCTGGATATTTCTCATGTGCAATAAGGAGAAATTCTGGCCGATCCTTTGCGATATGATTGGCCATCCGGAATGGGGACGCGACCCGAAATACGCCACGTTCAAGGAACGCTTGGAAAGACGTGCGGCGATTACCGAGATGCTGGACGAAGCACTTTCCGCGAAGACGACCGAAGATTGGCTTAAATTATTCGCCGGCAAGGTCCCGTCCGCGCCGATCCTCGATATTCAGCAAGCGTTGGAAAACCCGTTCGTCACCGAGAACGGTAAAATCCAAGACCTCGTTCACCAGAGCGGGAATCCATTCCGTCTTGTTGCGCCGCCGATTTCCTGTCCCGGCGATCCGGCACCGGCCAATCCCGCGCCGGAACTCGGGCAGAATACCGATGAGCTCCTTACAGATATCGGCCTTGATGCAAGTGAAGTCGCAGAGTTGCGTGCGCAAGGGGTGATCTGATGGCGGACGGCTCTCTCAGCAAGAATACAGGTGAGCCCCGATACATGGCGCTTGCGCGGCGTCTCGCGGACGACATCCGAAAAGGGAAGTACCCCATCAATTCCCTCCTCCCAACGGAAGCGGAACTGACAAGCAAATACAGCATCAGCCGGTTCACCGTGCGCGAAGCCATCCGGCAGTTGCAATCCCAAGGTCTCGTGATCCGCCGACAGGGTGTCGGAACGCGTGTCCTCGCGGATTACCCCGTGCGAAATTACATGCAGACCCGTAATACGGTCGAAGAAGTCCTTCAGTACGGCGTCCAATCGCTCCTCAAAGAAATGGAGATGTCGGAGATCAAGGCGGACGCGATCTTGGCGGAGCGGCTCGGCTGTCCCTATGGCGAAGCATTTTTGAAAATCGCCGGTCTTCGAATGCCCGTCGACGACCCGAGCGGTCTTCCCGTGTGCTGGACAGAGATTTTCGTCCTGACCGAGTTCGCCGGCATTCGCGACCGGGTCGGGCAAGGGAACGTCTTGATCGCGAATTTGATCGAGGAACAATACGGCCAGCGGGCGATGGAGATACGCCAGGACATCACCGCCGTGACGTTGCCGAACGATATCGCCGCAAAGCTCGGCCTGCCATCCGGAAGCCCCGGATTGCTTGTCCGGCGATGGTATACGGGCCCCGACGACAAGGCCTTCGAAATTACGATTAGTCTGCATCCCGGCGAGAGTTTCAGCTACACGATGCGGATGAGCCGGAACGCCGAATTATAGCGAGATTCGGAGACGCGCCACTCTGCGCGCCCTAGGAGATGACGAGAATGATTTCGATCTACGGCCTCAAGAACTGCGACACATGCCGCAAGGCCCTAAAATGGCTGGAGGCGGAAGGGATCGCGCACGAATTCAAGGACATTCGTGCCGATGGCTTCAGCGACGCGCAACTCGATAACTGGGTTGCGACGGCTGGTTGGGAAACGCTGCTGAACCGGCGCGGCACCACGTGGCGTAAATTATCGAACGCCGAGAAGGATGGCGTCGACGAAGCGAAAGCCAAATATCTGATGCGCGATCAGCCGGCACTTATTAAACGACCGGTTTTCGAGACGAAATCCGGCGTCGTCGTCGGATTCAAAGCAGCGGAAATGGAGGCCATAAAGGCCTCCGTCTGATTTCCCTTAGCCGGCTTTGGCGCGGTTCCGCTCAAGCCATGAATCGACCATCGCGACCGTTTCATCGACCGTATCGAGCTGCATGCCTTTCGCCGCGGCGATTGTCTTCACAAGGCAGTCCGCCCGCTCGATATTTGGCGCACCCGCCAAAAGGGCACGCGCCGCCGAGGACGGTTTCGCCAACCCATTCGCCGCATTCGCGTATTTCTCAAACGGGACGAGATCGTTCATGTCCGCGCCCATCTTACCGCACACTTGCTTGACGAATTCGTAGACCTTGCCGGACATCTCCATGTCGGTATGGACCGACTCACGGATCGATCGCATATCGTCCTGCTGCACGCATCGATAGTTACCGGTCAGCAGCATCGCCCACTTGGCCAGCGGTACGAAGACGGAATCGTGAACCTTCAGCTTCACCGGAAGTTCGACTTCGCCATCTCCGGTATCAAAGCGGATCGCTTCGATATCCGCCTGCATCTGCGACAAGATCGCCGTGTCGGCATCGGATTCGAACCGCGCCGCTTTAAAGTTCGTCGGCAAGGCAACCTGCAAGACGTTTAAAGGCTCTTCCGGCGGACGGAAAGCTTGCGGGTCCGGGCTGCAAAGCGTGATGTTCTTCGGTTCGACGCTGTCCCATACGCTGGCGTCCGTGTAGCACTTGGTCAGCATCGACGTATCGAGGCCCGGGATACGCGCCATGTAAGGAAGCGGCGGCATGTTCATGATCGACATGCAAGGTTTACCCGACTTGCCGACCCGGTCCAACAGTTCCCGGACGCCGGGCGAGCGATATTGCGGCTCCTGCATCGCCAAAACGACGAGATCATACTCGGAAGGATCCGCATCGTCCGTGCCACCTGCCGAGAGTGCACCCGGGCAGTCGTTCGAATTGATCTCAACCAAACCGTCGCGTCCGCGCACCGGCATTCGGACGATCGCGCCGTCTTTATTGAAGAGTTCCGCTTCTTCCGGCAGGCACACAAGGCGAACGGAATGTCCCGCCAAAACCAGTTTAATCGCGAGTAGCGAGCCGTAAGACGCCCCCATAATCAGGGTGTTGTATTTCGTTGCCATGGTTTCCTCCCCCATTTCCCGAATGTACACGGATCAGCCCGGACCGTTTGCCGGCCCGGGCTGCCGCTTTGTTCAGGAATGTGCCCGTTTTAGAGACGGTCGGTCAAGTTCTGGTATACAAAAGACCTGAACCACAGGCTCATATTCGGGCGAGGAAGGCTTCGCCGCCTCGGATTTACTCGATCACGACGAACGTGCGGACCTCGATGCTTTCGCGCGGTGCCGCGTTCGGCTTGCTCTCCGGCAACTCAAACGCGCCATGCGGCGTAAAGTGGGCGCGGCCATCGTCGATGCTATCCCATCCTTTGATGAGAATGACTTCGTCACGCGCCATCTCCGATGCATAATACCAGCGCTGTCCAGGACCGTACGCGACTTGATAGATTTCACCGACGCGGTCCGCGAAAACCTGATCGGTCGCCACAAGCTCCTCCTCGGCGAGGCTCGACGCATCCGCCAGCGCCAACGGCGAGCTTTCGACGGGGCCGGTAATCGGGCGCCAGACATTCACCTGAAGGATCCGGGCACCTGATTCGATCAAACGCTCGTATTCGTCTTCACCGAGAACATCCTTGGCACGCTGCGGCCCACTCTTGACCGTATAGTCGACATGAACACGGGTCGCAGGCTTGCGGAGACCATCCGGGTTCTCGGCACCCGCGGTCCCATCCGAGCGTCTGGTGACGTCGAAAATAGCCACCTGGCTTGCCCCGAAGCGCTCCGTCAACAGCGCCCTAATCTCCGCGTGGTAATCCGTTTCGACGGCCGCGTCGTCATAGAGGTCCTCCACTTCGGTGACGTCTTGCTGCAGCTCGAACCCTTCCCGGTCGATCGATAGCTCATCTTTGATGGCGCGCATATCGGCCACCTCGACCTCGACGTCCTCGATTTCAAAGAACAACTTGGCTTCGCCGCCGGTTAACGCCGTGCTGTGGAAGACCGGCTTGGTCTCCTGGGGCACGATAAAGGAAAGCGTACCGTTCACGCTCGGCGGCGCGTTCGGTTCCGACGATTGCGCATTTACTTGGCTCATTTCTCAGTCCTCATCATTTGTGTGATCGCGCATGTCGAAACATCGCGTCTGTTCAGTTGCCCCTAAGATGGCCCAGATCGACACGTTTTACGACCGAGTTCTTTTCAATTTCAGATTAGGAATATTAAACCGTATCAAATGCCCGGATTGTCCCGATAACGTTCCTTGAGTTTACGCATTCCGCCAAGCCAGCGGTCATAATCGCCTGCTTTACCCTGAATATACTTCAGGACAACCGGATGCGGCAGGATGAGAAATTCTTCCTTCTCCATGGTCTGCACGACACATTCGGCGAGTTCGTCCGGATCGATCATACCATCGACCGAGGCGACGCCTTGCTCCCGGCCTTGGGTCATCGCAGTGCGAACCGCTTGCGGGCACAAGACGGAAACCTTTACGCCCCGCGTGCCATATTCGATGGAAAGCCATTCGGCAAAGGAAACGGCGGCATGTTTCGTCACGGCATACGTCGCGGAGCCCACATGCGACAACAAACCGGCGGCCGACGCCGTATTCACAAGGTACCCGTCACCCCGTGCCGCCATCTTCGGCGCGACGAGGCGGGCGGCGTAAACGTGCGCCATCACATGAATATCCCAGTTCAACTGCCACTCATCATTCGAGGCGTACACGTCTCCAAGGCGCGCGATGCCTGCGTTCGAACAAAAGATATCGATCGGCCCGACTTCGTTCTCCGCTCGTTCGACTAAGGTTTGAATTTCGCTTTCTTTGGTCACGTCCGTGACGACGGCAAGTCCGCCGACTTCCTCGGCGACCGCGACGAGGGCCTCCTCCTGCACATCGGCAACGACAATCCCTGCCGCACCTTCGGCCTTAAACCGTCGCGCCAACTCGCGGCCAATGCCGCTCGCGCCGCCGGTGATCACCGCAACCTTGCCTTCAATTTTCATTCTCATCCCCCATCGGATTGTGCGTTTTGCTCAAACATAGCGAACCAAACATGACGGCGCATCAAGGGACTTTACGGTTTCCCCATCGTGCCGAGCACATAGATTATCCAGGAAGACTGAATCGATTACTGAAAGGGGCAACCCCGTGAAAATTACCGGCTTCGAAGTCACCGCGTTGAATATCCCGGAGGACGATCCGCTCGCGAATATGCCGGAAGAGGCGGGGCGAATGCGACCCGTCGTCATCCTGCGGCTTAGAACCGACAACGGCCTCGAAGGCATCGGTGTGACGTTCTACGGCGGGAAGATGACCGGGAGCTTAAAAGTCGCCGTCGAGGAGCTTTCCGCTCTGACGGTTGGCGAAGATCCGCTCCGAATAGAACACATCGTGGGGAAACTGCGTGCCGGCACGGGCGATTCATGCGGTCCCGGCGGAATCTTTACCTTGGCGCTCTCTGCCATCGACGTTGCGCTTTGGGATATCAAGGGCAAGTTCTTGGAGCAGCCTTTATGGAAATTGCTCGGCGGTCATCGGGACCGCGTGCCGACATACGCATCGGGCGCTTTGCGCCGCGGCCTCACGGACGATCAGGCGCAACAGGCGGCACAAACGCTGCTCGATAAAGGGTTCCGGGAAATGAAAACCCAGATGGCATTACCCGGCAATCCATCACCGGAGGACGAGCTGCGGCGCATTCGCGTGATCCGGGATGTGATCGGCCCCGATATCAAGTTGATGTGCGACATCAACCAGCGTTGGCGTCCGGAGCAAGCCATCGACATTGGCAGCCGCGCTGAAGATGTCGGCCTATTCTGGCTCGAAGACGTGACGACGGCTGACGACTATGCCGGATTGGCGCGCGTCACGGCCGCACTGAACACGCCGATCGCCGGTGGCGAATACCTTTGGGGGATCGCCCCTTTTCGCCAGATGATCGAGGCGCGTTCCGTCGATATCGTCATGGTCGATATCGTCCGGGCGGGCGGCGTCACGCAATGGATGAAGATCGCCGGTATGGCGGAGGCCTTTAACTTGCCGATCGTGAGCCACGTTATGCCGGAAATTCTTGTACATGTCGTCGCCGCGTGCCCGAACGGTCTCACCGTCGAGTACATGCCGTGGATGCTTTGCCTCTACGAAGAAACCCCCGCGGTCGAGAACGGTGAGATGGCCTTGCCGGACAAGCCGGGCCTGGGCCTCAAGTTCGATGAGGCGGCGATTTCGTCATACAAAGCCTAACAAACGTATTCATATTTTTTCAGGTGACGGTGGGCCAATTCGGACCAATTCCTTGAAGGTGACGTCACGGGAGATTGCACGATGAGATTTGCACTTGGCCAATCGGCACCGCGGGTAGAAGACCTCAGACTCTTGAGAGGTGGCGGTCGCTATACGGACGACATCAATCTTCAAGGCCAGGCCTACGCCTATATGCTGCGTTCACCTTATTCGCATGCCCGTATCCGGTCCATCGACACGTCGGAGGCTGCGGCCATGCCGGGGGTCATTAAGGTTTACACCGGAACGGAAATTGCCGCGGCGGGCCTTGGCCGGATGCCCTGTCTCGCCGCGAAACTCCTCCCGCTCACGCGGCCCGACGGCTCGCCGATGTACGAGCCGAAACGATTGGCGCTCTCAGAGGACAAGGTCGCCTTTGTCGGCGACTACGTCGCCTTTGTTGTCGCGGAAACGCGGGCGCAGGCACGCGACGCTGCCGATCTGATAGAAGTCGATTACGAAGAGCTCGATCCGGTCGTTGAAATTCAGGATGCCTTGGCGACGACCCCGACTGCAATTTGGGATGATTGCCCGGACAATATCTGTTTCCGTATGGATGTCGGCGATAAGGCCGCGACCGATACGGCATTCGCAAATGCCCACCACGTCAGCCGCGTTGAAATCCCCTTCGCCCGCGTCGCCATCAACCCCATGGAACCGCGCGCCGCCATTGGCGAGTACGACCGCTTCGAAGACCGCTACACGCTGCATTCGGGCAATCAGTTTCCCCACGATTTGCGCGCCTGGATGGCCCAATCCGTTCTGAACATCCCGGAGAGCAAACTGCGGATCATCAGCCCGGACATGGGTGGTTCCTTCGGGCTTCGTTCCAGCTGTTTCCCGGAGCTGATGCTGGTTCTTTGGGCGGCCAAACAGCTCGAGCGGCCGGTTAAATGGATCAATGAACGTTCCGACGGCATTCTCGAAGAGCATGCCCGCGATTTTCATATGGCGGTCGAACTTGCCCTCGATGAGAACGGCACGTTCCTCGGGCTTCGTGTCGAGAAGAGTGCCAGTGTCGGTGCCTATCTGAATAATTTCGGCCCCCTGCCCGCCTTCGGTAATCTCGGCGGTATCGCCGGCGTCTACACGACGCCCGCGATCTCGGCCACCATCACCGGTGTCTTCACCAACGCGGCGCCCACCAGCCCCTATCGCGGTGCGGGGCGCCCCGAAGCGACGCTTGCGATCGAGCAAGTCATCGACCTTGCGGCGCGCGAGATGGGAATCGACCGGATCGAGTTGCGGCGCCGAAACATCATTCCACCCGACGCGTTCCCTTATCAAACCGCGCTGACCTACAACTACGACAGCGGTGAGTTCGAGCGGAACATGGACCGGGCGTTGGAGATGGCGGACGCGGCCGGCTTCGAGGCCCGGCGTGCGCAATCGCAATCCGAAGGCAAACTGCGTGGCCTTGGGATGGCCAATGCAATCGAGCAAGCGGCCGGCATGTTCGACGAAGGCGGTGAAATCCGTTTCGACCAGGAAGGTCACATTACCGTCTTCATGGGCACTCATGCGCACGGCCAAGGCCATGAGACGGTCTTTAAGCAATTGCTGTCCGAAAAGCTCGGCCTCGAATTCGAGCAAATCCGCTACGTCCAAGGCGACACCGATATGGTCAACTACGGCCACGGGACCGGCGGCTCCCGCGTCTCCGGTCTGGGTGGCGCCGCACTCCTTGGCGCGGCGGAGAAAGTCATCGAGAAAGGCCGCCGGATTGCCGCCCATAACTTGGAGGCCGCAGAAGTCGACATCGAATTCTCGGCGGGACGTTTCGCCGTCGCCGGCACCGACCGCGGCCTCGATATGAAGGAAGTGGCCGCCCTCGCCTTCCAACCCGCCATGCTGCCGCCCGGCATGGAGAGCGGCCTCAACGGCTTCGATACCTTCAAGTCGCCGGGCCCGACCTTCCCGAACGCCTGTCACGTATCGGAAGTGGAGATCGACCCCGAAACCGGTGTCGTGACCGTTCTACGCTATCTTGCGGTAGACGATGTCGGTACGGTCATGAATCCGCTCCTGCTCAAGGGGCAGTTGCATGGCGGCATCGTGCAAGGAATCGCGCAGATTCTCGGCGAGCGAATAGTCATGGACGAATCGGGGCAGGTCCTCACCGGCTCCTTCATGGACTATCACATGCCGCGCGCCGACGAATATCCGTCTTTCGAGATCGAAAGTCATATCGTTCCAAGCCCCCGTAATCCGCTTGGCATTAAGGGCGCCGGTGAAGCCGGAACCGTCGGGGCCGTTGCCTGCCTGGCGAGCGCGATCCACGATGCACTGGCGCCACTGGGTATATCGTCGATCGACTTCCCGGCAACGCCGGAGCGGATATGGCAAGCGGTGAAGGCTGCCTAAGGTCGATGGAAGCGCATACCGATAGTGTTGCCGCGCACTACGCGCGAGAGAATCTGAGCGATGCGATCTGCGCGGCAATCGAGGCCGATGGCAAAGACTTATCCGCCCTCACTGTCGACGACCTTCAAATGGTCGACGAATTCCATACGCGCGGCCGTCAGACCACGGTCGAAGTCGTTGGTCTGATGGACTTCGAGCCCGACCATCAGGTCGTCGACCTCGGGAGCGGTCTCGGCGGGCCTGCACGCTATATCGCTTCCCAGTTCGATTGTCAGGTTTCCGGCATCGATCTCACATCGAGTTTTGTCGATGCCGCCCGACGCTTATCCGAACTTGTCGGCCTGGGAGAGAAGACCCGATTTCACAACGGCAGCGCGCTAGATACGCCCTTCGACGATGCCTGTTTCGACCGCGCCGTGACCATTCAAATGCAGATGGGGATCGCGGACAAAGCGGCGTTTTATCGCGAGGTCTTCCGCATTCTGAAGCCGGGCGGCCGGTTTGCCTTTCAAGACATCGTCGCCGGGCCGGCGGACGGCGCCATCCATACGCCGACGCCCTGGGCGACGGAACCGGGGCAAAGCTTTCTCAAGCCGCACGCCGAACTTCACGACACGATCGGAGCCGCCGGATTCGAGAACGAGATCTGGCGCGATACGACAGCCGCCATGAAAGAGTGGCAGGCCCGCCAAAGGGCGCAGCCGAAGCCGGAAGGCCTGCGCCCGGCGCTCGGTATTCATCTCGTACTCGGCCCGACGGCTGACCATAAACGCCGCAATACCGCGCAAAACCTCATGGAAGACCGGATCGGCTACGTGCAGGCCGTGTTCCGCAAGCCGGGCTAAACGCGCCTAAGAAGCGGGCGCGTTGATCACCTGATAGACTTCGCCGCTGCCCTGCCAAATCATCTGGACCGCGACATAGGCGATAATCGCGAGCCCGAGATAACCGAGCCAATTGTGCTTCTCCAGCAGTTTCGCGATGAAGTTTGCCGTCAATGCCATCAAAGCGATCGATAGGACCAAACCAAAGATCAGCATCTCCAGGTGATCGCGGGCCGCGCCGGCGACCGCCAGCACATTGTCGAGCGACATCGTCGCATCGGCGACAATGATATTCGTCATCGCGGTCCGCATTGTCTTCGGCGGGCCTTTCTTGGCGTTCTCTTCCGCCTCCCGCTCCATCTCTTCGACGGTGCCGCCGGCGCGGATTTCCTGCCACATCCGCCAACACACCCAGAGCAGGAGCAAGCCACCCGCAACCTTGATCCCGATGATCGCCAAGAGCTGGACGACGATCACGGCGAAGAAGATGCGGAGAACCGTCGCCCCAATGATCCCCCAGAAAATCGCTTTTTTGCGGAGCTCCGGCGGCAGGCCGGCCGCCGCCATACCGATGATGATGGCATTGTCCCCCGACATGACGATGTCGATGAGGACGATTTGGACGAATGCGCTCGCTTGATCGGCGTTGAACAAGCCCTCTAACACGACAGTCCCCGAACGTCGCTTCGCTTCGGTTCGCTCGTCTTCACGAGC
Organism: Rhodospirillaceae bacterium; assembly: GCA_002716125.1. Classification (GTDB taxonomy): domain Bacteria; phylum Pseudomonadota; class Alphaproteobacteria; order UBA8366; family UBA8366; genus UBA6544. Next base: position 15,398 of record PAZH01000051.1, read on the forward strand.
GTGGATACTCTATTGGTGATCATAACTCCCCCGAACAAGACGGCCCCCTCAAGCCAGCCCCCTTTTTAGAAGATGGGCGCCCGGCTGCAAAGGCTGAAAGGTCGATAACAGGGTCCGTCGGCGCATTCATCGGCGGAGCGGATCCGTATTCAGGATATTTTTGTCCCGATGGCCTGCCGCCGCACCCGCCGGAAGGATATCGCTCCACCAATCGTCGGGACTCGAAATCCGATAGATGTCCGCCCGCGACACCGTCAGCCCATCGGGTGCGCACAGCATATTGATGGAGATGAGACCCCGAAATTCGTTGTCGGGCTCGCGGAAATAATTCTCGGGATTGAACAACGGCGGCAGATGCCAATACAGAGAATAGTCCATCTCTTGCAGCAGCCGGATCAGCTCGGGCGATTTTCCCCGGCGGTCGTTCTCGACATAGAGAACCGGTCGGCAACGGCGGATGACGTCGCGAGCGCCCCGGATGACATTCGCTTCCATGCCTTCGACGTCGATCTTCATAAACTTGCAGCGGCTGACCTTTAGCGCGTCATCGAGTTGCAGGACACCGATCGTATCGCCGTCTTCCCGGGAGCCGATCCCATGCGCGCCGAAGAGTCCCGGTTTGGTATGGTCCAACTTCGGCAGGCGGACGGATCCTTGCCGATCGCCGACGGCGGCGTTGACCGTCGGATATGACGCAATCCGTTCAGCGCGATATTCGCGCAGAGATTTTGAAGCAGGACCGGCTGCGGCTCGAAGGCGATCAACGTCCCTTCTTCGCCGACCGCATTGGCGAGCGGCACCGTCAGTGATCCGATGTTCGCGCCGACCTCGACCGCGACGTCGCCGGGCTCCAGAAATTCGCACATAAACGCGGCTTCGATCTCGCTGAACTCACCGTAAAGATCGAGCGCCTGGCCAATGGTCAGATCGTTGATGTTGTACAACATCATCCCATGACGGCACTCTTTTTGGCGCATATATCCGGCACTGTGGAGCGGCTCCGTGGGCATACCGGTGTCTATCGTGCCAACGTCGCCTGCGGCACTTTTTGGCCGTCCCGCTGCTCATAGACAATCCGAACCGGCTTGCCGATGGCAACGTCGGCCGGGTCGCAATCGACGACATTCATCATCATGCGGAATCCGTCGGCGAGGTCGATGAGCGCCAGGACATACGGCACGTCGCCCCGGAACGCCGGCGAAGGTGCGCGGTTGACGATCGTGAAGGTATGCACCGTGCCCGCGGGTTTGGCCTCCTGCCACGCGAGGTCCGTGCTTTCGCATTTCACGCAGGCGGAACGCGGATAGAACTGCGCATGACCGCATGATTGGCAACTTTGATAGACCAAGCGCTCTTCGTTGCACGCATCCCAAAACGGCTGGGTGTCGCCGTTCGGGCGGGGAACGGGTTTCGGTGTCGGGTTTTCGGACATGTCTTATCCCCTCCCCAGAATGAGTGAGCAGTGGGCGGAGAGCACGCCGCCGTCGCCGTGCACAAAGCAAAGCTCCGCGTCCGGGACCTGCCGGCTATCGGCTTCGTGGCGCAACTGGCGCACCGCTTCGACGACGTGGAACATACCGCCCGCCGCCCCCGAATGCCCGAAGGACAAAAGGCCCCCATGGGTGTTGCACGGCAGCGCCCCGCCATGGGTCAGCGCCCCCTCGAGCGCCGCCGGCCCCGCTTCGCCCTTACCGAAGAAGCCGATGGATTCGAGCTCGACCAGCAAGGTTATGGTGAAACTGTCGTAGATTTCCGCGACGTCGATATCGCCGTGGCTCACCCCGGCATCGGCGAAGGCCCGCTGGGAGGCCTGCTTGCAGCCGAAATCGGTCAGCGAGGGGGCCGCCACGATATGCTCGTGCGTGTGTCCCTGGCCCGCGCCCAAAATTTCGACCGGATGGGTCTTCGTATCCGATGCGGCGTCCGGCGCACTGATGACATAAGCCGCCGCCCCGTCCGAGATCAGGCAGCAGTCGAAGAGCCGCAGCGGGTCGCTGATCACCTTGGCGTCGGCGCAATCGTCCATCGTGATCGGCTTCGTCATATGCGCGTCGGGATGCATCGCCGCATGCTTTCGGTGCGTCACCGATAGGGACGCGAAATGCTCAAGGGTCGCGCCCGTCTCGTGCATGTAGCGCCGTGCCACCAGAGCGTAGGCCGTCGGGATCGAGATGCCGTAGGGCACTTCGAATTGCGGATGCCCGAACTCAGCCAAGGCCGCGACCACGCGGTCCCGCGTCATCCCGGTGACCCGGTTGTCGCCCGCGACGCACAAAACGTGTTTGCAAATCCCCGCCTCGACCATCGCCGCTGCCTGCATCGCCATGATGGCGCCCGTGGCGCCGCCCGCGTTCACGCCCGCGTTAAAATTCGGCTGGATGCCGACATACTCACAGAACGCCGAAGAGAGCATCGGATAAGTTTCGGTGATCACGTAGGCACAGAGCACCCCATCGATATCGGCGAGCTTCAGACCCGCATCCGCGACCGCGCCCCGCGCCGCCTCCGCATGCAGCGACATCGCCGTCGAGCCCGGCACCTCGCCGACCTTGGTGTTATAGACACCGGATATAACCGCCTTTTTCGGCATGAACGCTCCTCTCGTTGTCGCACCCGGATCAAACTAGATCTCAGACAGGGCACCGCTATCACCCGTGGATTGTTTTTTTCCGGAAAACAACCCCCATGCACCGTATACCGATACCGCACTTACGTGTCTCTGCGCGACCTATCTGAAAGAATTTGAAACTGCGGAAAATGCATAACACAAATTCGACATTTTGTCGATAAACATGAATTTTGAAAGATAAACCCAACGCCCCGGGCGGCCCAGGCCGTCATTCCGGGACACGAAGGGGAGTCGGAATAATCCAGCGGATTTCCGGAATGGCACCTATCCTCGGAAAACCCTGGCGGTCCCAGATTTCCACGATTTTCCCAAGTGTCGAGATTTGCCTTGCTTCTCTCGACTACTTTCGTCCGGGCAATGCACCTGGGTTCTGATGAGATTCGGAACGAAATTGGCCATAGCTATCCAAGAGCGACTGCAAAATTGCGTAAACTTGTTCTTGCGTTCCGTCTATCCGCCGACGGAGCCAGAAGTAGACTGCTGATGCGATCAGATTGGGGCCATAGGTATTATGAAGTTTTCGAATAACTTCGTATTTTTCGCCTGCCTCTTCCCACGCGACATCGTAATAATAAAAGGCTGGAAGAGTCTCGTTATCAATTAATTTCTTATATTCTTTAAGTAATAATTTCAATTCTTCTGTATTACTATTTAATTCATTATATGTTCCGAAATATACTATCGCTGTTTTTTGTAAATATTATTGAAACAGAATAGATGTAGATTTTACAAACGATCGATCGCGCAATATCTCCGCCAGGTTATTGTGCAGCCATTTTAAAAATTCGGATTGTAGTGCCCAAATTCGTAACTTGCGTAAAGATTCAAGCGTTTATCACCGTGCGGGCCAGATAAAAATACCGGATGGGGCGACATTCGATTGACCATCTCATAGGTCGCGAATGTCGCGATGTGACGGTAGGCGATTCGAATGCCACCTCGAGGCCAATAATCAAACTCGCGTCCGGTATTTTTGGTTTGGTCCAGTTTACTCAAGACTGTTTTCCCAAGAGCGATCACTTCGGGGGACAACTCGACTCGATTGTCTTTAGCGTTAAGGCGATGAATTTGATCCTGGGGGTTCGGCGGCTCCGAAGCGCGCACCTTCAAACCCAATCCCAATGTCTCGGCCGCGAAAACACCTAGGACGAAGAGACTAATTCCAATGATCATCCATTGAACGCGCATATGAACCTTCCTCGCCTTCCTTATGAATGATCCAAGCAGATAATCACTACAATAGCGCGTAATGAAATTTTCGAAGTCAATTTTGTATTGTGCGTTGAAACTTGTACGTGGCGGCGCCGGGTTTTCCAAATTGTCATTCCGGGACACGAAGTGGACCCGGAATTTCTGCCTGAGCCATGCGTACCGCTTCGCTGCCTCACGTGAGAAGCTCAGGCCAAAATTCCGGATAATCCTACGGATTTCCGGAATGACGTCGTTTCCCGGAAAGCCGAAGGCTTATCCGGGACCCAGCGCTGGTCGGGGTCCTTCGCCTTTGATCTAGGTCCCGGCTCTCCGCCGACGCCTCGGCCGGGAAATCCCTATACCCGCCTCGGAATGCGCAAGACTTGGACGCAATCGGTGAAAGAGCTACTCCGCCGCTTGGGTCGTGAGCCCTTCCTCCAGGTCTTCCGCCTCCAGGCGCGCGTCGCGCTCCGTCGCGTCGCCGTAGCCGCCGCCGCCGCCGGTGCGCATGACCAATAGATCGCCTTTCTTCAGCTCCAGCCCTGCTTTCGATCCCACTTGGATGATCTCGCCGTCGCGTTCGATGAGGTTTTCCGCGTGGCGGCCGGAACCACCGCCGAAGAGGCCAGGGGGCGCGATGCGGAAGCGGTCGCCGTAGGTGGCGAAGGTGACGCCGTCTTCCAGAATCCGGTAGCTCTTCTCGAAGCCGAGGCCGCCCCGGTGTTTGCCCTTGCCGCCGGAATCCGGGATCAGGGCGTAGTTTTCGACCCGGAAAAACGGGTAGTCGAGCTCCATCGCTTCCATCGGGATGTTGGAGCAATTGGAGAGGGCACAGTCGATCCCATCGACGCCGTCGCTGTGCGCGCCGCCGCCATATCCGCCGCCGAAGATTTCAAGATAGATGTTGTATTTGCCGTCGCGGAATTCGCTGAGGCAGGCCGCCGTCGTCGTGTCGTAGCCGGGCGCGATGACCCGTTCCGGCACCACTTCCGAAAGCGCCATCATAACCGCATTGAAGACGCGGTAGCTTGGCAAGAGGCGCGCGCGGACCGGGGCCGGGGGCGTCGGGTTGAGGACACTGCCCAAGGGGGCCATGACCTTAATCGCGCGGGTGCTGCCGTCATTGATCGGCACATCCGGGTCCGTCAGAACTGACTTGAGGCACGCGATGGCAGCCGCTTCCGTCGAGGCGAACGGATTGTTCATGTTGGTTTTGACTTGGCTGTCGGAGCCCGCGAAATCGACCTCGATCCCATCGCCTTCGACCGTCAGCTTGGCTTTAACGCGGACCGGCTCCTGCCCGATGCCGTCGTCGTCGATCATCGCCTCGCCGTGATATTCACCGTCCGGCACGGCCCGGATGGCGCTTCGGATGCGGCGCTCCGCATAATCCAGCATTTCCAGCATGGCAGCATCGACCACATCCGCGCCAAACTTGCGGCAGAGCTCGCGGATTCGCTCCGCCCCGATGGCGTTCGCGGCGAACTGCGCGTTCAAATCGCCAATGGTCGCCTCCGGCATACGCACGTTGGAGGCGATGAAGCGCTCTAACCCGCCACCGTTCCAATCGCGGGTGAGGCTGTACTTGGTCGGCGGGAAGACAAGGCCTTCCTGATGGATGTCGCCGGCTTTCGGGTTCAAACCCGGCGCCCCGCCCCCAAGATCGATGTGATGCACCACCGTCGCGCTGAACCCGACGAGTTCATCCTCAAAGAAGACCGGCGAGAAAATGAAAATATCCGGCAGGTGCTGGCCGCCGTGAAAGGGGTCGTTGTTGATAAAGAAATCGTCGGGCTCGATCTCGTCGAGATCGTAAAGCTCGAGACAAGGCCGAAACGTGTGCGTGATCGAACCGAGCTGCAGCGCGATCAGCTCCGACTGCGCCACAACATTGCCGCGCCGGTCCAAGAGGGCCGCCGAACAGTCCTGCGCCTCGCGCACGATCGGCGAGTGCGCGGAGCGGATCAGTTTCGCACCCATCTCATGAGCGCCCGCCAAAAGAGCGCGGGTGATCACCGCTTGATCGACGTGTGAGACCTTATTCGTCATCTGGAGAACCCTTCTCGTTCCGCACGAATACCAACGACATTGTCATTCCCGCGAAGTCGAGAATCCAGAACTATCGTGTGACCCGACTGGATTCCCGCCTGCGCGGGAATGACGGTTCGTGCCGAATATCTCATTCTTCGAATGCCATCACGATATTGGCGCGGTCGTCCGTGTGCGCGCGCCAGCCGGGCGGGACGTAGATTGTCGAGGTGCCGTCTTCGATGAGAAGCGGGCCCGCCGTTGCCGCACCCGGCACGGCAGCGCGCGGCAGAATGCGGCAGGCCAGTCGTTCGCCCCGATCCAGCATTTCGATTTCAATACCGTCCGAAGGCTTCGGTGCAAAACCTTCACCGAGATTGGGGACGGCGGGCGGCGCCACTTTCGCACCGACCCGGAAGGAAACAATCTCCACCGGATCGTCCGGCGGTTTCGAGAACTCGAAGATGCGGTGGTGTTCCTCACCGAAAAGGGCCGAAAGCCCCCCCGTATCCACCGTCCGGGCGACCGCTTCGGTGAGCGGCACCGTCACCTCGAAGGCTTGGCCAACATAGCGCATCTCCAACGCCCGGTCGAATGACACCTCTCCCTCGACGCCGAGAGATTGGAGATATTCATCGACCTCGGCCTCAAGCGCGGCGAGGATCTCCCGCACCTCGCCCATCGCGCTGTCCTCGAGCCACAGTTTCCGGGTGCGGACCCGGTAGTAGACGTAGTCGGACATGAGGAGGCCCGCCGCCGAGAGGACGCCCGCATGCGGCGGCACGACGACCTTGGTCACACCGAGTTCCTCCGCTACCCGTGCGGCATGCAACGGCCCGGCGCCGCCAAACGGCACGATGGCGTAGCCGCGCGGATCACGCCCGCGTTCGGTCGAGACTTGTTGGATGGCGCGTACGATATTCGATTCGGCAAGCTGGATGACGCTGTCCGCGAGCTCTTCCACGGAGATGTCGAGCGCCTTCGCCAGCGGTGCGAAGACCCCGCGCGACGCCGCGGGATCGACTTTCATTTCTCCACCGAGAAACGATTCCGCCCGCACGCTGCCCCGGATCATGTGCGCGTCCGTTACGGTCGGCACCTCGCCGCCCCGCCCGTAACAGGCCGGCCCCGGCTCCGCGCCCGCGGATTGCGGACCGACCCGCAAAAGCCCGCCATCGTCAACCCAACCGATGGAGCCGCCACTCGCACCGACCGTCACGATATCGATCACCGGTGTCTTAACCGGCAGGCCATCGATCTTCGTCATCGGCGCCAAGTCCGGCACACCATCGGAAATGAGCGAGACATCCGTGCTGGTACCGCCCATATCGAGGGTAATGAGGTCGCGCACGCCAGATGCCTCGACTTGGCGCAGCGCGCCCACGACACCCGCCGCGGGGCCTGAAAATAGAGCCGCAATCGCATTCCGCGCCATCGCTTCCGCCGGCATGCGACCGCCATTCGATTGCATGACGCTGAAACGCCCGTCGAAGCCTTCTTCCCCCAACGCGGCGACAAATCGCCCGAGGTAACCTTCGATCACCGGCTGCACATAAGCCGCCAACGTCGTGGTCGAGGCCCGTTCGTACTCGCGAAATTCCCGAGTAACTTCACAACTGCACGTAATGCTGAGTGTCGGATCGATACCGCGCACGATCTCGGCCAACTGCTCCTCGTGCGCGGGATTGAGATAACCGTTCAGAAAACAGATGGCGACCGCGTCATAAGCCTCTGCCTCGAGTGCCGCTTGAACGACCGCCGTCGCGGCCTCGCCATCCATTGCCTGCACGACGCTGCCGTCCGCTGCCATGCGCTCGTCGATTTCGAAGGTGTCGCGCCGCGCCGCCACCGGCGCCGGTTTCGCATAGTGCAGGTCGTAGATCGCGGTTTTGTCGTGACGCTGGAGAAGCAAGATATCCCGCGCGCCCTTCGTGGTGAAGAAACAGACCTTGGCGCCCTTTCGCTCCAACACCGCATTGGTCGCGACGGTCGAGCCATGAACCAAGTCGGCGATCGCCGCATGCTCGATGCGGGCGGCGGCAATCGCATTCAGCGCGCCGACATCCGGACTGCCCGGTGTACTGGGCACCTTCGCAACCCGCAATTTTCCATCATCGATCAACACCAAGTCGGTGAAGGTACCGCCGACTTCGACACCTACGCGCATCTATGCATTCTCCTATCGTCCGAGCGATTCGCTTACTGCGTCAGGGCGGAATTGGCAATGCACGGCTGAGACAATCTATCGCGGCCCGGCACAAATACCCGATTGATTTCCGGCGTGCAGAGGCGTAAGCCGTCTTATCGGACACCTATATTCGTGGACGATGTCATCATGAGCCTTTCGGAACTCGACGGCGCGGCCTTGGCGGCAAAAGAAACCGCTGCGGAAGCCCAATATCGCGAGCTTTGCGGTCGAAACCTTATCCTCGACATGACGCGCGGGAAACCGGCGCCGGATCAATTGGATCTGAGCAACGGGTTGCTGACCGCGGTTACCCCGGACGATCATCTCGGCGAGGACGATGAGGATTACCGCAACTATGGAATGGGGACCGGCATTCCGGAAGCCAAGCGTCTGTTCGCCGACTTTTTGGACGTCGCGCCCGACGAGATCGTTATCGGCGGGAATAGCAGCTTGAACCTGATGTACGATTTCATCGCGGGCGCCGTGCTTCACGGGGTCCCGGGCTCGGATCGTCCTTGGGGCCAGGAGACACCGCCAAAATTCATTTGCCCCGTGCCCGGTTACGACCGTCATTTCCTGGTCTGCGAGAAGCTCGGCTTCGAGATGGTCACGGTCGACATGCAAGACGACGGCCCGGATATGGACGCCGTCGAGGCGCTTGTCGCCGACGACCCGGCGGTGAAGGCGATTTGGTGTGTGCCAAAATATTCCAATCCGACGGGCGCGGTCTATGCCGATACGGTCATCGATCGCTTGGCGGCCATGACGACCGCCGCACCCGATTTCCGGATCATTTGGGACAATGCCTATGCCGAACACCATCTCGGCAACGGCCCGGCGAAGCTTAAGAACATCCTCGAAGCCTGCCGAGCGGCGGGTCATCCGGACCGGCCCGTTCTCTTCGGCTCCACGTCCAAAATTTCCTATGCCGGCGCCGGCGTCGCGGTGTTGGGCGGCTCGAAAGCCAATATCTCGGATATTGCCGACAAGATGGCCGTGGCGAATATCGGCCACGATAAGCTTAACCAGCTGCGCCATACCCGCTTTTACGGCGATCTCGACGGCATCCGCGATCACATGAACAAGCATGCGGCACTCATCGGCCCTAAATTCGCTGCCGTCGACGAAGCCCTAAACCGGCATTTGGCGGGCAAAGGCATCGCGACTTGGACCAAACCGGAGGGTGGCTATTTCGTCAGCGTCGACGTGCTGGACGGCTGCGCCGCGGAAATCGTGCGTCTCGCCGGTGAGGCCGGCGTTAAATTGACACCCGCCGGCGCGACCTTCCCAAAAGGCGAAGATCCGCGCGATCGGAATATTCGCTTGGCCCCGACCTTTCCCGCCTTGGACGAGGTCCAACTCTCCATGGAAGTCTTTTGCGCCTGTGTCGAATTGGTCTGTGTGCGCAAACTGCGCAGCGCCGGCACTTAATCCATGGATTTCGCGACACGTTCAAAAGTTTACCGCGCGGCGGCACGGCGGAAGATTCGCAACCTTCTCGGGCTCGATACCGACACCTACCCGCCTCGGCCGGAAGGAACAAAACTCAGCCCGTCGCAGGGGCTGGGCGCGGCAACGCAAGCGGTAACTCGGAACAACGCATTCGACGTCGCAAATATTTCGGAATGGCAGTTGGACGCCAGAAACCGTTTGGCGCAAATGCTCGGTTACACTAAATCCGAGGCGGTCCCCGAAACAATTGCCCAGCGCGGCCCGACCGCCGTGGAATCCGACCGCCACGACCTCGAACGCATGACGTACTATCTCCGCGTTCGGCCGGATACCGACGTTCCCGTGACTACGGTCGTCCGCAAAGACCTCGGCGGTCCGTTGCCGGTCTTCATCCTATTGGCGGGCTCAACATCCGGCGTCCATCTTGGCTGGGGCGAAGCGAAAGTGCCGATCGATCATCATCGCCTGTCGATCGGCGCCGATATGGCGCGGCAGGCCGCCCATCGCGGTTATCTCGCCATCTGCGTCGAACAGATCGGCTACGGCGAACGCGGCGAACGCGATCTGCCGAAGAAATCGCCCGATCGGACGATCGATGTCGCGGTGCATGCGGTGTTGCTCGGCCAGTCGCTGCAGGGATTGAAAACCATGGACGTCAGCGCTGCGATCGATTGGCTGGAAAGCCCGGAATCGCCCTTCGAGATCGACCGCGAGCGCATATTCCTTTTCGGACACTCATCGGGCGGTACAACGGCCCAATACGCGGCTGCGCTCGACCTGCGCATCAAAGGCGTGCTCGCGAGCGGCTCCGTGCGCCGGGTGCGGGAAATCACGGCCACGCGCGGGAATGCGAACGGCGAATATGCAATCCCCGGCTTCCTGACGCAGTTCGAGTCGGACGATATCGTCGCGCTTGTCGCGCCCCGGCCGTTTATCGGCTTATCCGGCAGCAACGATCATATATTCCCGTTCGACGGGGTCGAACGCGTCGTCGAAGGAGCACGGCCGGCCTTCGCCGCGTTGGGCGCCACGGAAAAATTAACGGCGGTGCGCGCGCCGCACGGCCATCGCTATTATGCAGGTGAAAGTTGGGCCGCCTGGAAAGCGGTCATCGACCCCAAATGCGGGGACGACAAAGCTTAACGGGATTCTAAGGAACGCAAACGCCAATCGAACCTACAGACGCGTGCCGATACCGACCGCGATCGGGACCGGATCCGGGTCTGCCGGCTTGCCGAGCCACGATTTGGTTTGCGCTTCCGCCATTGAAATCTGTTCTTTGGACATCACGAGCTTCACGGAGCGCATACGGCTTCGGGCCACCTCCACCAAGGCGGCGGGGCCGTCTTCGGCGATCAGGGTCGCGTACCATCGGTAGGCCATCACAAAACTGCGCTGGCCGGAACGCCCGGTCTGATAGGCTTGCGCCAACTTATACATACAATCGAATCGGGAATCGCTGCGCTTGTCGGCGGCGCACATTTCCAACGCGGCCAACGCCATATCTCTGTCCCCCGACATCTTCAGGCCTGCAAAGGAATAGCAACTATCGCTATCGCCTTCGACACATGCCTGTAGGATCATCGGGACCGGAGAATCCGCATCCGATCGCAACACTTCATAAATCGCGACGGAGCCTACGCTTCCCAGAAGCAAGGCCACGATCGATGCAACGACGGCAAACCGCCGAATACTCATTTCGATTTCCCATCCGAAACTGGCACTTCGAACGGTACCATAGTACTCGGTTAACCTTTCATTAACCTTACGGTGTTCAGCCGTCGGATTTTGCGGCTTTCGCCATCTTGTCCCAATCGAATTCCAGGGGGCGTTTCTCGAGAAAATTATTGATCGCCTCGCCGCAATAATCCGTCGTGAAGGCGACGCTCTGCGCATAGGCTTCGAGCTGGCCGACCGCCCCTTCATCGAGGGTCAGCGACTGATTCAAGACATTCTTCGTCAACCCAATCGCCTGACGCGACGCATGCCGGAAACGGCCCGCGAACTCCATCGCCCGCTCCATCAGCACGTCTTCCGGGTGAATTTCGTAAACGATGCCCATTTCCTTCGCTTCTTCCGGCCCGAAGGAACGCGCGGTGAACATCAGATCTTTCGCCCGCTGCAGCCCGACTATGCGCGGCAAGAGATAGAACCCGCCAACATCCGGCACGAGGCCGATGCGCCCGAAGACAGAGCAAAACCGCGCCCGCGGCGACGCCAGGATAAAATCCGCGACCAGCGCCAAGTTAAAGCCACCGCCATAGGCAGCACCGTCCACCGCCGCGATCACCGGAATCTCGAGATTGACCAGTGTGGGCAACCAAAGATGCAAATCTTGGATTCGTTTGCGGCCGCTCACCGCCGTTTGCCGCTTCTCCGTGAGCGCCTTGAGATCGCCGCCCCCGCAGAAGGCGCCGCCGGCACCCGTCAGAACCATGGCCTTCAGGCTCTCGTCGTCGCGGATACGCAACGTCACGTCCGCGATTTCCTCCCGCATCGTGATATCCAAGGCGTTCCGGGCTTCCGGACGATTCATCGTCACGACAGCAATCTCGTCTTTAACGTCATATGTGATGGCTTTGTAGCTCATTGCATTCCTCCATTCGGTCGCAAGTTTGGCTTTGGATCGCCCTCGGCATCGGCGCCCGGCGACATAGACTCTATTTCGGCGTAACGGTTTGGCGAAACAGACGAGGTCAGAAATGGGTATTACCGCGGAACTCTGCGAGAAAATCGTGGCGACGGGATGGGACGACCTCAGCGAAGAGGCCATTCAGCGCACGCGGCGTATCATGCTGGACGGTATAGCCGTGGCTGTGGCCGGCACGATTCAGGAGGAAGCGCCGGAGGTCCTCGCCAAACATGTGCGAAACCTCGGCGGCACCCCGACATCGACGGTCATCAACTTCGGCTTCAAGACCTCACCCGTCGAAGCCGCGTACGTGAACGGCGCCGCCATGCACGTGCTCGACTTCGAGCCGATGTGGCAGCCCGCGAACCATCAAGTCTCGACCACGTTGCCGGCGATTCTGGCGCTCGCGGAACAGCGGCAATCGAATGGCAGGGATTGCCTGACCGCAATGGTCAAAGGCATCGAGATCATGGGTTGGATCCGCGAAGCCTCTCATCAGGACGATATCAAGACGGTCCGCTTTCATCCGCCTGGCCTCGTCGGCCCGCTCGGCGCGGCCGTCGCTTCCAGTCACATGATCGGCCTCGATGTCGAGAAACTCCGTTGCGCCGTCGGTATCGTCGCCTCGCGGGCGGGGAGCATCCTCGCCAATGTCGGCACGATGTCGAAATCGACCAATTGCGGCCACGCCGTCAGCGAAGGCGTCGACGCCGCCCTGCTGGCGGAGTGCGGATTCACCGCCAATCCGGACGTCATCGAACATCCGCGGGGCTATGTCGCCAGCTATTTCGACGAACGCTTCAAATTGGAAGAGCTTCTGAACTACGGCCCGCCCTTCCGGGTCACCTCGCCCGGGTACGCCATCAAGATGTTCCCTAGCCAGTTCGGCACGCATTTCGTCATCACCGCCGGCTTGGATCTCAGAGAGAAGATCGGCGATCCCGCGCGCATCGAACGCGTCAAACTCACAACCCCGATGATGGCTTATATCGACCGTCCCTATCCCGAAGACGGCTTGGACGGAAAGTTCAGTTGGCAATACACAACGGCCTGCGCCCTGCTGGATGGTAAGGTCGTCATGGACAGCTTTACCAACGAACGCCGCTTCTCTGACGATATGGAAGCGATGCTCGGACGGATCGACGTCGAAATGCGCGACGATATCACCGGTAATTTCGACGAGATGTATGTGCTGGCCGAAGCCACGCTGTCCGACGGTTCAACCGTCTCGACCCGATGCGATGGGCCACGCGGCAAATGGGGTACACCGCCCATCCCCGAGGAAGACCATCTCGTGAAAGTCCGCGATTGCCTCGCTCTTAAATACGATGAAGAGGACCGCGAGCGAATTATCGCGCTTGCGGGCAAGTTCGATGAGCTCTCACCGGATCAGATTGGCGAATTGATGGCTTTGTTAGCCGCGTAGCTCGCCGCACGTTGTTAACGAAAGATTAAGCGCTTCGACTTAAGATAGTATCTCCACACACCGATCACTTGCGCAATCGTCATAGGTGTATGCGAGAAACCGAACACATATTCGCCGAAGGCATTGCGGATGGCCGCATAAAGCCGATGAAACGCGACTACGTCGTCGGTGACGCGCTTGACGATTTCATCCAAGGATTGAATGACGCCTCGCCGATCCGATCCGCGGAACGCTTCTGGCGCTCCTTAAGCAGTGAAACGAGGTTGCCGTCGCGCCGAGATATCGATCCGATTAAGATCGGCCCGGCAACATTGCCGCATGTCGCGCTCATCGATGTCTTGCGAGATGACGACACACGCTTCCGCTATCGACTGCTCGGCGGCGCCGTCATTCGAATTTTTGGGCAAGACTACACGAACAGATACATAGACGAACTTGGTCTCGGAGAGGTGTTCGATCGAATCTCCGACTTCTACGGCACGGTCTGCGTCGGCCGCCAACCGCTGCTCTTGGATGGGGCGTATGAACGTCGAAAAGGTTCACGGTTTCAGTTCAGACGCTTGGCAATGCCGCTCGCCGATGAGAACGATCAAGTCGATACGCTCTTTTGCATTTTTGAACAGCTGCAAGCCGTTTAATTGAACTCCGCCGCCGACGTTCGCATTATCCGGCGCCCGACCTATCCTCAGTGATACGGTGTTCGGCTCGCCGCCGGGCACCGTTTTATTCTGAATATCCAACGGAAATTACCAGATGAGCGAAGAGACAGTCCTGCTTTCCCGCGACGAAGCGTCCGCCAGGGTTTTGACTTTGAACCGTCCCGACAAACTGAACGCCATGAACCACGCACTGGTTCAAGGCCTTATTCAGACCGTAGACGATGCGCACGCGGATGAGACCATCACATCAATCATCATAAATGCCGAAGGCCGGGCCTTTTCCGCCGGCGCGGACATCAAGGAGGCCGCGACCCGCCACGGCGACAGTCCCGAAGAAGCCCGGCGCCATTTCGACGGTTCGCGCGGCATCTACGAACTCGGCGCGCGAACAGACAAACCGATTATCGCCGCCGTTCACGGCTACGTCCTCGGCGGCGGCTGCAACCTCGCGATCTCCGCCGACATGGTTGTTGCAGGTGAGACGGCCGTGTTCGGCTATCCGGAAATGAAACGCGGCTTGGCCGCCACAATGGTCACGCCCGGGCTTGTCCACAGGATCGGCCCAAAAGCGGCTTTCGAGCTCCTCACTTTGGCCGAAGACATATCTGCCAACCGAGCATTGGAGCTCGGCTTGATCAATCGGGTCGTGCCCGACGACAAGATTTTAGATGAGGCACTGGCGATGGCGGAAACGCTTGCCGCCTACGATCAACGCGCCATCCGAACCACGAAACGTATATTCTTGAAATCTACGGAACTGCCACTCGCACAGTCTCTGGACGCCGCCGGGGAAGCCATGCTGCTGATGCGGGAGATCGGTAAG
The DNA here is from genome assembly GCA_002716125.1 of Rhodospirillaceae bacterium. Taxonomy (GTDB): domain Bacteria; phylum Pseudomonadota; class Alphaproteobacteria; order UBA8366; family UBA8366; genus UBA6544. Next base: position 30,426 of record PAZH01000051.1, read on the forward strand.
TAAGTTCGCCTTCAGCCTTTGTGCCCAACGAAGCCATACCGTTTTAGTTGCGCGTATTTCAGTCTATAGTTCTTACCATGAACGATCTCGCGAACAGCCCTTCCGACCTGATCCCGACTTTGGACATCGGCCCGTATTTGGCTGGTGAACCGGATGCACTCCGACGTTTGAGCGATGAACTTCGCGACGCCATGGAGAACGTCGGATTTTACATCCTCGTCAATCACGGCATTTCCATGTCGCAGATCGAAGAAACGTTGGATGCGATCAAACGGTTCCACGCGCTCCCCCTTGAGACGAAAACAGCACTCAAGGGAAACGAGCACAATATCGGTTATATGGCGGTCAACAGCAGTGTTTCGCGCGCATCCCAAGTCGATGCGGAAGGGACGAACCGCCCGAACTTTGTTGAAGCGTTTTTCGTAAAACGCGACCTGCCGCCCGATCACCCGGATGTCCGCGCAAACAAGCTATATCGCCCCGCCAACCTTTGGCCGGCCCCAGAAACGCTTCCGGGATTTCGCGAAACCGTCGTCTCATATTGCCGCGCGATGGAGCAACTCGCGCAGAAAATGCTGCCCGCCTACGCGCTGGCGCTCGATCTACCTGAGGACTTTTTCAGCGAGCCCTTCGCAGAAGCAACGTATTCATTCCGGATGTCGCACTATCCGCCATCCGAACTGGGCGATGCAGATCAATTCGGCGTTGCCGCCCATACGGACTCAAGCTTTCTGACGATGCTGCCGCAAGGTGACCTGCCGGGCCTTCAGGTCAAGCTGCCGGGCCATGATTGGCACCTCGTCGATGCACCGCACGGCTCAATCGTGGTCAACTCAGGCGATTTGATGCGACGATGGACGAATCATCGCTTCCTCTCGACACCGCACCGGGCGATCAACAACAATCCAGGTAAGGACCGTTACGCCATACCGTTTTTCTTCGACGCGCATGTCGACTATCCGATGGCATGTCTTCCGACATGCTCGACGGAGGACAACCCGGCACGCTACAAACCGATCACTTACACCGACTATATGAAATGGTTCTCGCGCAAGAATTACGACCATGTGCGGGAAAAGGTCGGCACGGAGGCCGATGATCCAGGCGTGCCCAAAACACAATCCGTCCGAGACTGAACGCGCATAGGGAATCTCCATGGCTAAAATCGTCATCATCGGCGGCGGTGTTATTGGGTCCGGTCTCGCTTGGAACTTAGCCAAAGGCGGTGCCGCCGCAGATGTCGTCGTCGTCGAACCGGATCCAACTTACGAGTTCGCGGCAACGCCCCGCGCGTTTGGCGGAATCCGTTATGTCCAAGGCCTGCGGGAAAACTTGCTGATGTCGCTTTATGGCCGCGATATCTACAGCGACTTTTCAAATACGGTCGACACGGGCGAAGACCCGGTGGAACTCGGGTTTCACGAATGCGGTTATATTTTCCTCGGTCAGAGCAAGCATACGGCCGAGTTCGAAGCCAATCATCGGATGTTGGTCGAGAACGGCGCCGACGTCGAATTGCTGGACCGGGCCGGTCTCGAGAAGTTGATGCCGTCTTTCAATTTCAACGAAACCGATTGGGGCCTCCATTCGCCGCACGACAGTCGGATCGACCCTCACGCAGCCCTTCAGGGGTTTCGCCGGGCGGCCGTCCGTCTTCGTACCAATTATCTAAAGGATCGCGTCGTCGATATCGAAGACGACGGCAAGATCACAAAGCGCGTTCGCCTCGAAAGCGGTGAGGCGCTGGATTGCGATATCGTTGTAAATGCCGCCAATTGCTGGGCGCCCGACGTTTGCGCGATGGTCGGGATGAAAATTCCGGTGGAACCGGTGCGCCGCCAGACATTCTTTTTCGATATTCAGGAAGAGATTGAAACGTTCCCGGGCATCCGTGATCACACGGGTATCAGCATTCGCCCGGATGGCGCGGGCTTTGTTACGGGCAGAACCGCGGCGGGTCGCGATGCCGGCTTCAATTGGGAGCTCGATCACCGCGAGTTCGACGACGATCTATGGCCGATGATGGCGCACCGCTCCAAATGTTTTGAGGCGGTCAAGTATAAAGGCGGCTGGGTCGGGCATTACGATCAGAATCGTCTCGATGCCAATCCCATTTTGGGCCATTGGGTAGGCGGTCTCGAGAACTTCATCATCGCCGCTGGTTTTTCCGGTCACGGCCTACAACACGCTCCCGCGGTCACACTGAGTTTAGCGGAACTTATTCTGCACGGCGAATGTCGCAGTTTCGACCTTTCGGCCTTCTCCTATCAACGGATTATCGACAACACCCCCATACCGGATTCGGGGCCCACGCCTTAAGGCTGGCACAATCGGGGACACGTCCTATCATAAAACATTCGCGTCGGGAGGGAGCCGAACCGATGCCGAGTGAATATGAACGGTACCATCAAGAACGTTCTCTTCTTCGTCACAGATCAGTGGCGCGCCGACACACTTGGCGCCATGGGCCACCCATCTGTGCCAACGCCGAATATTGACGCCTTCGCCACCGAAGCCGTTACGTTCAGCCGTCACTATTGCCAGGCGCTGCCGTGCGGCCCCTCGCGCGCCAGCATGCTGACCGGCCTCTATCTGCACAATCACCGAGTCGTCTCGAACGGCACGCCCCTTCCAGCCGGGCTACCGAACATCGCCCTGGCGATGGCGGACGCGGGCTATCATCCGGCGCTGTTCGGCTATACCGATACGCCGCTCGACCCCGATCTGCGAGACAATCGAACGTCGGACGAATGGGTTTGTCCGGGGTTTACCGCGGTCGCGCCCTTTCTGTTTGCCGACGGCTTCTCCGGTTGGGCCGCCGACCTCGCTTACAAAGGCTACGAAGTTCCGGAAGACCATCGGCGCATCTGGGACCCGGTCGGCCAAGATTATACGCTCGGCAAGAACACACTGTTACCGCCCTCGGGCATTTCGGCGGCAGATACGGATACGGCATGGTTGACCGAACGCCTCCTCGTTTACCTCGACGCGATGGAGGCGCGCCCTTGGTTCGCCCACTTCAATTGCCTCAAACCGCATCCGCCGCTCTTCGCGCCGCGGCCGTACGACCGATTGGTACACCCCAACGACGTTCCGCTGCCGAAGCAGACCAGATCGAGCCGCGAAATCGCGAAACAACACCCGTGGCTCGCATTCGAGTATGAAGCACAAGAGAGCCGGCGTTCGGAGTACCCATCGGATAAATCGGCCATTGCCGAATTCGACGAATGGGACGCCCGCCGCCTCCGCGTCGCCTACTATGGCAATTGCAGTGAAGTAGACGCTCAATTCGGGCGAATAATCGATCGTCTTAAATCGCTCGGCGTCTACGACGAAACGCTTGTGATCTTCTGTTCGGATCATGGCGACCAGCTCGGCGACAATGGCTTTTGGGGACGCCGCGGGCCCTATGACGGCAATTTTCACGTTCCGCTGATCATTCGCGACCCTCGGCCGGCCGCCGACCCAGCGCGCGGTAGCCGCGTGAACGCGTTTACCGAACATGTCGACCTGGCGCCGACCATTTCGGAAGCGCTCGGAAGCGTTCCCGATTTCGAAACGGACGGCCATTCCTTGGTGCCATTTCTCCAAGGCGCCGAACCGGCGGAATGGCGGCGTTACGCGCATTTTGCATACGACTTCCGGGACCTGCCGCGACGTTCGGTCGAGACGGCACTCAGCCTTCAGAGCGACGAATGTCACTTCCGCGCTATTCGCGGCGAGCGGTGGAAATACGTGGAATTCCCTTCAATGCCGCCGCTGCTGTACGATCTTGAAAATGACCCAACCGAAAGCCTCGACCTTGCCCAAGATCCGCAGTTTGCAGCGGTCATCGAAGAACACGCCGCAATGCTCGCCGCGTACCGACCGCGTCTAGATGCACCTGATCGAAGCTTTTGGCTGCAGCCCTATGGGGCGGCCCTAAAGGACTACGGAGCGAAAGCGTGAGACTATGAAATTTGTCCATATTACCGACACTCATCTCGTCCCGCCCGGCGAACCGTTGTGCGGCCTTGAGCCCTCCGCCCGCCTTGCGAAAGCGATCGAAACCGTGAACCGAATCGACGGCGATGCTGCCTTTGCCGTCATTACAGGCGATCTTTCCTATCACGGCATGGAACCCGCGTACCGAACGCTGCGGGACATCCTCGGCGACTTGGCGATGCCGCATCATCTGCTCATCGGCAATCATGATGACCGCGAGAGTTTCAAACGTATATTTCCCGAAACGCCCGTCGATGAGAATGGCTTCGTGCAGTACACGTTGGAGACAAACGTCGGTGCGTTCGTCATGCTCGATTCAGTTGTCGACGGACAATCCCATGGTGCGCTTTGCGACAATCGCATCGCATGGCTTGATGGTGAATTGTCCCGCTTGAAGGGGACGCCGGTCTATCTGTTCCTTCATCACCCGCCCTTCGACGTCGGCATCGGGTCGCTTGACGATTGCAAACTCGAAGTTCCCGAAGCACTGGGCCAGTTGTTAGCGAACCATGGTGATGTCCGGCATCTGTTTTACGGTCATGTCCATCGACCCATCGCGGGATCTTGGCGCGGCATTCCCGCAACGACATTGCCCGGCACCAACCATCAAGTTGGCCTTTATCTTGGCGCGGAGCCGACCATGCTTGGCAGCCACGAGCCACCAGCCTATGGCGTCTGCTTGATCGACGACGAGACGGTCGCCGTCCACATGCGCTATTTCCTCGATGAAAGTGCGCGCTTCGATCTCGGCAGCCCACAGTCGAAATCCGCCGCGTCCCCCGACCAGCTCGCGCAACCGCCTGTCAGCATGCAAGGTCAAGCATAGGCTTGCCCCGCCTCTCTCCGGCTTACCTTATTCATCGTTAGGTAGGGGAGAGTGGCGTGAGCGAACCCGCTTGCATCGAAGATACGCTCGTCATCGAGATCGCGGACGGCTGGAGTGCCGGCGCGGTTGCAGGGCGGTTGTTGTCGGAACTCGGTGCGCGGGTCATCAAGATCGAACCGCCTGAGGGCGATCGTCTTCGCCGGACAGGTCCGGGGCGCGCCGGATCGAGCAGCGCGACATTTCGAAACTTGAACACAAACAAGGAAAGTCTCGCCCTCGACCTCTCGGGATCCGACGGGACGCGAACGCTTCATGACCTCGCCGCATGTTGCGATGTCTTGATCGCCGATCAGACAACCATCATGGAGGCCGGTGTCGAAATCGATTTCGAGTCTTGGTCAGCAATCAACCCGGGCTTGGTCGTCTGCCATTTCTCGCCCTACGGACGGCAAGGCCCGCTTGCCGGCAAACTCGGCGGCGATCTGGTCGCGCAAGCGATGGGCGGTATCATCGCGACGACGGGCCATCCCGGCGAATTGCCTCATAAAGCCGGCCCGCCGCTTGCCGTCCACAACGCGGCTTTGATGGGCGGCAGCTCGATCCTCGCCGCCCTGCTCGCGCGAGCGGAGTCGGGCGTCGGCGCGGAGATCGACATGTCGCTCTACGATGGCATGGTATCGCTCCTCTACACATTTATGCCGGGATACTTCATCTCCGGAAAAGCGCCAGGCCCGCAAGGAAATCAGCATCCGATGGCGGCGCCTTGGGACAACTACCCCACAAAGGATGGTTGGGTGATCATCTGCATGGCGGACGACCGGCAATGGCGGAACTTCCTCGATTTGATCGGCAAGTCCGAGCTGGCGGACGATCCCCGCTACAAGACCAACGATGAACGGGTGACGGACGAAATCCGCCCGCAAGTCAATCAAATGGTCATCGACTTCCTTGCGGACAAAACGACCGAAGAAGCGCTCAAAGTACTTTGGGACGGACAAGTGCCGGCTGGCCCGATTTATACCTTGCCGGAGTTGATGCGAGACCCGCAGTTCATCGCGCGCAAGATGGTGGAGGATTTGACGGACGAGAACGGCCGGCCCTACTGCACACCCGGCTCGATCTTTAAAATGAGTGCAACGCCGGGGCGTATCTACAAGCGGGCACCCGCCCTCGACGAACATGGGAAGATAGCTCCATGAGCGCGCCCCTTTCCAGCATTCGAGTGCTTGAGCTCGGCGCCTATACGACCGGGCCGCTTTCGGCGCGCTATCTCTCCAACCTCGGCGCGGAAATCCTCAAGGTGGAGCCGTTGAAAGGCGAGTCGATCCGCGGCTTCGCCTATAAGATCGACGGAGTCAGCTACATCTTCCACGTCCATAACCTGAACAAACGCGGCCTTGCGATCGATACCATGGTCGAGGACGGCAAAGCGGCGCTCTTCGACCTCGTCCGCAATGTCGATGTCCTGATCGAGAATTTCGCCTTTGGCCGCATGGAAAGCTGGGGACTGTCTTACGAAGAATTGTCTAAGGTTAATCCGGGCTTGGTCTACTGTTCGCTTTCGGGCTTCGGCCACGACGGCCCGTACCGCGACATGCGTGCGTTCGATACGGTGATCCAGGGCATGGCGGGTGTCATGAGTCTGACCGGTGCGGCCGATTTTCCCCCGACAAAGATCGGCGTCTCTTCCGCCGACAACGTGGGCGCGGCCACCGGCACGATGGCCATCGTCGCCGCCCTGCATCACAAACGCCGCACGGGCGAAGGCCAGCATATCAATATCTCGATGCACGATGTCCAAGGATGGATGTCGAGCGAGGCCTGGGCGTATCTCGCGACACCGGACGGCCCCGTGCGCGACGGCAACCATCATGCGTCGCTGGCGCCGCAGAACCTATACGAGACGTCGGACGGGATGATCGTCATCGAAGTCGAAACGCAACGCCAGCTGGACGCGACGACCGCCCTGCTCGATCTCGAGACCGGCCGCCTCGAAGACGCCAAATCGCGTGAGGCAGAATTTGACGAGGCCCTCTTGGCCTGGGCAGCGGCGCGCTCGACCGACGCAGCGCTTGGCGAATGCCAGCGCCACGGCATCCCGGCCGCGAAAGTCCAAAGCATGGCGGAGATTGCCGAAAGCCCGCACACCTGGGCGCGCGACATGCTGGTCGAGCTCGAACACCCGGTCAGCGGTCCGCTGAAACTCCTCGGTTCGCCCTTCAAATCGAACCGCGCCCCCGGCGTCGTCGCCCGCACCGCCCCCGATATCGGCCAGGACACCCGGACCGTGCTGTCCGAATTGCTCGGCTACAACGAAGAAAAGCTGGACGCCCTTTCCAAAAACGGTGTTATCGGCGGGACGTAATGCTGCCAGAAAGGAAATCGAGATGACGGCTTCCGCCTCCGATGAGAATCAGGACGCATCCGGTCAAACGACCCACGATGCGGAAGACGATGTCCGCAACCGGGATATCAAGATCTATGTGAACGGCGACATCGTGCATCGCGACGACGCGAAAATCTCGGTCTACGATTCAGGCTTCCTGCTCGGCGACGGCATGTGGGAAGGCATGCGACTCTATAACGGCAAGTGGGCGTTTCTCGATGCCCACATGGACCGCCTCTTCGCCGGTCTGAAAGCGGCGGGTATCGAACTCAGCATGGATCGCGCGCAAGTTCTCGACGCGTTGAATCGGACGGCGGATGCCAACGGCATGACAGAAGATGCCCATTGCCGGCTCATGGTGACACGCGGCATCAAAGCAAAGCCGTTCCAGCATCCGTCGCTGTCCCGCTCAGGGCCCACCGTCGTGATCATCGTCGAACATTCACGACCGGCAGCGGGCCTCCAGTCTCGCGGCATTCGACTGGCGACGGTACCACAGGTCCGCGGGCTGCCGATGAGCCAGGATGCCAAATACAATTCTCATTCGAAGCTGAATTGCGTCCTCGCTTGCCTGCAAGCCGAAGAGGTCGGTGCGGACGAGGGCCTGATGCTCGACCCCCACGGCTTCGTCAACACGACGAATGCGTGCAATTTCTTCATCGTCCGCAAGGGCGAGGTTTGGACGTCGACCGGCGACTATTGCATGAACGGGGTGACCCGTCAGAACGTCATCGACCTCTGCCGGGCAAACGACATTCCCATTTTCGAGCGGAATTATTCCCTGTTCGAGACCTACAGCGCCGACGAAGCCTTTCTAACGGGTTCCTTCGGCGGACAGACGCCGGTCTCCGAGATCGACGGCCGTCCGATCGGCGATGGATCGTTGCCCGGCCCGGTGACGCGGAGACTGCAGGACCTGTACAAAGCGTTGGTCGCCGAAGACACAGCCTGACGATGGGATGGCGGATCAATCCAAATCCGTGGTCCGAATCGTCCCCGTATTGTCACCGGTCAGCTTGCGCGTGAGATCCAAACTAAAGACGTGTTTCATCGCGATATCGATATTGGGGTTTCGGCGCAGGAGCCCACGCAAGGCTTTCTCGGGCCAAAAAACGTAACGGCACGGAACGGTTGTCGTCACGGTGGCCGAGGCATCGCCGCCTTGGATGAACGACATCTCACCGACCAGCGCCCCGTCACGCGCCGAGCCGATGTCCCGACCATCCCGCTCGACATTCACCTCGCCGCTGAAGAGGAGGCGCAGCCCGTCGACAGGGCGCCCTTCCGTGGCAAACACCGCGCCTTGATCGGCATCGCGCCATTCCGCGATGCGCATGAGTTTCATGAATTCCACCGGTGCGAAGCCTTTGAAAATCGTTTCGTAGAGTTCCCTCTCGTCGTCGCTGAAGTGAATTGCGCTGCGTTCCATCAGGATACCGACGATGCGCCACACATTGATGACCGTGAAAACGCCAAGCCAAAAGATCGGCAGCCACAACGGCCCTTCGTCCAAGTAATAATTGTACCCGATCCCAACGAGAGAGCTGACGATGGCGAGGAAACGCAGCAGCAGGATATCCTTCAAATAGAAGGAGATCGCGGTCAGCAGAAACGCGAGATGGCCGATTACATCGACAAGTGTCAGTTCCATGACGGAAACTCCAAGAAACAACCGCACAGCAATTATAGTGCGAAAACCTTAGCGGCAGAGTTTCCCGAAATCGGCGACGGTGTCGAAACTTTCGAATCGTTGGATTAGCGAGAGCAGTTCCTTCGCGGCCGGCCCGCGGAGAGGTTCAACAAGGTCGAGGAACTTCCGTTCTAGGTCCTCGCCGCTCAAGGGGTTACCGGGATGACCTCGAGACAAGTCGGTTTCGCCGCGCAAGGTCGTGCCGTCCTTTAGGTCGACTTCAATGGCGGAATCGAGCATTTTTCGCCCGTCCTCCGACACGACTTCCGTCAAAGAGATCAGACGGCGAATATTTGCCTCGCCGACCGACGCGTCGCTGAATCCCCCAGCCCCCAGTGGCACCCCGACAAGTGCGGCCGCCACGCAGTAATGAACGCTGAACTTCGCTTCTAGCGATGTTGCAGGTTGTTCGAAGCAAGCGACGTTCTTAACCCCAGGTGCGACGAACACGCGTATGGCGGCGACATCGTCGGACGCGACATCGACCGCCACTTCGCGAGCGACATCGATCGAGGGATGAATGCCGTGCAAACAAGCATAGGGTTTGAACGAGGTGTGTAATACCGCCCAGTCCTGACCGGGTTTCGAGTCCACTAGGTCCGCGAGTTGCGCGGAACCATCTTGGACGAACGCGCGAATGAACCCGCCATTTGGCGCGAGCAAATCGAGATCCGCTTCAACGCCGGCGGCAGCCATGCGGGCGCAGACCACACCATCCTTCGCCGCGTTGCCCACCTGCATCGGTTTTCCCATCC
>PAZH01000052.1 GCA_002716125.1 Rhodospirillaceae bacterium
GAAGATTAGAGTTGCCGCCGAACCGACCGCCAAGATTAAGAGGCCGAACGTCCAAAGTATACTGCCGCGCCGATCGGCGAACAAAGGGGCCATCGCAAACCAAATGGCAAAAACTGCGGCTGCACCGGCGGTTGCTTTGCTCTTTAGCAAGAAGCAAATGAGACAGACGCCGCACGCCAAGGCGCAGAGCAAAAGTCGACGGTGACGGTCGGCTAACCAGTCCTTACTGCACGAGAGCAAGAACACCATGGAAAGTAGGCCAACCGCTTGGCTCGTGCGGGCGATGTAAAATGGTTCGAATATTGATATTAGGACAATCGGAATGCTGAAAACCACGAGACAACCGGTCACCAATTGATCCGAGGCCAGTCGAAAATTTTTGTCCGAAAACAACACGACCATCGAAGCGAATAAGAATACGAGGGTGCCCAGTTTCAATGTTTCTTTGATCAACGTGCCCAATTCCACGGAGTCCGATAGGAAGTATATAACCGCGGAATGCGTGACCAGTCCGGCAAGCACGAGGCATATCGCAAACAAAAAGCTATTAGTCGGCCATTTCGCCCAGCCAGCCGATAGGGCAAAAACCGTTAAAACCGGTACAATCAGATCGAAACCGGTTACGAGTATAAGCAGGTCGAAATTAGACAGTTCCAGTCTGATTTGCAGGAAAGCGCCGGTGAGAATATGTATCCAGAAAATGCTTTTTCGCGAAATCGACATGCGCCTCGTTACCCTATCCTTTCGCAGTTTGCACTGGCCTTGACCGGAAGCCCAGGATTGAACGATCCCGATCTACCTGGAACGCCAGACTAATTCAACGAGCGTCCGAAAATAGACCTCGAAGCGATAAGGCGATCTTATACTCAATCAAGACATTGAAATAATCTTGCTCGAAGGGCCGTTTCCAATATTAATGTTGTAGGGATGTAGCTTTCAGCGCGTTTTTGAACGCCGCAAAACAGGCTGCTGAAACCGGCGTCGCGGCGAGGTTGCGCTAATCATCACGGGTGAAATTTTCATAATATGAAAAATATTATTCTTCTAATTGTCGATACGTTACGTTTCGATCGACTTGGGAGTTCAGGGCACCGGCCGGCGGTGACCCCCAACTTAGATGCGCTTGCGACGAGCGGGTTGAACTTTCCAAATTTTTTCTCGAACGGATGTGTGACAAGCGTCGCCTTTCCGAGCCTCTTTACGTCGACCTTGCCGTTGGATTTTGGCGGTTATGACAATGGTATCAAACACCGTCCGGTTTCGTTTCCCGAATTACTTACCGAGAATGGTTACGAGACATATGGGCTCGTTACCGGACACCCGTGTTCGTCCCATTTCGGCTATAACCGCGGCTTCAACAAGTTTATCGATCTCATCGATCTCTATCAGTATTTCCGGGCGATCTATACCGCGTACCTCGGGGACCTCGTTTCGCGATGGAACGAGACGGAAGGCCGCGACAGATCCGTTTTGGACGAATTCGCTCCTAAGTATCGGCGCATGTTGTGCGATGCGATCCGGTATATACACGGCCTGAACGATATTTCCGCCCCCGACAATGGAATTGCGAGAGATGTTCAGCTGAATCGGATCGAACGCGAGTTGACATTATTGGAGGGGGATCCGGAATTTGTTTGGGCGAAGATCGTAAAGTTCGGAAACAACTACCAGTTCGCCTTTGGTGAGGACGAATTATCGGACCGACTTCATCTGCGTCTGCAACGACGGTCACGTTTTCACGACCGCCTCAATAAAAGAATTTTTCTTTTGTCGCATCGCAGAGCGTTTGAAGCGCCGACCGTCAACAATCTTTTCGACAACTGGGTCGCGTCGGATCCGAACCGCCCGTTCTTTGCCTTCCTGCATTATTTCGATCTGCACGAAGCGAAGCTTCTGATTTCGAAACTCCTCACCCGGCCGACACCAAAACGACTTTGCGATTTTGCCCGTGCGTACGGGAAGATTCGCCGGGACCGAAAACCCGCGCAACGCGGCTTTCTCTACGACCTCGGACTGGCGCTTGTCGACGAGAATGTCGGTGAATTGCGGCGGCTCCTCGATCGTCACAACCTGACCGACGATACGACCATCTTGATAACGGGCGATCACGGTACGGAAGCCGGTCATCCGAATCGCGGCGTTGGCAGTTATTTACCGCGGATGTTCTACGACGAACACATTCATGTGCCGCTGATTATTAATGGACCCGATATCCAACCGGGTCGGGACGTCAGTCTTGCTAGTCATTTGGATATACCGCCAACAGTTCTTGGCCTGGCCGGGATTGACGCCCCACCGAGTTTCAAGGGGCGAGATCTGATGTCGGCAAGTACGCCACCCACGGATGTCGTCTGGAGCGAGAATGGTGGGATGGGTCAATGTCGCATCGGAGAGAAGCCGGTTTTTATCGGTCGTCGGACGATCGAACATAAATCCATTGCCACGATCGAAGGCAACACGCCCGTGATTACAGAATTGTACGACCTAAGCAGCGACCCAGATGAACGGACCAACCTTGTGGGAAGCCCTGGCGTCGCTGGCGTCCAAATGGAGCACCTTAACGAAATTAAGAAACGGGTAGTCCAAGTTTACGAAGCCGCGGGTCAGGCGAGTGGATCCGCTATTTCATAAAGAGTGCGTTGCCTGCTTGAAGTTCATTTCTGAGGTAGTGTTGGATCACGTCCCGCATGTACCAATCTGGTAACGGCTTGCCGGATTGAAGGGCCTCCCGCGCTTCGGTCCCGCTGATTTGCTTGATCTCCGATGCATTCGCCGTCTCGGTGTATTCCGCGGCATTGGCGTTGTAACCGATTGCTTCAAAGAAGACTGGCTCAATGCCGAGGTCATCCAATTGTTCGAAGAGTTTACGATTGTCATCCGGTCCGTAAAAATTCCCCACACCCGTATGGTCTCGGCCGATCACGAAATGGCTACAGCCCATGTTCTTTCTGCAGAGTGCGGTAAACACGGCTTCCCGCGGGCCGGCGTAGCGCGGATAGGAGGCAAAACTGCCTAGCAAGATCTTTCCCGCGGGGTAGAAGCGAAAATCCAAAAGCAATTGATAGGAGTCGAGAATCGGCCCGGGTAGAAAATCCCCGGTTTTCCGGGGGCCGCTAACGGGGCTGATGTAAAGACCGTCGGCATTCGCCCGTTCAAGCGCTTTGAGTTGAATGTGCTCGTGAACGCGGTGAGCGACGTTTCGCGTGTGAAAACCGACAACGCGAATCCAACCTTTGCGGCCAAAGATAAATCTTGTTTGCGCCGGCGATAGCTGGAAATGGCGATAAGGCGACGGCAGCCGTTCGATAAGCGTAACAGGACCTGCGACAAACCGGTTGCCGCCTTCTACAAATCGTGCGACGCCTGGGTGCGCCATGTCGTCGGTACCAAACCAATCCTTCGCGTAGCCGAGCGGGTCCGCTTCCCAGACCTGCGTGACATCCACATACGCATGAATGGTTCCAGCATCGCTCTTCAACGCGAGTTGTCCGCCCGCGTCGATAGCGAAACCGCAATCCGATGGTATCTGCAGCGGAACCGGCATTGTCCAAACTGTTCCGTTGGGTAACCGGTTCTCGGCGAGAACGGATTCGAGTGTTTCGCGATCCATGAAACCGCTTAACGGCGAATAGGTGCCAACCGCGACTTGCTCGCTGTCGATCAGCACCGTCTCCGGCACGACTATTTCATTCGCGTCGGGATTTGCCGGTTGATCTTCGGCAACGCGATTGATGAGCGCACCGCCGTGCGGTTCGACCAAAAGGGACGCGGGCTCGAATTTTACGTCCTCTTCGTTCTCTCTTTCTATATTCGATTCGCAGGTCTTGACGAGGCGAACGATCATGCTTGCGCACGCCACCGGATGATTGCCGATCGCCGTCTCGGCCGCGAGAACCAGTCCGTCTGCGCCGTCTAAAAGCGTGTTGTAGACGTCATTCACCTCCGCCCGTGTCGGGAACGGATCCTTAACCATCGATTCCAAGAGATTGGTCGCAACGAAGACCTCGCAGCCGGCGGATTTCGATTGTTTGATAATTCGTTTCTGGAGCGCCGGGATTTGTTCGACAGGATATTCGCGGCTCAGATCCCCCCGGTCTATGAGGATGCTATCGGAGAGGCGCGCGATCTCGTCCAAGTTGTGGATGCCGTTTCGGCATTCGATCTTCGAAATTACTCGCGTTTCTTCGCTCACATGCGTTCGGATGAATTGAACGTCCTCTCCCGAATTTGCGAACGACAAGGCGACGTTGCGAATGCCCATTTCGCGGCCGATGGCTAAAGCGCCGATGTCTTTCTCGGTCAGCGGCGACATCTGGATCGGTCTTTCAACGGTGACCGCCTTGTTCTTGCCCATACGTCCGCCGTTCAAAATCCGCAAATGCGCTTCGGCCGGACCGGACCGCACGACCTGCGCCAGAACGGTATTAAAATCGATACTGACGAAATCGCCGTCCTGAAGACTTTTGACGATTTCAAGCGGATAGAGGTTAATGCGACGCGCGTTGCCCGGAACAATGGAACGCGAAACGATGAGCACATCGTTTTCCCGCACCTCAACGACATCATCGAGCAGATCGCCCGTCCTGATTTGAGCGCCTTCGGTATCGAGACAGATCGGCACGTCGGTATGTTGTCGCATCGATTCAATGACCGACGGTAAATCCGCAAGTTTCGTGTGCGATAAGTTTATTCGGAACAGACTGACGCCGAGTTCAGCCAAACGGACTAGAATTCTCGGGTCCGTTGACGCAGGGCCGATTGTGCAAAATAGCTGCCTATTCATTAAGAACCCACAATTGAAAGTCTTGTCGGACATGACCGATTGCGGCCGGAACGGACTAAACCCTCTGCCGCAGCGTCAGTCGCGGCAGACGATACAACAGATTGTTGGGAACAAGCACGCCGAAAAATGCTGGCAAATTATCGAGACCGGCTCTTGCTCGGGAGCGGTCGATCAGGGGCGTCTTCATTGTCATGTATCGTTGGACAGATTCCGGTATCGCCGATATGGTCCGCGCCATGGCACCGCAAATCTCCGCATTGTCGACGGAAAGCAATTCGCCACAAGGCTTCGGTCTCATGGTGATCGTTGTGGCGTATCTCTTGGCAAATCTATTGCTTTGGTTCGTCGTCGAGGAGGCCGACCGCTATAAGCACGCAGGCGATGGTAGCTCCTGGTATCAGGCGGCGGCCGAGACCTATAAACACGGTATTATCACGGGACCCGAGCGGCCCGGCGAGCCCGACGTGTATCGCCCGCCCGCATACACTTTGTTTGGCGCGGCACTTTCCTATCTGGCGGGTGGGACGACTCCTGGTCTTCTGGCGATCGGTCAGATCGCCATATTGTTGGCGGCGGGACTTTTTTTTCGCGACACGGTGGACGCGAGATTGCCGGGCTATGGCAATACCGGCATGGCACTGCTGCTCTTTAATCCGAATACGCTTTCAACGGCGCAGTATACGCAAAGCGATATCCTGTTTTTGTTTTTTCTGACCGTCGGCTTCTGGGCAGTAATTCGATACGCCAACGATCAAGCGAAATTCGGGATGGCTTTGGTTACGGGAATTGCGGTGGCTCTTGCCTGTCTGACCCGACCGACCGCGCAATTTATCGTCCCGGCGCTGCCGATCGCGTTCGCACTGATTTTGGCGGTATCGGGGCGCGGCGGACAATGGCTGAAAGGGCTTATGCACGGAAGTCTGGCAACCGTCCTGGCGCTTGCAATCATGGCGCCCTGGATCGCGAACGTGAAGGCTATCGACGGCCAATACGGACTTTCCGCCGTCGAGTCCCGTCATCGATACATCTGGGATCAGATTACGATGGTTGAAGCGCAATCGACGGGAAAGTCCTATCACCAAGCGGCGGACAATTTGAATGAGGTACAGGCCAAGATGGCCGAAGAATACGGCCCGGAATGGAGGACCCTTAAAAGAGAGCAGCAACGTGTGTATTTGCTGCAAAGGGGATATAGCCATCTACTTGCCTATCCCGCCGCCGATTTGCTGACGGCATATGCCCGCTCATGGATTCAATTTTTTGGCGCGGCGGGGGCGGGCCGGTGGCACAATCTCTTTCAGGTCAGCGGCAATATGGAGGAGATTTGGTTTACCACCAAACAATCCGACGTCTGGGGAATGGTGACCGCATTCGTGAAGTCGGCGCCGCTCGGCGCGGTCGCGATTAGCGCCGTTTGCCTGCTATTTGTGATTATCATGCGCCTCTTCGGGCTCCTCGGACTAGTCGCGTTGGCGAAACGGCGTGAGTACGACATGCTTCTTATCCTCACGCTGCTGATTACCTATTTCGCTATGGTCCATCTTTTCGTTGGCAATTCGCGATACAGGATTGCCGTCGAACCAGCTCTAATTTTACTCTCTCTGTATGGATGGAAATTCGTCCGTCAGCGGAAATCGGCCGATCCCTAGCAACCGCTTGACGAGAGTCAGCCGATACACGAGGTTGTCTCTTCGAACAAATTGCTTTTACTAGCGACAAATGAAGATTTTGGATTACGGCAAATTGAATGCGCTTGCGGAAAATCCGAGCGAAATTTTCGTGAGGCCGCACCGTACCCGCATATCCAAATTGACGATTTTTTGGAACCAGAAGCCATTGGCGCGCTCTATCGGGAGTATGCGGAATCCGATGAATGGCTTTCATACAACCATTACAACGAAAAAAAATCGGGCCTTACCCGATTGGAAGCGATGGGCCCCGGCACCCAGAAAATTATCCGAGAATTGTCCTCGCTGGAATTTCTAGCGTTTCTCGAAAAGCTCACCGGCATCGATGGATTGATCGCCGACCCGGACCTCGACGGCGGCGGACTGCATCGAATTTTGCCGGGTGGGTATCTGAACGTTCACGCGGACTTCCAATCACATACGAACCGTCGGAATTGGAGTCGGCAGATCAATCTTCTGCTTTACCTCAACCGCGATTGGCAGGATGAATGGGAAGGGTTTCTCGAGTTGTGGGAGCCGGACATGAGCGCGGCGACCGTGCGCATTCGGCCGGACTACAATAAATGCGTTCTCTTTCATACGACGGCGGATTCGTTGCATGGCCATCCAACGCCGCTCAAGTGTCCGCCGAGCGAAAGCCGGAAATCATTGGCGCTCTACTACTTCCGCGACGAGGGCAAGACCTTGAAGTTGCAACCGACGAATTATATGTCGCGGCCGGAAGATACGCCTGTGAAGCGACTGCTCATTCGCCTCGACAAATCGTTGGTTTGGGCGTACTCGGCACTGAAACGCTATACCCCGTTGGGGGACAGTGTCATGAGCCGCGTGCTTAAGCGCTTTTCACGCTAGTTTCCGCCTCGTTTTCTTCCGTTGCTTTTATGCGGTTCGCACTATGCACTTCCGCATCCCGCAAGAGTGCCGCAAGCGATGGACGCGGCCGGACGATCATGAATATTTGATAGGAAAACGCCTGTTTCCAAATCCGAATCAGAAACCGGTTTAGCGAGAACAACGCGCGGGACCAAATATTGTCCCCAAGGACCATCGTGAAGGGAGCCGCGACGCCTTTTTGCTCCAGGACTTCGAAACCGGATTGTTCGAAAAGCCGACGCATCGTGGCGAAGGTAAAAAGCCGGGTATGCGTGAGATCTAGGATACCTTTTTTACCATAGTTGAACTGCCCAAACAGCAGCATGAGCCGCACGATGAGGAACGCAACATTGCCCGTGCTGACAATCATTTGCGTGTTTTGCGCGCTCCCCGAAATTCGACTAAGTCGGCTTGCGAACGCTTCGGGTGCCAATAAGTGCTCGATGACATCGAGCATCAAGACATAGTCGTAATCGACGACCGATACGGGTAGTTCCTCGGAATTCAGGTCGTGAACGATGAAGTTTTCCAGTTGGATGTCGTCGGCCGGCTCAAACATGTCGATGCCGGTCACTTGATACCCGCGGTCTTGGATCGCCTGGCTCAGCCGCCCGTCACCACATCCGATATCGAGGACCTTGGCGTTTGCGTTCATCGCCCGCAAAGCGAGGGTATGCGGACTTTCGAATTCGAGCTTCGGTAGATAGTGCGTGTTGCCGTCGTCGGTCGATGCGCAATCGAACTTTCGGTCATAAAAAAGGGATAGCTCTTGCGCCCGCGCGCGCAACGTCGCGAGGAAGACGTCCCAGGCGTATTTGAGGCCGTCGACATGACAAATCTCGTCGCCGTAATAGGTGGGGATCGGTTGTTCTTTTATGCGTAGGCCGTTGATGATGAACTGATAGATGATCTCGGTATCAAAGTGAAAAACGTTTGTGTTGAGATGAAAGGGTATCCGTTTCAGCGCATCGACCGCATAGAGGCGATAGCCTGAGTGGAACTCGCTCAGTTGACCGCGCATCATCACGTTCTGGAACGTTGTGAGGATTTTATTGCCGACGAACTTATAGTACGGCATGCCGCCGCTCAGCGCGGCGCCGCGCGTCAGCATCCGGCTTCCGAACACGGCGTCTGCCTCGCCAGCCGCTAACGGCTGCAGTAATTCTGGGAGGCACTCGGGCGCGTATTGTCCGTCGCCGTGCACGAGGGCCACGTAGTCGAAGCCGTTTTCAATCGCGAAGTGAAATCCGATCTTCTGATTGCCGCCGTACCCCTGGTTTACCGGATTAAAAAGAACGTTCAATTTGAAGGGCAGGGTGCCGACTTTTTTGACAGCGTGACCGCGCTCGAACGTTTGGTCTTGCGAGGAATCGTCGATAATGAGGACTTCCGTGTAATACGCATCGGAGAGTTCCTCGGGAATACGACGCAGCACGTCCTCAATCGTTTTTTCCGCGTTATACGCGACGATGAAAACCAATACGCGTTTTTTACCGTTCTGTTCGCTCACGAAATACTACCTATTCGTAGACTTGTTGCGCTTCAAACAATGTTGACCATAGCGGTTCGAATTTCGGCTATCTAGCGCGCAGGAAGCCTCAGAGTTCAAATTCAGCCCATAATGTCTCGAAACCTCGGAATGGTTTCGATGATACGGCGCGCTTCGACGTCAGGTTCGTCCGGATTTTCTTGGTCGACGACGAGGTCAGGCCGTTCGGGTTCATACCAGGGAATGTCGATGCCGACGACATTCGGCATATCCCCCGCTCGCGCCATTGCATAGAGCCCTTTCGGGTCTCGGGCGGCCGCCGCGTCGACCGAAATCTTTAGATATACCTCGAAATACTCTTCGAAATTATCTCGGTTCCACGCGAGCAGTTCGGGGTGCGAATACAATACGCCGACCAGGACGACGATACCTTGAGCTTCCAAGACTTTCGCCATGCTCTGCAGCCGATTGACTTGAACCACACGATCCTCTTCCGTGTGGGTCAGGTCGTTGCCGAAAGCAGCGCGTACGACATCGCCGTCCAGCACAACCAATTCCGGGACACGCGGCTTAAGCAGACCTCGTATCGCCGAGCACAATGTCGTCTTTCCCGCAGCGGAAATGCCTGTCACCCAGATTATCATTTAATACGCCTTAAATGCGTCAGATTGAAAGGGGGCGTAATTTAATCGCCTCGGCTGAAATGATCTAGGCTCCGTCTCGCGATCGCTCTTGCCTCCGCGCCATCGATGTCGCGTAAATTATTGGCGGCGCGTGCACGCGTAATAAGTCCGTCGCCCATTTCATCCGTCACGTCAGGTGTCACGTACTGCGCGACATATTTGCCAACACCCAGTTCGTCGAACCATTTTTCGATCGTCTCACCAATGGATTCGACACTGCAATCCAAGGCCTCCGCAATGGGTAGTAAACGTTGTCCATCCGCTTCGGCGTTGTATCGAACCACCTCCGCTAGGGTGAAACTGCATGCGAAGCCATGGGGCATATCGTATTTAGCGGTAAAGGGATAAGAGATCGAGTGGGCGACCGCCGTTTGCGTCGTGCCCATCGCATAGCCGGCGATCAAGGAAGCGACTTGGATACGTTCCCGAAGCGCGACGTTCGTCGGTTGCTCAATGGTCTGCCGCAAGCTGGCATAGATTTCCGAAATGGCGGTTGACGCCATTCGGTCAGAAACCGGCATGTGGTTTCGATTCCAGACCGCCTCCATTGCGTGCGAAACCGCGTCGAGGGCGGTGGCCAGCGTGATATCTTCGGGCATGGAGGTGCAGAGGCTCGGATCGAGCACCGCGACGCTTGGATATAGCGCTGGATGCTGAAGCGAAAACTTAAAGTCGTCGTCGCCCCAAATGGTGGCCCATCTCGTGACCTCGGATCCCGTGCCAGATGTTGTCGGAACCGCCACCAAAGGCGGCGGCGCAAAGGTGGCCGGTAATGAGGCGCCGTCGCGCAAATGAGCCGCGAGGATTTCCATTTCACCATTGAGGGCGTGGACGGCGGCGAAGCCTTTCGCCGCATCAATGACGCTTCCGCCACCGAGTGCCACGACGATATCCAGATCCCGCAGTAGCGCCGCACGAAGGGTCTCGATGTTCGAGATACGCGGGTTCGTGGGCACCGCGTCGATAATCGCGGTCGGTTTACCGAGTGAGGTGACGAGCTGATCGACGGCGCCACGCCGCACCCAACCGCTGCTCGTTACCAGCAACCAACGTTGGTCGGCGACAATATCGCGCAACTCTTCCGCGTACGATTGCGTCGAGATGACCTGCGTTGGGCAGTAAAACGGGCGGCTCAAAACCACCGCCTCGTCTCGCGCGCGACGCGATCGCGTCCGGAGATTTCAAACGCGGCAAACTCATCGAAGACATCGTCGGTCAATTGGCCGGGTACGCGAATCATGACAAGTTTTCCCGCCTCGCTCTTCGCCTTGCGCGCAAAACCATGTTCGATCATCGGTCGGATATAAGCGGAATCGCCTGGCGCCAATGTTTTCGAATGCCCGCCATGCCAATGAAGATGCACTTCATCGTCGCCGTAATTGTAGACATATTCATGCAGGCTGTGTTGGAAGGGTGACCCTTCCTCGCCGTTCACTGTCACGTCGAAGCCTTTGAGTTTCGGCTGATGCTTTGTTCGCGCCAACTCAACGAGTCGATACGCCGGGTTATTATTGTCCGGGAAATTTCGCCCAAGGTCGATATCCCGCCGCTTCACGACCACTTCTTCGCCTCTCGTCATATTTGCCGCGACAAGGTCTTGCGGCCGAACGGCTAATGCATCGGCGACGAGCGCGATCTCCAAATAGGTGGGTTCTTTCCGGCCGGCAAGAATTTCAGTGAAAGACTGCTCATTGTGTCCGGCGTCAACCAGACGAGCCCGTAGCTCTTCCGGAGACAGCGATTCGGCATTTAAGTGCCGATCAAGGCGGTGTAGGAACGGATTAACGCCGCGGAGGTCGCCCGCTTCCGCGTTCAACGCATCGACGTCAGCCGCCGAAAGCTCGCGCCGGGCGCGGCCGACCTGCCCAGCGTAAGTAATGGCGATAATGAGTCCTAAATTATTGGGATCTCTGCTCGTAAAGCTGTGGGGCACGAAGGGTGTGATGTAGTTCGAATCCCCGGTGTTCATTTCGGCGCAATGCCGTTTGCCTTGTAAATCCCAATAAAAATTAACCGGGCCGATAAAAAAGGTCGTCTGATGCAAGAAGTGCCCGTTATTGTAAGCAACGTCCGGGTTGTCGGGATCATCGTTCGAGACGACCCGCAGCTCTTCGATCCACTCGGGTTTGAACGGGGCGAGACGGCTCATGGCCGTATCGCGATAGTCGTAATACGGGCTTTTGCCGCCATGACTGTCCCGGCGTTCAAAGACGCGAGACGATCCAGCGGTTTCAGCCGCTGACATGATTTTTACACCGTCGACGGTGTCGTCTTCGTCCAACCAAATGTCCGCCAATGAAATCGGGTATTTATTGGTCATAGCGTGAAGCAGATCCAAGGCGGAGGTTAAATCGGCTCGCCCTTCGATGACCCGATGCACGAGAGACGACTCGATACCCAGTTCGGCGGCCAGCGCTTCGGGTGTCCGTTTCAAGTCGTTCGCTTCGTTCAAGATGCGCGCACCCAATGCCTTAAGGTGTAACGCTTGCGAAGATGGCGTCATTTTTACTCCGCTCCCTCGTACAAGGTTTGAAGGCCTTGCCGGCGCGCGATCTCTGCCAGGCGTTCGTAATCTTGTTGGGTGTCGATTTCCGCCCAACCTCGCTGGATGATCGCCGTGTCGATCCGATTGCCTCGATCGATAAGTTCCTGCGAAAAGTCGGTGATATATGATTTCCGCCATTCCGCGGCTTGTTGAAACGGATCTTTCCGTTCAAGCTTTTCGTCGAGTGCCTCGAAGGTCTCCCGCCAAATTTCGCAACCGCGCGCGCTCAACCGCCATAGGCCCAAAAACTCGCCGCAAGAATATTCGCCCGCGTCACCTGGGTGCAAATGTTTGCCCAGTTTTACGATGCGTCCGTCGTTATCGAAAAATACGTTCTCCGCCTCCGACAAAGGGTGGTCCGTGCGGTTGTCGTAATAAGGTATCCAATCGTTGTCGACCGCCAGACAAATATCGCCCGTCCCCTTGGCGAGCGCCGAATGAATTCGCGGCTCGACCAAGATATCCGAATAGCTGCACATCACCGGCCCATTCATAAATTCGGAAGCATACATCAATGAATGCAGGATATTGTTATTCTCGTAATCTGTATTCGTCACTAATGTCGCACCGTCCGCGTCGACCTTATCCGCGCTATGGCCCACGATAACGACGAATTCCTGACAACCGGCCGACCGCATGTACCGCATGGTATGATGGAGCAAGGGCCGGCCGGCGATCGGCAGCATGCATTTCGGTAACTGTTCAGTCATTGGCCGTAGCCGCATGCCGAGCCCCGCCGCGATGATAATTCCCCTCATGAGGGCATTCCTTCCAAACGCGGCTGCGGTTCCGGCGAGGAAGAAGTATAGTCTTCCAGCGTTACGCCGCGCGCCGCCATGAGATCATGCCGTTGATCGAACAGATGGCCGAGCAATGCTTTTTTCACGGGGCCAAGATCCTCATTTTCGGAAAGATCGTTCATCTCGCGAGGATCGTTGA
The DNA here is from genome assembly GCA_002716125.1 of Rhodospirillaceae bacterium. Taxonomy (GTDB): domain Bacteria; phylum Pseudomonadota; class Alphaproteobacteria; order UBA8366; family UBA8366; genus UBA6544. Next base: position 13,001 of record PAZH01000052.1, read on the forward strand.
CGAGATCGTATAGATCGAGCGTTTCAATTGTATGGCCGCGAAGCAAGACGAAAAGTTTATGGGTTCGAGTCGTGATCGTGAAATAGAGATCGCGGCGCGATAAATCCGCGTTTCCGCGCCCCGCATTTTCCGTGATGATGGCATCTTTCCCCTCTGCGAACGCGGAGATGCCTTTAAACGATGGATGGCTTGCAACACAAAGTCCTTCCAACAAGGTTGCGGCAACACTCATGCTATCAAGCAGCCCGCCTTTCGAGGGGGGGATATCCGCGCCGGACACGAGGATGGGTACGTCGATATCTTCGTAGTGACTGCGGAAACCCAAATCGGATTTGCCGGAACGGGGACTTTCCGCCCAGTGATAGCCGTGATCTCCGGTGGCGACAATCAAGGTATCGTCCTTTAGGCCCAGTCGGTCGAGCGTTTCCAGGAATTTTCCAATATGTTCGTCGACGTACATGAGTGCCGAATCATAGAGGAATTTTCGTTTCGTTTTGCCTCGCCTGCGCGCGGCCAGCCAACGCGGTAGATATTTAAGACGACAGAGTGCGTGGAACGGGCGACTCAAGGAGCGGCAATCGTGCACGTCCATGACGTGAATGTAATAGAACCACGGGGAGTTGTGTTGGCGCACCAATTTGCAGATACCGCCGAAAAATTCGCGAGCGACAACCTGAAAGCTTCCCAACGGAAACATAGGAAAGCCGATTTTCAGCGCCGCCGAGCGCGTTCGCCAATTCAGACTTTCGCGAAGCCGCCAGAAAAACAATTGCGCCGCGCCGATCTTCTCTTTGCCGAGACCTTGCCAATAGAGGCGCGTCGGGAGCTTCCGCAGCTTATCCATAACGGCCCCCGGATTGCGCGCCAACAAAGCGCGTTCCGCGGGGCAATTCCTCGCCATATTTCGGTTCAGGCGACGCAACGCCGCCGGCCATAGTGTGGTCTCCGTATCGTTCACCGCTTCTTCGACGGACTTCAGGATGAGATCCAGCTCCTTAGCGACGATCTTCGTGGCTTCCTTCCGATCCCGTTCCCCCTTCTCCGCAAGTTCCAGCTCATACAGTAAAGTCTTATCTATTCGATAGCCGACCTGATATCTGTAATCGGCGGCCGTATGAACGACATTGAAGCCGCGTTCGTAGCTCATGGATCGGCCCAGCGCATTGGCGGCGGCCATCAAATGCGTATCGAATCCCGCGGCCTTTAGAAGCTCGACGAAACTCTTCGGCCGCTCGCGGATTCCATTGTTGTATCCGCCGTGGTCGAGTGGAAAAGTTTGCGTGAAAACGCTCGGAAGGGCGAAGTGAGTCGCGCAGCCATTGGCGATCGCACGCCGCACGAAACCACCTTCCATTAGGCTGTAAATATTCGGCGTCAGAAGGCGCGCAGCGTTGGGATCCTCGACCGCGTCGTAACGAAGAGCGTCAATTAAAATTAAAACCGCGTTTTTCGCCAAGGGTCTTCGTGTCCAGTCGAATGCTCAGTAGCTATATCCCATGTTCGTTTCGTGAACAAGGTTGTTGACAGCGTCTGCCATATGTGAACATTTCGCGGTCAGCGTATTCATTTGAATGGATATGCAGGCATCTTTCAGATGTTTTCGGACGCAACTCGGGCGACGATATTTTCACCCGGGCTGCGGTAGCGTGGGAACTTTCATCACCATCGCGTCCGTGTCGATTTCAATCCACAAATTGCGTGCGTTTCTCATTGTTTAGTCTGGCAAATTCGACAGCAGTGGTGACGGGTGGTTTCGGTCAATTGGGATCCGCCATCACGAACGCACTCATAGCCAACGCCGCCAAGGTTGTCGTTTTGGATATTTCGCCGCCTGGTAGCGGACAAGCGATGCCAAGCGTCTTGAACTTTGAACAGGTCGATCTGTCGCGCGCCGAAGATATCCCGAACATTATTGACGATGTGTCGACGAAATACGGCGGATTCGATGTTTGGGTGAACGCCGCCTATCCCCGGACCGGGGATTGGGGTACGCGCGAAGCGGAAGGTTCCGTCAGTTCATGGCGCGAGAATGTCGATATTCATCTAAATAGTTACTGTGTGTCCGCGGAGTTCGCCGCCCGTCGCATGGCATCGCATGGCGGCGGGTCGATTATCAATATCGCGTCGATATATGGCGTCGTCGGGCCCGATTACGGCATATACGAAGACACCGACTCTTGGATGCCGTCGCCCTATGCGGCAATAAAGGGCGGAATCATTTCTCATACGCGCTTGCTGGCTAGCCGATACGGCCGGGATGGCGTCCGGGTAAACGCCGTTTGCCCGGGTGGCGTATCCGCGGCGCAATCGTCGAAATTCGTCGATGCCTACAATAAACGGACCGCGCTTGGGCGAATGGCGAATGCGGACGAGATCGGGCCGCCTGTCGTGTTCCTGGCCTCGCAAGCCGCGTCGTACGTTACGGGTGCGGTCCTCATGGTCGATGGCGGTTGGACGGCGATTTGAAACACTTTAACAAAATAGGCCTTCGACTTGAGGGCGAACGTACATGTCTTGTCTCGTTCTCGGAAGCCCACAGAGACGATCCAGCGTATCTAAATTGGTTGCGAAATCCGGACGTCGTGCGGACATTGTACTTGCCGGACTATCTGGCGGGTCCGGTGCCCTATGAAGACGTGAAGACGTATTGCGATCGAATGATTCGTTCCGAGACCGATCTTTTTCTGGCTCTAATCGACAAGACGGACGATCGGTTTGTCGGCACGCTGAAGGCCGGACACACCAATTGGTACGCTGGCGTCAGCGATATCGGCATTATGGTTGGTGACAAGGACACGTGGGGAAAGGGTTTTGCCCAAGATGCCATTTTCACGCTTTGTCACTATCTCTTTCAGACGGTCGGCTTGCGCAAACTTACGAGTGGCGCGATGTCGATCAATCCGGCGATGATTAAAGTCTTCGAGAAACTAGGTTTTCAGCGCGAAGCTCTCTTGCGGGCGCAAGACCGGACGGAAGACGGGTACTGCGATCATGTCCATTTTGGGTGTTTCCCGGACGAATTGCGCACGCCGACACCGTTAGCGAACGGACAGTAGACGATGACGAACAAAAACAGCCCTATTATCTTGGGTATGGTGTATGGCGCGCACGATACCGCCGCGGCGCTTATGGTCGGGGGGGAATTGGTTGCCGCCTGCGAGCAAGAGCGCTGTAATTTTGAAAAACACACGCGCGCATTTCCGAACGAAGCGATTGCGGAATGTCTCGCTCGTGGGGGCTTTACGCTCTCGGACGTTGATGAGATCGCGTTTTGCAATGACCCGATGCATTACATTCGCGAGACGTATCTGAAGCTGGCCTTGGAGGAAGATTATCGTATCGGCGTGATGATTGACGATTTCGATCGGATAAAGCGCGCCTACCAGATGGAAGAGCTGGTCCGGAAGGAAACCGGTTTCGAGGGCCCGATCGAATTCCACCTGCATCACATGTGCCATGTTGCAAGCGCTTATTATCCGAGCGGTTTCGACGATGCTCTTCTCGCTTGTTACGACGGGATGGGCGAAATCCAAACCGGCCTGCTGGCCGGCGGTAAGGACGGCGATATAGAAGTTCTCGATGCAAGCGGGCGATATCCGCATTCCCTAGGTTTGTTGTATTCCGGTATAACGCACTTTCTTGGGTTCAAGCATCATTGCGACGAAGGGATCGTGATGGGGTTAGCGCCCTATGGAGATGCCGATGCCATTTCCCCGGACGGCGCCCGGACCTACTACGAAGTGTTTGAGGATATTGTCCAAGAGACCGGTTATTACAGCTACGAAGTCAATCTCGATTGGTTTGTCTATCACAAGGTTCGAGACATCTGGATTTCCGACAAATTCACCGATCTGTTCGGCCCTGTGCGCAAGTGGGAAGATGAGATAACCGACGTTCATAAAAATGTGGCCGCCGCCTTGCAGCGCCGCCTTGAAGTGATTGTTCTCAAACAGTTGCGCCGTGCTCGCGAAGAGTTTGGCTATCGAAAACTCGCCTTGTCGGGCGGTGTGGCGCTGAATTGTTCGATGAACGGCAAAATCGCGGCGTCCGGTATTTTCGACGAGATATTTGTGCAGCCGGCCAGTGGCGACAGCGGCACGGCGATCGGCGCATGTTATCTCTCGCATAAACGGATGACGCCGCAATTTAAGCCGAAGAAGCACCATAATTTTTACCTGGGCACCGCGTCGGGAGACGACGTTCGCGCATCCGCCGAAGCCGAAACCGGCGTTCATCTTCAAAAACAAGACAATATCTACGAGTTCACGGCCAAACGGTTGGCGGAAGGTAAGATTATCGCGTGGTTTCAGGACGGTGCGGAGTTTGGCCCTCGGGCTCTCGGCAATCGAAGTATTCTGACACGTCCATACCCCGCCGAAATGAAGGATTATCTGAACGAACGGGTTAAGTTTCGCGAACCGTTCCGGCCTTTCGCGCCGGCGATCTTGAGTGACCACTTGGAAGAGTATTTCGACATCCGGCAGGAAAGCCCGCACATGCTCATTGCGTGCCAGGTGCAACCCGAAAAGCGAGATGAAATTCCGGCCACGGTGCATGTGGACGGCTCTTGCCGCGTCCAAAGCGTGAAGCCGACAAATAACGAAAATTTCCGCGCGCTTCTCGAGGCGTTTTACGCGGAAACCGGCTGTCCCGTATTGTTGAATACGTCTTTCAATGTTAAGGGCCAACCGATCGTCAACACACCGGAACAAGCGATGCGTTGTTTCGAGTCAACGAACATCGATGTTTTGGTGATAGGTGATTGTGCGGCGGAAAAGTCGCCGGGCACGCCCGAATCAGTCGATGCGGCGGCTGACTGAACGCGTTGTTTGATTTTGCAATTTTCCACCGGAGCGAATCGATATGTTCCTGCCATTAGATAAAACGTTGGTCATAGCGGAAGCTGGCATCAACCACGATGGCGATTTGGACGCCGCAATCCAGTTGATTGACGCGGCGGTGGCCGCGGATGCGGATTACGTCAAATTTCAATCATTCGTTGCCGAAGAGTTGGTGCTTCCGATCGCCGAACGATCGACATATATCGTCGAAGGCAGTCACGAGGGCGAGAGCTTTCGAGACCTTTTGAAGCGTCTTGAACTCGATCGCGCGGGGCAACGTCAGCTGAGCGACTATTGCAAGTCGAAAGGCATCAAATTTCTTTCGACGGCCTTCGACCTCCAAAGCTTGGATTACCTATGCGACGAAATCGGCTGCGACGTCATTAAGGTTGCCTCCGCTGATTTGACGAACCTTCGCTTCTTGCGCCATTGCGGTACAAAGAACGTGCCTGTCATTCTGTCGACGGGAATGGCGGATCTTCCGGAGATTGACGAAGCGCTGCAAACACTTCAAGACGCGGGCACGAAAGAAATTTGCATTTTGCATTGCGTCTCATGGTATCCGTCGCCACCGGAAATCATCAATCTTCGCGCGATGCATACGTTGCGGGACCGCTACGGACTGCCGGTCGGGTATTCGGATCACTCGCTGGGCACGACCTTGCCGGCGGCAGCCGTGGCGATGGGCGCCAGATGCATCGAAAAGCACTTCACGTTGGACCCGACGGCATTCGGCCCGGATCATAAGGCGTCGTTGTCGCCGGCGGAACTCAAGGAAATGATCGAACGCATTCGCGAAGTCGAAGCCGCGCTTGGTACCGGCGGATTGGCGCCTGACGATATTGCCGATATCGAACTTAGCCAGCGCCGGGTCCACCGCCGCAGTATCGTCACGACGAAATCGATCAATAAAGGCGAACCCTTTACGGAAGAGAATCTTGGCATTAAGCGCCCCGGCACAGGCATGTTGCCGAGAGAACTCGATCTAATCCTCGGTAAACCGGCCGCTCGAGACATTCAAGCGGAAGTCCTTCTAGAACCGGAGGATGTGGCTAAATAGTCATGGCGAACCACCAGCACACCAACGCATCTATCGACGCGCGGCAACCGGCCTTTCCGGACGGGCTGCCGCTCATGCGGCCGCGGGTGCCGACAGCCGAAGAACTCGCGCCGTATTTGGAAGAGATGCAGGCGAGCGGCTACATGTCCAATTTCGGACCGATTGGGCGGCGATATGAAGAAACGCTCGCCGAGATGCTGCAAGTCAAACACTGTTTAGCAATCGCCAATCTATCCACCGGCTTGATGTATTTGCCGCAGGTGATCGGCCTCGATGGCGGCGAAGTCATTTTGCCGAGTTATACCTTTGTGGCGACCGCTCATTCCTTGAAGCTTGGCGGTTTATCCCCTGTTTTTGCGGATATCGACCCGGAGACGTTTTGCCTCGATCCCGCGTCCGTCGAGGCTGTGATCGGGCCGGACACCGTTGCTATTTGCGGGGTGCATTTGTACGGCACGCCGTGCGATGTCGTGGCTCTGGAGGAGATCGCGCAAAAGAGAGGGTTGGCATTGTTCTTCGATTCCGCCCACGGCATCGGGTCGACCGTCCAAGGGCAACCGGTCGGCGGGTTCGGTCTGGCCGAGGGGTTTTCGACTTCAGTCACGAAAATATACACGACGATGGGCGAAGGCGGCTTCGTTGCGACCAACGACGATACCATCGCCGAACGACTGCATATGTCGCGAAATTGGGGGCGCTCGAAAGGCGACGACTCTTCGTTTCCAAGTATTGTCTCGAAATTGCCTGAGGTGAGTGCGGCGGCCGGTCTCATCGAGCTGCCAAGAGTACCGGGTTATGTCGCGATTCGGCAGCGGTTGATCCAAAGAGCGGAGACGCTTTTGAGCGATATCGACGGTATTTCGTTCCCGAAAATTCGCGATGGCGATACGAGCGGCCATAAGGATTTCGCGATTATGGTCGCCGGCGAGGCGTTCGGTATGAGCCGAGACGACTTAGCCGGCGCGCTCGCGGCCGAAGGCGTCGAAACGCGGTCCTATTTTGCGCCGGCGATCCATCAGATGGAAGCCTATCGCGACATCAACCATCGTGTTCCGCTGGTGGTGACCGAAAAAGCGTCGACCCAAGCCTTGTGTCTCCCGCTTTTTAATCAGATGACGGAAGATGACGTGGCGATACTGTGCGAGACGATCGCGAAAATCCAATTATCAACGAACAGTAGCTGAGATTTATTCGTGCAAAGTTTTGAGACATCACAACGGATTGTCGTTACAGGCGGGGCCGGTTTTATCGGCAAGCATTTCATTTCCTATCTGCTGGATCAGAAACATGAAGTCATCAATATCGACAAACTGACATATGCATCCGACAAGAAGAGCTACGCCTCCTTCTACGACTACTCGAACTACGGGTTTATCCATGAGGATATCACGAGCCTGGAGACGCTGCCCGAATGCGATTTGTTGATCAACTTTGCCGCTGAATCACATGTCGACAATTCGATCCGTTCCTCGCGCCATTTCATGACGACAAATGCGCTCGGCGTTCAGAACCTGCTGGAATTGACACGAGGTTTCGAGCAAAGCCTGCGGCCGCGGTTCATACAAATTAGTACTGATGAGGTTTACGGGGACAACATCGAAGGGCCGCATACCGAAGAGAGTTTGCTGAGGCCTTCGAATCTGTATGCGGCAAGCAAAGCGGCTGCCGACCATATCGTGCAATCCTACGCGAGAACTTATGGGATCGATTACCAGATCCTACGTCTCAACAATAACTATGGCGTGCGCCAGTATCCGGAGAAACTCATTCCGAGGTCGATTGCGCGATTGCTCGAGAATCGTAAGGCCCAGATTCACGGCGACGGCAGTGCGCTGCGTTGCTGGTTACATGTGAAAGACGCAGTACAAGCGATCGTGACGGTCGTTTTGCAAGGCAATGCGAATGAAATTTACAATATTTCGGGCAACGACGAGCTAAACGTCAACGACGTCGTGAGTAAGATCGCCGCGCGAATGGATTTGAATGTCGAAGACTGCGTCGAATACGTCAACGATCGGCCAGGACAGGATACACGGTATGACGTGGACGATTCGAAAATGAGAAAACTCAATTGGGCGCCCGAGATATCGTTTGACGACGGCCTCGATGAGATCGTCAAAAAGACGATTGAGACCCCGCACTGGTAAACGTTTTCTAAAGTGTCCCCCGAAGTTCTGGTCTTTGCGGACGGGAGCCGCCCCATCGGGTATGGCCACCTGACTCGGATGCGCTCTTTATGCGATCTTACGGGATTGCCGTATCGCGTCGTTACGCGAACGCGGGAACACACGAAGAATATTTTCGATGAGCCCGGCACCGATATCCGCGCCATTGATTCAATGGAAGAAATTGTGGAGGTCGCGCGGTCGACGGACGCATCCCTTGTCATTCTCGATCCGCCATACGCGCAAGATCGGGCGGATGAATTGACGGGGCCGTTTTGGCAGTCGACGATCGATAAAATCCGACAGGCTGGTAAGAAAGTCGCGCGGTTTACGGACGAGGCGGCGCCAACGCAACACCGATGCGACCTTCTGGTAAATGACCACCCGAGTTCGACCGAGTTCGGCGAAGATTACAAGAAGATGGGTTTTGACGGCGGACTGTTATCAGGCCCGAGCTATTTCTTGATCGATCCGCAACACCGTGCGCTGAACGCGAATGATCGGCAACGTGACGACCAATTGTTCGTGTCGTTCGGCGGCAGCGACCAACTTGGCGTCGTGGATCGTTTGTTGCCAGGCTTGCAAAAAATTAGCGACCGTTTGTCCGTCCACTTAATTGTTGGCGCTGGGCATCCCGGCGCGATCCCACAATCCGCTGGATTGAAGATTTCGAAAGGCCTGCCGCCGCGGGAATTCGCCTTGGGCTTGCGGAAATCGAGAATGGTCTTGACCGGTGCGGGGAACACGCTGTTCGAGCGGGCCTATCATGGGACGCCCGGCTTGTGCGTCTCGCAGTCGACGCATCAAGAAACGATCGGCATCGCGTTCGAGCGCCTCGGAACGACGGGGTATATCGGCAGAGGCGATCAAATTTCGCTGGATTTTCTCGTGCAAAGCGTCATCGCATTGTGGGACGACGACGACGCTCGGCGTCTGCAGCGTCAAAGCTGCGCGGCACTCGAGATTCAACGCGGTTGCGATGCAATTGTGGACGCGGTGCGCGGTCTGACATGAGCCAGCCAGTCTACATCGTGGGCGCGGGTGGTCACGGGAAGGTCGTGTTTGACACGCTCCGCAACATGGGACGGGCGGTGGCTGGATTTCTCGATGCGGCGCCGGACAAGGTCGGTCGGAATTATATGGGGACGAAAGTCCATGATCAGGAGACGGCACTAAAGAGCATTTCGCCGGCCGATTACCAGTTGGCGAACGGGATTGGTTCGGTCTCGGTGCGCCGTCGCTTTTACATTGAGGCGCGCGCAATGGGCTTCGCGTTTCCGCGGATCGTCCATCCCGCCGCGACGGTCAGCGACGACGCCAATCTGGCGCAGGGCGTGCAGATCATGGCGGGTTGCGTCGTCCAACCAGGCACCCGCATTTCGGAAAATTGTTTGATCAATACATCGGCCAGTATCGATCACGATTGCGATTTGGGGGCCCATGTTTTTGTCGGCCCGGGCGCCACGCTTTGCGGAACCGTCACGGTTGGCACAGGCTCGCACGTCGGTACCGGCGCGACAATTCTAGAAGATTTATCAATCGGCGAAGACGCGACCGTCGGCGGCGGCGCAATGGTCGTTAAATCCGTACCGGACGGCGTGACTGTCGTCGGTGTACCTGCTCGTGAAGTTAAGTGACAGACACCGGCGTAGAGGCCGCGAACCTCAAGTGATCAGGAAGAAGCAATGAAAAATACGTGGCGATTTGGTCAGATCGAATTTGACCGCATTCGGGAGGTCCTGGATTCCGGTTTCGCCTCCGGCACGACAGGCAATTTGAACAACCGTTTCGAAGCGATGGTCGCCGAGAAAGAATCGGCGCAATTCGCCATCTCCATGAATTCCGGCACGTCGACCTTGCATGCGGCCTTGTACGCCGCCGGCGTGGGCTACGGCGATGAGGTCATTACGGCGCCGCTGACCGTTATCTCCAATCTCGATGTGATCATTTCCATGAACGCCATTCCGGTATTCGCCGATATCGATCCCGAGACTTTCAATATCGATCCGGAAGATGTCGCCCGAAAAATCACGCCGAAAACCAAGGCGTTGATGCCGATTTCGCTTTACGGGTTGTCGTGCGATTTGGATCCGCTGATGGCTTTGGCGGAAGAGCACGATCTCGTCGTCGTGAATGACGCGGCCGAAGCGTTCGGCGCGACGTATAAAGGCCGCCCGATTGCGGAAATTGCGCATATCACAAGTTATTCGACCGAGAACTCCAAGCACATAACGACCGGCGAGGGCGGTGTTGTCGTCACCAACGACGAGGACTTGGCGCTGGCCATGCGCAAATTCGGCTCGCTCGGTTATCGGGTTAATCAAGCGCAAGACGGGCGCGTTCGCTCGCACAAGGATATATTCCAGGATCCGACCTATAAGCGTCACGATACGCTTGGGTATAATTATCGATTGTCGGAAGTCGCCGCGGCGATGGGGTTGGCGCAGGCCGAAAGGCTTGAAGAATTTATCGAGCTCAGAATCAAAATAGCCGAAATGTATCTGGAAGTGGTCGAAGGCTGCGACTACCTCGTGCCGCAGTTGGTTCCGGAAGGCTACAACAATACCTATTGGACCGTGGCCATGAGATACGAGCGGGGCGACGTGTCCTGGCAGGACTTCCGCTACAAATATACCGATCTCGGCGGTGACGGAATTTATGCGGCATGGGCGTTACTTTATCAGGAAGAGGTTTTCACTTCCGATAACTGGCGTGCGCATTGCCCGCCGCTATATCAGGACCTCCACTATCCGGCGACGGGCATGTGCCCGAACGCGGAGGCCGTCCAACCGAAGATCATGCAGTTCGTGAACAATTACGGCAGTGTTGACGAGGCGGCGCCGAAGGTCGATGCGCTGCGCCAAACCATCGAGTACTTCAAATGAGGATCGGCGCGCTCACACCCGTCAGACTGGCGTCGGAACGCCTGCCGGGCAAAGCCTTGATGGAAATCTGCGGCCGGCCGGTGATCTATCATCTTCTCGATCGCATGACGGCGTCGCGCCACATTCAGGACCCTGCGGATGTTGTTGTGTGTACGACGGAAGAGGCGACGGATGACCCGCTTGTGGAAGCCGTCGGCCATTATGGTTGTTCGACATTCCGTGGCAGTACGGACGACATCATCAAACGCTTTGGCGACGCGATCCAACATTTCGGGTTTGACGCGGTTATGCAGGCGGATGGTGACGACCCTTTGTCCGCGCCCGAGTATCTTGACCTCACCATGGACCGTTTGTTGACGGACGAAGACATCGATATCGTCACGTCGGCCGGCCTGCCGCTCGGCTGTAACGTGAAAAGCTTTACCACCGACGCGATGCGGAAAGTCTTGGCGGCCTATCGTTCCGATCAAAATGATACGGGTTTTGCGGATTACTTTACGAAAAGCGGCATCTGCCACCATGAAGTCATTCAACCGGTAAGTTCAGATCATACACACGAGACGGCGCGCCTAACCCTCGACTACGACGTCGATTTCGAATTCTTCCGGCGAATTTTCGAAGCCCTTTATCGCGAAGGCGAAATTTTTGGAACGGCCGAGATGGTCGCCCTTCTGAACAAGAATACCGACTGGATTGAAATAAACCGGCACGTGGAAGAGGAATATTGGTCTCGCCATAGCGCGAAATCGGTCCTCGAGTTCGTCGACGACACCGGTACGGTGCGCCGGATCGGATCTTAGGAGAATCGCGTCGCGTGCTGATCGAACGCCGACAAGCCAAGACACGTGTAATTCCATGAACGACCGCTACCTTTGGGCAATTCCGGATGCTCAAACAAGATGGCTCTGGAAGTCTTTCGCCGAAGAACTCGGCAGACGGCTAAACCTCCGACCATTGTTAATTGTCGGCAGCGAAGCCGACCGCGATTTCTTTATGAAGCAATTCGGCCGGCCGTTCGAAGGCGATATCCATGTTTTGCCGTCCATCTACGAAGTGATCAAAGATCAGCTTGCCGGCGGGAATGAACGTGACTTCGAAGAGATCCTCGCGCGCGCGACCGAGTATGAAACTCGGTATGGCATCACGTTGATGCGGCAGCTGATATTGCCGGACCGGGTTCTCGGGCGCGCCTATATGCAAGGTGGGCTTGGGCATCCGGTGACCAAGCTATACAAAAAGCTCAATTCGCAAACCGCATTGCGGGCCTGTGTATCTAGCTGCGACCGGATCGAGGCGTTGGCGGAAACGCATCCGCCCGGGATGGTGGTAAAATACGGCGCTGCCGGCGGTCTTGAGCACAAACCGATCGCACTGTTCTGCAACGCAAACGCCGTTCCGTTTCGTGGCTTAGTGGCGAGCCGCTTCGGCGGCAACTACTATTGGACTGTTGACGAATTCGAAAACTCACCGGACCTAGAGGCCTGGATCGCGAAGCTCCCCGCGGCCGATGATGAAACGGTCGAACGCGTGAACCGTGATTTAACCCCCAACTCGCTCGCGACTTCGGAGCATTTTCTCGCGGATATGCGCCGCACGATGTCGCGTCGCCATGCGTTTCGAAAGATTCTGTATGTAATTCTACAGCGGATTTATTGGCGGCTGCGTGGATATAACAAGGGCAGCTATACCTATACTTTAGGTGGGGTCATCGCTCAGCATTGGCGTACGCCTAAGCACTGGCGCCGCCTCGACCGCGAGGCCATACGGGACCTTGCACCCTACGAAGGCCGCAGAATTATTTATGTGCCGTTGCAGACGGAGCCCGAGGCTTCGGTTTCATTGCTCACGCCGGAGCACAGCTACCAACTGACCACATTGTCGGAAATTTCACTGGCGTCGCCAGCGGATGCGATTGTCGTCGCCAAAGAGCATATTTGGCAGATGGGCCGGCGAAGTGACGGGTTCTATGAAGCGATTCGCGACATGCCGAATGTCGTTCTCGGTCATCCGATGATGGATAGTCTTGATTTGATCCGCAGATCGGATCTCGTCTGTACAATAACCAGCTCGGCGGGCCACGAAGCTGCCGCTCTCGGCATTCCGGTCGTGTATTTTTGCAAGTACGGGTATATACACGGCCTTGATCATGTTCACGCCTGTACCGGGTTGTCGAATATCGAAGTCATTCGAGAAGCGCTCGCGCCGGTGAGTGAGGCGGAACGCGAAAAACGCCGTCGTGACGGTGCGAAGTATTTTCAAGCCATCGAAGCGTATTGCCTAAATCTCGACGACATGGAAATACATGGCCGGGAGAAAGAACCTCAGCAAGACGAATTAGATCGGCTTATCAAGCATCTTCTTAAAACCTTTCCCGCAGGGTTCAACGGTACCGCTCAGGGAAAGGCGTTGGCCGGCGAAATCGCTGGATGAGCCGAACGGATACCACAACAGCGCCAAGGATTGTCGCGCTGTAAATTTTGATATTAGCCGCTTTTTTTGCTGCTAAGGACACGTTACCCAAAGGGAGTTGGTCGGGATGAGTGAAGAAAAACAACCTGGCGCGCCGCTATACCCTGATCTGGTGTACTGCTCGCGTTGTTGTTTGCCGGAAACGGTCGAAGGTATTGAATTCGACGATATGGGAATCTGTAAAGCTTGCCGTGCGTCGGAAGAGAAAATGCGGATCGATTGGTCGAAACGTGAAGAGACGCTGCGTGAAATTCTGGAAGAAGCCAAAGCGAATTCAGGGAACAATTACGATTGCATGGTGCCGATCAGCGGCGGCAAAGATAGCGCTTTTCAATTGCACATTCTAACGCGGGTCTATGGATGCAATCCACTTGCGGTGACATTCAGTCACAATTGGTACAGCAAGACGGGCTGGGAAAATTTATGGAACGTGTTGGAGCGGCTCGATGTCGACCACGTTATGTATACGCCAAAGCGCA
>PAZH01000053.1 GCA_002716125.1 Rhodospirillaceae bacterium
CCATCAGGCCATCTGCGGTTCGACCCGGGCCGAAATTGGCGGGACGTGCAGCCCGGCGATCTCTATGCGGAAGGCATGGGCTTCAACCAAGACGTGGAGTCCCTCTACCGGCAAATTCGCAGCGCCTGCCCGCCCGAGGCCGACGGCGTCTTGATTGCCGGCACGGGATTTCGCTGCGTTTCAATCCTGGACACGCTCGAGCAAGACCTCCAACGACCAGCCATCTCTGCCAACCAAGCCAGCTTATGGCATTGCCTGCGCCTTGCCGGGCTGCAAGACCAGGTCAAGGGATACGGCAGTTTGCTCGAACAGCGGTAGACTCAGCCGCCAGCACGTAAAAACCAACAATCACGTTGAAAAAGTGGCGTCCCCTAGGGGACTCGAACCCCTGTTTTCGGCGTGAGAGGCCGATGTCCTAGGCCACTAGACGAAGGGGACGTCTTTGGCCGGGTCCTTGGTTTAGCGCCTGCCGCGCGCGGATTCAACCGAATTCGCGAATCGGTCCCAGGCGCCCTTGCGCCGGGAGCGGGTCGACATGGCTGGTCAAGCGGCGCAGAATGTGCCGTGGCGTTCCCTATAGGAGTTCGACATTGACCATCGCCCGCCGCGTTATCCATCGCTTATGTCGCCAAAGAGGCATCCCCTTTGCCGCCGCTATTTTCGCGCTGACCGCATCGACGACCGCCGCCACCGCGCAGTCTGCTGGTACCGGCCAGACCTGCAATCACGAAGCGACTGGCAATCCGGTGGCATTCGCGCCGCCGCCGGACGGCACGAAGATCCGTTTCGAAGATGTCAGCCTGCGCGGCGGTGCCGAGCAAACGCGCCGGGAGCTCGACTACACGTCGCGGGCCGGCGGTGAGACGGAAATGGAATGGGCCATCCATCTTGCCAGCGGCCAGGCGCTCGCGGTGCGGACGTTCCTCGGGCTGTTGCAAACCGACACATCGAGCGGCACGGCAAACAGTTTCGATCGCAATCGTTACGCCACCCTTTGGCCGCTTGATTCCGGCAAGAACGTCGAGTTCGACCTGACGACCTCTTCGGCGCGCGGCGCGCAGTACACGTCCCGCGTTTCGATGTGCGTCAGCCGTTTCGAGAAACTGGAATTGTCCGCCGGCACGTTCAACGCCGTCGTCATCGATACCTACCGCCAAGTCGTGCAGGGCGGCGAAAGGCTCCCCTTCGATGAGGTCTACACCCGCTATTGGTACGTCCCTCAATTCGGAATTTACCTACAGCGTGTCCGCGCCATGTTCCGGCAAAAACGCGAGGTCATGAAACAGACCCGCCGCGCGATCAGTATCGGCGGCTGAACGCTTAACCGGCCAAGCGCTGCGCGGCCTCGATAAAGGCCTCGACATCCGCAGCCGCGGTATCAAATGCCGTCACCATGCGGATAAGCGTGCCTTCCGGCTCCCAGCGATAGAACAGAAATCCAGCTTCTAGCAGACCCTCGATCACCGGCACCGGGAGGCGCACGAAAAGCTCGTTCGCTTCCACCGGCGAGGCAAATTCGACATCGGGGATCGCTCCCAAGCCCGCCGCGAGGCGCGCCGCCATGGCATTTGCATGCCGGGCATTTCGTCGCCACAGGTCATCGGTGAGATAGGCATCGAACTGTGCTGAAAGAAACCGCATCTTGGAGAACAAATGCCCCGCCCGTTTCCGCCGATACCCGGCTTCCTGGGCCAATGCCGGATCGAAAAACAGAATGGCTTCCGCGCACATCGCGCCGTTCTTCGTCGCGCCGAAAGAAAGCGCGTCGACACCAAGTTCGTGACTACAGGCCGCGGGCGTACATTCTAAAGTCTCGATCGCATTGGCAAACCGCGCCCCGTCCATATGGAGCTTGAGCCCATGGCGCTTGCAGATATCTGAAATCGCCCGCAACTCTTCAAGCGTGTAGAGCGTGCCCGCTTCCGTGACCTGCGTCACGCTAACGGCGGCGGGTTGTACATGATGGACGACACCCGCCCCCGTAATCGCCGATTCCAGCGCCTCAACGCTCATCTTGGCGTGTTGGCCCTCAACGGGAACAAGCTTCGCACCCCCCGTATAAAACTCCGGCGCACCGCATTCGTCGACATTCACGTGGCTTTCGGGATGACAATAGACGGCGCCAAAGGGCGGCGTCATTGTCGCGAGCGCCAAGGCGTTTGCCGACGACCCTGTCGACATCAACACGACCTCCGCGGCCGGCGCATCGAAAAGCGCACGCAGGGCCGCAACGACGCGTTCCGTCACTTCATCGGCACCATAAGGCATCGCGGGCCCGTTATTGGCGGTGGTGAGTGCCGAGAGAATCTCCGGCGAGACACCGCTCACATTGTCGCTACAGAAATTCATCGCGCGGGCCCGTCCTTCAGATGTATGACCCCGGTTCTTTCACCGGTTCCCGCGTCGATCAAAATCAACGCCATACCGCCGTCGGGCGTCTCGACTCTCAATATGATGCGATTGCCGCCGATCCGCGTCTCGACGATCCGCGCGCCCGCCGGAATTTCGACATTCGTCGCTTCGAAATGGCGCGACGTCGGCGTCTCTCCGCTCGTTTTGAATTTCGTCGCAATACCGTAGGCGAGAACGCCAAACGCCACGAAAATCAAAACACCGAGAAAAATAACGAGAGCCTTGAGCGGTTGCATGGTTTAGGTCCAGTCTTGGCGGTATGACCGATACGGAATTCGAAGCCGAAAAGCACATCGTCACACCGGAAGCCGGATTGCGGCTGGACCGGGCCCTGACGGACGCCCTTCCCGATTTATCGCGGAGCCGCGTGAAACAATTGATCAACGAAGGCTTGGTGACCGCGGAGGACGGGACGATAACGGACCCCTCATACCGGGTCAAACAAGGAGACTCTTTTGAAATAACGATTCCGCCGCCCACGGATACGGTCTTACAGGGCGAACCGATTCCGCTTGATATCCTCCACGAGGACGATGCGCTTTTGGTGATCGACAAACCGGCCGGCATGACGGTTCATCCCGGTGCGGGCCAGCCGGACGGAACGCTGGTGAATGCCTTGATCGCACATTGCGGCGATAGCCTGTCGGGGATCGGTGGCGTGCGGCGGCCGGGTATCGTCCATCGCCTCGACAAGGATACGAGCGGCCTTATCGTGGCGGCAAAGTCCGACAAAGCGCATGCCGCGCTGGCCGCGCAGTTCGAAGCCCGGACCATCAAACGCGCCTATCACGCCTTCGTTTGGGGCGCACCAATGCCGCCCGAGGGCGATATCGAGGGCAATATCGGTCGCAGCCGCCGCAATCGGACCAAAATGGCCGTCGTCTCGGAAAACCAGGGTAAAACGGCATTGACGCACTACCGCACGATCGAGCGGTTCGGCCTGGCCGCGACATTCCTCGAGTGCCGTCTGTCGACTGGCCGCACCCACCAAATTCGCGTGCATCTTACCCATTTCGGCCATCCTCTTTTGGGGGATCCGACCTACGGCCGAACGACTGGCGCGCGGCGCAACACACTCTCTGCCGACGCCGGCACGGCGATCGAGAGGCTGGGGCGACAAGCGCTTCACGCAGCGGAAATCGGCTTTGAACACCCCCTTTCAGGTGCGTCTCTCAGCTTCACAAGTCCGTTACCCGAAGACATGCAATTGGTCCGGAATTGCCTTATTTCCGACATAGTCAGCAAATAGTTTGGAATTATTCCAGAACGCTCTTGAAAAACGTTCGGGTGATCCATATCTAGCACTTAAACGTAGAGAGTGCTAAGTTGCCTCTGTCGGGAGAAATAAAGCTATGACGACTTTACCCAGTGCAATTTCCATCAGTCCGGAAAGCAATCTGCAACGTTACCTGCAGGAGATACGCCGCTTTCCCATGCTGGAGAAAGAGCAAGAATATATGCTCGCCAAACGGTGGCTTGAGCATAACGATACGGATTCTGCACATCAGATGGTGACAAGCCATCTTCGCTTGGTTGCGAAGATTGCGTCCGGTTATCGCGGCTATGGCCTCCCGCTCGCAGAATTGATCTCGGAAGGCAATATCGGCCTGATGCAGGCGGTGAAACGCTTCGATCCGGAGCGGGGCTTCCGGCTCGCGACGTATGCCATGTGGTGGATCCGGGCGTCGATCCAAGAATACATCCTGCATTCTTGGTCGCTGGTGAAAATCGGCACCACGGCCGCACAAAAGAAGTTGTTCTTCAATTTGCGTAAATTGAAGGGTCAGATCGAAGCCTTCGAAGAAGGCGACCTGACACCCGAGCACACGACGGAAATCGCCGAACGCCTGAACGTTTCGGAAGATGAAGTCATTTCGATGAACAGGCGCCTCGCCGGTTCCGACCATTCCTTGAACGCGCCGTTGCGCGCCGATACGGATGGCGAGTGGATCGATTGGCTCGCGGATGACTCCGAAAGCCAAGAGTCCCAGCTGGCTGAATCGGAAGAATACTCGATGCGCCAAGGCATGCTGCAGGATGCATTGCAAATCCTCAACGAGCGTGAACGACACATCCTGACCGAAAGGCGTTTACAGGACGACCCGACGACGCTTGAGGATCTCAGTAAGGTCTATGGCATCAGCCGCGAGCGTGTGCGCCAGATCGAAGTGCGGGCTTTTGAGAAGTTACAAAAAGCCATTCGAAACGCCGCAATCGAAAACAACATGGCGACGGCAGAGGCGTAAGGGCGCGATTTAGGAAGTCGCGCTCTCTTCCTCCGGTTCGTCTTCTGCCTCGGATTCGCTCGCTTCCGCGTCGAAGACTTCGCCTTGAGCTGCGCCTTCCGCCGGCTGTTGGGGTTGCTGCGCCGGCAACTCTTCTTGGGTGTACTGCCCCTTAACCTCCGACCCCCACTCCTTAATCAGGTCTTCCTGCCGGCTGGAGATAGATCGGTTCTTCGCTTCATGCTGGACTGCAAGAAATGCGGACATGATGGGTACAATTATAAAGTTAAGCATCCAACCGACCGCCGCGGAGCTATACATAATCATGAGCGCCGAAGGTTCGAACACCAATTCGAGAACGCCCGATATGGTATTTTGCCCCGTCCACAGCTTTAACGCATAAGGCAAGCATCCGGCGAAATTGAGATAACCGATGGAACGGGCCGTCACCTTCCGCGGCCGTTTGTCGACGATATAGGCCACGATCGACGGCGCCATGCCGATCAGCAAAAGCAAGATCGTGGGGAAGAACGTAATACAGACAAGCGGTGCGACGACCCAGGCAATGATTGCCCGGCCTCTCGCGACGCCTTCCGCTTGTTGCTCTTCCGACATTCCAATCCTACCTAAGCACTAAAAGAACATCATGACGACGAAAATCAGAACCGACGCTATACAGGTTATAACGCCAGAGACCGTGGCTGACATTTGTGCCCCCATTTCCCGTGCAAAGTATTCACGGTGGGTTTTTTCATATTCCAGCCGCTGATCTTCCATGACTGTCCGGGCGTATACGGCGGTGGCCTGCTGGAATGCACTCGCATCCGCGGCCACGTCCCGTGGATCGTTGATCGCCTCCACCAGTCGAGCAAGCCGACCGGACCTCGTTGCTTTCTTTAATCCATCGCGAACGCGTTTGCGCACGGTCCGGCTATGAAACCGTTTCACCGACGGTTCGAGCATCGTGGAGACCGCGCCAGCGAGGTCGACAAACTCCGTCTTGGACACCCGGTCCTGCACAGTCGACAGAATTTTCACGGAAGCGATGAGTGAGACGTGGGGATCGACCTTGTTATCCAGATCACGCAGATCCGCCTGTACCTGGCTCGCCATTTTCGACGCTAAAAACGCCGCCATGTTCCGGTCGACCAGAGAGGTGAACTCCACGCCGCTCACGGCCATGTGCTCCAACGCCGGCAACAATCCGTTTGTCTCAACGACGTAATCATTCGCCAGAATCGGAGATCGGCAGGGCAAATTCGGATTTAAGTCGTAGGCGACACGTTCGATTCCCAAACCAAGGCCAATCCGGTCGGTATTGGTCCGAGATCGGTCATACTCCGCAACGAACTTTTCTTGCGACTCCGTAAGCCGCCTTTGGTTCTTCTGCCAAAAGCCGTGCAACTGTTCGCGCATTACCTTCGAAAATAGGTCGCGCATATCCTCGTCATCAAGGTAATGACCGATCAGCATCCCAAGCCCTTCGACCGTCGCTTTGAGCTCGCGATACCGAAGCGGCGCATTCGGGTCGAGCGCAATGCAAACCCGCGAGACTAGCCAGTCATCCGTGCGTTCAATGCCGAGTGGATCCGTCATCGCCTCATTGACGCTTTCGATCAGTTCTTCGTCGCTGAAACCGCGGCGGAGCCAAACGTTTAATGAGCCATCTTTGATCGGCGTGACGGCGGCATCCCAGTTGTTTGCGAAAGCGTTCGAGAGATCGCGGGTTGTCTGGTACTCGCGTCCGTCGAAGACGAAAGGCCGATTGGCTTTACGCGGTATGGCCGCAGGCTTTGGATTTTGCCGGCGCCCATGTGACCAGTACATCAAATCGCTAACCGCCCAACGTTCTTTGGGATCGTCGTTCAACAATCCACGGAGAACTTCCATCATTGTCAGCGACAGACGTTCGCGCCCGACCAGCGCGTTATACGAGCCGTGCGTCAGCTTTTCCTCGATGACTTGTTCATCCGTCATTTCGGCCATTGGTACATGGCCGATCAAAAGCGAAAGGATCGTCACGCCAAGCGAATATAGATCGTTCGTCGAAGAGCCATCACCGCGGCCGGCGGGAAGCGCCATGCCGCTTTCAATCGTCTCGAAAACAGTCGGCTGAGCGATCGCCGGCGGGGATGAAATGCAGTCCCCCAGAACCATGCGCGTTTGCTCGGCATCGCTATAGAACACATTGTCAGGGCGGATGGCTCGATGCGTCAGATTCTGATTGGCAATCAGCTCAAGAAACTCGGCGGCAGGACGTATCAATAACCGAGCGACCAGGTCTTCATTCATCGGACGCATACGCGCGTCGAGGCTCGGCATAACACGGGAGCCTAACGGGCGATCCACGATAACAATCGGGCAACGTCGGTTCTCGATCGGCCAATCAGAGACGCCCCAATCATGGGGCTTCAGTAACATCCGCGTCTCGAGGGTCCGGAGCGCCAACATCTTATCCGCCCGCAACGGCAGCTGCGGATCGCAAATCAGCGCCATAAGCGGACGGTTTTTATCGGAGACCAATTCAGCCCTATAGGCAATTGCGGGCGCCACATCATAAGTCGGTAACGCCGCGCCCAAGTTTATATTAAACCTGCCCTTGAGCGTAACGCTGCCGCTGGCCGAATCGCCGTCGCTGCTTCCCGATAGGTTTAAGGCCATATCGTTACATCGTCTCCGCTAACTCCCGGATAAGCGCAATCAGCGCCCTGAGCAAGAAAATTCTCACCCGCCCGACGTATCAGGCATGCACGAACTGTACCAATTAATTGTATGGAATCAAGATTCTAGACCGAAAACGGGTCGCGTACCATGATTGTGTCATCCCGTTCCGGGCTGGTCGAAAGCAAGGTCACAGGCGCTTCGATCAGTTCTTCGATTCGACGGATGTATTTGATCGCCGTCGCCGGTAATTCCGCCCAAGAACGCGCGCCCTGTGTACTTTCGCTCCACCCTTCCAAGGTCTCATAGACGGGCTCCGCGACCGCCTGCAACGCGGAACTGGAGGGCAGATAGTCGCATTCTTCACCGTTGATTTTGTAGCCGACGCACAACTTGATTTCGCTTATGCCGTCGAGAACATCGAGCTTTGTGAGAGCGATCCCGTCCATCCCGGAGAGTTTGACCGATTGGCGCACTAAACCCGCGTCAAACCAGCCACATCGCCGTTGCCGGCCTGTGACGGTCCCAAATTCTCGGCCACGCTCTCCCAGCAAGCTGCCGATCTCATCATCGAGTTCCGTCGGAAACGGACCTGAGCCGACACGTGTCGTATAGGCTTTGGTGATGCCAAGCACGTACTCAAGCGATTTGGGCCCAAGGCCTGTACCCGCCGCTGCTGAGCCCGAAACCGTATTCGACGAGGTCACAAACGGATAGGTTCCATGATCGACATCGAGCATGATGCCTTGCGCACCTTCAAAAAGGATACGTTTGCCACCGCGCCGCGCCTCGTCCAATTCTCGCCAGACGGTGGCGGCGTAGGGCAGCAAGCGTGGCGCCAATTCTTCAAGCAGTTGCATCAACTCGTCGCGGTCGATCTCCTCTTGGCCAAACCCGCGCAGCAGCGCGTTGTGATGCACCAGAAGCTCGTCGACCTTGGCCCCCAGGGAATCAAGATCCGCCAGATCGCATACGCGGATCGCACGGCGCGCGGTCTTATCTTCATAAGCCGGGCCGATACCGCGTCCGGTCGTGCCGATCTTCGCCTTGCCTCTCGCCTCTTCGCGCGCCCGATCCAAGGTGCGGTGCAACGGTAGGATCAACGGCGCATTTTCCGCTATCTTTAATCGGCTTGGATCGAGTTTGACGCCTTGCTCCTCGATCCGATCGATTTCCTCCAAAAGCGCCCATGGATCAATCACGACGCCATTGCCGATCATCGAGAGCTTATCGGACCGAACGACACCAGACGGCAGCAGGCTTAACTTGAAGACTTCGCCATCGATGACAAGCGTATGTCCGGCATTGTGGCCGCCTTGAAAGCGCACCACGACATCAGCACGCTCTGAAAGCCAATCGACGATCTTTCCTTTGCCTTCGTCGCCCCACTGCGAGCCGATGACCACTACATTTGTCATTGCCGCGTCCTTATTTTCTAGTTGTCCGATAGGGCGACGGGCTCACCGTCTGCCAAAATATGTGTGCACCCTTGCTGGCGTGCCGACGTCGCTGAATCCTCTTCGGCTGATAAGCCGGCCAGCGTGACCCAGCCGGCATCACGAAGGTCCGCGCCGCTTTTCGCGGCCGTCCCAAAGGGAATGTAAATCTTCTTGATCTCTTCAAGCGGCGGTACCGCGCGGGCAATACTATCGAGAAACAGCGTAAATCCAATCGCCGGTTCCGCACCGATACTTGCAATATAGCGCCCACCGCGACCCAGCGACCCCCTCACGCCCTGCGCAAAGAAGGTAAAACTCAATCCGGTATGATATTCGAATCCGCGGTTCTCGACCGGATCGATCGTAAGAGCCAAATTCGGCACCGAATCCGATATCCGCCGCGAGACTTCTTCCAACCGTTGGCATTCAACGCGCGCGGCCTCGGGTAAATCCAAGACCGAGAGGGCCGCCAAGGCCGAATCCATTGGCCCGGCCGCGTCCAGCAGCCCGCCCAAGATTCGGGCAGCTTCTCCTTCGAGCGCCGCCACACCAGCCGCATCCTTGCGATCCAGCGCCAATCGGGCCCGCTCCGCCGTAGCGTCATCCATGCCGACCGCATCACAGACCATCGGCGTCAAGGTCGGCACATTCAAATCGATCGATAGGTCGGTAACGCCAATTGCCATCAACGCGTTCGCGGCCAGCGAGACAATTTCGATATCGGCTTCCGCTTGTTCCGTGCCGAACAATTCGACCCCGACTTCATTGAACTGCCGTTCCGGTCGCAATTGGTCCCCGCGGACCCGCAGGACCGGCCCCGCATATGCCAACCGCAACGGGCGTGGTGCATTGGCGAGACGCGTTGCGGCAATCCGGGCGACTTGCGGTGTCATATCGGCGCGCACTCCCATCATACGCTGGCTTACGGGGTCCATGAGGCGGAAAGTGGCCAAAGCGACATCCTGGCCGGCACCGTCCAATAGACTGTCTTCGAACTCGACGAGCGGCGGTTCAACGCGCTCGTATCCGCGCGACCCGACAACCTGCATGAGCCGCTCGATAATTGCAGCCTCATGGGCCGCGTCAGGCGGCAATGCATCGCGCAGCCCATCGGGTAACAGCGCTTTACTGGATGAATCGCTCATCGGAAGTCCATGGATTTATCGGCAGACTGGGATACCTAACGTGCGTTTCTCATCACGGCAAGTAGGGCTTTTATCGAAACACGGCTTCGATTGTGCCGTCCGCCCGGCCGTATACGAAATCGATGGCGCCATTACCGTTGAAATCTCCCGCCACAACACTGGTTGTAATGACCGCACCGACCGGTCCTTCTGCGATCCGTTTAAATTCCCCACCCTTGAAGGTCATGGCTTGCAAGAGCCGACGTTCCTAATCGGGCAATATCATATCGACGACACCATCGTTGTTGACGTCGAAGGCAACGGACAGATCAAGAATGGGCGATCCGATGTGGTGATTCGAAAATCCAGACAATCGTCCACGCTCTTTGAGGCGCGAAGCCGTACGGCTATAAATTACCAAGGACCGGCCAAGATGCGGCATTTCAACCACGGCGACGTCCATCTCGCCATCCGCATCGAAATCGGCGACTCCGACGGGATTGAGCCACCGATAGGCCAATCCGATCGACGGGGAAACGGCAAAGTGTTCCAGCCGACGTTCACCGACCCGGTAAATCGAAACCGCAGCGCCTTCCGAAAGAGACGCTCGGACAAGAATGATTTCATCCAGCCCATCGCCGTCGACATCGGCGAGACGCGGCGAAAGGTCTCCAAAGACATATTGGTCCGCCAACTCGTAGACCAGTTCCCGGCCGTCGCGCAGCTGGACCTTGAACCCGCCCGCTTCAATTTTATCGCCAAGCGCACCGTGGCCGTATCGCAACGTCGGCTGAACCAACCAGGCCTTCTCGATATGGTTTTGCCCGACCGCCACATTTCCATGTGGAATCATGTCCGTCGGCGGACTCGGCCAAACCGGCGCTTCAACGGGACCGTTTAACCGCCCGTCGATCGTCACGGCGTAATATTTTCCCTGCGCGACCACATATGCGGTCTTACCGTCTTTGCTGGCGACAATGTTCGAGAGGCCGTCAACCTTGCCGACGGTAACAGGTTTCCAAACTTCCCCCCAAGCGGGAGCGGCAAACAACAAAACGGTAAGAACGGTCCACAAGCGCATGACGACGCCTTAAAACTCCAAGGCTTTCACCTGTACGATATTGTTCAGGTTTTCGAGTTGATCGACCACGGTTTCGGGCACAGCATCGTCCACCTGCAAGAGAGCAATTGCATCGTCGCCAGGACCCGAGCGGCCCAAGTGGAACGTCGCGATATTGACGCCATTTTCCGCGAGCGTGCGCCCGAGATCACCGATTACACCCGGTCGGTCCTTGTTGGTGATATAGAGCATGTGCGTGCCCCACTCGGCCTCAATCGGTATATCCTTGATCTCCACAATACGTTCCCGATTGCCGCCGAATATCGTCCCGGCGACACTGCGGCTTCGCCGGTCCGTCTTAACCGACAAGCATATCAGGGTTTCATAGTCGCCCGGCTGCTCGTGTTTTGTCTCGGTAATGGCGATGCCGCGATCGCGCGCCACGGACGTCGCATTGACCATATTGATATTGTCGAGCAATGGGCGCAGCAATCCGGCGATTGCCGAAGAAATCAGCGGCCGCGTGTTCAATGTCGCCACATGGCCGTGAAATTCGATTGTAATGCCCTGCAGGCCCGTTTCCGTCAGCTGGCCGGCGAAACTGCCAAGTTTTTCGGCGAGCGACATATACGGTTTCAGATGCGGCGCCTCTTCCGCCGTCACCGACGGCATATTGATCGCATTGGACACCGCACCCGATAGCAAATAGTCGGACATCTGTTCCGCCACCTGCAACGCGACGTTTTCCTGCGCCTCGCTTGTGGCCGCGCCTAAATGAGGCGTGGCGATCACTTGCGGCAGGCCGAACAAAATATTCTCATTTGCCGGTTCTTCGGCGAAAACGTCGATCGCGGCGCCGGCGACCTTACCGCTTTCTATAGCGTCGCGGAGATCGGCTTCAACGAGTATGCCGCCACGGGCGCAATTGACGATCCGGACACCGTCTTTCATCCGCGAGAAGGCGTTCGCATCCAACAGATCGCGGGTCCCGTCCGTCAACGGCGCGTGGATGGAAATGACATCCGCGCGCGCCAACAGTGCCTCGAATTCCACCTTTTCGATGCTGAGGTCCGCTGCCCGTTCGGCGGACAGGAACGGGTCGAAGACCACGACACGCATCTTTAAACCATGCGCCCGGTCGGCCACGATCGACCCGATATTGCCGCAGCCAATCAGCCCCAGCGTTTTGCCGGCAACCTCCATCCCCATAAAGGCGGTCTTTTCCCATTTACCAGCATGCGTCGAGGCATTCGCCAGCGGCAATTGCCGCGCCAGGGACATCATCATGGCGATCGCGTGCTCGGCCGTCGTGACGGAATTGCCGAACGGGGTGTTCATGACGACAACGCCACGCTGCGTCGCAGCGTCGATATCGACGTTATCGACCCCGATCCCGGCGCGCCCCACGACTTTCAGATTTTCGGCCGCGTCGAGCAGTTCGGCTGTCACGGTCGTCGCCGAGCGTATGGCCAACCCATCGGCATCGCGAATTGCTTCTCGGAGTTCCTCGTCGCTCAAACCGGGCCTGAAATCGACATCGACACCCCGCTCACGGAAGATGTCCGCTGCCCGCGGGCTCAGTTTGTCGGAGATAAGTACTTTCGGCATCGGCGTTTCCGTTTCATCAAGCCGCTTGGGCACGAGAGATCTCGTCAAATGCCCAATCGAGCCATGGCAGGAGCGCTTCGATATCTTCCGGATCGACGGTTGGACCGCCCCAAATACGCAGATGCGGTGGCGCTTCGCGATGGCCTTTAATATCGAGTGCCACGCCTTCCGCTGCGAGCAGGTCGGCAATTTTCTTCGGTGCCGCTTCGCGGTCTTCGTCGGACAGGCCGGCCGCGTCGGATATCTGCAGACAAATCGACGTGCAGGAACGCGTTGCGGGGTCGTCCGCGAGAAATTCCGTCCAATGCGTCTTTTCAACCCAAGCCGCGACGGCAGCCAAACTCGCTTCCGAACGCATCCGTAAGGCATTGTGGCCACCAATCGAACGCGCCCAGGAGAGCCCGTCGAGCGCATCTTCGACACACAGCATAGACGGCGTATTGATCGTCTCGCCGCGGAAGATGCCCGCATTCAATTTGCCGCCTTTCGTCAACCGAAAGACCTTCGGCAGCGGCCAGGCCGGCGTATAGGTCTCAAGGCGTTCCACCGCCCGCGGCGAGAGCGCCAGCATGCCATGCGCCGCTTCGCCGCCGAGCGCCTTCTGCCAGGACCACGTCACGACGTCCAATTTGTCCCACGGCATATCCATGCAAAAAATCGCTGACGTCGCATCGCAGATCGTCAATCCGGCACGGTCCGCCGCGATCCAATCGCCGTTTGGCACGCGAACGCCGCTCGTCGTGCCGTTCCAAGTGAAGACGACATCGCGGTCAAAATCGACGGCGGAGAGATCCGGCAACAATCCATAGGGCGCCTCCAATAGGCGCAAATCGTCGAGCTTCAGGTGTTTCTCCGCATCGTTCGCCCAGGTCTTGCCGAAGTTCTCCCAGGCAAGAATATCGACGCCGCGCGCACCGAGCATCGACCAAAGCGCCATCTCGAGCGCCCCCGTGTCCGAACCAGGAACGACAGCCAGCACATAGTCGGCCGGCAAGCCAAGCAAGGCATGGCTCTCGTCGATCACAGCCTTCAGCTTGACCTTGCCTTCCGTCGAACGGTGCGACTGGCCTAGAAGCGCGGACTGCAAAGCCTCGAGGGTCCAGCCGGGCCGTTTGGCGCAAGGGCCGGAAGAAAATTCAGGACGCTTCGGTCGTCTAGCAGGCTTCGCCATCATAATACTCTTCGTGAAGTGGCACGCGATTGGGCGCCTCAACGCCCCGTCGGCGAGGCGAACACTATGAAGGAAGGGGGAGCCCGTCAACGCGATTATTTTGCAGCGCAGCAATTGTGCGCCTTTGCCGCAGCGGGTTGTCGACTGCTATACAATTTCAAGTATTCACGACGTGGCGTCCACCAGCACCATGACAATTGAACAGGCATATGTATTCGCTGTCCTCGGCGCCACGCTCGGTCTCTTCATTTGGGGAAAATGGCGATATGACGTCGTCTCCGTGTTGGCGCTGCTTGCAGTTGCCATTCCCGGCATTATCGATGTGGGCCAAGCCTTTGCCGGATTCGGCCATCCGGCGGTGATCACCGTCGCCGCCATCCTCATCATCAGCAAGACGCTACAAAGCGGCGGCATCATCGGCAGTCTCGGAAACACTTTGGCACGCGCCGAAGTCGGTTTATCGCTGCAAGTCGGATTGATCGCGACCATCGTCGCGGCCCTTTCCGGTTTTATGAACAATGTCGGCGCCTTGGCTTTGTTGCTGCCGATTGTGCTGCAGATGGCACGGCGGTCCGGCCGTTCGCCTCGCAGCCTCTTGATGCCGCTGTCTTTCGGCTCTCTCCTCGGCGGCCTCATCACGATGATCGGCACACCGCCCAATATCATCGTTGCCGCGTATCGCGCGGAATCGGTCGGACAACCCTTCTCGATGTTTGATTTTACGCCGGTCGGTCTCATTCTCGCCGTTGTGGGCATTCTGTACATCGCGTTGGTCGGGTGGCGCATCATTCCCAACCGAGATGCCGCCGCCGGAGACCAGAACGAAATGTTCCGCATCGAGAACTACATCACCGAAGTCTCCGTGCCTGAAACATCGCCACTGGCGGGAAAGACGGTCGAGGAAATGCTGAAGGCCGGTGGCGAGGAGGGGATCGCTGTCGTCGCACATATGTGGCAAGACCAACGCCGGCTCGCCCCGCGGCCCGATCAGATTCTGCGCGCCAACGATCATTTCCTGCTTGAAGGCGAACCCACCGAGATCGAGAGCTTTTTGCAGAACACCGGTATGGAGGCGGTAGGGACTTTGCCGCTCGATATCGAGGAATTGAACTCCGACTCCATCGGCGTCGTAGAAGCGGTGGTCACGCCGCGCGCGCCCCTCGTTGCACGCACCAGCCGGCAAGCCCGAATGGGCCGGCACTACGGCCTCAACCTCTTGGCCATCGCGCGGCACGGCCGCCCGATCCGCGACCGGTTGCATCAGGTCAAATTACGAGCCGGCGACGTGCTGTTGATTCAAGGCGACACCGAAGCCATGCCGGACGCCCTGAATCGCCTCGGCTGCCTGCCGCTACAGCAACGGAATCTCGCCTTCGACACGCGAACCGGTTTAGCGCCGCTGCTAATCTTCGCCGCCGCCATTATCTCAATTGCGACCGGCATGCTCTCAGCGCCCGTGGCCTTCATCGCCGCGGTCACCGCCTTCATCCTAATCGGTGCGACGACTCTCCGCGATCTCTACGACGCGGTCGATTGGCCGATCATCATTCTTCTTGGCGCCTTGGTCCCGGTCGGTGCGGCGCTGGAGATATCCGGCGGAACGACGCTCCTGGCGGAAGCCATCGCACATCTCGCCGATTACCTCTCGCCGGTTTGGATTCTCGTTTTGGTGATGGTTTCGGCCATGTTCCTCTCCGACGTCATCAATAATGCGGCGACAGCCGTCCTCATGGCGCCGCTTGCGGCGGAGATTGCAGCGTTAATCGGAGTCAATCCGGATCCCTATCTGATGGCGGTCGCGATCGGCAGTTCCTGCGCCTTCCTGACGCCGATCGGGCATCAGTCGAACGTCCTGGTTATGGGACCCGGCGGGTACCGTTTCGGCGACTACTGGCCCATGGGACTGCCGTTGGAGCTTATTATCATCGCCGTCTCCATTCCCGCGCTCCTCTTCTTCTGGCCGCTTTGACGTCTTGATTTGCGCCGCCGCGCCGGGGCAGATTAACGCCATGAAAACACACCTTGCCCGATTACTCGTTCTCGTCCTTGGACTGTTCGCCGCCTTGGCGGCCGACCCTGCATTCGCTCAGAAGAAAAAGAAGGCGCACGCTTACCTCTTACAAGTCATGACACCGGATGGAAAAGGCTACTTGCCGATGGCGGAAGCCGAAGTGCAGACGGCTTTGGTCCAAGCGACCATCGCGCTGCGCAAGCCGGACGACCTGGAACATCTACGGGCGCAGGCACGCGCCGCACAGCACGCCATCGACCCGATTCGTATTAAGGAGGGGCCCGGTCGCGGTTTCGGCACAAAACGTGATTACCCGGACAGACAGAATTACCGACCTCCTCGGTAAGGTCATGCGAATGAAAACCGCAAAGAACGCCGCACGCGTCATGCGTCTGGTCCGCCGCATGTGTCAGGAAGTGATGCTCGGCAAGGACACCAACAAAGACGGCAAAGTCAGCTGGAAAAAGCATAAAGGCGGCCTGGCGCAAGCCAAGCGCTACACAACGGTTATGTTGCGACTCGAAAAGCTGATGAAATAGGTCTTATTTGTCGAAGATGCTTTCGTTAATCTCAAGCACCTCGCCCATCCACATCGCATGGGCCGTATGATCGGCAAGACCGTCGCCGCTTTCCGGGTGCACGAGAATTGCGAGCCCGTCCCGGTTTAGCGCCAGCCACGGCACGATTTCCGGAAAGACCGTCCGGTCGAAAGCCACTTGATACATCGAGCGGGTGTGCGGGCCGATATTCTTATCGTGCCAGCGGCCGAGACGTACGGCACCCCGGAACTTTGCATCCAGCGCATCGCGGATTTTCGCCGCCGTCTCCCGCGTTTCGGGATGATAGTAGATATGCGCGTGGTAGCCCGTAATCTTTCCGATTTCGCTGGTCGTCATGGCCGCACTCCAGATGCATTCGGATAGAGAGGAATCGTTGCTGTCAAATTGGTAAGGATTTCCAGAATACAATAGCCCCGTAAAACGTTGGGGGGAGGCAATAGGTTTAGGGGCGGCACACTCTTTCCCGTCGCATGGCGCGCCGCCCCTATTCCTTTATTTCCCCAACAACTCGGAACGGTTTTCGGAGAAACCCGATCCAGGGTTGAAATTCCGTGATCCGAATGACGGGGTCGCTTTCCGGACAGTGAAAGAGCCTGCCCGATCTCATCCATTTTGACAGCTTCGGGCGCGCCCGCTATGACGACGGTCACAGTGAACGACCGGGGGAAAGAAATGGCGATCAAAGTTTACGACTTGTGCGGGGCCGACGACCGGCGGTTCAGCCCGTTCTGCTGGCGAATCCGGATGGCTCTGGCCCATAAGGGCCTCGACGCCGAGTTCGAGGCCACGCACTTCACCGAGAAAGACAAGATCGCCTTTGCCGACAGTAAGACCGTACCGGTCATTGTGGACGGCGAGACCGCGATGAACGAATCTTGGGATATCGCCGACTACCTGGAAAAAACCTATCCGGAAAAACCTTCCTTGTTCGGCGGCGATGCCGGTCGTGCGGTTACCGGCTTTATCAACGCGTGGACGAATTCCACGCTCCATCCGGCCCTAATCAAATGCGTTTTGGCGGATATCTACGACCGGCTCGATCCAATGGACCTCGATTATTTCCGGGAAAGCCGAGAGAAACGCTTCGGTAAAACGATTGAGGAAATGCGTGACGGCCAGGCAGCTGCGCTAGAGAAGTGCGACCAGGCCCTCACACCGCTTCGCACGATCCTCAAATCCGAAGATTGGATCGCCGGCGACGCCCCTGCCTTCGCCGATTACTTGATCTTTGCCGCTTTCCAATGGTGCCGCATCATGTCACCTGCCGAAATCGTTAAAGCCGACGACCCGATCTACGAATGGCGTGAGCGCATGCTGGACCTCTATGACGGGCTCGGTCGGAGTTTCGAGGCGGCGCGTTAACGGCGGCGACCCGCCCGCCGCCGCAAGCGGCCGAGGGAGCCGGACGGGCGCCTTTCATTTTAAGAAACAGAACGACGCCTCAACGTCTTCAGTGGGATCGCGTGACTTAGCTTCACCGTCCCTTTGCTGCTGCGCGTCTCGAGACGGATCATGGTATCCGCCCCGGCCCAATCGATCGACATGTGTCCAAAGTTCGGACGGAAATATCCGCCGACTTTGCGTCGCGTATTGACCCGTGTCTTTCGGCTGGACTGATTCAGCGCACTCGAAGTCATATCCCAAAGCGGATACGGCACGCCCTCGTCAATCATCGCATAGTCGGAGTAATGCGGGTCGCCCGACAGAAACATAACCCCTTCAGCCTTCGTCTGGTCGATCAGGGTGAAGAGACGCGCGCGCTCTCCTGGCATATTCTCCCACCCCTCTTCGCGCCCAATGCCTTCGGCGACGACGCGCGACCCGCTGACGATCAATCGCACCTCGGCCGGCTTCCGCAATTCACCCTCCAACCACTACCATTGCGGCTCCCCCAACATTCGGGAATCCGTGCGTTCGTAACGTCCGTCCAGCAGGACGATCTGCGTGCGCTGGCCGACGGGCCCATAGATGTACGACGTATAGATACCGTCCGGCTGACGGCGTCGCGGCGAGTTCGCGGGCTCACTGAAGAAATCGCAGAAGATCTGCCGTGCCTCTTTCTTCATCGAGTAAGCCGCACCCGAATTGTTCCAGCCGTAGTCGTGATCGTCCCAGGTCGCGACGACCGGTACCTCGCGCCGTAACGCTTGGTAGCCCGCGTTCGCCCAAAGCTGGGCATAAGTCGAGCGCATCTCGGATGCGATATAAGTATCCGCGTAGACATTGTCGCCGAGGTGAATAAAGAGATCCGGCCGCGCCTCTCGAATTGCTTGCCACACCGGCTGCTTCCGGTTCTGCCGAAGGCAGGACCCCATTGCGATTGTTCTCAGCGGCTGCGAGGCATCGTGCTGCAGCGTCACAAGCTCGCGCACTTCCAGCGTCCGGCATGCCGGCAGCAATGCCGTACCGGCCAATGCGGTCAGCAATGTGCGACGAGAAAGCTGCGGCATCGACGGCGGCCCGCGCGTCAGTCCTGCTTATAGGTGATCTTGCGAACGAGGCGGTCGCCATCCCAATGCAGCAGGTCGAGGCCACGCATCGTGCGCTCTTCCTTCGCCTCGTCGCCAATCCACATGCGCAAGACCCAACTATCCATCACCTTACCGGCAACCGGGTCGATGAAGCGATCTTCCGCTTCGAACGAGATCTTACCGAGCTTGCCGTTGACCACCACGTCGAACTGCGCCCGGATATCGTCGAGAGTCTCGTGCTTCTTGCCGTAAGGGTCCTCATAGACGGCGTCGTCCGCAAAATACGACATGATGTCGTCCAGGTTCTGGCGATTGAAAGCACCGACGAACCGGGTCGAAAGATCGTCGAGCTCGGCGCGGCGGTCGGTCATGGCAGTCGCGTTCATGGTGCACCTCTTGAGTTGGTGAATTTCTCAATATTTTTTCACTGAATCGCTCGAAGGTCATATCCCAATCGCGGGAAATGCACGACAACGTCGCCGAGCACCGCGTCCTGGCGGCGCACGCCGATCTTCGCCGACGTCAGCTCGACCAGTTCGCCCTCGACCGGGTCGCGGCCGTAATCGTCGGCGCGGACCCGGACGGCGGCGCCAAGGGGCGGGTCTTCTTCGAAGGCGTCGTACTGGTAGCCGTCCATCGGTTTGGCTCTAGCCGCAACTTCCAGGGCCGCTTGAGATTCCATTTCCTGGCGCGTCCCGTGCCCGAATTCGGTCACCCGCGCCATCCAGCCTTGAATGCGCGGGCGGTCTTCCAGTTCGAACGCGAGGCGGTCCGTCCGCGCCGTGAGAAACCAAAGCGCGTGATAGAGCGCGAAATCGGCGACGGTCACAGCGCCCCCGGCCGCCCAGTCGCGGCCGTCGGCGAAAAGCGCTTCGACCCAGTCGATCTGGACACGTACGGCGGGGGCACTTCGCTTGGCTGCGCGGCGGACAGTCTCAGGGCTTGGCTCCGGCAAGCCCCGCATCCGGGAGCGATCCGCCTGCAGGTTATCGGGTAAGACATCGAGGTTGCTGCCGGAGACGTAGAGCGACATCGGCCGGAACAACTGGTTCTCCGCCCAATACGCGATCATGTTCGCCGTCGTCTCTAGGCCGGCTGGATAGAAGGTTGGTTCCGGGCACAGGCGTTCCAACTCCTGCATAATCCGCCGCGTATCACAGTAGATATCCGCGCCGACCTGCAGCACCGGCGTGCGCCGGTAACCGCCCGTCATCGGTGTCAGATCCGGTTTCGGCGCCGTCGGCGGAATGATCACGGAGTGCCAATCGAGGTCCTTATAGCCGAGCGCGAGCCGCGCCTTTTCTGCGTAATTCGAGAAATCGTAGTGGTGCAGGATGAGGTCCATGGTGAGAGCCTATCGCATTTGCGGAGCGCGTCCCAGACGGTGACATTTTGTCTAATTTATGATATAAGCGGCGGCGTTCTTTGACAAGTGAATCACCAAAATGCCGCTATAGAAACGTCCTGTAGGCCGGATTCGCGGTACGCTATTACCCCATTCTTTGGGTGCATGGGGTTGTTCCTCGGAAAAATGTATGTCGCCCCTACAGAACACATTCGTCATTCCCGCGAAGGCGGGAACCCAGCGACCGTTGCGGATTTATCTCGATCCCCGCCTGCGCGGGAATGACGATACAGCGTCTATGTCTGCGTCGCGCCGTTGCACGCGATCATTTGGCCGGAGACAAAACCGCCCTCTTCCGACACAAGAAAGCCACAGAGGCCGGCAATGTGCATCGGTTTGCCGAGATGGCCGAGCGGGATCAACTTTTCCTGTTCGCGGATATGAGCGCCCATCGCTTCGTCTCTATAGTCACCTTCGATGGGACCGGGCGAGATCGCATTGACGGTAATGCCGTTGGCCCCGAACTCCTTCGCCATTGATTTGGTGATGCCCCAAAGGCCGTGCTTCGCGGCGGAAACCGGACAACGGCCGTTATAGCCATGCATCGCATTCATGCCGGTGATGTTGACGATCCGGCCCCATCCCCTCTCCACCATGCCGGGCACAAAGGCCTGACCCGTGTAGAAAGCCGAATGCATGTCGACGGAAATAACGTTGTGCCAGAATTCTTCATCCATCTCGAGGAAAGGTTTATGCGGGCGGATCGCCGCATTGTTGACAACGATGTCGACACCGCCGAACGCGCCGAGGGCCACTTTCGCCATTTCCTTGACCTGGGCACTGTCGCCGACATTGCCCATCGCAACTGCCGCGCCGACGCCAAGGCTACGGGCTTCGTCCGCCACTTTCTCGGCACTCTCGGGGTCGGTCAGGCCGTTTACCGCCACATTGGCGCCGCGGCCGGCGAATTCGAGCACAATGGCGCGCCCAATATTATGGCCGGAGCCGGAGACGAAAGCGGTCTTTCCGTCGAGTGTCATGATTGCCTTACCTCGTTTCAGTTCAATTGGAGGAGAAGGTAATTCCCACGGGAATGGCGAACAAGTCGTTGCGCCCTAGAGTCCCTTTGAACAAGCAAGGGAGGCAACGATGAACAAGAAAGTCGATCCGGGTTGGACCCATTTCGCGAAGTACACCTTCTCGCCAGGAATAGAGCGAGACGGCTGGCTCTATATCTCAGGCGCCACCGCCAGTGGCGAGAACGGTGAGATCGTCTGTCCCGGCGATATTTGCGGACAAACCGACTATATTTTGGATCGCATGGGTGAAATTCTTGAGGCCGCCGGCTGCACCTACGACGACGTCGTGAAGACCACTGATTTCATCACGACGACCGAGGGATACCGAGGCACCGGTGCGGTCCGGAAGAAATACTTCAAGGAACCCTACCCTACAGCAACCGGTGTGATCGTCGCCGACCTCCTCCGGCCCGGCGCTCTGATCGAAATCGAAGCCATCGCGAAGATTCCAGAGAAATAGGATATCCAGACTATGAGCGACCGACCGACTTTCCGCACCCAACTCTGCGATATATTGGAGATCGAGTACCCAATCATGCTGGCGGGCATGGGCTCGATGGGTAAGGCGACACCGCCAGCCCTGGTCGCCGCTGTCTCGAATGCGGGCGGAATGGGCGTGATTGGCGGGGCCGGCCTGGAACCGGAGACCATCCGCCAGAAAATCCGCGAGACGCGGGAACTGACGGACAAGCCGATCGGCGTCGACCTCCTGCTGCCCGTCAATCTCGACACCAATGCAGAACCGACGCGCACGGCCCTTCGCCAGCAGATCGAACGGGACTATCCGAAACATTACGCCCTGATGCGCGATCAACTGGCAAAACACGGAGTCGAAGAAGTTCGCGTCGAAAGCGAGACCGTCGTCTCCGTCGACCAAACCCGCGCCCAGGTCGATGTCGTTCTCGAGGAAGATGTGCAGGTCTTCGCCGCCGGCCTCGGCGATCCGAGCTGGATCGTGCCGCAAGCACATGAGAAAGGCATGACTGTCGTCGGGTTGGTCGGCTCGCCCCGAAATGCGGAGCGGCAAGTCGCCGCCGGCTGCGATATCGTCATCGCGCAAGGCTACGAAGCGGGCGGCCATACAGGGAAGATCGCGAGCCTCCCGCTCATCCCGCAAGTGGTCGACGCGGTGGCGCCCATCCCTGTTGTGGCCGCCGGCGGTATCGCGGATGGGCGCGGGGTCGCGGCGGCGCTCTCCTTGGGCGCCATTGGCGTCTGGGTTGGCACCGCCTTCATCGTCGCCGAGAAAGGCGAAACCCATGAGGAAAACAAGCAACAGATCATCGATGGTCATAGCCAGCAGTTCGATCCTCAGCGCTGGTATACGGGAAAGCCGTCCCGCCTCTTCGGCAACGACTATATCAAGGCTTGGGAGGCCTCCGGTCTTGATCCATTGCCGTTGCCTTACCAACGGGTCATTACCGACGACTTCAACGAATCCGTGGCGGCCGCAGGAAAGCTGGAGCTGCACATGAATCCCGCCGGTCAGATTTCCGGCATGATCACGGAGCGCAAACCCGCAAAGCAGATCATGGAAGAACTGGTCAGCGGCACCATCGATGTTCTCAACGAGACACGGGACAAAGTCGATATCGGGTAGGTGCCGCCGTCATTCTGGGGGGCCAAAAGCGAACCCGGAATTTGCGCCTGAGCGTTTCCATTGGGCGAGAATTCAGGTAGCTATGCTCCGGCAAAATGTCCGGATCGCTATCGCGTCCGGAATGACACCCTAATTTGATGGATTTCGAAATGTTAGGCCTGATCGGCGCCCTCGATGAAGAAGTGGCGATGCTGCATGCGGATATCGACGTATCCGAGGAAGCCGCGCACGCGGGCATTACAGTGACCAAGGGCAGCTATCGCGGCGTCGAACTCGTGCTGGCCAAATGCGGCGTCGGCAAGGTGAACGCGGCAATCTGCGCACAGATGTTGATCGACCTCTACCAGCCGAGCGCCGTCGCCTTTAGTGGCGTGGCCGGTGGACTCGTCCGTAACCTTCAGGTCGGCGATATGATCATCGCCAGTCATTTGATCCAGTTCGATGTCGACCTGACCGCCTTCGGCCGGCGGCATGGAGAGTTGCCGGACGCGGAACGGATGATCGAGAGCGATCCGGAACTCGTCCGGATCGCGGGCGAAGCCTACGACCGCGCTTTTCCAGACGCCGCCGACGCGCCCGGCCTGATGATCGGCACTGTCGTCTCCGGCGATAAGTTCGTGAAGGATTCGGAGACCCTTCGCTGGCTACAGCGCGAGTTCTCGGCCCTGGCAACGGAAATGGAAGGGGCGGCCGTCGGCTATA
The DNA here is from genome assembly GCA_002716125.1 of Rhodospirillaceae bacterium. GTDB lineage: Bacteria > Pseudomonadota > Alphaproteobacteria > UBA8366 > UBA8366 > UBA6544. The sequence goes on from PAZH01000053.1 coordinate 23,469, forward strand.
CCTGCGGGCTCAGCGATGTCCCGTTTGTCGTCATTCGCGGCATCTCCGACGGCGCCAGCGAGACAGCGCACACGGACTTTAAGGAGAATCTCCACAAGGTCTGCCAGAACAGCTACCGGATCCTCGAGGAGTTCGTACCACTGTGGGGCGAGCTCTAACTAGGCCGTCGGGTCGTCCGAGACCTCGATCACGACCTTTCCGAAGTTCTCGCCCTTGAGGAGGCCCATCAAGGTCTCTGGGGCGTTCTCGAGCCCGGCGACACGGTGCTCCTTGTATTTCACCTTGCCGTCGCGCACCCATTGGCCCATGTCGCGCTGGAAGTCGGCGTGCATATCGGCGAAGTCGCGAACGATGAAACCTTCGATATGGAGGCGATAGGTCAAAACGGCACGCATCAAAGCCGGCAGCATATTGGTGCCCTGCGGCAGGTCCTGCATGTTGTATTGCGCGATCAGACCGCAGACCGGCATCCGGGCCCAAAAGTTGAAGAGCGGAATGACCGCCTCCAAAACGCGCCCCGCGACATTCTCGAAATAGATATCGATGCCGTCCGGGCAGGCGGCGGCGAGTTGGGCCTCGAAATCGTCGGCGCGGTGATCGACGCAGGCATCGAAACCGAGCTCGTTGACGACGAAATCGCATTTCTCGGGGCCACCCGCCACACCGACGGCGCGACACCCTTTGATCTTGGCGATTTGGCCGACATTGGCGCCGACCGCTCCGGAGGCTGCCGCGACGACCAAGGTCTCCCCCTCTTTCGGTTTGCCGAGACGCAACAGGCCCGAATAGGCGGTCAGTCCCGGCATCCCGAGGACGCCCAGCTCCGTGGAGACCGGTGCCGTGCCCGGATCGACTTTGCCGAGCGACGTGCCATCCGAGACGACATAGTCCTGCCAACCGCAGCGCCCGACGAGGATATCGCCTTCCTGGAACTTGCCGTTGTTCGATTGCTCGACGACGCTGACCGTACCGCCTTCCATGACACCGCCAACCGGCACCGGTTCCGCATAGGATTTTTCCGCATTCATTCGGCCGCGCATATAAGGATCGAGCGAGAGATAAATCGTGCGGAGCAGCATCTCGCCCTCACCCGGCGTCGGGATATCGCTTTCGGCGAGCTCGAAGTTTGCCGCACTGGGCGCGCCGTCCGGACGGCTCGCGAGTAATACTTGGCGGTTCTTGGTCATTTGGTTTGTCCTCCGTTTGCACAGCAAGCTAACGATTTGCATCGTTGCCGCAAGTGCCCCGCCGCTACATATTAGCCCTATGAACGAGGCAGCCCCCATCGCTGAGAAGCGCACCAAAAAGGCCCCAAAGGACAAACGCATCGCCGTCATCGGCGCCGGCGCTTGCGGACTGTGCGCGGCGAAGTATCTGACGCAGGCCGGCTTGGACGTAACGATCTTCGAGATCGGCACACAGATCGGCGGCATGTGGTGTTACGAGAACGACAATCAGCGCTCGTCCGCTTACCGCACCCTGCACATCAACACGTCGCGCGACGTCACCCGCTTCCACGATCTCGATTTCGATCCGGACGTTCAGTTCTTTCCCGATCATCGGGATATGCACAAATATCTCATCAAGTACGCCCAGCATTTCGATATCGCGAAACGAATCCGCTACAACGCGCGGGTGAAGGATGTGCGCCCGCTCTTCGACCCAAAGTCGGAACCGCCCCTCTGGGCGCTCGAGTTCGAAGACGGAACTGTGGAAGAATTCGACGCGGTGATCGCCGCCACGGGCCATCTCTCCGTGCCCATGCACGTGCCCATGTTCCAGGACGGTTTCAAAGGCGAGTACCTGCACGCACATTATTATCGCGAGCCGGAACCCTATGTCGGGAAACGGATTTGCATCATTGGCGTCGGCAACTCCGCTTGCGATATCTCGGGCGACATCTGCGCGACCGCGAAACGCTGCGTGTTGGTTGCGCGGTCCGGTGTCCTCATCCTCCCGAAACTGCTGTTCGGCATGCCGTTCACCGATATTACGCGGAAAATTCAGCGACCTTGGATTCCGGGCGGCATTCGCCGCCGCGCGACGCGGTTTCTCACGTGGCTGGCGCATGGCAGCATGACCAAGCTCGGCTTCAAACCGATGGACAGCCGCGCGCACGTGACGAGTAACGGCACCATCGTCACCGACATCGCCTACAGCCGGATCGAGGTGAAACAGGGCATCGAGAAGATCGAAGGACAGACGATCCATTTCGTCGACGGGACGGCGGAGGAATTCGATACGTTGATCGCAGCAACGGGCTACCTAATCGATTTGCCGTTCATCTCCCGCGATATCGTTCCCTTGGACGACAACCGGCTCGACCTGTTCAAGCGGATGACCCGGCCCGACTGGCCGGGCCTATACCTGATGGGTTTCTTCAATCTCGATTCCGCCCTCAATATGGTCTACGAGTACCAAGCACGTTGGGTCCGCGATATCGAACTCGGCGAGGCGAAGATGCCTTCCGCCGTCGAGATGGAAGCGGATATCAAACGCAAGAGCGACTGGGTTAAGAAGTACTATCGTGACTCCCCGCGTCATACGATCGAGGAAGAGCACGTGCCCTATATCCGAGAGCTGAAGAAATCGCTGAAAGCGATGCGGCGCGCCGCCGGGAATTGAAGCCGGCACATTGATTTCCTTCGACCCCATGCTGGGCTTCGCGCTCGGCGCCGTTTTTGTCGGCGGCCTTTCCCGTGGCTTTGCCGGCTTCGGCGCGGCGCTGATTATCGTGCCGGCGCTGACCCTCGTTTACGGCCCTGTCCCGGCGGTCGTCCTCATGTCGCTGATCGAAGTACCCGGCGCTTTGCAACTCGCCCGAACGGCCGTCAGAGAGGCTGACTGGCGAAGTCTCGCACCTCTCTGTATCGCCGCTGCCGTCACCATCCCCATCGGGGCGTGGATGCTGGCGATCTTGGACGCGGATATCGTCCGTCGCTCGATCGCCGGGATGGTTGTCGTCTTCGGGGCCGTGATCGCGACCGGATGGCGATATAAGGGCGAAGTCACCAAAGCCATAAGCGCCGCCATTGGGACGGTCGGCGGCTTCTGCAGTGGAATTGCCAGTCTCGGCGGGCCGCCTGTCGTAATGTTCCTGATTGCGAAAGGCAGCAACGCGGCGCAAACCCGGGCCGGTATCATTGCTTATTTCGGCCTGGCAATGGTTCTCCGCCTCGCCGCGTTCGGCGTTTATGATCTCTACAGTAAAGATGCTTTGTGGTTCAGCCTGCTTTTAGCACCGGTTTATATGAGCGGCATCTGGGTGGGCAGTCGATATTTCAAGGGCGTATCCGAGACCGTATTCCGGCGGGTTGTCGTCGCACTTGTTCTGATCATGGGTATGTTTGCGCTCCTCAAGTAAACCGCCCCCTGCCCTCCGCGTTGACTTCGTACCGAAACCGAACAACTCAAACGAAAGCGGCGGAGAATCGGTATGGCGTTCGAAGTGAAGCAACTCAACGACGCGCTCGGGGCGGAAATCCTCGGCCTCGACCTGTCCGCACCGATCGATGATGAAACCTTCGCAGCCGTGCATCGCGCGCATCTCGACCACCTTGTCTTGGTGTTTCGAAATCAAAGCCTGACACCGGAACGTCAGATCGAATTCTCGAAACGCTTCGGCCCGCTCGACCGCCACCCTGCGGAGGACGCGACATTATCGGACCATCCCGAGATTCTCCTGGTATCCACGCGCAAGCGGAACGGTCAGTATATCGGCCTACCTGATGCTGGACCGATGTGGCATTCCGATATTTCCTACAAAAAGGAAACGTCACTTGGTTCGATGTTGTACGCGATCGAAGTTCCGGACCGGGGCGGCGCTACGGGATTTGCGAACATGTACGCCGCCTACGATTCACTGCCAACGCATTTAAAGAACGCCGTCAAAGGCCGGCGCGGCCTTTTTCTAGCCGGTCGAAACAACGCGAAGCGCGACTTTAAGAAACGCCTGACAGAAGAGCAAAAAGCGGCAACACCGCCGGTCCTGCATCCCATCGTCCGCACACATCCGGAAACCGGCCGAAAGTCGATCTTTGCGAATCCTCAGCATACGATTTCGATCGAAGGTTATGACGAAGCGGAAGCCGAAGAAATTCTATCCGCTATCTTCGAACACTGTTTTCAGTCGAGCCATACCTATCATCACGAATGGCGCGTCGGCGACCTCACGTTTTGGGACAATCGTTGCGTCGCGCATATCGCGGACCATTCGCGCCTCGACGACACAACATACATTCGACACTTACACCGGACGTCCATCAAGGGCGATGTCCCGTTCTGATGGCGTTTCATGTTGAATACGCCGACGCACCCATCGGTGCCGTTTGTCGAGGCCTTAACTTGGCCGATATCGACGGAAACGACTTCGAACGCCTATCGGATGTCTTTGACAAGCGTTCGGTCCTTTGTATCCGCGATCAGGACTTGAGCGAAGAGCAATATATCGGCTTCGCAAAACGCTTTGGCGCGGTCGAACAACTTTATATGTCCGACTACGCCCACCCGGAACATCCGGAGATACTGATCGTCTCAAACATCAAGAAAGACGGAAAAGACATCGGACATGCCGATGCGGGCCGCGTGTGGCACACGGACATGTCATTCACCGAGACACCGCCACGCGCAACGATGTTACATGCCCGCGAACTGCCGGTCAGAGACGGTATCATCTTGGGCGATACACATTTCTCGAGCACCGCCGATGCCTATGACTCCCTCTCGGATGAGCAAAAACGGAAACTCGAGAATCTTCAAGTGGTCCATGACGTCTTCGGGCGACGCAAGAAGACGCAGTCGCACACCCATCAAGACGATTTGCGCAAGCAGCAGCCAAAGGTCACGCATCCTTTCGTGCGAGTCCATCCGCGAACGGGTCGCAAATGCCTTTATGTCAGCGCCGGCGAGTGCGTTGCGATCCCCGGCGTGCCGGAAGCGGAAGCCCTTAAACTCATCGAGGAAATGGCTGCACTCATCCCGCAGAAACAGTTCCACTTCACACACAAATGGCAGGCGGGGGACGTGCTCGTCTGGGACAATTGCGCCGTACAACACCTTGCCAGTTTCGATTATAGATGGCCTGAAGAACGCCGCCTCATGTGGCGGATTACAGTCGACCCCATCGCAACGGTGTGAACATAAGCGAGACAGTTCTCGATTTACCCCTAACGATTTCTCGATATTCTAGCGGTAACAAATCAAATCTAATCTTGAGGGAGCGAGCCGATGCCTACGATTTCTGGAAAATGCCTTTGCGGGAATATCAGCTATCGCGCAGACACGGAAATTAAAATGATGGCGAATTGTCATTGTGTCGATTGCCGGACGGCAACCGGCGCAGTCTTTGGGACACTGCTATTCATCGCCGAAGACGACTTGGAGATCAGTGGCACGCCGCGCGTTTTCAAACATACGTCCGACAGCGGGTCTGCCATGGAGAAACATTTTTGCCCGGACTGTGGGACGCAGTTGTTCGGCAAAAATTCGAACCGCCCGGGCGTCTACAGCGTCCGTGCCGGCCATGTCGTACAAACCGATCTGATACAGCCGGGGGTCAACGTTTATATGAGCAGCAAGATTCCCTCGACGCCCGTCGACCCTGAACTTAAAGGTTTCGACAAGATGCCCGGCTGACGACCGGTCTAAGTGTGCCAACCGCGCGCGCGTTTGAAGAGATCGGTGATCCAGTAAGCTTGTGCGCCGATGGCGCCAAGCGGCAGCAATATCCACAAAACGTCGAATAGAGCGAGGCCGAGAACGATCAAACAGAAATCGGCTCGACTGAGCTTATGGAATATGTATATCAACCAGTCGGTGACGTCTTCCGGTTTGCGGACATCCGTTGCTTCTTCTTCCCGCGTCTTGGACTCGGGATCGTCTTTGGCGCGGGCATACAAGACAATATCGATGATATAATCGATCGTCGCACCCACGGCCGCCGCACCCCCCAGCCACATCCATAGCGTATCGCCGGTCGTCTGCCAGGTGCCGTAACCAAGCGCCGCGAAGAACGCGCTATCGACAAGCCAATCGACAAAATCGTCAAAGTGCGCGCCCCATTCCGACGACATCGCTTTTAGACGGGCTATCTCGCCGTCGCAGTTGTCGAGCGTATAACAAGCCATCAACCAGAATCCGCCCCAAATATGCGACGACCATGTCCCCTGCGCGAAACACCAAGCACCGACGAGGCCCGCGATCATGCTAAGTCCCGTCACTTGATTGGGCGAAATTGGCAGTCGATAAATTATATGCGTTAGAGGATAGGAGAGCTGTCGCGTGACCGGAAGCCATTGGCGCGGCCTGGTCAGGGTATAAGACCCGTCCGGACTGGTGAGGGGGGCCATGGCAAGCACCTGATTCCGAGGTTGCAGTTGGCTTTCTCTAGGCCCGACACCACAGGCTTGCAAGGATGTACTGAAAAGTTTGTGGAACCAAACGCCGCTCAGCCGTATAAGGGCGATTCCATGCGTGTCGCTTCATACATAGGCCTTGTCGTCGGTCTCACGATCTTTGTCGGATTGGTCATCTGGCAAGGCATCGGAGACTTATTGGACCTCCTCCTTTCGTCGGGTTGGGCGCTCCTGCTGGTACCCGTCGCTTGGTTCCCGACGGTCCTCATGAACGCACGCTGCTGGCAGCTCCTGTTTTCGCCGCCTCACGGACCAAACTTCGGACAAGCCTTTTACGCGCAGTGGATGGGCCGCGCCGTTAATACGCTTTTGCCAGTGGCTTCAATTGGCGGCGAGATCGTCAAAGCGCGGGTCCTGGTGCTGTGGGGTATCGACGGTAAACACTCCAGCGCCTCCGCGGTGGTCGACAAGACCGTCCAAGCACTGACGACAATCGTTTGGGGCGTCATTGGTATCAGCTTACTGGCGGCCATGTCCCTCGACGACGAACTCGCTCTCTATTCCGCGCTCGGACTTGCAATACTCGCAGCCGGTATCGCGGGCTTCTTGGTCGTACAAAAGGCCGGTGTTTTCGGGCTCTTGGTCAAATCCGCGAAGATGGTGACCAGTTCCGAAAGAATCGAGAGTTTGGTCGGGACCGCCGATGAAGTGGACGGGGCTGTCCGCGCGCTTTACCGAGACCGCGGACGCGTGTTGCGGGCCGGCACATGGCGGCTGAGCGCTCTTATACTTCAGACCGGTGAAGTTTGGCTGGCGGCCTACTTACTTGGATTTCCGATCGGCATCCTCGAAGCGATTATGCTGAAGAGCCTATCCAGCACCCTCAGCGACGCGGCCTTTGTGATTCCGAACAGCTACGGCGTACAAGAAGGCGCCTTCATCGTACTCGGCGCGCTTGTCGGCCTGGGACCAGAACCGGCCCTTGCCATCTCTCTTGCTATTCGCATTCGAGAAGTCCTCATCGACGTGCCTGGCCTAATCATGTGGCAGCACACGGAAGGACGCGCCCTAATCAAAAGTCGGAATAAACGTTTGGATGATGAATCGGCCTAAATTGGCCGAAATATTAATGGTCCGGACATGGTTGTGCCGCGCTTCGATACGGTTTAGAGATATTCGCCGCCTAGGGTTAGTGGATTCTATAGTTTAAATGCTGGACGCAATTTTGCTTTTCCCGGCCGTTTTAGCCGGGCTTTCATTTGCCTATGTCGGCATTTGCATTGCCGCGTTGCTGCGCTTCCGCGCGCGCATCCGGAATGTGAAAGAGAGCGAATTCAGACCGCCGATAACGATCCTCAAGCCTATCTGCGGTATGGAAACTAACCTAGAAGCGAACCTCCGCTCTTTTTGCCGGCAGGACTACGAAGATTTCCAAATCGTATTCGGCGTACATGACAACCAAGACGCGGCGATCCCTACCATACGCCGCCTCATTGAAGAACATCCGGAACTGGATCTTTCGCTCGTTGTCGACGACCGGATCATCGGCTCGAACTATAAAGTCAGCAATTTGGCGAATATGTTCGATAACGCGCGCCATGACATCATTGTCATCGCGGATAGCGACATGCGCGTTTGCCGGGATTATTTGAAAACAGTCGCACTGCCGTTTGCCGATCCCGAAGTGGGTGCCGCAACATGCGTTTATTCCGGCCGCGCGACGGGGCGTCTGTCGTCGCGCCTCGGCGCCATGTTCGTAAACGACTGGTTCTTGCCTTCGGCACTAATCCCGGGCGTCTTCGGTCGTCTCACCTATTGTTTCGGCGCAACGATGGCTATTCGTCGTTCGAATTTGATCAAATTCGGTGCCTTTGACGCGTTGGCCAACGTTTTAGCGGACGATTTCATGCTCGGACGCCTTGTGCACGAGCAAGGCAATCGGGTTGCTCTCGTTCCGTACATTGTCGAAAACGTTATAGAAGATCCGAGCTTGAAGGCATTGTTCCTTCACGAATTGCGTTGGGCGCGCACCATCCGCTCAGTCGAGCCGCTCGGCTACGCCGCATCGGCTGTGACGGAATTGATCCCGATCGCAGCACTTGGATCCGCTGGCCTCTTCTTGTCGACCGGATCAGTTCTATACGCGGCCGGTCTTTTTGCAGCCGCGGCGGTCTTGCGCTTAGCACTGCATTACACTATCTCCTCGACAGTTCCGGGACGCGGCACGGCATCACCATTATTGGTACCCTAGCGCGACTTGCTGTCACCCATCGTGCGGTGTGCAAGCTATTTTGGCCGGAAAGTGACGTGGCGGGAGCGCGATTTCGTGATTGAATCCGACGTGCGCCGAGAACCGGCGGAATAATGACCGCCGACCCTGGAGAATGAGTATGAAGAAAACACTGTTTCTCAGTCCACCAACCTTCGACGGTTACGACGGTGGTGCCGGTTCCCGATACCAGTGCAAACGGGAAGTCAAATCTTTCTGGTATCCGACATGGCTGGCACAGTTGTCCGCGTTGGTTCCGGACAGCAAACTCATCGACGCGCCGGCACGCGGCCTCGGGCTTAACGATTTGCTACCGATGGCGGGCGACTACGAGTTCCTCGTCCTCTATACGAGCACACCGTCTTTCGAGAATGACGTCAAAGTCGCGGAAGCATTTAAGGAAGAGAATCCAGCGCTGCTGATCGGCTTCTGTGGGGCACACGTCGCCGTCAACAACGAAGCGGCGATCCAAGCGTCTCCCGTCATCGATTTTGTCTGCGACAACGAATTCGATTTTACGATCCAAGAGATCGCCGAGGGCAAAGCCCTTGAAGAGGTCGTCGGTATCACCATCATGAAGGACGGTGCAGCACACTTCACCGGCCCGCGTCCGATTATTGAAGACATGGACTCCCTGCCTTGGGTCACCGAGGTCTATAAGCGAGACTTGGTGACGACAGATTATTACAACGGCTATATGCTTCACCCTTACATGTCGCTCTACACAGGCCGCGGCTGTAAGTCCCGTTGCACCTTCTGCCTATGGCCGCAGACGATCTCGGGTCATAATTACCGTTTCCGCTCGATCGAAAACGTCGCCGCGGAAATCGCTTGGGCGCGCGACAATTTCCCGGAAATCAAAGAGTTCTTCTTCGATGACGACACTTTGACGGACAATAAGGAAAACGTCGAAGCGTTGGCGCGCGAATTGGGCAAGCTCGGGGTCACATGGTCGTGCAACGCAAAAGCCAATGTGCCTTACGAGACACTCAAGATCATGAAAGACAACGGCTTGCGCCTTCTCCTCGTCGGCTATGAGTCCGGTAATCAGAAAATCCTCCACAACATTAAAAAGGGTATTCTGGTCGAGAAGGCGAAGCAGTTTACCAAGGATTGCCACGAACTCGGCATCGTCATTCACGGCACTTTCATTATGGGGCTTCCCGGCGAGACGCGTGAGACCATCGAAGAGACGATCCAATACGCACAAGAACTCAACCCGAAAACCATTCAGGTTTCCCTGCCGGCGGCCTACCCCGGCACATTCCTCTACAATCAAGCGATGGAGAACGGCTGGTTGTTGACAGAGAATGGCGACCGGCTCGTCAGCGCCGACGGCGTCCAGAATAGCGTGCTTGAGTACCCGCATCTCAGCAGCGCCGAAATCTTCGAAGCAGTCGATACGTTCTATAAGCGGTTCTATTTCCGACCCTCGAAGATGGCCGCCCTTTTCTATGAGATGTGTAAGGATTGGAACGTCATGAAGCGGCAATTGCGCGAAGGCGTGGAATTTTTCCGCTTCCTCTGGGGACGGGAGAATACCGCCTGAAGCAACTGATCGTCACAGCCGACGATTACGGACGTTCGACCGCCGTCAACGACGCGGTCGAAGAAGCTTTCACCAATGGCATTCTGACTTCCGCGAGCTTGATGGTTGGCGCTGATGCTGCCGACGATGCGGTTGCGCGCGCCCGACAGCTCGACGGGCTCGGTGTCGGTCTGCACTTAGTCGTGGTTTGTGGGAAGCCCGTCCTTCCGGCATCTGAAATTCCCGACTTGGTCGCCGGTAACGGCGAATTCGACACCAATCTCGTTCGCAGCGGATTTCGATATTTCTTTCTGCCAAAGGTACGTCGTCAGCTCGCACGCGAAATCCGAGCGCAATTCGAAGCTTTCGAAAGAAGCGGGCTGGAATTGGACCACGTCAACGCGCACAACCATATGCACCTGCACCCAACGATCCTGTCCCATATCATTCGGATTGGATCCGAATTCGGCGTGTCAGCTGTCCGCGTGCCGCACGAACCAGTCGATCTACCGGGCGGCAGGCGGGCCACGGTCGGAGAACGCATCGGCACCGCATGCCTGCGCGTTTGGATCGGACTGATGCGTTTTCGGTTGCGCCGGGCAGGCTTAAAGACCAACGATCGCCTCTACGGCATTCGTGACAGCGGCGCGATGACCGGAGACCGCATATTGGACATGCTCCAAAGTTTGCCGAACGGCGTCACGGAAATATTCTCGCATCCGGCGCGCGGCGCGTGGGACGGCGTCGAGGCCGCGGCCGCGCACTATCGTTTCGAGGACGAGTTCCAGGCGCTCATCGACACAAACGTGAAGGCCGCCGCCGCCGCGGCGGGCGCTAGCCTCGTCTCATTCAAGGATATTTAGCGATGGTCGGCGATTCCTGGACCCATAAGATCGCGCGGATTTGCATCCTGCCGCTTGTAAACACACCGGTCACACCCAATCACCTGACGGCGATACGCCTCATAACCGGTGTCGCCGCCTGTGCCGCCTTCGCTGTGGGCGACCGGAACTGGGCCATTTGGGGTGGCTGGCTGTGGTTGTTGTCGGCTTTTCTCGATCGGGCGGACGGCGAATTGGCTCGGGTCAGTGGTAAGACCAGCCCCGGCGGGCACAAGTTCGACATGTTCTGCGATGTAACCGTCACCTCGCTGTTCTTTCTCGGCGCGGGGATCGGCCTACGGGATGAGGTATTCTTCGACATTGAACTTGGGCAATGGCCGATATGGTTAGGTGCGGCCGGTGCCGCCGGCGTCTTTGCCGCGGAAATCTTCGCGGAGTTTATCGACCGTGCGCAGGCCGACACGGGCGAGAAGGCCTATCCCGGAATATGGGGTTTCGACTTCGACGATATCCTCTATCTCTTCGCGCCGGTCGTTTGGCTCGATTGGCACCTATATTTCGTCCTCGGCGCAGCCGTCGGGGCACCGACCTTCGCGCTTCTCACCTGGTACAAGTGGCGGACGATGGATCGTTAAGCGGCCAGTTTATTCAGGTACTGCGCGTACCAATCAAACCCAACATAATCGATATATGCGTCGATGATTTTTTGCGTCACCGGACCCGGGCAGTCGTCCGAATATGCGTTGCCGTTGACGCTTCGCACCGGACAAACGCAGAAACTGGTCGACGAGATAAAACACTCCTCCGCGTTATAGGCGTCAAAGAGATCGATATCCGCTTCCTCCAATATCAGCCCGAGTTTGCCCGCGAGTTCCCGCACGACGGCGCGGGAAACACCTGGCAGGACGTAGCGTTCCTTTGGCGTGCGAATAACCCCATCTGCAACCAGGAAAATATTGCTGCCCTTTCCTTCGGAGAGGTTGCCATTCTCATCGAGCAGAATCGCAAGAGCATTCGGATCCTGGGCGGAAACTTCTAACTCACCCAAGATCAAATTCAGATAATTGTGGGTCTTCGCCCTCGGGCTCACCATGTCAGGCGCCACACGGCGCACGGACGGCGTCACGACATCCAGACCATCCCGGTAAGACGCCGCACGGGCTGCCAGCGGCAGCGGCAAACATTCGACAATGACGGTCGGCCCATCCCATTCCGGCCAATGGGTCCGATCGCCCGGATCAATCCCGCGCGTTACACGCTGCGTCACCCAATAATCCTCGTCCTTGCCAATCAAAGGCAGATTTCGTTCCACGACTTGCTCCGTGACCGAAATAAACTCGTCGATGGTCATCCCCGGATCGATGCGGAGATACTTGAGGGAACGATAGAACCGTTCCAGATGCTCACGCAGCCGGAAAATATCGTGTCCAAAGGTCCGCGTCGTGTCGAAGACGGCATCGCCGAATTTGACGCCCCGGTCGCGGAACGGAATCTTGGCTTCGCTTTCCGGCACGAATTCGCCATTCAGATAAACAATACGCTGATTGGGAACATTCATCGCTTATATCTCCACCTCGGTGAGCCAGCCGCGCGCATCTTCGCGCACACCTGTCACGATATCCAAATATGCCTGTTGCAGCCTTTTCACGATAGGTCCGACCTCACCGTTCCCGATGGGGGCGCCATCGACATCGATCACAGGCGTGACTTCCCAGCCCGTCCCGCAGAAGAAAGCCTCTTCGGCCATAAACAATTCGCTGCGGTCGATCTCCCGCTCTTCGGTCTCCAGACCCAGTTCGTCCCGCAAGAGTGTGATGACCGTGTCTCGCGTAATGCTCTCGAGGATATCGCTGGTGATCGAAGAGGTAACCGGCACACCGTCGCGGACCATGAAGAAACACATGCTGGGACCTTCCGCGATCTTGCCGGCGCGGTTCAACAACAGGGCCGTATCGTAGCCGTCGACTTTTGCCTGAATACCGGCCAAGCGCGAATTGTTGTAGTTGCCGACAGCTTTGGCTCGGCCCGGCATAACGCGGTCGGAAATCCGCTCCCAAGAACTGATTTGTGCCCGGCACCCGGTCTCTGCAATCTTATGTGTGCCACGCCGAATCGCGGTAATCACCGATTCGACGGGTCCTCGCACACTCGCTTCGCCATCACCGCCGAGATAGGCGGTTGGTCGGATATGCACGGATTCCCGGAAGCCGTTGCGGCGGACAAGTTCGATCACGGCCGCTTCCATTTCCTCTGCACTGACGACCGTCTCGAAACGGAGAATTCGTTGCGAGATCTCCATCCGCCGCATGTGATCCTGTAATCGGAAAAGCACCATGCATTCCCGATCCTTCGACCAGTAGCCGCGGACGCCTTCAAAAACCGCCGCACCGTACTTCAGCGCCGGCGAGAAGACATGCACCGTTGCGTCGCGCCACGGTACGAAGTCACCATTCTGATAGACGAGCAAATCGTCGTGAGGCCCTGGCTCTGCCATCGTTAGAGTTCTCTCAATGCGTTGAATTGATCGACATATCCCGACCCGTCGATCCGTGCGCCGATCACGGTTGTCCGGCCGCTCTTGAGTGCAGCCTGTAAAGCGTCGCCCAGTTGATGTTCGGTCTCCACCGTCACACCGTCGGCACCGACACCCTTCGCCAGCGATTCCCAATCGAGACCGCCAATCCCGACACCCTGGGTTGGGATGCCCTTGATCTCTTGTTTCACGCGGATGAGCGCAATTTCTTGGTCATCGAAAACAACGACGATAATCGGCAGATTTTCCCGGACCGCCGTTTGCAATTCTGCGATCGCCATCATGAAGCCCCCATCGCCCGTAAAGGCTACGACCGGCCGATCCGGATAGGCCAGACGTGCCGCGAGCGCGCCCGGTACGGCGAAGCCCATCGACCCCAAACCGTTCGAGGTCAGGAATTCACGGGGGCCATAAGTTTGCCATTTCTGGACGACCAATAGTCGGCTGGCACCCGCATCGCAGGTTGCCACCGTCTCCCGCGGCAGAACCGCCCGCGCCACGGCCATCGCCCCTTGCGGCGACAAGCCTTTCGTCGGCACGTCAAGCGCTTCCGAAACCTGCTGACGGAACGTCTTCGCCGCACTCTCGCCCCAGCCGCTGCCTTCCGGCGAAAACTCCGCAAGCGCTGCAAGCATGCTCTTCAGATTGCCGACCATTTCGGACTGCGCCGGGATCATCGCTTCGAGACTGGGGGTATTGGATAGCGAGATGACCGGGATCGTATAGGGCCACGGTTTCGGTTGCAGCTCGACCGCATCCAACCCGACGGTCACGATCAAATCGGACTGCATCACCAATTCGCGTTCTATAATGCCGCCAATCACACAGCCGGCCCGCAGCGGGTGATCTTCCGGAATGGCTCCCTTGCATTTCGATGTGGTGAGAACCGGCGCGCCAAGCCGCTCCGCCAAGGCTACGAGTTCAGCGGATGCCTTATCCCAGAAGACGCCCAGGCCCGCGAGCAGGATCGGCTTCCGCGCCGTCGACAGCGCCTGCAATGGCACCTTGAGCGCATTCCGGTCCGGCTCGATCGGCACAATGTTTGGCAAGAGCGGGGCTTCTGCGACCGTTTCGCCGGCCTCGTTCATCGTCTCGTTCGATGGCATATCGAACTGGACTGGCCCGGGGGTTGGGCTGGTCGTCACGCGGATCGCCCGGCGAATCTGCTGGCGCACCGATTTCGCATGAATGGTCGTCTGCCACTTTGTAATCGGTGCGAACAGCGCATGCTGATTCATCACCTGGCGCATGCCGGTCTCGAGTGTGGCACCCGGATACTGATCGTTGATGGCGATCAGCGGTGCCCGGTCCATCCAGGCATGCGCGACGCCGTTCACCATGTTTGCGGCCCCCGGTCCTCGGGTCGACACACAAACACCTGGCGAGCCGGTTATCTCGCCCCAGGTCGATGCCAGCATGGCCCCCGCGGTTTCCTGTTTCATCAAGATGAAGCGGACTTGGCGATTGCGCGCCGCTTCCATCAACTCAACCGTCTCTCCACCGGGGTGGCCGACGATAAACGGCGTTCCCATCTCATCGAACGCCTCGCTGAGGACTTCTACGGTCGTGGCCATTGTCGCATTCCCTTTCTATGCAGGCGGGTCGATATCGATGACGAGATTTAAATATTTGTCGATGGAGACTGTGGTATCCGGACCGGCAACGGCCGTCGACTCCCGCTCTTCGATAACGGCAGGCCCCCGGAAACTGTCCCCCGGCTTCAGTGCGTAACGATTATAAATCTTGCACGTCGCATAACCGGTCTCCGGAAAATACACCTGCCGCTCGCCTTTGTCCGCCGGATCCTCATCAATCTGCTGACCGGCAAAATTCAGCTCGACATTCGGCGTCGGCCCCGAAGCGTAGATGCGCCAAGTTAGCGCTTCGATCGGCAAGTCGCCGATCTGCCGCCCAAAGAGCTCTTGATACTTATCCAGGAAAGACTGACGCATGACATCGGCGGCGGACCCATCCATCTCGCCATCCGGCACCGGCACGTCGATCTCAAATCCTTGTCCGCTATACCGCATATCGGCGCGCCGACGCATGGTCACCGTTGCCGGATCGGCACCCGCTTCAACGATCTGCGCCATGGCTTCCTCTTCCATCTCGCGGAATAGACCGTTCAATCGATCCCAATCCAGGTTCTCGAGGCGCGATACGTAGCTGCGCACGCTATCGGTTCCCGGAGCCGCCACCAGAAAACCCAACGCAGACAGGACGCCTGCCCCGAGCGGACAAATTACACGGCTGATCTTGAGTAGTTTCGCCATGCCATAGGCGTGCACAGGCCCGGCACCGCCGGAGGCGACCAACGCATAACGGCGCGGATCCCGCCCTTTCTCGGCGATATACATACGTGTCGCCGAGGCCATATTTTCGTTCACGATACTATGGATACCAGCGGCGACCTCTTCGACCGACAAACCGGTGACATTCGCCAATTTTTCTTCTACCGCGTCTTTCACCGACCCTAAATCGAGGTCCATTTCCCCACCAAGGAAATATTCGGGTGAAAGGTAGCCGAGCAAAAGGTCAGCGTCGGTTACGGCGGGCTGCGTACCGCCGAGGCCATAACAAACCGGTCCGGGCTCGGAGCCCGCACTGTCGGGTCCCACCTTCAAGAGACCCATGTTATCGACCCGCGCCAACGACCCGCCGCCAGCACCGATTTCGATCAGGTCGATCACCGGCACCTTCAGCGGCAGACCCGATCCCTTCTTGAAACGGCGCACGCGGCCCGCCTCGAATTCGTGTGCGTGCTCAGGCTCGTATTCCTCGATAAGGCACATCTTCGCCGTCGTGCCGCCCATATCGAAGGAGATCACGCGTTCCGTACCCGTCAACCGACCATAGAATGCGCCAGCCGTCGCACCGGCAGCCGGACCTGACTCAATCAAATGGATCGGGGCCGCCTGACCCCGCGTGACGGACGCGATACCGCCACCGGACTGCATTAGGTACAACGGTTGTTTCAGGCCTTGATCGCTTAATTTCTGCGATAAGTCGCCCAAATACCGCTGCATCAACGGCAACACATACGCGTTTGCACAAGCCGTATTCGCCCGTTCGTACTCACGGATTTCCGGTGCCACTTCAGTCGACGTCGTGATCGGCATATCCGGATATTTGGCGTCTAGAATTGCTTTCGCCTGACGCTCATGCGCATCGTTCGCGTAGGCATGCATGAAACAGATAGCAATCGCCTCGACACCTTCCGCGACCAATTTTTCCGCCGCCGCGCCGAGCGTATTCTCATCCAGCGGCCGCAGGACATTTCCTTTCGCGTCGATCCGCTCGTCCACCGGCTGCCGAAGGAATCGGGGTGCGAGCGGTTCCGGCTTCTCGAAAAACAAATCGTAAAGGTCATAGCGAATCTCGCGCCCCATCTCGAGAGAGTCCCGGAACCCTTTTGTCGTGATCAACCCGACTTTGGCTCCCTTACGCTCGATAATCGTATTGGCGACGAGGGTCGTGCCGTGCACCACAGCGTCGAGTTCCGGCACGCTGGTCCCGGATTCCGAGACCAACCGTTCCAAACCGTCCGTGATCGCAAGGCTCGGATCTTCCGGTGTTGTCAGTCGCTTCCCGGTAAAAATTAGGTCGCGCTTCTCGTCGACCAACACAAAGTCCGTGAAGGTACCGCCGACATCGACACCGACGCGGATGCGTTTTCCGATATCACTGCTCATTCGCCTTCTCCGCTTACGCCGTAGTACTGATTGGCGAATGCCGACGTGATATAGCCGTTCCGTAAATCGTTTTCGATGGCCGCTGGAACGCGGTTTGCCGGCGGGCCGTAGCCCGCGCCACCGCCGAATTTCAGGGTCAATTTCTCACCGGGCTTCAACGGACTCCGCGCCTTCGGATGGGGCCTGGTACCATCCGATTTAATAACCTCGACGGTTGCACCTTCGAGACCACCGAGCAGACCTTTCGCCGGATATTTCTGCCGATCCGACATCATCGAAAGACGAATCTCCTTCTCCGACGAAATTTCGATCTCGACCTCCTGACCGAGCCCGCCCATATACTCGCCGGCGCCGCCGGAATCGGGTCTGAATTCTTTCTTCCAAATGACGAGAGGGGCCAAGCTCTCAAAGGCTTCGATGCTGCCGGAACCGGAGTTGGTCGGGAAAGCCGTGCAGGAATGCCCGTCCGCGACCGGGCTTGCGCCCATGCCACCGCTCGCAAAGAAGATCTGCGAGAAACTGTTTCCATCATCGTCGGTGCCGCTATAGACGGAACGCATCGTCGGCGCTCCGCCGCATTCCGCGATGACTTTGTCCGGCACGGCCTGCGCCAAGCATTCATAGATGGCAGCGGCAAGGAGATGTCCCGTCAGCTGCCGCGCGTTCACCGGCGCCGGATAGGTTGGATTGAGGATCGAGCCTTCAGGCGCGGAAACCGTAACCGAGCGGTACGAGCCTTCATTCCGCGGCGTATCGGGATCGAGAGCGCACTTCACCGGGTATGTCGAATAGGCGTAGGTATATTTCATGACCGAGTTCAAACCCCGGTCGATCTGCTTCGACGTACCGTCATAATCGATGTGCAAGGTCGATCCATCGACGGTGACGGCGCATTCGATATGCGTCTCATCCTCGTCAAAACCGTCTGCATCCAAAACCGATCGATAGGTACCATCGGGCACCACTTCGATCGCCTTACGCATTGCGATATCGGCACGCTCCAATAAAGCGCTCGAGAGACCACTGAGATCGTCGAGCTCGGCATCATCCAAGAATTCCCTCAAACGCTCGGCGCAAACCTGCTGCGCCGTCACTTGAGCGTAGATGTCGCCGATGACCTGACTCGGCACACGGACATTGGCCGTAATGAAATCGAAGACGTCTTGATTGGGCTCGCCCTCTTTCAAAAACTTCATCGGCGTGATGCGAATACCCTCTTCGAACAACTCGCGCCCGTCTGACGACCAGCCGCCGCCGCCGATGTCGGGCAAATGCGCGATCGAACCGGAGAACCCAACGAGCTTCCCTTTGTGAAAGATGGGAGCTGCCATCGTGACATCCGGCAAATGGCCCGATCCGATCCAAGGATCGTTGGTGATGATGCAATCGCCCGGGTTCCAATTCTCGATCGGAATTCGTTTTAAAAAATTCTTAAGCGCATCCGGCAGCATCCCGACAAAAGACGGAATACCGGCCGTATTCTCGGCTAAAGAATCGCCGTTTGCGTCCATCAACACCGTCGCAAAGTCGTTCGATTCGCGGACGATGGTTGAGAACGATGTGCGCAACAAGGCCGCCGCGGATTCATCGGCGATGGAAATCAACCGGCTCCAGAGAATCTCAAGTGTAACCGGGTCGAAATTTGCCTTCGTACTATCAGTCATTTTTTCCTATTCGGCTGCTGTCGGCGTCGACACGGTCGGTTGACGCCAAGTCTCGAGTAACGCCTCGCGCTCGTGATTAGCGAGTTCGAGATGTTTCTCCTTTACGTGACCGTAACCGCGAATGCGTTCCGGCACATTGGCGATTTGGAGCGCCAGCGCGTGATTGTCATGATTCAAGCCTTCGGCGATCTCGCGCATAGTGGTCTCGTATTCCGCGGCAAGGCGGCGTTCCATGCGCCGATCGCCGCTCCACCCGCAGAAATCGAACGCCGTGCCGCGCAAGCCTTTCAGCTTGGCAAGCACACGCATGGCGCTGAATATCCACGCGCCGTAGGTGCGTTTATCCCGGAGTCCGGTTTCCGGGTTCAACTTGGTCAGGATCGGCGGCGCCAAGTGGAACTTTAGCTCGAAGTCACCCTGGAACGCGTTTCGCAGTTGATGCTCGAACCGGCCGTCCGTATAGAGCCGAGCCACTTCATATTCGTCCTTATAGGCCATCAGTTTATAACCGTAGCGCGCCACCGCTTCGGCCAAACCTGACATACCGGGCGCTTTATCCGCTTCGGCCTGGCGGACCGTTTCGACAAGTGCCTGATAGCGCGACGCATAGGCCGTGTTTTGATAGGCGGTCAATTCACGGCTGCGGTGGGCGACGATCTCCGCCAACGTTGCCGGCATATCGCGTTCGACAGCTGTACTTTCCGCCGCCGCGCGAACAGCTTCCATATCCAATACCGCACGCCGTCCCCAAGCGAATGCAGATTTATTCATGTCGATAGCAACGCCGTTCAACTCGATCGCTTTCGAGATGGCATCCGAGCTGACCGGAATGAGACCACGCTGATAGGCATAGCCCAGCATGAACAGATTCGTTGCGATTGAATCGCCAAGAAGGCGCGTCGCCAGCTTCGTTGCGTCGATCCGGTCGACGCTGTCACGACCGGCTGCCTCGCCAATCCGGTCGCCGAGTTCGTCTGTCGGAAATTTCAGATCGGGGTTGCGTGTAAAATGACCGGTAATCTGCTCGTGACTGTTGACGATCACCTGCGTGCGTTCCGGCGACATCGTCGCCAAAGCGACCTCGCCGCCCGTCACCAGACTATCGCATCCGAGCACGAGGTCGGCTGCACCCAGGTTCAACTTCACCGCAGTGATGTCGTCTTCCGACTCGGCCAAGCGAATATGGCTGGTCACCGCCCCGCCCTTTTGCGCCATGCCGAATTGATCGACCGTCGAGAAAACGTTGCCTTCCATATGGGCGCCCATCGTTAGCAAGGCGCCGATGGTCACGACACCGGTACCGCCGACACCGGCCACCAAAACGCTATAGGCCTTTCCATCGCCGAGTTGCGGACGGTCCGGCTCCGGCAAATGGTTCAGATGTGCGGGAACCACAGTCGTATTCGCGGTCCGCTTCATCTCACCGCCCATCACACTCACGAAACTCGGGCAAAATCCGTCGGCGCAGGAGAAATCTTTGTTGCAAGCCGACTGGTCGATCTGCCGTTTGCGACCGAACGTCGTATCCAGCGGCACAACGGAAAGGCAATTGGATTTCTCGTTGCAGTCACCGCATCCCTCGCAGACCAAGTCGTTGATCAGCATGCGCCGCGGCGGGTCGACCATTTGGCCTCGCTTACGCCGGCGCCGCTTCTCCGCCGCGCAGGTCTGATCGTAGATAATCGCGGTGACGCCTTTCGTTTCTCGCATTCGCTTCTGGACACGGTCGAGCGCTTGTCGGTGCTCGACCTTGATATCGCGCGAGAAAGCGCCGAGAGGATATTTCTCGGGTTCGTCCGTGACGACCACAATGTCCTTCACGCCTTCCGCCGCCACCTGTGCCGCGATCGCCATTGGAGTCAGCGGTCCGTCGATCGGCTGTCCGCCCGTCATCGCCACCGCGTCGTTGAACAGAATTTTGAAGGTGATATTGCTCTCGGCCGCAACACAGGCCCGGATCGCCAGAATGCCGGAGTGATAGTAGGTCCCGTCCCCAAGGTTCTGGAAGACGTGTTCTGTCTTCACGAATTTTTCCTGCCCAACCCAGGTCAAACCTTCACCTCCCATATGACAATGGGTCAGGACATTGCGGTCCATGTAGGTCGACATGTAGTGGCAACCGACACCGCCGTGCGCGCGGCTGCCATTCGGTACCTTTGTCGAGGAATTATGGGGGCAGCCGGAGCAGAAATACGGCAAACGCGTGACGCTGAGCTCGTTCCTTTTGGCATCTGCGGCGGCTCGCGCCTCTTGGAACGCGATCCGGGCCATAATTCGCTCGCTCGTGTGGAAATGGGCGATCCGTTTCGCGACAACGAGGGTAATATCTTCCGGCGTATATTCCGGAAAGACTGGCAAAATTCGCGCGCCGGTCTCGTCATGCTGTCCGATAATGCGGGGCCGCCGTCCGTCCGGCAGGTCGTAGAGCGCGCTCTTCAGCTGGTTCTCCATCATCGGATGCTTTTCTTCGACGACGAAGACTTCCTCGAGACCATCTGCGAATTCGCGGAGCAGGGCTTCATCGGCAGGCCACGGCATCCCAATCTTCAACATCGTGATCCCGAGATCAGCGCCCATCTGACCGTCTAATCCAAGCTCCACCAAGGCCTGACGGGCATCCGTCCAAGCTTTCCCGCTGGCGATGATTCCGAAACGCGGTTTCGGACTACTGTGGGTTACGCGGTTGATCCCGTTCGCGCGAGCGAAGCCGACCGCCGCCGGTATCTTGTAAATATGACTGCGCGGCTCCTGATCTTTCCAAGAATCCGGGAAGCGGATGTTCAATCCATCCGGCGGCATGGCGACGTCATTGGGTTGCACGACGCTCGGCCGCATCGGATTCGCATCGATGGGCGCCGCCGCGTCCACCGTGTCCGGGATCAGCTTAAAGCCGACCCAGCAGCCGGCAAATCGGGACAAGGCCCATCCATAGAGCGCGTAGTCGACAATCTCCTGCACATTAGCCGGATAGAGGACCGGCATCAGAAGATCGGCGAACAATGGTTCATGTGCCGCCGGCGAATCCGTGGAGGTCAATGCATGGTCGTCCCCTACAACGCAAAGCACCCCGCCATGTTGCGCCGAGCCGGCCTGATGGCCGTGGCGAATGGCGTCGATACTGCGGTCAATGCCAGGGCCTTTGCCGTACCAAATCGAGAACACGCCATCGTAATTTCCATCGCCGAACATACCGGCTTGCTGCGTGCCCCAAATCGCGGTGGCGGCAAGATCCTCGTTGATCGCCGGCAAAAAATGGATGTCGAAGTCCGGCAGGAAGCGCTTGCCCGCCCAGAGTTCCTTGTCGAGATTGTGCATCGGCGAGCCGCGATATCCAGAAATAAAGCACCCCGTCTTCAGGCCGTCTGCCGAATCCCGGATATGCTGCATCATCGCCGCGCGGACCAAAGCCTGCGTGCCGGTGATGTAGACTGAACCTTCTCGGCCCTCGTATTTGTCGTCGAGGGAGACCGTCCTAAGCGCCATAGCAAGCCGCCTATCTCGAATTGAATTCGTACAAATTACCTAGGTTCAGGCGGTCCTCCGGCCAGTTCGAAACCGCATGCAAAGGGCTGTTTTTCCGCCAATCGGTCTATCTTGAAAAAAGACGGACGCAGTAAGGGAGAAAGACCGTGCCTATCGACTACGAAAAACGCGACGGCGTCGCCTACATCACGCTAAACAATCCCGAGAAGGCGAATATTCTGGACAAACCGACATCGGATGACATTTCGGCGGCTTGGATCGATTTATGGGAAGACAAAGATATTCGTTGCGCTATCGTAACTGGCAAGGGTGATAAGCACTTCTGCGGCGGTCACAATCTAGCCCCGCGACCGGATCTTACAGAAGAAGATCGCGAATTCCTGCGTCTTCAAAAGGTCTATTGGCCCCTTGCCGGCACGGTTCACGGGCAAACCACCGGTGTGGATGGCCGTATGGGCGATCATTACCCGCGTGTCTGGAAACCGGTAATCGCAGCCGTCAACGGTTGGGCGGCAGGGGCCGGGCTCTATTTGCTGCTCTCATCGACGGACATCCGAATAGCGAGTACCGAACATGCTCGCTTCAAATTTGCGCTTTTGACGCAAGGCTGGCTTGGCAACGGTCCCGGCGCAAGCCTGTTGGCTCAGCAACTCCGCTACAGCGATGCCATGAAGATTCTCCTGACGGACGAGCCCTTCGATGCGGCCGAAGCGCATCGGATCGGACTTGTGAATGAAGTCGTGCCCCACGATCAGCTCATGGAACGTGCCGAGAAAATGGCGCGTCATATCGTGTCTTTACCGCCCGTCGCGGTCCGTATGATGAAAGAGTTCGTCGTCCGTTTCGGCGACCTCCCAACCGATCAGGCCTGGCATATCCAAAACATCATCAATTCGATGCTGATCCAAACCACAATGGACGGGGAGGAGGGTCGCCAGGCCTTCAACGAGAAACGTCCGCCGAATTTCACCGGCACCCTTCGGAAACGGGGCGAGCCTTGGCCCGAATGGAGCGAAGAAGATGCGGCACGGCTGGATGATGCTTATCGGAGCGGCGAGTATTAATCTCAGCCGAAGGCTCCGCCATCTCTGAGAGCGGCAATATCGGCCTCCGGCATGCCCAATACGGACTTCATTACGGCATCGGTATGCTCTCCTAACCCCGGTGCCCCTCCAACCGCGCAGGGGAAGTCCGCGCGCCATGGCAATCCCGGCAAATGCCCAGCCTCGAAGGCGTCCCAAAAGCCGCGGGCCCTTAAATGGGGGCTGTTCGCCAGGCCTTGCGTCGTTGCCAGTTTCGCAACAGAAATCCCCAGGTCGGATAGTATTTTATCTATATTTTTCAATGATTGTTTCGATATAGACTCTAATATAATCGGTTCTATTTCAGCCTTGAGTTCGCGCCGTTCCGACGCGGATTTTTGTTTATAAGGCGCCAAACCCGGCGTGCGTTCGCAGAAGCGCCGCCATTGCTCATCATTCGTGATAACCAATCCAATCCACGCGTCCGCACCCTGAAGGGGGTAAATTCCGTGCGGCCAATAAACCGGCGATCGATTACCTTGTGGGGCCACGTTCTCCGCTCTCTGGCATTGGATGAGGGGTTCCGCCATCGTCCAAAGCATTGCCTCGACCATCGAGAAATCGACGCGGGCACCCCCGCCGCACCGGCGTCGCCGCCAGATCGAAGCCGCAGCGATAAACGCTAGTTTCAAGCCACACATAGGGTCGAGCCACGCCATCCCCACCCGAGGGGGCGTCTCGGGATGCCGGTTCAAACCCGCGAAACCGCTGAAACATTGCAGAAGCGTTCCATATGCGACGGCCTTTGCGTCAGGCCCCTCTCGCCCCATGCCGGACGCGGAGATGTAGACCAGGTTCGGATTGATTTTGCGCAAATCTTCCACACCGAGTCCCAAGCGGTCCATTACACCGGTTGCATAGTTCTCGATCAGAATATCGGATTTGCGAACCAGGCGGCGCGCGACCTCGAGCGCTTCCGGTTGTTTTAAATTCAAAACAATGCCTCGTTTGGCTTGACCGAGCACCGTGTGCAGGTCGGACGCCCGCCCCGGATCGCCCCGTCCGGGGGCTTCCACCTTGATAACCTCCGCCCCCATCGCCGCCAGGTATCGGGTTGCGGTCGGACCGGCGATGACCCAGCTGAAATCCAAAACGCGTATACCGGATAGCGGCAACGGGCCGGTCGGTATCCGTTGGGGCGGCGGGTCGCCTTCGAACAACTCGATCTTAAAGGGGTCGCCGATTGTCTTGAACGAATTTTCGGCTGTCTTTGACGTCCGAAAGGCGGCGCGGCTCGCGAGTTGCGGTGATTCCAGGTGTTCAGCGGGTTCTTTGAGCGGGAAACTGGGCACGTGAGCATTTTGTGCAAGATCGGCGATGTCTTGCTTACCGATCTCCCGGCTCCATTCCGACATCAATGCGTGGAGCGCATCCCAGTTTTGCACGCGATCCGGCTTTGTCGCAAAGCGCGGATCGTCTCCCCACGCGGGCGACCCCATCGCTTCGAGCCAAGCCGTCCATTGGTGATCTTCGCGCGGCGAGATGGCCGCATAGCCGTCCTTTGCCGGGAGGATACATACCGTTGCGCCATTCCCGTCCGTCAGCCGTTCGCGCGACCAACCGCCACCGCCCATACCGGCTTTCGTCAATTCGGTCATCGATAGAGTCGCCAGCGCTTCCTGGATCGAGACGTCGACAAAAGCAGGGCGCTCGAGGAGAACCGCATGCATCCCGGCACAGGCCGCG
>PAZH01000054.1 GCA_002716125.1 Rhodospirillaceae bacterium
AACCGGTGAAGTTCGCCGGCGGATACGCGGCGATCATGGCGATCATTCTCGTGTCCATGTGCGTTATGCAGTTCGTACAAATTCCACGCCCGAGCGCCGAAGAGCGCAGCCGGAGCGGGCGTCCGCTGTTGGAGATTATCGGGCAACCAAAATTCGTCGTGGCGTTGATGTCGTCGATGTTCGGTTATGCGGCGATGATCCTGATGATGACGGCGACCCCGCTGGCGATGCAATTTTGCGGTCACGGTTTTGGCGATACGGCCTTCGTCATCCAATGGCATATGGTCGGCATGTTCGCGCCGAGCTTTTTTACCGGCCACATCATCAAACGGTTCGGCGTTCTGAACGTCATTACCGTCGGGATCATCTTGATGTTCGGCAGTGCCGCCATCGGGTTCTCCGGGATCGCCGTGACACAATTCTGGTGGGCGCTCTTCCTCTTGGGCGTCGGCTGGAACTTCATGTTCATCGGCGGGACGACCTTGGTCGTCGAAAGCTACCGGCCGGAAGAGCGTGCAAAAGTTCAGGCGTTTCACGATTTCACGGTCTTCACCTTCGTTGCCATCGCTAGTTTCTCGTCGGGGGCGATCCAGCACTTGTGGGGCTGGGATTGGATCAACACCGCGATGGTGATCCCAATGGCCGTCGTCCTTCTCGCGACAGCCTGGCTGCGCCTTTACAACCGTCGCGCGGCCGCTGCGGGGTAGCTGCTGAGGCGACCCCTTTGTCATTCTGGGGCGTGCGTAAATTTCGGGTGTTTCCCGGCCAGAGAGCCGAAATACGAGCGTTTAAGCTGCCGATTTAAACGCCTGGACGAATTCACGCCATTTGCCTTCCGGCGCGTCTTTTTCCATCGAAAAATAGAGCGAGGCGCGCTGCATCAAACCACCTTCATAGCGTTTCCGCAGGATGGGGGCGATCTCCGTCGGCTCACCCGCGACGGAACAGGCTTCGAGCAGTTCGTCCGGCACCAGCCCCGGCAGCTTGTCAAACTCGCCGGCACGGGTTGCTGCGCTCAATTCCTTGCCGAGCGTGTCGTAGCCGTGATGTTCCAACAGGGCGCGGTAGTTCGGCGTCGAGCCGTAGAAGCCAATCTGATAGCGGACATTCTTTTCGGCTTCTGCGCGCTCGGCCTCGTTTTCGCCGGTAATGACGAAAACCGGCGCGAAGAAGGCGATGTCCTCGACGCTACGGCCGCTCAGCTTGGCGCCTTTCTCGACAGCGGGCCGGACGACATCCCTCAGATAGGAGACCGAATGCATCGGGTGCACGTGCATGCCGTCGGCGGCTTCGCCCGCCACCTGGCACATCCGCGGATTGACACCTGCGACATAGACCGGGATGTCGGGATGATCAATTGGGCCTGGGTTGAACATCGGATTGTTTAGGACGTACCGGTAGAATTCGCCCTGATAGTCCGGCTTCGTGCCATTCTGGAAACTATCCCATATGGCCTTCACGCATTTAATGTAGTCCGTGAGGCGTGCGGCCGGGTGGTCGAACTCGGCGGAGAACCGCCGCTCCACATGGGCCCGTACCTGGCTCCCAACACCCAGATGGAATCGCCCTTTGCTGACATCCGCCAAATCCCACGCGGCTTGCGCCATGGCGTAGGGGCTGCGGGCGAAGGCGACGGCGATATTGGTACCGATATGGATATTCTCCGTCGCGGCCGCGACTTGAGCCAAGGGCATGAATGGATTGTGGGCCGCTTCGTAGGTCCATACGCAGTCATACCCGATCCGTTCGCACATCTGCCCGTAGCCGGCGGCGTCCTGAAGTCCGATGTCCCACATCATGCTGTCGATCTGCATGACCAATCCTTTCGTCGCTGTAATTAATGCGTCGGTCGCACGGGGAAGGAGATTGTCCCGAAATCGAGAGATTCCAGTCGAGATTTTACTCCTCCGCGGCGACTAATTCTTCGACCTCTTCCAGGTTGAAACTCCGCGGCTCTATGCGTTCGCGTATCATCCGCGTCATGAGTTTTTGCATGGTGGTGTTCGCCGGTGTGGGGACGCCATGCAGGCGGCCGAGTTTGACGATCTCCCCATTCAAATAATCCGTCTCGATATCGGCTTTACCGTTTGCGATGGATTGGAAGGTTGATCCGCCGGCACGGCCGACACCTTCGATCTCTCCGAGCTCCATCAGGCCTTTTCGGCGATCGCGCATATCTTCCAATGTCTTGTAATCGATTCCCGCGGCATCGTAGGCGGCGAAGGCTTCTGCGCTCAGTCGGTCGCGGAGCGCCTTCGTGTCGGTCTCTCTCGGAAAAGCGGCGCCGAGCGCGTTGCCGGTATTGATGACGAGCTTCGCATATTTCCAAGCCATCGTATTCGCCGTTGGGACGCTGGCGATATTGGCTCCCTCAAAATGTGCGGCAACTTCGGTGATCAGATCGTCGATACCGTGAGGGTAGACGCCGGCATCGAGAATGCCGATTTTTTTGATCGAATGACATCGCACCTCGCCGGGTTCCAACAACTCGCCTGGCAGATAGACCGCCATCGCGTAGACACGATTGAAACGGCGAAGGGCCATGTCTTCATTTGCGACGCCGTTCTGGCAGCAGATGACGGGAATATTTTCACCGCCCGCTGCCCGCAAATCTTCGAGGGCCCCGAGCGTGTGTTGCGATTTCATGGTCAGAATGACGACATCGTCACTGCGGAAATCGAGCTCATTCGGGTGGCCGACAGCCGGGATGTTGATGGTCTCTTGCCGGTCCGGCGTTAAGTAACGGAGACCATTGTCCTGGATTGCCTGGAGATGGGCGCCGCGTGCAATCAGAACCGTTTCCTCGCCGGCCAAGAAAAGTTCCGCGCCGATCGTGCCGCCCACGCCACCTGCGCCGTAAATGATAAACCGCATTCCGGCGACCGCTATGTCGAAGAGCTTCGGCGTGCCAGGACGCGTTTGCGGGCATCGCTGCTGTCGCGATCGCTGACATAAAGCAAACCGGTGACGGCGCGCATCATATTCGCTTCGAAATCGTCCAAGTCGCCGTCGGCGTATACGACATCCCAAAGCATTTCGATCATCTTTACGCGTTCTTCCGGCGAAAAATGATCGCGAACGGCTTTTGTAATTGTATGGAGTTCGACCCGATCCGCCGCCGCCTCTTCCGCCGCGATCATTAATTCGGCGGTTTCTGATTGGCCGAGTTCGAAGCGCTCGCGCAGCAGTGTTTCGATCCGTTGGCGTTCTTCCTCGCTGAAGTCGCCGTCCAAGAGCGCGGCTTCGACCAGAAGCCCGGCCGCGGCGTGATGCAATGCCGCATCCGCATGGGCGCCCGCGGCTACTGCTTCTTCCGCGTCGTTGCGACCAAATAACAGCTTTTTGAGACCGCCAATCATGGAATTAATCTCCTGGGACGGCGACGACCGCTTCGACCTCGATCAAGAATTCCTCTTTTACGAGTCGGTCGACCATCAAAAGCGTATTGGGCGGAAACACATCGCCGCCGAAGAGTTTCGGGAACAGGTCGGCGCGGAGCGCCATAAACTGTTCCAAGTCTTGCGAATGCACCAAATAGGTCGTGAATTTCGCAATGTCCGTCCAACCGGCGCCGAGCCCTTCCAACACGTCGCCGAGATTGTCGAAAACGCATTGGAATTGTGCGGCGAAGTCGTTTTTACCGACCACACCGCCGTCTGGGGCGACGGCGAGTTGGCCGGCAACGAAAAGAAGGTCACCGGCGGAGACACGCGCCGCATGCGAATAGAGGCCTTGCGCCGGTGCGGCGCCCTCCGGGTTTTCGTATTTGACGCGTTTCATCCGCCGGTCTCCGTCTCGATGTGCCGGTTAGCCCGCAGGTTTGAAAACCGGTACTTTTTGTCCGCCTTCGGACTCCTGCAAGACCAATTCGACCTTTTGTCCGACAGAGAGGTTGTCGGGATCGCATTGGACGAGGTTGGTCATCATCGTGATGCCTTCCTCCAGGCGCACATAAGCGATAACGTATTGCGGATCCGAGCGGCGCATCACGGAGTAGCTGTAGATTTCGCCTTTACCCGATGCTTCGACCCATTCGACGTTGCCGCTCAGGGTGAAAGGGCTGATTTTGCGGGGATACCAAAAGAACTGATTGGTGTCCTTGCAGCGCGGCAGCATGAGCTTACCGTCGTTACAGGCCGCCCAGAACTCGGTATGTTCGACATTCTCCGGCGGCGCCGGAATTACGCGTTCGGCGCTCATGCGTCTTCCCTCCCTAAGATAACGGTTGAACTTCCGCTGCGGGTGCCGAGCGATCCGCCCGTGCCGTGAGCCAGCGCAAGCTGGCAGTCCGCCACTTGGATGGCCGGATGCGCTTCCCCCCGAATTTGGCGGACAGCTTCGAGGACTTTTGTCAGTCCGCCGCGGTTCATCGGGTGATTGTTGCAAAGTCCGCCGCCATCCGTGTTGAACGGAAGCTTGCCTTGGCCCGAAATTAGGTTGCCGTCGGACACGAAGGCGCCGCCTTTGCCTTTCTCGCAAAAGCCGAGGTCTTCAATCGTCTCCAACACCGTGATCGTGAAACTGTCATAGATCGAGGCGTAGTCGATATCGCCTGGCTTTACGCCGGCCTCCTCGAATGCCTGCGGACCGGAGTGCCGGCCGCCCGTGTATGTCAGATCGACCTGACCGTTCATGATATTCTTTGGCGATTCGCCGTGGCCCAGAATCTTGGCACAATTCCGGTCGAGAGACTTGGCGACTTCCGGGCTGACGACGAGGAACGCGCCACCCCCATCCGAAATCACGCAGCAGTCGAGGCGATGCAGCGGATCCGCAATCATCGGCGAACCGACCACATCTTCGACGGAGACGACATCGCGCAGCATGGCGTGCTCGTTGTGCTGGGCGTGATGCGAGGCGGCAACTTTGATCCAAGCGAGCTGTTCGCTGGTCGTGCCGTATTCGTACATATGCCGGCAAGCAGCCATAGCGTACATGTTCACAACGGTCGGCCCGTACATGAACTCGAACGGGACATCGGGCAAGTCGGAGCCCGGATTGCGTGGCGCGGTACCGGTGGCCATACCTTCGGCGCGTGGCCGGCCCGCCAACGTGATCAGGCAGACATTCGCTTTGCCCATGGCAATCGCCTGGGCGGCGTGGCCGATGTGTACGACATAAGAAGAGCCACCTGTTTCCGTCGAATCCATATGGCGGACATTCTTGAGCCCCATATAGTCGATCATCGACAACGGGCCGAGACCCGGTGCGTCCCCCGCACAGTAATATGCATCGACATCGTCCGGCCCCAGTCCAGCATCCGCGAGTGCGCCGGCGGCGCTCTCCGCATGCAACTGGGCGACCGACTTATCTAACGCCTTTCGCGTGGGATGTTCGTATATCCCTGCAATGTAGGCCTTGCCCTTAATGCTCATGATCTGCGTGATCCTTGAATTTGATTTGTAATGCGTGCCGACCCTCGGGCCTGCGTTCGATAGGGAAGATAGGGGTCTCGTCGCGCGGGTCCAGCGGAAACTAACCTACTCGATGCGGTCCAGAAAAATACCGTCGAAAACCGCACCGTTGCGGCTCTTATCGAGTACGAGACGCTTATAGGAGACCGGTTCGACGATCCCGCATGTTTGCCCGCCGCGCTGTTGGCAATCGTTGAACGTAAGCGTCGCGACGTACTCCGATTTCGATCGCAAAGCGGGCGTGAGCTTCACATCGTAGAGAATTCGATAGAAACCGAGGCTCGGGCACCCGCCGGAATCGCCTTCTCGGGAGAAGCTCTCGATGTAAGTGCCGTCCTTGCCATCCCGGCGTTCCCCCAGTTTTAACGTGATCTCAAGTGTCTGCGTCATCAGGCAATGGCCGATATCGCTGAAATCGGCATCGATAATTTGCCACGTTCCCTTCGGTCGCGGATCGTCCGCGTACACATGGTTGGCGAATACGACCAAGAGACCGGCGAGAAGTCTGCCAAGGGGACGCATTTAGGCCGGCCGATGAATTTGCGCGGCGGGTCGGGTAAAGGTCTGGCGGCCGGCCTTATAGCCGACTTCAGGTGCGATACTCTCAGCCACGGCAGCTTCCGGTGAGGCCGCGTCAAAAACAACAATATCGGCCGGGTTCCCGACCTCGATTCCATAATCGTTCAGGCGCATCATTCTCGCTGATTGGAAGGAGGTCATATCGAAGCAGTTTCGAATCTCGGCCGGTTTGCTGGCTTGCGCGATATTGGCGTACATATTCGCCATTCGCATCAGCGAACCGTCGCCAAAGGGCGTGAACGGGTTGAGAATGTTGTTGCTGGAGAGCGTACATGTCACGCCTTCGGGAATGAGGCGATGTGCTTCGAGGACACCGCGACGGATCCCGCGGTCTTGGTCTCGGCCCATAAGAAACAGGTCCGTGGCGGGTAGCACCGTAAGCGCCACGCCGGTCTCGGCAACGCGTTTGGATATTTCGGCAACGTCGTCGGGCGCCGCCACGGACATTTTCGTGACATGACCGACGTTGACGCGCCCACCGTAGCCGAACTTCTCCGTTAGTTCGCAGACGTAGTGCAAATCCATGTCTTCCGGCGTGTTGCCAAAGTCGAGATGCATATCGACGTCGATGTCTCGTTCGCGCGCCAGTGCGAACACGCGATCAATCTGACCGTTGTGGTCGGGATCGTAACCGGGCGCCGCGCCGACGCAGGTCGCCCCTTTATCGAGTGCTTCGAGCAGAAAAGCGTCAGTTTCGTCGGCTTGTGTCAGACCTTCTTGCGGGAAAGCGCAAATTTCCACATCGATCGCCCAAGCATATTCTTTTGCTGCTTGCATCACGCCCTCGAGGCAGATGAGGCCGGCGGGCGGATCGATTTCGACATGGGTCCGCATCCGGGTGGTGCCGTTGGATATGCATTTCTCAAGCGTTCGACACGCCCGCTCGTAAACGTCTTCGACCGTGAATTTTTCTTTGGCTTCAGTGACCCGGGCCGCGTGATTGGTTGGTCCGGTCTCCGGTTCGGGGGCACAACGAGCAAGGATACATGCTTTGTCGAGATGAATGTGGGACTCGATCAGGCCAGGTGTGGCGAGTTTGCCATTGAGATCGATGATCTCTTCGGCGCCGGTCAAGCCGGGTCCGATTTCGGCGATTCTCCCGTCAACCACCCGCAGATCGAGCAATCCGTCGGCTTCCTTTCCGAGAATATTCGCGTTTTGAAAGATAGTGGCTACTGTGATTCACGCTTTCCGATTTTTGATGTTGGCATAGTTTGATCTTAAACTACGGGTAATGGAAAGGCCCCCCACCGTAACAGGAGAGTGATCGATGTCGGTTCAGTTGGTGAAAGGCAAAGGGTCCATTCGGGATCAAGTGAGCGCGGAAGAATGGCAAGCGCGAGTCGAGCTCGCTGCAGGGCACCGGGTTCTTGCGTATTACGGCGTCAACGACATGACGTACAACCATTTCAGCTTGCGTGTGCCAGGTGAGCCGAATGCCATGCTCGTGAAACGGACAGATTGGATGTTTATGGAGGTGACCGCCTCCTCGTTGATCAAGTGCGATCTGGATGGCAACCCACTGATACCGGAAGACGGGCCGCAAATTCGTGGCGGTGCCCTGATCATTCATGCCGGTTTGCTGAAAGGCCGCCCCGACCTGAACGCGGTGCTTCATACCCATACGCCGAACGTTATGGGCGTCTGTGCGCATAAATTCGGACTATTGCCGATCAACCAGCATGCGATGCGGTTCTACGGCGAAATGAAATACCACGATTTTGAGGGGTTTGAGTTTGACCCGGATATGACCGGCAAGCTGATGCGCGACCTCGAAGGCGGCAAGTATATGCTGCTGAAGAGCCATGGCGCATTGGTCTGCGGTGAAAGCGCACCTGAATGCGTGGTCAACCATCACTGGCTCGAAATGGCCTGTCAGGGGCAGATCGCGGCCCTGGCAGCCGGCGAAGGGAACTATCTCGTGCCCTCGAAGGAAGCCTGCGAGTACGCCCACTCCCAGTTCATGGATGCCGGCGATTTTCTAAAGGGCGGAAAGGATTGGGAAGCCTGTCTTCGCCTGGCCGACCGCCTCGACCCTTCGTACAAGGAATAAGCCCGCCTCGCGTTATTCGATATCGTCGGCCCTTGGATCTAGGCCGACAACGACGGCGCTCGACTGCGAGGTCTGTGGTTGTGCCACGAAGTCGGTCGTCTCGGGTGCCGGGGCGCGGCGCGTCCGCCGATAGAGGGTAAATCCCGCAAGCGACGCGTAGATCACGGCACAATATAGGTACAATCCGACGGGTCCCGCCCATTTCATCGCGAGCGCGGCGAAGAACGGACTGATGCTGGCGCCGACGCCAAAGGCGAGCAACAGTCCGGCCATAATCGAGACCATGGCTTCCGGGTTTGCATGGTCGTTCGCATGCGCCATCGCGATCGGATAGACGACGGCGCTTAGACCGCCGATGGCAAAGCTTGTCACCAGGATGGGCCATGTACCGAGTGTCGAGAGGACTGTCATGCCCGCGCAGGCGACCGCCGAGGCGACCGCGACACCGATGAGGACGCCGCGTCGATCGTATTTGTCCGACAAACGGCCGATGGGAATCTGCAGGGCGAGGCCGCCGAGTAGGAAAATGGCCATAAAATAAGATACGCCTTCGACGCCGAGGCCGATCTCCGCGCCGAATACCGGGCCGAGGCCCATGAGCGGCGCGTTGGTAAAACCGGCGGCCGCGGCCCCGACGACTCCGACCGGCGAATGGCGATACAGATCGCGGAGACCGATTCTTTCGGCATCGATGTTGGGCGGCGCGCCTTTGCTACCGAGCGCAATTGGGACAAGACAAAGCCCAAAGAGGATTGCGGTCAGCATGAATAGCCGGTCCCCAGAGGGATCGCCGAGCAGGAGCAAGAGCTGACCGGCACCGAAGGATCCTTTGTTGATCACCATATAGACCGCGAAGACTCGGCCTTTGGTCTCGCTGGAAGCGGCGCCGGTAAGCCAACTTTCCGCCACCATGAACACCATGGCGGAGCTGAATCCAAAGACGAGCCGTAATGGAATCCAGGTGTACCATTCAACCATCATCGGCAGGACGAGACAGACCACCGCTAGAATGGCGGCAAAGGCGGTGAAGCAGCGAATATGGCCGGTCCGTTGGATGACCTGCTGGCCGTAGAGGCATCCAACAATGAAACCGATGGAATGACAGGAAAGTACGACGCCGATAATCGTCGGATCGAAGCCGTCTTCCGCCATCCGTAACGCCGTCAGCGTGCCGAATAGGCCATTGCCCAGCAGGAGGCCGCACATGCCAACCATCAAGGCGCCGAGGGCAAGTATCTCCCTATACATCGATTGTCTCGTTGAGTGAGGTGGAGCGGCCCTTTTCTTTGACCGGTCCCGTGTACATTCGGCAAAAGTGATGCGTGCGTCAATTCAGTAAATGGCCGAAATCGAAAAATTATTTCTGAGGTGTGATCGTCGTCACATCGTATTGCGTAAAGAAAAGATACCAACCAAATGTGGCCGTGTACATTCAAACGACGCATGGCCGCCGGGAACAGAGCAAACCAAGGTTACGACGGGACAAGTACGATGATGTCAGAGATATTTCTCATCGGGGGATTGTTGGCCGCAAGTGCGGCAGCGGTGAAAGTGCTGAATTCAAGTGTGGGAAAACCGGGCGGCATCCCAACCCGTTCGCGTGCGATGCGCAGTCGCCGCGGACCGGTCGACTATAGACGACTCTATTAGCGCTTTCAGGTTTGCTCGTCGGCTTGCCGCATTGGCTTGCCGACATGTTCCTGATATCGCTCGCAGAACTTTGACCACGCGTCCGGATTGACGATCCGTTCCGGACGGCGTCCTTCGGCGAGTGCGATCCATTGCTCCGCCGCGCCGCGCGCGCAATTCATTCGAGCGTCGACGGTCACGCCGGCCGTATGCGGAGTGAGGATGACATTGTCCAATCCGACCAAGGGGTCGTCGAGCGGCGGTGGCTCGACCGCAAAGACATCGACGCCGGCGGCGGCAATGCCGCCGGACTTGAGGGCGTCCGCAAGCGCGCCTTCATCGACAATCCCGCCCCGTGCCGTGATGACGAAATACGCGCTTTCCTTCATGAGGCCGAACTCTTTCGCACCGAACATGCCCGTGGTTTCCGCCGTGCGAGGGGTGTGGACGGTGACGTAGTCGGATTCGCGTAATAGCTCCTGGAGCGGGACCGGCTCGGCGCCGCGTTCCTTGAAATCGTCCGCGGAGAGGTAGGGGTCGTATGCGAGCACCCGCATGCGGAACAATTGGCCGCAAAGTTCCGCCACCCGGCGGCCGATATTGCCCAGACCGACGATGCCGACCGTCTTGCCCAGCATATCTTGTCCCATGAACTGATTGCGGTCCCATTCACGGTCGCTCCGCATCCGACGATCGGCTTCGAGAATTTTCTTGCCGAGCGAGAGCATCATGCCGAGTGCGTGTTCGGCGACCGCCTCGCCGTTCTTGCCCGTTTGATTGCAGATTAGCACCCCTGCTTCCGTGCAAGCCGCCGCATCGACCGTGTCGTATCCCGCGCCATGCGTGCAAACCGCAATTAGCTTGGGTGCGCGTTTCAGGAATTCGGCATTCACATGATACTGCAACGGCAGTTCGTCGCGGGCAGAGCCGATTTGAAAGCCAAGGGACGTTTCGATGGCAGGCCAGGTCTCTGTCTCTGGCATATCGGTCTTCAGGAACCGGATGTCGAATGCGTTTGTCTCATCCAGCAGTTCTTGGCCGATAGGATGCTGCCAGCGGTTGAAGTAGAACAATGGGAATCGATTAATCGGCATTAATGTACGGCCTCCCGGCCTTCGCCATAGGGCGCAATATCGCGCCGGTCCGTGATAAGATGAACAAGGGATGGGCCCTTGGCAGCTCGGGCTTTCTGGAATGCTGCCTCGAAGTCGTCGGTCCGCGTGACCGTGAAGGCCTCGGCACCGTATGCCCTGGCGACGGCCGCGAAGTCCGGGCTCTGCAGAACAGTGGCGATGTCGTTGCCGGGTCCAAACGTCTTGTCTTGCCCGGCTAAGATCGAGCCGTGAACGGCGTTGTCGCAAACGATGATGCGAACCGGCAGTTTCTGTTCGACGGCTGTCACGAGTTCCTGTCCTGTCATCATGAATCCGCCGTCGCCGACGAACGCGATGACTTCATGATCGGGCCGCGCCAACTTGGCGCCAACGGCCCCTGGTACCGAGTAGCCCATCGCACCCGACATCGGCCCGGCCTTGGTGTGCGGCCGCTCAAAGCGACGATAGCGATGTATCCACCGCGAAAAGCTTCCGGCATCCGTCACGATCGTGGTTTCCTGGTCGACGAGGCGGTCCATTGTGTCAATAACGCGCGCCAGGTCGACATCGCCATAAGCCGTGAAATTGCCCGTTTGAGAGAACGCGAGAAAATCGTTGTGGAGGGTTTCGGTTCTTGCCGCTCGTTGTGCATCTGGCGGTGCGAGGTGCCGCCGTAATGCGTCGAGGGCGGGCTTCATGTCGGAATCGATTGCCATATCGCTTTCGAATCGATCGAGAATCTCAGGGTCCGGGTATATGTGGATCAGCGGTTTTCCAATGCAAAGCATGGTCTCGTCCGCGGAGGTGATACCGTCCAATCGGGAACCGACCGCGATCACGAGGTCGCAAGCTTCAATGGCGGCCAACTGACTCTCGTACCGGTTGATCTCGAGATGTCCGGCATAACAGGCATGACTGTTTGCCATGACATCCAACCGCCGGTACGCGCTCATCACCGGCAACCCGCCGGCGGCGACGAAGTCGGTCAACTCGGCCGATGCGTTTTGATTGGATATCATCTCACCGGCGATGACGAGGGGGGCTTTTGCCGTGTCGATCATGGCCGCGGCTTTTGCGATCAGATCTGCATCGGGTACGTGTACGGCGCGCGGGCTCGGGTTGGGAATCTCAGCGTCCGTATCCATCGATGAGACATCTCTGGGAATTTGCACCACGACCGGACCCGGCCGTCCATCCG
This sequence comes from Rhodospirillaceae bacterium, assembly GCA_002716125.1. Taxonomy (GTDB): domain Bacteria; phylum Pseudomonadota; class Alphaproteobacteria; order UBA8366; family UBA8366; genus UBA6544. Next base: position 11,968 of record PAZH01000054.1, read on the forward strand.
TTGAGAGGCGAACGGCCTCCGCCGCAGCGCGGGGTATATCGTCCGTGTTCTCGGGCGACAGCACGGCTTTCGCGACCTCGCCGAAAAACGCATGTTGATTGATTTCCTGAAACGACTCGCGGCCCATCGACTTTGAATTCACATGGCCGACGAAGACGACCATCGGCGTCGAATCCTGCATGGCGGTATGAATGCCGATGGCGGCGTTCGACGATCCGGGACCGCGGCTTACGAATACGGCAGCGGGACGACCTGTGAGTTTACCGTAGGCTTCTGCCATAAAGGCGCCGCCGCCTTCCTGGCGCACCGACACGACACGAATCTTATCGGTATTGCGGCGCATGCCCTCCAAGGCATAGAGAAAACTTTCGCCTGGTACCGTAAACGCGGTGTCCACGCCATGCGCGATCAAGGTTTCGACGACGGCTTCTCCGCCTTTCATGCACTCGCTCCCCATTGAAAGAAACAACGCGCCGCGGGCACGGCGCTTCGCTCACTAATATGCGTTTCAGAGGGGGGCTGAAAAGGGGCGAAATCTACGCTTTTGCCGCCGCTTCGCCCTGTTGTTCGCCAGCGAGGACAATGGTGATCACGCCAGCGGCCAATACCATCGCGCTTGCGGTGGCAAGGCATCCGGTAAGGCCCCAGAGTTGGTAGGAAAGGCCAGAGAGAAGACACCCGACGAGGCGGCCACCCGCATTGGCCATGTAGTAGAACCCGACGTTGAGGGCGACCTTATCCGAATCCGAGAAGGAAAGGATCAGATAGGAATGAACCGACGAATTGATCGCAAAGACGACACCGAATAGCGCGAGACCGATGACGACGACCGCCGCCGGTGCGACGTTGATTTCGACCAAGCCCGCGATGGCGATGGGAAGAGCGGCCAGAACGAAGGCCCACCATTGCGCGGCGCGCGTTTCGCTGGACCGGCCGTCAACCGAACGGCGAATGACCTTTGGTGCGAGAGCCTGGACGCCGCCATAACCGATCACCCAACACGCCATGAACGTTCCCACCTGCATGAACCCCCAGCCAATGAATTCATGCAGAAAGATCGGCACGCCGACGACGAACCAGACGTCACGCGCGCCGAACAGGAAGAAACGGGCGGCTGACAATAGGTTTATTGCGCGCGTCTTTGAAAGAATTGTTGTGAACTTCACCTTGGCTTTGGCTTTGCCCATGTCGCTCGGCAGCAGCGCAACTGAGGCCGCGAGGATGATCACCAAACCCGCGGCCATGGCCCATAAGGCGTGGACGAAGCCGAGACCGGCGAGCAGGGCTGCTCCCATGAAGAAGCCGACGCCTTTCAATGCGTTCTTCGAGCCGGTCAGCAGCGCCACCCATTTGAAGAGTGCGGAGTGAGCATCGTCTGGCACCACGAGTTTGATGGCGCTCTTGGAGCTCATCTTGGTCAAGTCCTTGGCAATGCCGGAGAGACCCTGAGCGGCGACCACGAAAGCGACGGCCAGGACTTTCTCCCAAGCGGGGTCGAGCATCGAAAGCATCGAAAGTGCGAAGACCTGAAGCCCAAGCCCGCAATAAAGCGTGAGCTTCAACCCAAATCGAGAGCCGATCCAGCCGGCCAGCAAATTGGTGACGACCCCGAAGAACTCGTACAGCAAGAAGAGAAACGCGAGTTCAAGCGGCGTGTAGCCGAGCGTGTGAAAATGCAGCAAGACGAGCATGCGCAGCGCACCGTCCGTCAGAGTAAACCCCCAATAGGCCGTCGTGACGACAATATAGTTCCGAAGATCAACCATCTTTGTCGCGTATTACTCCGCCGCAGCTTGCCTGTCGCCGAGGCTTGCGGCGACCTTATCCGCCAATTCGGCCATGCGGCAGACATAGCCGTACTCGTTATCGTACCACGAAAGGACTTTCAGTTGAGTGTCGTCCACAACCATTGTCGATAAGCCGTCGACGATGGAAGATCGCGCGTCGTTCAGAAAGTCGGTTGAGACGAGCGGACGTTCTTCGTAACCGAGAATTCCGGCGAGCGGCCCGTCCGCAGCCGCCTTTATTAAACCGTTCACTTCTTCCGCTGAGGTCTTGCGGGCGACTTCGAAGACACAATCGGTGAGCGATGCATTCAAGAGCGGCACACGCACCGCCAAGCCGTTCAATTTGCCCTGCAGTTCCGGGTATATGATGCCGATGGCCGTCGCGGACCCCGTCGACGTCGGAATCAGGTTCATTAAAGAAGAGCGGGCCCGGCGCAGATCCTTGTGCGGACCGTCCACCACCATTTGCGTGTTGGTCACGTCGTGAATGGTCGTAATGCTGCCGTGGCGGATTCCAATGCCCTCGTGTACGACTTTGACGACCGGGGCGAGGCAATTCGTCGTGCAGCTCGCAGCGGTGAGCACGTTATGCTCGTTCGGATCGTAGAGATTGTCGTTCACCCCCATCACGACATTCAGAACGTCCGGCTCTTTTACCGGAGCCGCGACGACAATCTTTTTGACGCCGCGCGAGAAATATGGCGTCAGCGACTCCATTGATTTGAACTTGCCCGTGCACTCGAGTACCAGATCGATGCCGTGCGCCGCCCAATCGACATCGCCCGGCGTGGCCGCTTCCGAAAAACCGATCGTTCTGTCGCCGACGCGAATCTCGCCGCCTTCGACAGCGACGTCGACCGGCCAGGTGCCGTGCACACTGTCGAACTTCAAGAGATGGGCGGCGGTCTCGATACCGCCGTCGATTTCGTTGATATGGACAATCTCGAACGCGCCTTTGCCCCAAACACCGTTTGGTTGGATCAGGCTCTCCGGTTGGACCGGGTCGAAGCCCCAAGCCGCGCGAAGCGCTAAGCGACCCATGCGGCCGAATCCATTGATGCCGACGCGAATACTCATCCGATCTTTCCATGTTTCGGGAGGACTGCGTGCATCTTCCTCCCCATCTGTTACAGGTTGATGAACTCTAGCTGCCCGTGAATTCGGGACGACGTTTTTCGACGAACGCGGTGACGCCTTCACGGAAGTCATGCCCACCGGCGCAGTCGGCAAAGGCTTCGGCCTCCAATTGCAGCTGGTGTTCGAGTTGGTTGTTGACCGAACTCCACATCAAGCGTTTGGCATGACCGTAGGCGCGGGTCGGGCCTTTTGCCAAACGTCCGGCGAGCTTTGCGGTTTCCGCATCGAGATCGGCGTCCGGGACGACCATATTGACCAAACCGGCATCGGCCATGTCCTGAGCGCTGAGACGATCTCCGAGCAAGACCATTTCCATCGCTTTCTTGACGCCGACCATGCGCGGCAGGGCGTAGGTTGCCGATCCGTCCGGGCTGATGCCGATATGACAATAGGCCAACGTATAGAATGCGTCTTCGGACGAGATAATGAGATCGCAGGCTGCGGCCAGGCTGACACCGGCGCCCGCAGCCGCACCGCGGACCGACGCAACAATGGGTTTCGGGAATCGGCGCATTGCCGAGATGAACCCGTGGAGGTCATGAATCCGCCGCAGGAAATGGCGCCGCAGCTCGTCGGGTTCCTGCTCTTGCGCCATCTGCGCGAAGGACTTCACGTCACCGCCGGCCATAAAGTGTTCGCCGGCGCCTTTGATCACGACGCAGCGCACGCTGTCGTCGTTCTCGTGCTCGTCAAGAAACGTGTGCATGCCACCGCGCATTTCCAACGAAAGCGCATTCCGTGCGTCAGGGCGGTTCATCGTCAACGTGGCGATACCGTCGGTGACGTCGATGAGGAGATCGGACATGTAGATAATTCCTTTTGTTTCGTGTGTTTTAGATGTTAATCGCGCGACACGGATGAATCGATCCGGGCGATGATTTCGGATTCCAACGGGCCTTCCGCTTCAGCAGCCACACATTCGCGTAGCTCCGCCGTGTTTTTACAGCCCAAGACAACCGTGTCCACACCTTCCATTGCAAGCGCATACCGGTGCGCCAGTGCGGCAGGTGTCGTGCCGAGTTCCTTGGCAAGTTCACGATAACGTGCCGCCTTCGCGTAATCCGTGACAACACCGTGATCCGCTGGGAGCTCCCGGTCGATTGCATCCGTTAGGGCGCCGCCTTGTACGGGCCGGATGCCGAGAACTCCGGCGCCGATCGATTTCGTCTTTGCGATGATCTCGCGCGCGCGGCTTGGGCCCGGGAAGTATTTCAGGTCACCCGGCGAGTCGAGAAGATTTGAAATACATTGAACCGCCGCGGGTTTGTCGTCGAGGTCAAGCGCCGCGAGGAGGCATTCGGGAACCCCGATGCCGGTTATCGCCCAGGCGCCGATTTTACCTTCAGCGACCAGTTTCTTGCAGGTCGGTACGAAATGCTCTTCATAGACCCACCAACGTGTCGCCGGTCGGGTCACAAAGACGCTGGCATCAAAGTCGTGCGGGATGATGTTTGAGTGTAGGAAGAAGAGATCGACGCGCTCGAGCTGCAACCGTTTCAGGCTCTCGTCGAGACCATCTCGAATGTTTTGTTCGATCTTGTCCGGGTCGGTTTCGCCGAGCCGATGTTTCGTCGTTACTCGAATGCCGCTTGGTAAATTGCCCTCGAAGGCCGCGCCGACAACCGATTCCGCTTCCCCGTTGCCGTAGCTCGGCGCCATGTCCAAAAGCGTAATGCCAAGATCGACCGCTTCCCGGACTGTCGCGATGCATTCTTCGCGGGTTGTCTCGCCCCAGAGCTGCCCGACACCGCCGCCGCCTAATGTGAGTGCGCTGACCGGCCATAGCCCACCGAGTTGTCGCGTTTCCATTCAGTCCTCCATCGGATAGTCTTTCGCCTCAGAGGGCGGTCGGGTACCCAACGGGAAATAGAATGAAACTGAGCGAAATCGAACAGGAAATGCTGGCGGGAAAGATGGGCGAGCCGCGTCGCCAAGCTGTCGAACATCAGTTGCGCGTGGGCCGCTTCTTCGACTCCGAGGACACGGTCGAGATTGGGCACGTCCACATCATGGCCGACACGGAAGCCCTGGGAGAAGCGGGCGTCCGTTTCTTAGAGGAAATGGCCGCTTATCCCGAGGCGGATCGCCGTGTGCGCGTGCCGACGGTTACCGATCCCCGCGGGGCCGACTTCAAATCCTATGAACGCATTCGACACGACGAACGTTTCGTCGGTCTGGAGCGACGCGCGGTCGAGGCCTTCCGGCTGCTGGACGTGATGATGACAGACACTTGTATCAACTATCAGGTCTTTATGCCGCCGGTCTTCGGCGAGCATGTCGCCTTTGGCGATACGGGGTCGAGCATCTATACGAATAGCGTTCTCGGTGCGCGCACCAACTTCGAAGGCGGGCCTTCGGCGCTGGCGGCGGCTTTGACGGGCCGAACGCCGCGCTACGGCTATCACCTCGATGAGCGTCGTCGCGGTACCACACTGTTTCACGTTTCCGCGCAGCCAGAGAGCTACAGCGATTGGGGAGCTCTCGGCGGTTTGGTGGGACGGGAGATGCAATCCTACTGGGAGGTCCCGGTTATCGATGGGATCGAATTGATGCCGACGTCGGACGAACTCAAGCATTTCGGTGCGGCGCTCGCGTCATTTGGCTCGACGCCGCTCTTCCACATGGTCGGGATCACACCGGAGGCCCGGACCTTGAGCGATGTGTTCGACGGATCACCGCCCGACGCGCGATTGTTGGATCAAGCGGCGGTCGAGGGGTTCTACGGCACCTATCTGCCAAACGATGACGAGCTCCACGTTGTGGTCTTTGCGGCCCCGCAATTGTCGCTCGATGAAATGCGGCGCCTCGGTCATCTTCTCGATGGCCGTCGCGTTTCCGGAAAAGTCGCCCTGATCGCCTGTACGGCACCAGCCGTGAAAGAATCCTGCGACCGCATGGGGATAACGGCGCAGATCGAGCATGCGGGCGGTATCGTCCTGGAAGGTGTTTGCTTCTACAACATGCACGCACGCGAGATTGGCGAAGCCAATGGCTGGCGGCGATTGATGAGTAATTCAGCTAAGATCGTCAACATTCTCGGCGGTTATGGGTACGAACCGGTATTGTCGTCCATGGAAAACTGCGTTGCGTCCGCCATTGCCGGGAGGATCGTCCAATGAGCGAACGTGTGATCAAAGGCCATATCGGCATCGGCGGTTCGGTGACCGGCGAAGCGCTTGTTGCACAGGATAATTTTAGCGCGCGGTACGATTTAGACAGGATCAACGGTACCTTTTCGCGCGAGAGCCACGCGCTCTTCGGCCAGAGCTATAACGGCAAAGTCCTGGTTCTCAATATCGCGAAGGGCGGCGTCGCCACAGCGTGGATGCTGCAGGCGATGAAAGAGACCGGTGTGACACCGCTCGCCCTCCTGCTGAATTACGCCAATCCGATTATGGCGCAGGGTGCGGCTTTCGCCGATTTTCCCATGATCGATCGGTTCGAAGAGGATATTACGCAAATCATTCGGACCGGCGACACCGTCACCGTCGATCCGGCGGCCGGGACAGTGACTGTGCATTCCGATTAGGTGCGGCGGCACTTTTATGACATTGGGCCGACTGGTCAACTGCGACTCGATGAAGCGTTAACCTTGAATTTTTTGCCATTTGCGTTATAAGTGGGGCGATACGTTTCGCAGATGGTTAGAGATATCTAATGACCCATGCCCGGGTTTGCTTGGCTACCCCTGACATTGTGAACGTTGAAACGCCGGAATTTTGAGAGCGTTCTCAAGACTGGAATTTACATTGTTAGAGGTAAAGATTATGGCGACTGGTACAGTGAAGTGGTTCAACCCGACGAAAGGTTACGGGTTCATCGAGCCGGAAGATGGCGGTAAAGACGCGTTCGTGCACATCTCCGCGGTGGAGCGTGCGGGCCTCAACGGCTTGAACGAAGGTCAGAAGGTTTCCTACGATTTGGAGCCGGGCCGCAACGGCAAGTCTTCGGCAGAGAACCTGAAGCTCGTCGACTAGAAACGTTCCAAGTTTCAGTAAAAGCCCCGCGTGGTGAAATGCCACGCGGGGCTTTTTCGTTCTGGATTCAAAGCTTAGACGACCCCGGTCTCCCGTAAATCCGTGACTTGATCATTGCCGTATCCGAGTTCCGCCAGAATTTCGTCCGTGTGGGCGCCGCACTCGGCGGTGCCGGCGACGAGCTTATTGGGCGTCCGGCTCATGTGAATGGCTTGCCCGATGAGCGTAACCTCGCCGAGCGACTCGGATGGGACCGATTGCGCGATACCGATGTGTTGGACCTGCGGGTCGGCGAAGGTCTCCGCCAGCGTATAGATCGGCCCGCAGGGCACGCCGGTTTCGTTCATGATCTTGATCCACGCCGCCGACTCTTTCTGGCTGGTCGCGGAATCGATCTCGGCGTTCAACGCCGTTCGGTTTTTCGCCCGGTCCTGCGCCGTCGCATAATCGGCATGGTTGACGAGGTCGTCGCGTCCGATGGCCGCGCAGAATTTCTTCCACATCCCCGGCGTCGGCGCGATGGTGAAATAGCCGTCGGAGGACTTGAACACGCCCATCGGCGAGTTGGTCGGATGGTTGTTGCCGACCTGGCCGGGCAGTTCCTGTTTCATGGTCCAGCGCGCGGCTTGGAAGTCGAGTAAGAAGATCATGGCCTCGATCAACGAAGTATGGACCCATTGACCTTCACCAGACGTTTCGCGCTCGATCAGTGCCATGCAGACTCCGTTGGCGAGCAGCAGGCCGGCTGTCACGTCGGAAATCGCGGCGCCGGAACGCATTGGGCCGCGTCCCGGCTCGCCGGTCACCCACATATGACCGCCCATGCCTTGGATGATTGGATCGACACCCGGCCGGTCTCGATAGGGGCCATCCTGGCCAAACCCCGAGATGCTGCCATAGACGATCTTCGGGTTGATTGCCTTGATGGTCTCGTAATCGATACCAAGCCGGTTTTTTACGTCGGGCCGATAGTTCTCGATGATGACGTCTGCGTCGGCCGCGAGTTTCTTGAAGATTTCGACGCCTTTCGGATCTTTGAGATTCAGCGTCAATGACCGCTTGTTACGATGCAGGTTCTGAAAATCCGGCGAGTGACGGGCGGCGAAGTCGGATGGCCCGCCGGTATCCGGCATTTCAATCTTTATGACAGACGCGCCCCAATCCGCGAGCTGTTTGACGGCTGTCGGCCCGGCGCGTGCGCGCGTGAGATCGAGCACTTTGTATTTCGAGAGCACCGTCGAGGCTGGTTCGAGTGTCATCGCACTATTCCTTTTCCGTTCTTCTGTTTAGCCGGCGAGGTGCCCGGCCAGTTCTTCACCATGGGTTAGCATCGGATAGTGGCCCGCATCCATTTCGATCCACTGCGCATCGAGGCCTGCCGCAGTGCGCCGCTGATGCGGCTCCGGCGGATTTTCGCTATGCACACAGTAGACGACGGCGCTGTTCGGCCAGCTATCGGCCCAAAATTCCTTTAACTCGTCGGCTGTCACGTCGGACAAGCCGTTCGGGTGCGGTGTGGCGCGCTCAAGCGCCCATTCCTTCTGCGCCCCGTCGAGTTCCGCAAAGAGTCGGTTTGCGAGATCGTTGCGGGTTGGTCCTCGAGCGAACTCCGTCATCTCGTAAGGATCCGCATCGCCACGTTGCACGATATCCTTGGTGCTCTCGCCGGGTTGCGGCACCAGAGCGTCGACAAAGACGACGCGGCCTATCCTCGCCTTCGCGAGCGAGGCGGTTTTGGCCGCAATCATGCCGCCGGAACTCGTCCCGACCAACACGACGTCATTCAAATCCTCATAGCGGAGTAATTCCGCCATCTCCTTCGCCGCGCTCGTGATCGTAAGACCTGCGCGCAGCGCATGGACCCGTTCGGCGCAGCCTTCCATCGTCGGCGCATAGACCGTATGCCCGTTTGCGCGCAAGGCCTTCGCCGTCGGTTGCCAAATCCAGCCGCCCTGGAAGGAGCCGTGGATCAATAAGAAGGTCGCCATGCCATCACTCCCAATACTTTGTTCTCTAGGGAGTTAGGTCGCTTTCCGGTGGTCGAAAACCGCCGGGATGATTTCTATCGCTCGATCCGGACTTCGACGGCGGCGCTGGCGATAACGGCGACGTCACCGACGACCTCGTCCTCGACGTCCAAACCGCCTTTGACGGCGCGGACCGAAACCTTCCCGACCGGCAGGGTTCCCTTCACCTTTTCGGTGTCTACCTCGTCCGGTTTCTGCACGCCGATCGTGACATCGACTTGCAAAGTGTCTTTGTCGATGCCGAGCGCCCGAATGAATGTCAGCGAAGAGTGATGCAGCGCATCCTCGACGGCGCGGATGGCGGCTTTGGTGTAGTCGCCGCCGTGTAAGTCGTTGCCCGCACCCATTTCCAATATCGCACGATGTAAAGCCATGGTTATGCGCCCTCCGGCAGGTCGAGATAGACGACGGCCGCCGCATGGGCGATCAGCGTATTGTCGGTGCCGGCGTCATTTGGGATTTTGAGGCCGCCTTCGACAACTTCGCAGGTGCCGGTTCCATGCGGGAGGACGTCGAGGACTTGTTGCGTGTCGACCTTCTCCGGGTCCGGCACGCCGATTTTCACCTCGACCCGCATCGCGTCCGTGTCTTGGCCGATTGCATTGGCAATGCTGAGCGAGTTGTGCCAAAGCGCATCCCACAAGGCGCGCACCGCCGCCTTTGTCGGCTCCGTTCCCCGGATATCGGTTCCCATACCGATCTCCAAAACCATTCGCGTCCAGGCCATACGCCCTCTCCTCTATTTCGCAACGTTAGGGATGTCGGGCGGAGCAGGGTCTGGGCAAGGGGAAACTTGAATTCTGTCTGTTCATTGGAAGCGGGGCCTTCGCCCGCTACTATCTCTTCCGAAGAATTCACTCCGAGGTTCCTGTGTATCCCCGCATACTCACCATCGATGATATTGAAGCCTTGGCGCTTGGTGCTTGGATTCTTGGCACCGGGGGCGGCGGGACGCCGTATCACCGGCTGCTGAACATGCGGGAGCTCTACAAAGCGGGTCACGAAGTCACCTTGATCGACCCGATGAGTCTTGCCGACGATGCGTTGGTCGCCGTGCTGTCGAATATGGGCGCTCCGCTGGTCGGACAGGAACGTTTGGCCGATCCGGACTTTGCGACGAAGCCGTTGCGTACGATGGAGGACTATCTCGGCCGGAAATTCGACGCGGTGATGTCGCTTGAGATCGGCGGCGGCAATGGTGTGCATCCGCTCATGGTGGCGGCGATGACCGGCTATCCCGTCGTCGACGCGGACACGATGGGCCGCGCTTACCCCGAAGCGCAGATGACCAGCGTCGCGGTGGCGGGCCTGCAATGCTATCCGTTGGCCCTCGCCGATATCCGCGACAATGAAGTGATCATACCGCGGGCCGCGAGTTGGAAGTGGATGGAGCGCATCAGCCGCAAGGCCTGTACGGAAGTCGGCTCCATCGCGTCGACCTGCAAGGCGCCTCGCACCGGTCGTGAAGTCAAGGATCATGGAATCCTATATACGACCACACAGGCGATCGACCTCGGTCGCGCCGTGATGGAAGCGCGGCGGGTTCATACGGATCCGGTCCAGGCCATCGTCGAGAAGGGAGCGGGGCTTCGCCTCTTCGATGGCAAAGTGGTCGATGTCGAGCGCCGCGCAACCGAAGGGTTTTTGCGGGGTCAGGCCCGGATCGAAGGGCTCGATCGGGATGCGGGGGCGGTCTTCACTGTCCATTTTCAGAACGAGTTCTCGGTCGGGTATCGCGGCGACGCGCCGGTCGTCATGACACCGGACCTGATCTGTGTGGTGGATAGCGTCAGCGGGGACGGAATCGGTACCGACGTGATCCGGTATGGCCAACGGGTCAGCGTCCTCGCACTGCCGAGCCCGGAGGTGTTTCTCAGTCCGCAAGGACTTGCCAATGTTGGGCCGCGCGCTTTCGGTTTCGATCTCGACTTTCGTTCCGTTTTCGGCGGAGACGGCGCATGATCCGGATCGGCATCGATGTGGGCGGCACCAACACGGACGCGGTGATGATCGATGGTACAGACGTGTTGGGGGCGGTGAAGTCGCCAACCACGGACGACGTTACCTCGGGGATCGGTCGGGCGCTTCGGGAACTGGTGGCGGCAAACGGCGAGCATGCGGCGGAAGTGGGAGCGGTCATGATCGGGACAACGCATTTCGTCAATGCCGTGGTGCAGCGCCGTCATCTGAACCGTGCGGCGGCGCTCCGAATTTGCTTGCCGGCCTGCGCCAGTTTGCGCCCGATGGTCGATTGGCCGGAAGATTTGGCGGCATTGGCGGACGGCGGTGCCTACCTGGTCGAGGGCGGACACGAGTACGACGGCCGGCCAATCGTCCCGCTTGACGAGACGGCAATTGCGGACGCCGCGCGGACAATGCGGGCGGACGGCGTCGATGCGGTTGGCGTCACATCCGTCTTCTCGCCGCTCACCGCCGAGTTCGAGGAACGCGCCGCCGAAATTCTTCTCAACGAAGCGCCCGACCTACGGATCACTTTGTCGAGCCGATTAGGCCGAATTGGCCTTCTTGAGCGCGAGAACGTCACACTCCTTAATGCAAGCCTTGCCGACCTTGCGACGGCAACCGTGGAGGCCTTTGAAGCTGCGATCCGGGATAGCGGGCTCCAGGTACCGCTCTACATCACGCAGAATGACGGCACGGTCGCTTCGGTCGAAGTGGCGCGGCGTGAACCGGTCTTCAGTTTCGCCTCCGGACCCACCAACAGTATGCGCGGTGCAGCCTTCCTCTCTGGCATCGAGGACGCGATGGTACTCGATATCGGGGGAACGACCAGTGACGTCGGCTGCCTTGTCGCCGGGTTCCCGCGCGAGGCCAACAATATCGTCGAAGTTGGCGGGGTGCGGACCTTGTTCCGCATGCCGGACGTGACCTCGATCGCCATCGGCGGCGGTACCATCGTCGACACCGAAACGCAGGCGATCGGCCCAGCGAGTGTCGGCTACAATCTAAAAGAAGCGGCACTTGTCTTCGGCGGCGATACGCTCACTTTGACGGATATTGCGGTGGCGGCTGGCCTTGCTGAGATCGGCGATCGACGCGCCACACATCATTTGAGCGAGGCGTTTATTACCGAAACGGTCGCGGAAGTGCATCGCCGGCTTTACGAATGTGTGGACCGGATGAAAACCGACGCTTCCTTGCAGCCGTTGCTGGCTGTCGGCGGCGGGGCGATTTTGGCGCCCGATGAGATGGATGGCATCTCGGAGGTTGTGCGCGTGCCGCACCACGGCGTCGCCAATGCCGTCGGTGCCGCGATGGCGCAGGTGAGCGGCGAGGTTGACCATGTCTTCCGGGACTTGTCCCGTGACGATCTGTTGGCCGAAGCGGAACGCATGGCCCGTGAACGCGCCGTGTCCGCGGGCGCAGATCCGACGACGCTAAAGGTCGTCGATGTCGAAGATTTGCCGCTCGCTTACTTGCCCGGCAATGCGGTTCGCGCCCGCGTACGCGTTGTCGGCGAAATTGGCGAATTGGCCGCGAGATAGCGCAGCTCTGTCGCGCGGATTGTATTTTTATGGAAAACGACCCCATGCACAGTAATAGAATACCGCTGATTGTGGCGAATTGGGGTTACAGCGATGCTCTGTCGCTTTGCAGGATGATTAACTTGTCAAAAAACGCGGTCAGCTTTATTTTAAATGGACATAATGTCTTCAATCTTCAAGCTCGTGTAAATCGGATGAAATGACTATGACGACCCTTACTGTCAGGCCGCTCTCCAGCGCGATCGGCGCCGAGATTTCGGGTGTTGATCTCAGCCAGGATGTGAACGACACCGTGATCGGCGAGATTCGCCAGGCGCTGCTGGACCATTGCGTCATCTTTTTCCGTGAGCAAGAGATCGACACCGAACAGCACAAACGCTTGGCGAAACGATTCGGTGATATCTTTATCCACCCGAATTTCAATACCGGCGACCACGACCCGGAAGTGGTGACGATTCATCGTAAACCCGATGACGAGCTGATTGTCGGCGAGGATTGGCATACCGATACCACGATGATGGCGGAACCGCCGATGGGCGCGCTGCTGTACGCTTTGGATGTTCCGGAATTCGGCGGCGATACGCTGTTCGCCAACCAATACCTCGCTTATGAAAGCCTATCGGACGGCATGAAGGAGCTGTTGGGCGGCATGCGCTGCATCCATACCGATCGCAAGGTAGCAGGGCCTGATTCCCGCGTCGCCAAATTCAAGCGGTCGACCGCTGTCCGCCTCGACGACGAATGGCGCGAGACGAGGAACAGCCATCCGGTGGTCCGCACACATCCCGAGACGGGCCGGAAGTGTCTCTTCGTGAACCACTCTTATTCGGTTGCGTTCGAAGGAATGACCGAAGAAGAAAGCGCACCGCTGCTCAATTGGCTGATGGATTGGGGCCATCGCCCGGAGATTACGTGCCGTTTTCGCTGGGAAAAGGGCTCACTCGCCTTTTGGGATAATCGTTGCGTCAAACACATCGCCGTCCACGACATCCAACACGCGGAACGTCTTATGCGGCGGGTCCAGATCGCGGGAGAGAAGGTGGCTTAGCGCGTTACTTCGCGCCACCGTAATCCCAAACCGTGTCTCGGAATGTGATTGGTCTGGTTGGTCTCGATTTCCAAACTCGTATCGCCGCTTTTCAGGTCCAAGCCGCTCCAAGTCGTACTCTTGTTCATGAGGGCGCGTCGTTCCGACAACTCGGCCCGATAGCGCGCGCGGAGCGGCTCGGGAATATGCGCGGTAAGCGCATCGATCACGCGGGTTCGGGCCGCGTCATTGTCCACGGCCGCCCGCGCATCTGCGACGAGAGGTCCAAGTAATTCCGGCGGTGCGCCCGACCGGTCCGTCTTTTCCGGGTTCGAGGCCAACATGACCGGCACGCCCGAGACGAGTTGGTCGTCGCGATATGTCATGCTGATCGATAGGTGATGTCCTTCGAAGCGATATGCCCAAGGGCCGTTGCCGGGGTCGCCGAAAATCGCAAGATAATAGAGTTTTGGATCACGGTAGTCGGGATTATCGGTGATCTCGCCAAGGATTGCTTCACGTTGGCGAATAAGCTCAACCATCCGAAACCCCTCGACACTTAGTGTCTGCTGTAGGAAGCGGGTCGCGGCCAGCCAGGTTTCCGTGTCCATGGCTTTGAGCGAGAGGTCACCGCGCCGGCCCGGCGTGAAGCGAATGGCCATTCGATCGGATGAGCCGAAACTTGCAAGCGCTGCCTGGGACTCGTCCTCCGACAAGGTTTCTATGAAAGCCTTTGCCAAACTTGTCGGCGACTCGGCTCTCGCCACCGTCGCGCCTAATGAAAGGATAACAACGGCCAAGACGCCGATGACGCGGCCGGGAGCCACGGTATTTGCCTTTGTACAAAAGCGGTTCCGCCGCGAACCAATTTGCGATCGGTGAGGATTACGCATTCTGCAAAGTGCGCGCATGAAATCGCGGCGGTCGGCGTCCCGATACATTCCGATCGATCGGGACGCCTCAGCCATTCTTTTAGACGATTATTCGTCCAGCGCCGCCAAGACTTTGGGCGGTGACATCGGCAATTCGTAAAGACGTTTGCCGGTGGCATTGTGGATGGCGTTGGCAATCGCCGCCAGAGCCGGCACCAGCGGAATTTCACCGACGCCCTTCACGCCATAAGGATGTGCCGGATTGGGGTTTTCCACCATCACCGCATCGATTGTCGGCAGGTCGGAGGCGACCGGGATGCGATAGTCGAGGAAGCCGGCATTATCCAACCGACCGTTCTTGTCGTAGATGTATTCCTCGTTCAACGCCCAGCCGACGCCTTGCGCCACGCCGCCCTGGATTTGACCTTCCACATAGGAAGGATGGATCGCCCGGCCGACATCTTGGCTCGCGGTAAAGCGCAGGATTTTGACATGACCTGTGTCAGGGTCGACCTCGACATCGACCATATGCGCACCGACCGCGCCCATGTGACCGCCGGTATTCTTCGACACGGTTGCCATGATCGGGCCGCCAGTCGACAAGGCTTTCGCTGCCAGCTCCTGCAGCGTCAACGGATCGAACTCGCCCGCATTCTGCCCCGCCGGATGCGCGGCACCATCGGACCATTCAACGGCCTCGACATCGATGCCCCAGATACTGGCCGCCCGGCCTTTCAAGGTTTCGATGACCTGGTCGGTCGCCTCGTCGACGACGATACCCGAAGCGAAGGTCACGCGGCTACCGCCAGTGACGGCGCTAATACCGACATTATTGGTATCGCCGATCTGGGCGCTCACATTGCGGTAATCGATGCCGAGCTTCTCGGCCACGATGTTGACCATCGATGCACGGCTACCACCGATATCCGGGTGCCCGGTGACGACCAACGCCGAGCCATCTTCGTTGATGTTGAGTTGGGCACTCGATTCGCCACCCGCGTTGCCCCAATAGCCAATGGCTACGCCGCGGCCTTGGTTCGGTCCGAGTTCCGCTTTCGCATTCGGGTGATTGCGGACCGAGTCGATAATTTCCTGGATCGCGGCCTCGCCGATCTTCGCACCGTAAATCGTCGGTTTGTCGGCGGCGAGCGCATTTTTCAAACGCAACTCCCACGGGTCCATGCCGAGTTCTGTCGCGATTTCGTCCAGGATGGCTTCAAAAACATAATTTCCTTGCGGTGCGCCAGGCGCCCGATAGGCCGTGACATTCGGGCGGTTGGAGACAACATCCAGGCCCTTTAAATCAGCGTTCGGAATGTCGTAGCAAGAAAACGAGAAGTGACAAGCCCGTCCGACCGGCGATCCGGGATAGCAGCCAGCCTGGAAGTTATAGGCGCCTGAGACCGCCGTCAGTTTGCCGTCCTTGGTCACGCCGACCTTGAGCGACGCGGACATACCGGCCGCGGGGCCCGTGCTTTGGAACACTTCTTCGCGGCTGTTCTGCATTTTGACCGGCCGGCCGCATTTCTTCGACAGGATCATCGCGACCGGTTCGAGATAAATGATGGTCTTGCCGCCGAAACCGCCGCCGATCTCTGCCGGTATGGCCTTGATGTCGCCTGTCGCAAGACCGGCAATTATCGCGGTCATGCTGCGGACCATGAACTGGCCTTGGCTGCTGCTCCAGATAACGGACTGGGCGTCGGGCTTATAGCTGACCACGCAAGCCTGCGGCTCGATATAGCCTTGATGCACCGCTTCGGACTTAAAGTCGCGCTCGACGATCAGATCCGCCTCGGCGAAGCCTTTTTCGACGTCGCCCGTTTTGACCGTCATGATGTTGGAAATATTTGTCGGACCGTCGACGCCGTCGGTTGCGATCCAATCGTGCAGAATCGGTGCATCCGAGGCCATGGCCTCGTCGACATCGATGACATGCGGCAGCACGTCATAGTCGACCTTGATCAACTTCACAGCCGCGGCAGCAATGCTGGCGGATGTGGCCGCGACTGCTGCTACGGGATGGCCCGTGTAGAGAATCTTTTCGCGCGCCATACAGCCTCGCGAAATCCAGCGAATGTCGTTGGGGCCGCTTGGCAGCGGTTCATCCAAAGGCAAGAGCGGCAGGTCGTCGCCGATCATCACTGCCAGGACGCCTTTTAACTTCTCGGCCTCGGAGGTATCGATACTCTTAATCACCGCGTGGGCATGTGGGCTCCGCAGCACCTTGCCATAGACCATGCCTGGCATGGCGAAGTCCGCCGCGTATTGCGCGGAGCCGGTGACTTTTTCAATGCCGTCGGGACGCAGGGTGCGCTGGCCGATCCATTTGTTATCAAGCGAGACATCGTTCATTTCTATCGTTCCTTGTCCTCAACGGTGACAGATTTGGCGCCAAAATACATCGGCGGCCCTCTTACCTAATTTTGCCAATTTCACCAAGGGAGTACCAGTTATTTCAATGACCGGGACCCTTCAAGGGCACGATCGCACAAGTTCGATCGCCTCGTCCGCCGTTAGCACATCGCCAAACTGCTGTATGAACGTCTCTAGGGTCGCGCGGTGCTCTTCTTCCGAGAGGGCGGCTGTCCCGTCCGAGATCATAACTGTGTTGTAGTCCAGCATCATCGCGTCGCGCGCGGTCGCTTCGCAGCAGACATTGGTCTTGGTGCCCGTGACGAGCAGGTTGCGGATGCCGCTTTCGTCGAGCGTTTCTTTTAGGTCGGAAGATCCTTGAATCAGCGCGCTGTATCGGTTCTTGAATAGGGATACGTCGCCCGGGCCGGGTGTCAGTTCGTGCCACAACAAGGTGTCGGGACTACCGGGTTTAAGGCTCGCCAGGGTCTTTGCCCGGACATCGTCTGCGACGAAGTAGTCAAAGAACCCGTTCCAATCGCTACAGCCCGCCGTCTGCGAGTTTGCATGGGTGACCCAACAGATTAGGGCACCCCGCGGCCGCAGGACATCTGCGAGCCGTTGGATATTGGCGACAATTCCGCGCGACGCCGGCACTTCCGCGGGCGATCCGGGTGCGACGAAGGTCGGCTGCATGTCGATCACGACCAGCGCCGTCTCGTTGGGCTCGAAGCGGTCGAAAAGATGCAGGCGGCCGCGGCGGTCAAGGACGCGGTCGATGATCTCCTGGCGGATCTGGGCAGTATGCATAGTGCCGGTAAATTACGGTATTTGCCGGGCCCGTGTATAGCATGGCGCGCTGCCGGGGCACTCAAAGATAGGGGACGGCCCTGTCGTTCGAGCGAATTCGAGACAGGTTATCCCTCAACTAAACTGAAATAACGTTTGCGATGGGAGAGCTTCAATTATGTTGAAAATCTATCATTCCCCGGGAACGCGCGGTTTCCGCGTCATTTGGGCTTGCGAGGAGCTGGGCGTGCCGTACGAAGTCGAGCCGGTGGACTTCTCTGCCGAAAATCGCGCGCGTCCCGAATGGCGGGCGATGAATCCGGTCGGCAAAGTGCCTGTGATGACCGACGGCGACATGAAGATGTTCGAGTCCTGCGCCATGATGCAGTACGTCTTGGACCGCTATGGCGACGGTAAGCTGCAGCCGGCGAAGGACGACCCGACCTATGCGCATTACTTGCAATGGTGTTGGTTCGCAGAGGCGACCTTTGCGCGCCCGCTTGGCGAAATCGTCAATCATCGGCGGGAGTTCAAGCCGGAACTCGACGATGTTGTTGCCGAGATGAAAAGCCGAGCGACCGCTGCCGTCCATGCGATCGACGCCGCCGTCGCGGATCGGTCCTATCTCTTGGGCGACACAATGAGTGCCGCCGATCTAAGCATCTGTTACGCCATGCGGGGCTATCGCCGGATGGTCACGGAGGATCTTCCGGGGCACGTACAGGGCCTGTTCGACCGGGTCACGGCGCTCCCGTCCTACGAGCGGACGGTCGCAGCGGAAGCGGCGACCGCAGAGCGGTTAAAGGCCTGAGACCTGCCCCAAGCGCGCTCGCGGTATTTTTTTTGAGCGACAGTGATCCGATTGCAATGCGGACGCGTACCAAAGTCAGAGAGCGTCGATAATCGCCGCACTTCCCCTCCCCTCCCCATGGACGGCGGGCGCTCTCTTTTTTTCCTCCGACGACGGTCCCGTTGGCATGCGAGATATCCAGTTCGATCCGGTCGAATACGCCAAAACCGCGCTTGTACCGCTTGCCGACGAACTCATCGCTTGCGCGGATGCGGCGGGGTCGGCGGAGCAGCAGTTGTATTTTGGTAAAATCAGGGCGGGGTTGGCATCGGCGGCCAATGCGGGCGATCTTATCGAAGTGTTCTTCAACCTCTCTGCCGCGAATTTTATGGGCTTCGACTACACGCCGGAAACGGCATTGGTATTGGACCGGCTCTTGGAGAAGTCGGAACTGCTGGCCGAAGCGCAAGGCGCTCCCGAAACCGGTCTCCACTAACGGGCAAGCGCCCGCATGTTGCGGCCGTCGATACCCTTAATGTGAAGGACGCGTATCTGAAAATCTTAAACCTAGACTTCGACACTAGTACCCCGACTGGCAAGCTGATGTTGACCATGTTGGGTGGCGTTGCAGAGTTCGAGCGCGAGATTATGCTTGAGCGCCAGCGGGAAGGTATCGCAAAGGCGAAAGCTGAAGGGAAGTACAAAGGCCGGCAACCAACAGCGCGGGCGAGATCAGATGAAGTCCTGGCGTTGAAGGAACAAGGGGCGGGCCCATCAAAGATCGCTAGAGAAATAGGAATTAGCCGAAGCTCAGTGTATCGGATACTCCGTCAAACTTAATTCTCAATAAGCGGCACTCCATTTACATTTAGAGTGTCTTCAGCCCTTCAAGCATCCCGCAGATCAGAAAAGGTTACTGCGGCAGTGCAGCCAAAAGATGACTTTTTTTTGTAAAGTCAGGCGCAGCTTCAAGAAGCCATCATCGGTTTCGTTTCTGTTAAGTGCACCACATGAACTGATGTGCCCAAGGCCTCTTGAGCAATATCGACCAAGTGCTGATGGTGCGTAAAAAAGAGGACCTGAGTACTTTCCGCTAGTTGACCCAACAACCTAAAACCGGCCATAGCCCTGTCGTTATCAAAGTTTACGAAAAGGTCATCCGCGACAAACGGTAGCGCATCGGCTCTCCCCAGATAGTCTTCGATGGAGGCAACACGCAGTGATAGGTAGAGTTGATCAGCAGTGCCTGTGCTCATACCAGATACCGGTACAACGGCCTCGCCCGGCCGCACTCCCGTAAGGTGGGCCTTGTCCTGGTCATCGAAGTCCACACGCAAGCTGGAAAACGAACCACTTGTCAAAATCTGAAACAGCTGACCAGCGCGCTTGAGCAGTGGCCCCTGCTTTTCTCGACGGTAGCGATCGATGGCCCATTGAAGAAGTATGGAGGAAGTTTTCACCCGCACGTATCGTTCAGCCACTTCGCCCATTTCTGTCAATGCTTCTTCTTTTATTGCGGCCGCCTGTGCCGCCGCGGCACCACCGCCAATCGCCTGAAATGCCTGCCGCGCTTGTGACCGAACATCTGCCGCCTCGACCTGCTGCCCCCTCAGATCGTCTAATTCAGCTTGAAGCGACTCTTCCTGTGCCGTCACTTCATCAATGACCAAGCCTTCGCACTCGCCTTCAAGCTCTTCAACGGAATTGCCGTCTCCGTCCTGCTGAAGCTTATCTATGATCTCCTGTCGTTCGGTTTGAAGCGCCCGCTGATTGTCCGATAGTTCAATCGCAGCTTTCAGCTTGTCGTTATCATCAACATCGGCTGTCTGCTTTAGATGCGAGATGGAAGACGCTAGCTCCCGCTGCTGGCCTCTTAGGGTTTCTATCTGCTCTTTCAGCACTTCAATATTCTCGTGTTGCTTCTCGCGCAGGCCCTGAACACGCTCGGCCTCTTTTAGCCGCGTCTCAAGCGTGGCCATGGCATCATCGGCAGCTGCATCTGTGAGATCCGGCGCCACAATGTCAACCAAACCGTCGACGACCTTCTCGAAGTCGGCGACGTCCCGATGAATCTTCTCGATACGGTCGTGCTGGAGTGAATTAATCCGACCGGCTGTTTCCCGCATTTGGTCGATAATAATAATTTGTGCATCAACGGCCTCCGCAGCAGTGGAGGCGGCAAGCCCAAGGCCTTCAAGAGCGGCAACCCATTTTTCTTGCCATTCACCCAGCGCCCTCTTTGCTGTTTCCAAGCCACGCTGCCGACGTGTCACTAGTTTGTTTGCTTCGTCGAGACCCTTTTCCAGCTGGCACTTTCTATCGGCCTCAGCCTCGTGAACACGCAGCTCTTTCTCCGCCCTTTCAACGATAGTCATTAGACTGTCTTTTTCCAGCGAACCAGCATCAACACGAATTGCCGCTAGTTCAGCAAGCAGATTCTGCCTCGCCGCCTGGTCTTCGCCTAGGGCGCTTTTCAGCGAGCCCTCAGCTTCTTCCCTCGCCTCGATGGCCTCAACTACCTCGTCGCGGTCATCAAGCCATTTCAACATGGTATCGGCCTCTTTCGGCTCAAACGGCGCCCCCGCCCAAAGCTTTACCCAATCGGCTTCCAGCTTTTGGCCTTCCTCAACTAGCGTTCTCTCACGGCCGTTCACCTGCTCGAGAAGCGTTTTTTGTTCTCCGATCTTGCGCTTGATCTCGGTAATACGCCCGACCGCTTCCGCATGATCGAACCGTCGATCCGTCAGCTCATCTGTCCTGATGACAGCGGATTCATAGGCAGTCGTCAGGTTCTCAATTTCGTCCTTGTGTTGTGTCGCCAGGTCCGCCGGGATTGGCTGCCCCTCAATATGCTCTCGCTTCACCAGCTGCCACACAGCATCGCGATGGCTGCGCGCGTTCCTAAGCTCTTCAGCACTGACCACCTGCTCATCACGTACTACCCTCTCAAGGGATGCAATAGCGCCGTCTAACTCGTCCCGTACGGATATAGCCTGCTGCTGTGTTTCCTTAAGCTGTTGCTGCCAAGCGTCCTGCGCGTCACGCTGTGACTGTATCTTCGCTCGCGTCGGCACAGAAATGCTGGTCAGTGCTGCTTCATCTCCAACAGCAGGATCCAGCGCACTAAGCCGACGAGTTACGCGCTTTCTAGAGATTTCCAGTCCTTGTTCGGCTACTCGCACCCGACCAACAATGTCCCCCTGCTCGCGGTTGACCTTCAGCGCAATAGCCAGCCGCGCCACATCAACAGGCTCTCCGGCCTCGGCAAGCTTCTCTTTCAACTCTGCATATTGGTCCCTGGATTCGTCGAGCAACAATGTGCTGCCAGCAACATCACTTTCCAGCTCACCTTTCTGATTCAGTAGAGCGCGCATAACGCTGATCTTTGGCCGCGGCGGAATCCGATCGATTAGAGCACCTGAATCCCCATCACGCCACCCAAGCTCGGCGGCATCGCCCTTCAGCTGGTTTTCGGCGGCATGAAGCTCGGCTTCGCGCTTGGGCAGGTCGGCCTTTTCACCGCGAATTTCGATACGACGCTCGCATACCTGGCGGATATCTACCGCCCGCTGAAGGATCGTCTCGTCGTACGTCAACTTTTCCAATTCCTCTTCGGCGCGCTGAAGCTGCTCTCGCAGCGTGTCAATGCTCGTGCCTATCTGTGCCTCGTTGCGTTCCGCCTCGGCAACCAGAACGGCCGCATCCTCCGGTAGTTCAATTACCCCTCCAATGGCGTTAAGAAGTCCGTCCAGCTCCTGCTTACGCCGCACATCCCGGAACACTCGCCTTATCCGGCTCAACCGTGTACGGGTCGTTGTCGCTTCGGTAATTGCCTTGTCGATCGTGTCGTAGGTCTCTTCGGCCTCCTCATAAGTCTTCTTCAACTCCCGCCATTTTGTCGCACTGAGCGTATGCTCGCGAAGCTCCTTACTTGCACTTCCAAGTTTGTCTTCGGCGATAGAGAATTTTCGGTGTTTGGCTCGTCTTCCTGGACTCCATAAGCCATCCGCCTCAGCTGCAAGCTCGTTCAACCGCTCCCGCAACCCTCCTATGCCGGCACCGGCGGAGAACAACATCTGGCCTACATCGTCCTTGGCCTCTAAAATTTCCCGACCACCGGCTTCGAGTCGCGTGTGATCAAGGCTGAACATACGCTCATAAAAGGTCCGATCTGACCCGGCCAGGTAGGGACGCAGCACGCTGTCACCTCCGGGGACCGGAGAGCCATCGTGTCCTAGGAGTGTGTCTTTGCTTCCCTTGCGACGTACCACTTCCAGAGCGTCGGCGCCATTTTCCAGAACGGCACCGACGCGCATGTTGCTGTAGTCATGAAGGAAACCATAAGACGAGTGGATAGGAATGCCGAACAGAAGGTCCTCGACCGCAGACAGCGCCGTTGATTTACCGGCCTCGTTGGGTCCGAAGACAATATGGAAGTCCGACTTGCCGACAGGCAGCTTAAGTGACATGTCGGTGAAGTGGCCGTATCGCAGCAGATCAAGGCGTCGTATCCGCACGTTTAATTCTCCCGTGCCGTAAGGCGAGCGGATAAATAGGGCGAGACCTCGCCGATCAACTTGGCATAAGTGCCATTAGTGGCGGCCTTCAAAACGCTGTCTTCGGTGTCGCTACGCACCTCGTGCGGTAGCTGACGAACGAGCTTACCGATATCTTCTTCTATCTGCTGCAATAGATCGGTATCTGCTATCGCTTCCTGCAATAGCTGCTGTAATTCACCTATGGCGTCTTCTCGCTCGGCCAGCGTCTCCGCGTCTTCCTTCGGCTCAGTGTTGATGGCAACTTTCTCGACCCAGGCGACTTCGTCACCAAGGCCAAGCGCACCAGCGCGGGCCTCTGCTAGCACCCGATCTTCGGAAGAAACAAGCTGGTCGTGAACAGACGTACGACCTTCAATTACTATTCGGCAGGCGAGAAGTCGCCCGTCGGCTTCATTAACGATGGCGGCCTCCACGGCATCGCGAATGCGATCGGTCACATCTCCGAAGCTTATGGCATCCCCAAGAGAGACTGGTAAGACTGCCCAACGGACAACGTCACAGGGGATAGTGGTCAACCCAACGATTACACTGTCTTCAACATTGACAAGACTTGCCCCCTTGGCGCCAGTCTCCCGTGCATGCCGGCCCTGAAGATTGCCAGGGAAGACGACGTGGGGCTTCTCGTGCAGTACGCAAGCCTGATGCACGTGCCCAAGCGCCCAGTAGTCGTATCCTTTGTTGGTCAGGTCTTCGATGGCGCATGGGGCATAGTTTTTATGACCGCCCATGCCGCCAAGGCCCGTGTGCAGCACACCAATGTTGAAGGTCCCTGAAATGGGGCTGGGGTAGTCCGGCACAAAGTTGTCAGAAATATCGCGCTGTCGATAGCTTTGACCGTGCAGCGCAACTCTCAAGTCGTCCAGTATAAAAGTCTCCGGCTTCCGAGTACCGAAAATATGTACGTTGGCGGGCAAATTGAGTCGACGGGTGATTTGGCTTTCGGCGTCGTGGTTGCCGTGCAGCAGGTAAACCGGGATGCCTTCATTATTGAGCCGCCCCATTTGCGCGGCGAAAAATAGCCCTGTCTTGTAGTCGCGCCAATCGCCATCATAAAGGTCCCCGGCGATGATCAGGAAATCGACCTTTTCCTCAATCGCTAGACCGACTATCTGGTCGAGTGTCTCCCTCGTGGCAGTGCGTACGCGCTCAGCCGCATTACCTTCCTGCCCTGCCAGGCCCTTCAGCGGGCTATCGAGATGAATGTCTGCAGCGTGCAGAAACCGGAAGGAAGTCATCAAATCCTCCCGTACAATTGCTTGTTTGATATAAAAATATTTCGCCACACGTGAGCACGGTAGCAGTGGTCGTAAGTTGGCGGCAAGAAAAAGGAGGCCGGCCACTTAGCTACTTCACCCTCTGAGACTCACATGTGGTCGAGACAGTCGACGGCTTGCCTGGTGGCTGAGAAGATCTCGCTGTTGCCGGCTTCGAAAGTGCTATCATGCGCGAGAGGTAAGCCGAAGACATAGCTAAAGCGAATGAGCGAGATGTCTACGCAAACCGGATCCAGAGAGTGAGGGTGGTAGGCATATATGCCACCGTGATCAGTATGATCACCTTTACCGGCTGAATTAAAGTCTATCGCATACTGGCGGAGGCAGCGTGACCGAAACAGAAAGAATCTTGGAGCAAGTGAAGCTCTTAGGCGCTCGATACTACAAGCTGACAGGAAAGCCGCTGGGAGTTACTGGCGAAGTTGGCGAGTACGAGGTCGCCAAGGCACTTAACCTCACACTTTCAGAAGCTCGACAGGCCGGATACGACGCTGTGGGCGTTGATGGTCGGAAAGTTCAAATTAAGGCACGAGTAGTTCCAGAAGGTAAGAATACAGGCGGACAGCGTGTTGGTTCGATCCGATTAAGCCATGAGTGGGATACGGTCGCGTTGGTTATTCTGACGCCTAGTTTTGACGTCACAGGAATTTATGAAGCTGATCGGGCGGCTATTGAAGCGGAACTAAAGAAGCCCGGTAGTAGGGCGCGAAACGAACGCGGTGCATTGGCGATCAATCAGTTCATCCGGGCGAGTAAGAAACAATAGCGAACTATATTTCACTAGAAAGGTGAAGAGCTATTCACGTTGGCAGCGAAAATTCCATCAGGATTGGAGAATGGTCCTGACCTGCCTGCAAAGAACCGCGTCGCATTTAGTGCCAAACAACGAAGTATGGGGGAGCGTAAAACTCAAAGAATTAATGCGAAACGAAATTCAAAGAATTGATTTTGCTATTCATCGACAGTTCATCGATATGTAAGCGAATAATATATGCTCCAAGCTTCACCAAATGATCCAAGAGCTACGAGGAAATTTCATTAACTGTAACTCTCGGATCATCGTCTCCGCGTAAAATTTCCTCTTTCGATTCGATAAAACGTTCGTGCATTTCTCGCACAAAGTCCTCGCCGACCTTTATACGCCAATCTTGATCCCGAACCTTTTCCTCAAGAGGCCTATCTACAACTACATACTCTATCTTCATCCATCTCGGAACAATACTACGCGATTCTTTTCTATCTTCAGCCTTGAGATGGGTCGCATCTATCACAGCATTCGAGCCATCTTTAAGGAGCTTCATCGCTCTTGTACGCACTTCGTCGAATACAATT
The DNA here is from genome assembly GCA_002716125.1 of Rhodospirillaceae bacterium. GTDB lineage: Bacteria > Pseudomonadota > Alphaproteobacteria > UBA8366 > UBA8366 > UBA6544. The sequence continues at coordinate 37,400 of PAZH01000054.1, forward strand.
TTGTCTTTGCCTCTTCCCCTAAACCTAGGACTTGACGCCCGGACTTCATCAGAAGATACGATTTCAGAACGATCGTAATGTCTTTTTGCCCATGTGCTTTTACCGGCAGCAGGGCTGCCAACTAACATCACCAGTTTCTGGCCAACATCCGGCCAATCCCATCCCGGTTCCACGACAGGAATTGACACTTCATCATAGAGGTGTAGTAGCTGAATTACATCATCATAAGAGACGGTCGACATGTGCGCTAATGGATTTGTGATGTCCTTTGCGGCGGATAGCACCAAGTCTCTCTCTTCCTTCGTCATCCGATTTCGAAGCGCTAGGCTCAAATCCCTAATATCGTACTCATCAATATGGTGTCTCGTATTCCTATTATTAAAGTGAGGGTGGTCCCACGGTAAGAGGCCTTGTAGATATTGCGAGTGGCGCCTCACAATCATGCTTCTTATGTCTTCAATAAAAGAAAGCAAAATCCGCGCTTGTGCCCGCCATACACGCTTTCCGAATGCGGCTCTCTGGTTCCTGATCGCGAGCACCATGGTATCAACACGAACGGCACCATCCCATTCGTCTACCAACCCCTCTCTCCATGTGGCTGATTTTTTACCGACCCAAGTTTCCGAAGCTTCTTTTAAAATACCCCACGGTTCAATTTGTTGCCTTTCGTCAAGCTTTAGAAGTTCTCTAAGAAGAAACATGTTTGGACCTGAAACTTCCAAGCATGTCTCTCGAGCTAATCGCTCAACTATCCCTGACGCCGGCAAATGTTCTTGATTGACCCACGACTCCATATCGAGACGATCGACAATACCCTGCCACCTCTGTAACGCTTGGTTCCCAAAAGTTTGGAACATTTGTTTTTGGCTCACGTTTGCGGGCATTACGACAACTATCTTGGGTATCTTCGAAACATCATTTTTTGTCTCACTCCTGACACTGGAGACAAATCCAGACCAAAGATCCCAGGTTTCCCTATTCAGCCCGCTCACAATTACCGTCCGAGGCGAATCCGCCAGTGTATCCAAAAAATCCTTCGTCGTCCTAATTCGAATTCGTCGACCACCTTGTAAGCGACTTGCGAGCAAAGATACCGGCGACCTAGCCACGCCGATGTCTTTCATATGAATGGAAACTGGCTGCACTCTGTTTCTACTGAAGGCCTTCTTCGCGAGGATATCGGGTACTAAATTTGCGATCCTATCCGGAGCATGCACTGCCACAACGCCAAACTTATCTATATTGTCGAGGGCAGTATCGATAAATCTGGACGGACCAGGTGAGTCCCAAAAAGCCTCAAGATTCATCCGTCGCTTTCCGCGAACAATCGAGACACAAGCGGGTTTAGGTTCAACCTGTATTCGGCGCCTTTACGCAACTCGTCTCGGGTTGCAGGGGCCTGTTCGATAAGACCGAGCAATTGTAAATCCTCGATCACCATATGAGGCTTCACCGAAATATCACCGGCTTCCTCGGCTATTTGTAGACAAGCGCTGATATCCTTATCCGTTCTTGCTTCGAGCTTCACGATGTGTTCGGCACCGACGGCCCAATCGCCGGTTAAGCCTATCTCGCTAAGAAGATCTTCGCGACTCGCTAAGATCCTCTTAGTTAGTTTTTCGATAGCTTCATCGATTATTTTGTCGCTTGCCTTGTCGCCTATGGCTGGATCGATGAGGCGGCTCCATCCACCCGATACACTAAAGAGCTTATTGGTTTTTCGATCCGGATCATGAACAAGGCCATAATGCAAAATGGCTGAGATGAAAGATTTCCGCCAAGGTAGTAGAGTGATTGTATCTACCTCCGCCCGAGATTCCCGGTCCGTTCTGACCCAATTCTCCGCTTTTCCAGAGCTCCCGATAAAAACAACCTTCACGTTTTTATTCTGAACGATGCGGGATCTTGTAGCCTGTGACACCCAACCGTCGTCCCAATCCTTTTCCGATGGAATGACAAGCAAACGCTGTGCATCCCCACTAAAACGGAGTGCGGCAAGTTCGTTTCGGAAGGCTTGCTGCGACGTTGCTTTCATGACAACAACGTGCAGGTTCTCCGACTCAAGCCGCTTAATACAATCAGCAACAAGAGAGATATTACTCAATTCCGTTCCCAAAACGAGAATTGGCCGATTTGACTTGTTCTGAATGATGTCGGCCTCTTGCCCTATAGTCAGGGCAGATCTCTTTAAAGCCGCTTCGGATCGATTTCCATTCCCGTGTTTAAGAACCCGACGTTTAGATGTGTTTTCTAGGATCTGTGGGCTCGGCCGGTCAGCAAATTCGTACACCCCCTCACTTACACGTTGCTGACCCCCGATAAAGCTGAGCGTCGAACGCGAACGCAGAGTCCATTTGTTAGTCCCCGCCACTTTTCTCAAAAGCCCGAGAACTTCCATCTCTTCAAGAAGTCCAGCGACGGAATCGAGTGTTGCGTCATCACCGAAGGCCGCGGGCCAATAAATCGCCGCGTGGGCAAGTATTTCCGCTGCGCTCATACCATCTTCTTGTAGGCCCGAATCTGTCTCCTCGATCATTCTCTCTGCGACGATATATGTCAGCAGTTCATCTCGTATGCCGTC
>PAZH01000055.1 GCA_002716125.1 Rhodospirillaceae bacterium
CCATCAGCCGGCTCCCTTCATTACGAGTTTCATTCTTTCAAGCTGGGTCCTGAGCGAGGAGTCGATCATCCGGCTCCCGACTTTGACCACCATTCCGCCGATCAGGGCGGGGTCGACCTTCATCGATAGGGCGACGTTACGTCCTTCGACCTGCTGCAACGCCTGTTCGACGGCGCGGGCCTGTTCATCGCTCAAGCTTTGAGCGGACGTCACTTCGGCCGTCACCTCGCCGCGGCGTTCCGCCAGCTCCGCGAGGTAGGCTTTAATAATGTCTCTGAGGGCATATAGACGGCGGTTTGCCGCGGAAACGCTGACGAAACGCTGCGTCAGTTCGTCCGCACCCGCTTGCTGTAGCAGTGCCCCGATTGCTTGGCCTTGCGCGGCGCGTCCGATGACCGGGCTGGCCATCATCCGCCGAAGGTCTTCGTTCTCGTCGATCGCGGCGTCAAGCGCCTTCAAATCGTCGGCGACAGCGTCCAATTTACGCTGTTCATCCGCCAGCTCGAACAAAGCCAAAGCGTAGCGGGCTGCCATTCCCGATTCGCTTCCCTTGGATGCCACCTGGGAATCTCCCCGATTTTGGTCCGGATATTCGTCGCCGAAGCCCGGAATTCCTTAGGTTTTAAGCCCCTTTAAAAAGAGCTTTTGCCGAAAGGCGAGCGGTGTTTAGCACATGGAAAATAGGGGCGCAACCCGCCTCGAAACGGCTGAATTGTCGCAGGCGGTCGGACTCTCTCGCCGTAACCCCGATTCGAGACACGTCAATAGAGGTAAAAGTGACGAAGTGGGGGGCGTGAAATGACGCAATCGGCGGTCATTGTGACGGGCGCGGCAAGCGGGATCGGATACGCCTGCGCGCACGATTTGCTGACGGACGGCGTGCCTGTTGTCGCCGCAGATATTGGCGAGATTCCAGCGGCGTTGGTCAATGCGGGTGACTGTCTGCCCCTCAGTTTCGATGTCTCCTCGGAACAGTCTTGCCAAGAGGCGGTTGCGACCGCGACGGCACGCTTCGGCGGCGTGAGAGCGTTGATTCATTTTGCCGGCATTCACCACACCAAGACCTTGGACGAAGTCACCGGTGAAGATTTCGCCCAAGTCTACGCGGTCAATGTTACGGGCTCTTTCTTGATGGCGCGCGCCGTGGCCGGGCAAATGCAGGACTCCGGCGGATCTATCGTGCTGACCGCGTCGGGCGGCGTGGAGCTTGGCGGCGTCGGCGGCGATGGGCGGGGCGGTCCAGCCTATATCAGTTCAAAAGCGGCGATTCGCGGGTTGACCCGGTCCTTAGCCCGATCGCTCGGCAAATATGGTATCCGCGTCAACGCCGTGAGCCCCGATGCCACCGACACCCCGATGATCGGCACCTACGATAACGCCGCGCGCGACGGCGCCATTGCCCGCACGCCCCTTGGCCGTATCGCTCTCCCGGAAGATATCGCCGACGTCGCACGATTCCTTATTGAAGACGGGTCCCGCTTTATAACGGGGCAGATCGTCCCCGTGAACGGGGGGAGTGCGTTCGGCTAGGTCTAAATGTCGTCCCGTTGAAACAGGGCACCCGCGTCGATATCGGCCGACGCATTCGCCGCTCTGAGGGCGCGCCAGAGGGTTGCGCTGTTGGATGTGACCACGGGCTTCGCGAGACGGTCTTCCATCTCGGCGATGCGATCCATCGTCGCGAGATTGGTACAGCTGATGAAGAGCCCGTCTGCGTCCGCAATCTCCGCCGCGTGACGTTCCGCCATTGCGACCACTTCCGATGACGCCAGCGCCGGGATCATCGGCGAGTGCGAGCAGGCGAATGTGTCCATTCCCGTCACTTCGAAACCGAGTTCTTCAAAGAAGCCCGCTTCGTTTTTCGTGATGTCCCAGGGATAAGGCGTAATCATAAAGAACCGGCGGATGCCCATGGCACGAAGCGCGTCGGCAACCGCGGTCGAAGTGGTGTAGCCGGGAATACCGGTCGCCCGCTCGATTCGCAGGCCGAGATCGTCTGCCGCATCTGTGCCGCCGAGGAACGTTCCGCTGGTGCAGGCGGCCATGATCACCTGCACGTCGATCTTGGTGAGCAGTTCCGCTTGCGTGTCGACGCTCTGCATCATTTCGACAAGGGACGCCGCTTTTAATTCGGCCTCCGGGCGCGGTAGGCGCGAGAAGTGCGCCGTGATTCCGGCTGGCAGGACGCGGGGAAACTCGACCTCGCATGTGACATTCCGCTCGGGGACGAGGAATCCGAGGCGGATGGGGTTGTTTGGGGTCGACATGCGGCGATCCTTTCTGTCGGTCGCGAAAGTTTAATCCATTCGGGCGGCCGCGTGCATCCCCCCTTCCTTATCCCTCCCCCACAAAAAGGGGAGGGGAATTTCCGATACGCCTGAGGGAGTCCTTGTCCCTGGATGGGCGAAGGATCGAAAAGAGGTGCAGTGGCAACCTAAATCGACAAATTGTCCAATCTGTGATATTGTGCCCGGTGCGAAATTTTAATCGCACCGTTCTTTGACATCGTGAATCCGATTTCCGTCGCGACAGAACCTCTCTCTAAGCGAATCAGCGGTATGCTATTACCCCATTCTTCGGGTGTATGGGGTTGTTTGCCGAAAAAATGTATACCGTGGCCGAAATCATCCTCTCGACCGCGTTCAGAAGCGTATACCTTATTGCCCATGACCACTTCGCTCACAGTCGGAATTTCCACCAACGACCGGATGTTGCCCCTGTTGATCGGCGACGTGCCGACGCCGGGGCTCGATCTTACGTTCGACCGAGCGTCCCCGATCGGCATCTTTCGTCGGGCGTTGCAGGAGGGGGCTTTCGACGTAACGGAGATGTCGTTCGCCGCCTATTCCATTCTGATGTCGCGCGGGGAACGGCCGTTTGTCGGGATCCCGGTCTTCGTCTCACGCATGTTTCGCCACGGCTGCGTCTTTGTGCGCACGGACGGCGACATTGCCCAGCCGGAAGACCTGGCAGGGGCGCGGGTCGGCATTCCGGAATACCAGATGACGGCCGTCGTCTGGATGCGGGGCATCCTCGATGAGTATCACGGCGTCGATCCGAAGGGGGTCCGTTGGGTCCGGGGCGGCGTCAATGCGCCGGGCGGACGCGGCGAGAAAATGCCGCTTCGCTTATCGGATGATTACGACGTCGCGGACCTCGAAGACCGAAGCCTCAACGACGCATTGGCGGCGGGCGAGATCGACGCGATGATCACGACTCGGTTGCCGGCAGGATTAACGGACGGTTCGCTCAAAGGCCTGTTTTCCGACGTGAAGGCGGCCGAGCAAGCTTATTACGCCGCGTCCGGTATCTTCCCGATCATGCACCTGCTGGTCTTGCGCCGCGAAGTCTACGAACGGGACCCTTCCCTGGCCCGGGCGCTTTACGACTGCTTCTCCGCGGCGAAGACCGCGTCGCTCGCGCGGCTCTACGATATCGATGCGCTGTCCGTCATGGTGCCCTGGCTGGTGCCGGAAATGGCCGCGAGTTTCGGCGTTTTGGGTCAAGACCCCTGGCCCTATGGGTTCGCCGCCAATCGGAAAGACTTCGAGGTGTTTTTGACCTATCTCGAACGCCAGGAACTCTTGGCTTCACCGCTTGCGCCGGAAGATCTTTTCGCGCCGGAGCTCCTCGCGACTTAGTAGACAATCCCGACGGCGGCGCCGGTCGACAAGGTGGCAAGCGTCCCCGCGAGAATCGAGCGCATGCCGAGGCCGGCGATTTCCGCGCGGCGCTCGGGCACGATGGTGGCGAGCCCGCCGATCAAAATCCCGAGACTGCCAAGATTGGCGAAGCCGCAGATCGCGTAGCTCATGATGAGGCGGGAGCGTTCGGACAGCGTTTCCGGCGGGAGAGCGGCCAACTCGACATAGGCCAGCAGCTCATTGAGGACCGTTTTGATGCCCATCAGTCCGCCGGCGGTCACGGCCTCCGACCATGGGATGCCGGCGAGCCAAACCAATGGTGCCATGATCCAGCCGAGGACGCGCTGCAAACTCAACGGTGCGCCGGCGACATCCGGAACGAGGCCGATCGCGGCGTTCGCGAGATGGACGAGCGCCACCAATACGACAAGCATCGCGATCACGTTAATCAGAAGACCCGCACCTTCGATGGTGCCGCGCGCAATTGCATCCATCGCACTTTCGTCGCCCGAGCGTGGGATCTCCGCGACCTCCGGGTTGACCACTCGCGGCCCCGGGATCATCACCTTGGCCATGACAATGGCGGCCGGGGCGTTCATCAGCGACGCCGTCAAGAGATGTCCCGCCGCATCGGGGATCGTGTTCTGCAGGATGAACGCATAGAGAACCAGGACCGTACCGGCGATGGTTGCCATGCCGCAGCTCATCACCAGGAAGAGGTCGCTCCGGTCGAGCCGCGCTAAGTAGGGTCGGATCAACAGCGGCGCTTCGATCATGCCGATAAAGACGTTGGCCGCCGCCGCGATCCCGCTGGCCCCGCCGATCCCCATGGAACGCTCGAGTACCTTCGAGAACACCCGGACGAGGCCCGGCAAGATTCGCCAATAATATAAAAGCGCTGTCAACGCGCTGATAATCAGGATAAGCGGCAGCGCCTGAAACGCGAGGACGAACGCATTTGCCGGCGTCACCGCCTCGAACGGCAAGGGCCCGCCGCCGAGATAGCCGAAGACGAAGCTCGTGCCGGCTCTTGTCGCATCCTGCAAGCCGGTGACGGACGCGCCGAGCCACTCGAAGAGCAGACGGGCCGGCGGCAGCTTGATCAGCAGAAACGCCAATATGACCTGGAGCAGAATGCCCGCGCCGACGATCCGCCAGGGCAGGCGCCGCCGGTCTTCGCCGCATGCCCAAGCGATGGCGACAAACATGGCGAGGCCGAAGAGGCCTTGTAGGACAAGCGCCATGTGCGATCAGAACCCGCGGGTCGCACGGCGCCCGCGCGACGGTCCGTCGACCAGGCACAAGACCTTCGCCACGACCAATTTGTCCCGCAGCTTTTCGCCGTAATTCACATAGCCAAGGTCGCCCGGGCCTTGGCGCGTCACACCGCCGGACGGCTTCCCCTCCGGCCGAACATTTGCCATCGCCAGCATATCGTCCATGGTCACGGGCGCCGTCGTGAAGACGCGGCCGCGGCGTTTGCTCGCCGCCACCGTAACACCGATGATTTCGCCGGCTTCATTGAGCGCCGGACCGCCGCTCAAGCCGCCCAAGGTTTGCGTTCGCGGGTGGCGCTGACGCTCGACCCAGGCGACGACCGGTTCGACCTGGCTGTAACGCCCGACCGTCCGCATATTGCGACGCCCGATCAGGTTGCTCTCGACCTGACCTGGTTTCCCTTCCGGATATCCGACGTGATAAGCGGGCTGGTTCACCCGGAGCTCGTTTTCGGCAATCGAGATTGCGGGCCGCCCGCCCCGGGTCCACAGCACGGCGATGTCGGCACGCGGGTGCGATTGCACGCGTTGCACTTTTGCTGCCTTGCGGGGCCCGGTCTGGAGGCCGATTCGGTCGCAGCCGTCGACCACATGCCGCGCGGTAAACCAGACCCCTTCGTCGCGAATGGAAAACGCCGTCCCGGTGCTGTTCCCCTTCGCGCCGACATCGACGGTAAAGGCGGGATCGAAACGCGAGCGCTCTTTCAGCACGGTCCCGGGCCTAGCATAGGGCGCCGGTCTCGGTTGATATTGGTCCGGCATCGGCCGGCGCATATTCGGCCGCTCGTCCTCGTTGTTGAAATAGGCGAGGAAAACCTGCACCGCGAGGATCGGAAGAAAGAGGAACCAAAGGCGTTTGCCGGGCATTCGCGGTGTCTCCTTAGCCGGACACCGCGGCGGCGGTAATAATGGAAACCCCGAGCTTCACCGCCGCTAGCAGGATGGCCGGGCCGAGTTCGCCCGCCTCTATGCGATGCGGTAAATCCTTCATGAGGAAATCGATCAGACGATAGACGACCAGCACGATCACCAGCGTCACCAACCCCCAGACGACGATATCCCAAACGCCGACGCTGACCGCCATCGAGAACGCCAACGGCATGGCCAAGCTGATGATCGCTGCACCGAGGGAGATGGCCGCCGCAACATTGCCGCCCCGAATGAGTTCAAGCTCCTTATACGGCGTCATCCAGATATAGATCGTCACGCCGATCGCCAGCATGGTGAGCGTGACGAGATAATGCAGCAGGAGAACCGGCAGTCCGGTCACGAAACTCTCTAAAACAGCTTCCATCAAAATTTCTCTCTCTGATCGCGATCGAACCCCATATTAGCGGCCGGCAGCGCTACTGTAGAGAGCCTATCGAGCCACATTAGTCATATGACAAAACACAGACCGAAAATCGTGATCGTCGGGGCCGGGCTTGGCGGGTTAACGCTGGCGCTGTCCCTTGCGCGGGCGAATTTCGAGATCGTGGTGCTGGAGCAAGCATCGCGGCTCGGCGAGGTCGGCGCAGGAATACAGATCAGCGCCAACGGCGCCCGCGTGCTGCACGACCTCGGTCTCGAGGGCGAATTGGCGAAAGTCGTCTTCCGCCCGGAACGGGGCGAGATGCGGCATTGGAAAACGGGCGAGACGTTGATTACGCGTCCGCTCGGCGACAGCAGCATCGAACGATTCGGCTTTCCGTACTACCACATGCATCGCGCGGATTTTCACGGCGTGCTTGAGACGGCCGCGCGCGCCGCCGCACCGGACGCCATCCGCCTGAATGCGAAAGTGGCGGCCATCGAGCAAACGGACGGCGGTGTCCGTGCCGTGCTTACCTCCGGCGAGGTGATCGAAGGTGACGTCTTGATCGGCTGCGACGGTATCCATTCCGCCGTCCGCGAGACATTGTTCGGTGCCGACGACCCACATTTCACCGGATGTATCGCCTGGCGCGCGACCATTCCGACGGACCGTCTGCCGAAAGATCACGTGCGTCCGGTCGCCTCCAACTGGATCGGCCGAGGTGGCCATTTCGTGCACTACTATCTCAGGCGCGGTGAGCTGGTGAATTGCGTCGGCGTGTTGGAAGGCCAGGAATGGTCGGCCGAATCCTGGTCTTCGGAAGGCGCGCAAGCGGATTTTCTTGCCGACTTCGCCGGCTGGCACGAGGACCTGCAGGTCCTCATCCGAAACGCGGAACGCTGTTTCCGCTGGGGCCTTTTCGACCGGGACCCGATGCCGCGCTGGTCCGATGGACGGGTGGCGCTGCTCGGTGATGCTTGTCACCCGATGCTGCCCTTCATGGCGCAGGGTGCGGTGATGGGGCTCGAAGACGCCCATACGCTGACACGCTGTCTCGACGTGAACGATGACCCGGCGGCCGCGCTTGTCCGTTACGAAGACCTCCGTCGCGAGCGCACCGCCATCGTCCAGCGCATGGCCCGGGAGAACATGTCTTTCTTCCACGACCCCGATGTGGACGACCTGGACGAACGACTCAACAGCCACCGGGACGCACATATGTGGCTCTACGGCTTCGATGTCACGGATCAAGAATTCGCCGCTTAGGTGATAAACGGGGGTGACAAGCGAACCCCCCTGCCGTTACGTTGCGCCCAATTTGAAGCCGGTGTATGACCTCGAGCTTCGACAACCTCAGCATAAGGTCTCACAATGTCGTTTACCGTCATCCTGAGCCGGTCGAAGGATGGTGATATGAGTGGCGTATTACGGAGTTTGGAGCGATGGCAGAAAGTTACGATCTAATTGTGATCGGCGGCGGGCCGGGCGGATATGTCGCGGCGATTCGGGCGGCGCAACTCGGCCTGAAGACAGCTTGCGTCGAAAAACGCGGCACGCTGGGCGGCACCTGCCTGAATGTGGGGTGCATCCCCTCGAAAGCGCTGCTCCACAATTCCCATCTCTATGCCGAGGCGGCGCACGAGTTTAAAGACCGCGGCATCGAAGTCGGCCAGGTCAAACTCAATTTGAAGAAGTTGATGGCCAACAAAGATAAGATTGTCGGCGATCTCACCAAAGGCATCGAGTTTCTGTTTAAGAAGAATAAGGTCGACTACCTGCAAGGTACGGGATCGATCGAAAAGGCGGGCGTGGTTGCCGTCACCGCCGGCAAGAAGAAATCGACCTACGAGACCAAGAACATCCTGATCGCCACCGGCTCGGACAGCGCGCCCTTGCCCGGCGTCGAGGTCGATGAGAAACAGATCGTGACGTCTACGGGCGCTATCGCCTTGCCGAAAGTGCCGAAACATCTGGTGGTGATCGGCGGCGGCGTCATCGGGCTCGAGCTTGGTTCTGTCTGGGCGCGTTTCGGTGCGAAAGTCACCGTCGTGGAATTCCTCGACCGCATCCTGCCCACCAACGACGGCGAGGTCTCAAAGCAGTTCGAGCGCATCCTCAAGAAACAAGGTTTCGAGTTTCGTTTGTCGACCAAGGTGACCGGCGCCAAAAAAATGAAGACTGGCGTGCAGTTGACGGTTGAACCCGCGGCCGGCGGCGATGCGGAGACGATCAAGGCTGATGTGGTTCTGCTGTCGATCGGCCGCGTCCCTTATACCGAAGGGCTTGGGCTCGACGCCGTCGGGGTCGAAACGGACGCGCGCGGCGTTATCCAGGTCGATGCCCATTTCCAGACCAACGTGCCCGGTATCCACGCCATCGGCGATTGCATCCCGGGGCCCATGCTGGCTCACAAAGCGGAAGACGAAGGTGTCGTTGTCGCGGAAATCCTCGCGGGGCAGTCGGGCCACATCGACTACGACGCCATTCCGGGTATCGTTTATACCTGGCCGGAAGTCGCCTCCGTCGGAAAGACGGAAGAGGAATTGAAAGAAGCAGGCCGTGCTTACAAAGCCGGTAAGTTTCCGTTCATGGCGAATAGCCGGGCGCGGTGCAACGGCGATACGGACGGGTTCGTGAAAGTCCTGGCGGATGCGGAGACGGACGAAGTCCTCGGTTGCCACATTGTCGGTGCGGATGCCGGAAATCTCATTCAGGAGATTGTGACCGTTATCGAATTCGGCGGCTCGGCGGAGGATATCGCGCGAACCTGTCATGGCCATCCGACGATGACCGAAGCGGTGAAAGAAGCGGCACTGGCGGTGGATGGCCGGCCGATCCACATATAGCTGATGGGCCGGCGCACCAAGACACTCGTGCTCTATATCATCGGGTGGGCATTCCTGATCCTCGGTGTACTCGGCCTCTTTCTGCCGATCCTGCAAGGCATTCTGTTTCTCGCCATCGGCATGGTGATCATGTCGCATGTCTCACCCTGGTTTCGCGAGAAGCTCACCGTCTTCGAGCGGACTTTCCCTAAATACCGCAATGAAATCCGTGCCGCCCGCATCCGCGCCATGTTGATTGTCCGTCGCATTCTCGGGCCGACCGGCTCGTCGCTCTCAAAAAAAGAGGGCCGGACGTAAATCCGGCCCTTTAGTCGCCCGAAACCGGGCAAGTTGGGAGTGCATAGGACGTGTCTTGGGTATGCACGAGGCATTCTCCCCAAATGGACGTTCCGTCGATATGACGACGATCACACTCGACAAAAAAGTTGAAAAATTCTCAGCGGGCGCGCGGATGCGTCGCTTTGTAGTCGCGGAGCAGCTTTTCCGTATCGACGGCTGTATACCGCTGGGTCGTCGAAAGGGATGCATGCCCTAGCAATTCCTGTATCGATCGGAGGTCGCCGCCGCCGGCCAGCAGATGTGTTGCGAAGCTATGACGCATCGCATGTGGTGTCGCTGTCTCGGGCAAACCCAAGAGCCCGCGCAGTTTCTGCATCTGACGCTGGATCGCCCTTGCGCCGAGAGGCCCGCCTCGCGCGCCGCGGAACAAGGCTTCGTCCGCCGCCAGCGGGTAAGGGCATGTGGTGATATAGGCCTCGATTGCCTCGCGCACGACAGGCAGCACCGGCACCATGCGCTCCTTGCCGCCCTTACCGAGGACGCGGATCGAATCGCCGGATGGGGCTTGCGCACGGGTCAGACCGAGCGCTTCGGAAATCCGCAGACCGCAGCCATAGAGTAAGGTCATGACAGCGATATCGCGATCGGCGATCCAAGGCTCGCTCGCCAAAATCCCGATATCGTCGACCGCCGCCGTGGCATCCGCTTCGTCGAGCATTTTCGGCACGGCATGCGGTTGTTTCGGCGTGCGTACCGTGCGAATGGCATGATTTCGCGCCCGGTCGTTGCGCTCGAGCCAAACGAAGAAGCCGCGCAAAACGGACAGCGCGCGCGCTGTCGATGTCCGCTCCAATCCGTCATTCGATCGGCGGGCGAGCCAGGCGCGAAAATCCCGTGCGGCAAGCGTTTCCAATGCGGCCAGCGTCGGCGGAGCACCGAGATGTCCGGCAATGAATGTCAGGAATCCGGAAAGGTCGCGCGTGTACGCGTCGACGGTATGCGGGGACGACCGACGCTCGTCCCGCAACCAGCGTATCCAATCTCGCACAGCGGACTGCAACCCCGCATCTCCTGCGAGGCCATCGAGTGCCTGTTCTAGTCGGGCAGGGTCAACCATCCGCGGACAACACTTGCCAGAGCCGTGGCAAGAAATGCCATCAACTCGACCGCCTGGCCGGGATGGAACTTCTCGGGATCGCGCGAACCGAAGGCCAGCATGGCGGGCGGTGTCGCCGTCGATATCTCCAACCGCACCAGTGCCTCGGACCGAACCAGTCCGGCAGCTTCGCCGAACGCCCTCGGATCGCCTGTGATATGGCTCCGCAAGATCGCATCTTCAGTCGCACCCAGCAGCGCCCCGACCGTACCGTTCGGCACGACCCGCAGCCCCTGTGCCGCGGCGCCCCCGGACCAACCGCCGTCCTGCGCCTCGATACAAAGCGCCGCCACGTCCAAGTCGAGCAGCACCGTGAAATCCGTCGCAATCGTTTCGATGACTTTCTCGAAACTGCGGGCATCGAGGATGGCGAGCACGCATTCGTGGACCCGGGTTTGGATCGTCAGATTGGCCCGGCTTGTGTCCAGCAACTCACGCTGACGCACGGTGTGACCTGCGACGTCTTCGCGCAACCGGTCGATCAAGGCCGATTGAAAATCAACCACGCCATCGCCCAATTCCCGTTCCGGCGGCAGTTGATTGTCCAACGCTTCCGGATGCTGACGGAGGAAATCCGGGTTCTGTTTGAGATATGCGGCCACCTCTGCCGCCGTTATCTCCCGGCCGTCAGACGATTTGGGCGAATCTTGGGTCATGCGACGCTAGAGGATCGACTGGCCGGTTTTCTGCCAATCGGCCAGGAACGCCTCGAGTCCCTTGTCGGTAAGCGGGTGATTGAACAGAGCCAGGAGGACGTCCGGCGGTAAGGTACAAACATCGGCACCCATCTTCGCCGCTTCCAACACGTGCATCGGCGAGCGGACGGACGCCACGAGAACTTCCGTCATCAAGGCCGGATAGTTGTCGTATACCTCGACGATGTCCGAGATCAACTGCATGCCGTCCATCGCGATATCGTCGAGACGGCCGACGAAAGGCGAGATGAACGTGGCCCCCGCCTTCGCGGCAAGCAACGCCTGATTGGCGGAGAAACACAGCGTCACGTTGACCATAGTGCCTTCTTCCGACAGCGACTTGCAGGTCTTCAAGCCGTCCCGGGTTAACGGCACTTTCACCGTGATATTGTCGTGTATCTTCGCGAGCTTGCGGCCTTCGGCCACCATCTCGTCATAGGCCGTCGCGGTGACTTCGGCACTGATGGGCCCGTCGACGATGTCGCAAATCTCTTTTACGACCTCGACGAAATCTCGTCCGCTTTTCGCGATAAGCGACGGATTTGTCGTCACCCCGTCAACGAGACCGGTGTCGGCCAGGTCGCGAATGGCATCCACATCTGCGGTATCCACGAAAAATTTCATTGTGTCTTTCCAACCCTCCAGGGATGAGTTTGTGCTTCGATCTGGTGCCAGGGTGATTGTTCGATACACTCTATCGGATGGGATTCCCAGGCGCTAGTTCGACCGACCAAGAGAAACAATCTGCAAGACGGGTGCGGGTCCTCCTCCCGCTACCATTGGCGGGGCCGTACGACTATCGGGTGCCGCCGGATTTGCCTTTGATTCCAGGGGATTTCGTACAAGTACCACTCGGTAAACAAACCCGCGTCGGCGTCGTTTGGGATCCTTTCGAGCCCGGGACCGAAGACAGTTCAGCTGTCGTCGTCGACTCGCGATTGCGCGACATCGAAGCCCGACTCGACACCTGGCGCATGACCGATTCGATGCGGCGATTCGTCGATTGGGTCTCCGCTTACTCGATGGCCGCTCCCGGCGCGGTGCTCCGTATGGCCATGAGTATTCCCGAAGCCTTGTCGCCCGGGCGGCCGCGGATCGTCTACCGGCTCGCCGAAAACCCACCTGATTACCGGGCCACGGCGGCCCGCACCCGAGTCGTCGCCGAATTGACGGACCGCCCGGCGCGTGGTGCAACCGATCTGGCACGCGACTCAGGGACCGGTGTCGGCGTTATTCGGGGCCTTGCGGATATCGGCGTCTTGGAGGCGGTCGAGCTCTCCGACGATGCGCCCCTGCCGCAGCCGGATCCGCGGTTGCCGCGCCCGAAACTTTCCGATGACCAAGCGGATGCCGCGGCGGATCTCGTCGCGAAAACGCAAAATGGCGACCCGTCGGTCACCTTACTGGACGGTGTCACGGGTGCGGGAAAAACCGAGGTTTATTTCGAAGCAGTGGCGGCCGCGCTTGAAGCCGGTAAACAGGTGTTGGTCCTGCTGCCTGAAATTGCGCTCACGGCACAATTCCTCGACCGATTCGAGGCGCGGTTCGGCACCGCACCGCAAGAGTGGCACTCCGACGTACCGCGGGCCCGCCGCCGGCGCGTGTGGCGGGCCGTTGCCGACGGACGGGCGCGGGTGGTTGCCGGCGCGCGCTCGTCTCTTTTCCTTCCTTTCCAGGACCTTGGTCTGATTGTCGTCGATGAAGAGCACGACCTCTCCTACAAACAGGAGGATGGTGTCGTTTACCATGCGCGCGACATGGCGGTTGTGCGCGGTCGGCTGCAAAATGCCCCGGTCATTTTGGTCTCGGCAACCCCGTCCCTCGAGACGACTGCGAACGTGGAAGCCGGCCGATACGACACGCTGCATCTGCCGGCACGGCATGGCGGCGCCGATTTACCGGCGATTTCGGTGGTCGATCTCCGGCGCGATTCGCCCGACCGCAATTGCTGGATCTCGCCGCCCCTCAAACAAGCGCTCGCGGACACGCTGGCTCAGGAAGAGCAGTCGCTCTTGTTTCTGAATCGGCGCGGTTATGCCCCTCTAACGGTCTGCCGCGCCTGCGGTCACCGTCTCGAGTGCCCGCAATGCACGGCCTGGTTGGTCGAGCACCGCTTCGCCGGTCGCTTGGCGTGTCACCATTGCGGCTACACCGCGCCCAAGCCCGATGCCTGCCCAGAATGCGGTGCGGAGGATCGAATGGTGGCCTGTGGGCCAGGTGTCGAACGCCTGGCCGAAGAGATCGACACCTTGTTCCCGAAAGCGCGGGTCGAGTTGATGACGAGCGACACGATTTGGAGTCCGACTGCCGCGGCGGAAATCGTCCGCCGTGTCCAAGCCCACGAGATCGATATTCTTATCGGCACGCAGTTGGTGGCAAAGGGTCACCACTTTCCGATGCTGACCTTGGTCGGCGTGGTCGACGCAGATCTGGGATTGAACGGTGGGGACCTGCGGGCCGCAGAACGTACCTACCAGCTGCTGCACCAAGTGGCCGGTCGCGCGGGCCGCGAAGACCGGCCGGGCCGCGTCCTGCTGCAGACGCACCATCCGGACCACCCCGTCATGGCCGCGCTGATCGAGGGCGCGCGCGATGCCTTTATGGCGGCGGAAGCCGAGCAGCGGCAGGCCGGGAACTGGCCGCCTTTCGGTCGTCTCGCCGCGATCATCGTCTCCGGACCGGACGAAAGCCACGTCGAGGGCGTTGCGCGCGCTTTGGCCCGCAGTGCACCGCAAGCCCAGGATTTTAAGGTTCTGGGCCCGGCCCCCGCCCCGCTGGCCCTCCTGCGCGGCCGGCATCGACGGCGGTTGCTGGTGCGGACGACGCGGTCGGTTCGTATCCAAGACCGCCTTCGCGCGTGGGTCGGTACCGTAAAGCCGCCGAATTCGGTTCGCGTCCAAATCGACATCGACCCCTATAGTTTCTTGTAGACCTCGCGCGGACGCTATCCGCGTCGCGCCGATAATCCGACGGTCAAAAGAAGTGCGAGAAGAAAGACGGCACCACCGCCATAAAAGGCCGGCCCATAGGATTGCACCGCGTCGAAGACATACCCGCTCACCAGCGGTCCGCCCGCACCCAAGATTCCCATCAACGCCAAGACCGTGCCCATCATGGCCCCCGCCGCCCGGGTGCCGAATAGATCGACGCTGACGGCGGTCAGTTGCGCGGAAACCCCGCCGACGCCAAATCCCAGCACGCCGACGATCACGGCGATCGCAGTTGTCCCTTCGCCGGCCGCGAAACCCGAACTGGCGGCGGCGCAAGTTAGGACCGCGGCCCGATAGCTCCAAACGCTGCCGATCCGGTCGGAGAGCCAGCCGAAAGCGATCCGCCCGAGGCAGTTGGCGGCGCCGAAGACGGTGACGTAGGTCGCGGCCGATGCGGTCGTGAAACCTTTCTCGACCAGGAAGGGGGCAATCTGGATATAGACGATGGCGCCCGCGAACCACCAAAGGCCGAAGGACAGGGTCATGCGCCAGAAATGTGGAACGGTGAGGAAGTCGGAGAGGCGCCCGCCCGGCCCTGAATCCGGTGCCGGGCTGTCGATCTCATCGGCATTTGCGCCGTAGGGCGTTGAGCCGTGGGCGGCCGGATCGCGGACGAGAAAGAATGCGGCCAGCACAATCAGGCCGCCAGAGATCGCACCCAGCCAGACATAGGCGAGGCGCCAACCGGCGGTCGCGATCAGAAACTCGGCGAGCGGCGCGATAAAAAAGACGCCGGACCCGCTGCCCAATACAGCGAGCCCCAGCGCCAAGCCGCGCCGCGCGACGAACCAGCGCGAGACGGTCGAGACCAAGGGCGACCAGACGGCCCCGACGCCGACCGCGATCAGCCCGCCGTAGAGCACGTTAAGCTGCCAGAGTTCGCTCACCGCGCCCGCAAGGGCCATTCCGGCCCCGAAAAACAAGCCGCCGACAATCACGGTCCGCCGCGGCCCGAACCGGTCCGCACACCATCCCATCGGCAAGGCGAAAAGGCCGTAGGCGACGAGGCCAAGCGACATGACCCCTGAAATCGCCGACCGGCTCCAACCGAACTCCGCCACCAGGTGCACATAGAACAAGGTAAAGCAGTAATAGGTGCCGTAGCCGCAAACGCCGATGACGAGACAAGCCGCAACGATGACCCAGCCGTAATGCACATCCGCACTCCACTCCGTTGCGACGATCCTGCCGTCAAGAATATACGCCGTCCAAGCCGCCCTTCGACCGGTGCCGGGTGCGTGTCAACGCGGTCACTCAGGGGCTCCCTTCCCCCTTTGTGAAGAAGGCGACGCCGGGGCGGGGTAGAGCGCGCTTAAACCTGAAACGGGACCGGATACCGCTCGGGCGGCAGGAAAATCGTGGTGCGTTTCATCAAGCGGGGCACCATCGGGTCGAATGGCTCGCGACGGTGCAGGACGCGGCAATTGTCCCACAGCACGATATCGCCGCGGCGCCATTTGTGCTCGAAGACGAACTCTGGCCGCGTGACATGCGTGGTCAGCTCGTCAAGCAATTCCCGGCTCTCGGCTGGCGCCATTCCTTCAATTCCGTAGGTCTGGAGCGGGTCGAGATAGAGTCCTTTCCGTCCGCTGACCGGCTGTGTCAGGACCATCGGATGCGTCACGTCCGGTGTTTTCGCCCGGATGTTCTTCACGTCGTCGTCCCCGGTGATGTCGACATCGAAAATGTTATAGGCGTACGCACCCCGCTTACCCTCGAGCTTGGCTTTGATCGCGTCGGGCAGTGCGTCGTAGGCAAGTTGCAAATTGGCCCAAGCGGTTTTCCCGCCATCCTCTGGTACCTCCAGGGCATAGAGCAGCGAGCCCGTATCCGGCTTCGGCTTGTAGCAGCTGTCCGTGTGCCATTTCGCCTCCCCACTCGCGAGCGCCCCGATATTGTCCCCGTTCTCCAGCCGCAGGTTCGAGACCATCACCACTTCCGGATGACTGCGCGAGCGAATGTCCGTACGCACATGAATATTGATCTCCCCGAGCCGCTTCGAGAATGCGATCTGCTGCACCTCGTCCAACAACTGATCCCGCACCAACAACACCGGGTGCGCGACCCACAACGCGTCAATCTCCGCGATCAAATCGTCGGTGAGGTGTCGTAGATCGACGTCGAGAATTTCGAGCCCGAAATCGGGCGTGAGAGGTCGGGTGGTGAGGGGCATCGGGTGGACTTTGCGCAGTATTGGCCCTTTCACTCCCCCGCCGCCGCCAACAACGGTCTGACGACCTTCCCCATCAGGTCGATCCCGACGCCGCATTTACAGCCCTTGCAATCGCGGCAGGCGTCGAGGCCCAAGTCTTTGGCGTGTTCGAGGGCTTGCTCCCGCCCGGCTTCGCTGCTGAGGGGGTCGATGCGGAGCATCTGCAGTTTCAGGAGAGAGAATGGATTGCCGTGGCGGTACCCCTCAGACGCGCCCGGGTCGGTGCTGTCTTCGAAGTTTCGCGCGTGCATCGGGCATCCTTGCAGGCAGGCGTAGCATTCGATGCAGGCGGTGAGCTTATGGTAGTCCTCAGGTGGGTCCTGGTTGAGGTCGTTGCCTTGCGCCACGCTGGTGAGACGGCCCCGCATCTGGCGGGCGACGCCGTCACGGCGGACCACGAGATCGGCGAGCGGCGGCAGTGTGTTCACCGGGCTGATACGGTCGCCTTCGCGAATGCGGGCGCGACAGGCGAGACGGGGTCGCCCGTTTACGTCGACGGTACAGACTCCGCAGTTCCGCGCGCGGCAGCCGTAGCGAAACGCGAGGTCTGGCATCTCCGTCGCCTGTGCTTGCAGGAGCACGTCGAGGATCATGGGCTTCTCGTCCGGATCGCGGCGTGCATAGTCGTATTCCACGACGGCAGTCTCACCGTCGCGGTGGGTTTCGATCTCGACCTTCATGCGGCGCGCTTCTCCGCAACCGCCGCGTCGTCGGAGCCGGGCTCGACTTCCGGCGCCGCCCCCTCGGGCGATCCCATGATGGCTTGGTAGCGGGCTTCGAGCTTCTTATCCTTCACGCCGTCGGGCAGATAGCGGAACCACTTCGACTGGAAGCGGCGCCAGCCTTCCTCCGCCTTGTAAGCAAGGAGCTGTTTGAGCGGTGTTTTCGGCCGCGCGACCCGGCGTACGCCGTAGTGTCCGTCGGCGTCTCGGTGCACGACCGTCGAATAGGGAGCGGCAAAGACGGAAATCTCACCCTTGTCGAGACGGACATGGCCGCCGAGGCTCGCGTCTCGTTCAAGCGCCGCCGCGGCGACGGCCTTCGCCGTCTCCAGGAGATTGCGCAGCTCTTCGAACTCGATGAAGGACTGGTTGAAGGTCGCGTAATTCGGGATCGCGACATCGTCGAGGCGCGCCGTCAAGCGGTCGATCAGGCCGCCGATCGCGGCTATTCCCGCTTCGGTGCGGGCGGGGCCAATGGCGTCCCAAGCGTCTTTTTGCAGTTCGAGTTTCAGGGCCGCGGCGGCAACGTCGCCTTTCTGCCCGAAGCGTTTCGTTGTCGCCTCGATCAACGGCGCGAAGGCCGCATCGTCGATCCGACCTTCGAAGGCACGGGCGGCCGCCGTCGCGGCGCGGGCCGCGCGGGACCCGAAGACAGAGACTTCGGCGAGGGATGTCGAGCCGAGGCGGTTGGCACCGAAGAGTCCGCCCATGGCTTGGCCCGCCGCGAACAGACCATCGATACCAAGCGATCGGTCCCCCGCGCCCTCGCCCTTGACCGAGGCGCCGTCCGCGTCGGCCCGCAGGCCGCCCATATGATAGTGCGCGCTTGGTCGTACTTCCCAGGGCTCGTCGCATTTCGAGACCGGCTTGCTGAAGGCTTGTACCGCATTGCGGTATGCGCCCGGCAGGCAGGTCTGCAAGTAGCGCATGAAATAGGGCCCGGAGCGGGGCAAAACTTTGTTGCCGGTCATATCGAGATAGGCGCCACCGTTCGGGCTGCCGCGGCCGCTGGCGACGGCCCGCATGATGGCAGCGGAGCATTCGGCGCGTGTGCGCTGATAGACACTGTCGAGAATGACTTTGCCGTTCTTGTCGCGGAGCACACCAAGGAAACTCGCCGTGGCCGGCTCGCCAACGAGAAGTCCTTCGAAGGACGGGGGCGAGGCGAGGCAGAAAGGCAGGAACTGGACTTGCTCCATATCCACCAGCTCCGCGCCGGCGCGGGCCGCGACCGCGTAGCTGTCGCCGGTGTTGCCGCGCATTGTATCCGTCTTCGGGAAGAACAACGTCGAAAGCCCGCCTGCCGCGATGATGACGGCAGGTGCGCGGACGGCAATCAGCTTACCGCCCGACGCGTCATAGATCAGACCGCCGACAATGCGTGTTTTGTCGTCTTCGGTCTCGTCGGTGACCAGATCGAGAAACCAGGCGTCCTCGAGATAGTCGACACCGTTGCCTTGCACCACGGCATTCCAATTGGCGTGACCGAACGCGATGCCGTGATTGGACAGGCCGACGGAGCGGCGCTTATTGTGACCGCCGAAGGCCATCGGTGTCGCTTTCGGGCCGTCGCGTTCTTGGTCGATGGCGGGGCGCAAACCTTGCGTGCGGAACAGGTCAAAGGCCGACTGACTTTCTTTCGCGAAGGCGTCGGTGATTTCCTTGACCGGCAGATTGCCGCCGGCCATGCGGAGGTTCTCGGAAAGTGTCTCTTCCGTGTCGTCGTCGACGGCGACCGCGCGCACCGTCGCGTTGCCTTCGGAGATTTTCGTGTCGGAGCAGCCGATCGGGTCCTTCGAGACGACCAGGACACGCGCGCCTTCATCGGCGGCCACCCGTGCCGCCATACTGCCGGCCCCGCCGGAGCCAACGACAACCACGTCGTAGTCGCGCCATTCGGTCTCGATTGTCATCGCGTCTCTCCCCCGTATTCGCTAGGGACGAAAATGGCCCGAAGGCGCCGAACGATCAAGGGCGGCGCCTTCGTCCTTCGTCCTTCGCTCTTCGCCCTTCGCCCTTCGACAAGCTCAGGGTGAGGACTGAGGGTGAGGGCCATGCTTCGACAAGCTCATGCTTCGACAAGCTCAGCATGAGGAGCCGATAGACCCGCCTCACCCTGAGCTTGTCGAAGGGCGAGGCGCTACCGTTCCAGAATGGCGTCCGCCGCTTTCTCGGCGATCATAATCGTCGGCGCATTGGTGTTGCCGCTGATCACGTTCGGCATGACGGATGCGTCGACCACGCGGAGGTTCGCCATGCCGTGCACCTTGAGCGACGGGTCGACGACGGCGAGCGGATCGATGCCCATCTTGCAGGTGCCGGCCGGGTGCCAGTTGGAGGCGCCGTATCGTCTTGCATATTCGAGGAAGGCGTCATCGTCGTCCGCTTCGGGACCCGGCGTCTTTTCGAATGCCACATAGGGGCGGACAGCATCTGCTTCCATCATACGCCGCGCCATCCACATGCCCCGCACAGCGGTCTGCCGGTCGATCTCGGTCGAGAGCATGTTGTGCCAGATGCCGGGCGCCGCTTTTGGGTCGGCCGACTTCGCGTGCACGTGACCGCGTCCTTCCACATGTAACAAGGTCACGCCGATGGTGACACCTGGTTCGTTGTCGAGGGTGCGCGCCTCGACCGAGTCGTATGTGCCAGGAAAAATTTGGAACTGCACGTCCGGTGTCGCCAACTCGGGGCGGGTGCGCACGAAAGCGCCGATCGGCAAGGTCGCCATGGTCAGCGCGCCCTTGCGCCCGAAGAGGTACTTCAATCCTTCGCCGATCGCGCGCAACCCTTTCGTCTTTTCGTTCAGGGTGATGGTGTTTTGGATGCGCCAGCGCATACGGACGACAAAATGATCTTGCAGGTTGGCGCCTACACCGGGCAATTCATGGATCACCGGAATGCCAAGCTCGCCGAGCCGAGCCGGATCGCCGACGCCGGAGAGTTCCAGCAATTGCGGAGAATTGAAGGCGCCGCCGCACAAGATAATGTCCCGCGCCGCCTTCGCCTTTGTCGGCGTGTCGCCGTGTAGATACGCGACGCCGACCGCCTTCTTTCCCTCGAAAATCACATTGCACGCGGTGGCGTTCGCTTGCACGTGGAGGTTTGGGCGCCGGCGGGCCGGTTTCAAATAGGCTTGCGCGGTGCTTGCGCGGCGGCCATCGCGAATGGTCGCCTGATGCGGACCGATGCCCTCCTGCTCGCCGCTGTTGATATCGTCGTTATATGGCAGGCCGATCTCCACGCCGGCGCGCACCATGGCGTCGCAAATCGTGCCTTGCTCTTTGATGTCGGAGACATTGAGGGGGCCGCCGATGCCGTGCACGTCGCTTTCGCCGCGCTCGTTGTTCTCCGCTTTCCTGAAATAAGGCAGGACATTGTCATAGGACCAGCCGGTGCAACCCATCTGCGCCCACGTGTCGTAATCCTCTTTTTGGCCGCGCACATAGACCATGCCGTTAATGGAGCTGGAACCGCCGATCACCTTGCCTCGCGGCAGCATGTAGCTCTGCCCGTACAGTTCTTTTTCGGGCTCCGACTGGAAGCACCAGTTGACGGCGGGATTGCTGACATTCTTGCCATAGCCGAGCGGGATATGAATCCAAGGATTTCGGTCTTCCGGTCCCGCCTCGAGCAGCAAGACCTTGTTTGTCGGATCGGCGCTCAGCCGGTTCGCCAAGACGCAGCCGGCCGACCCGGCCCCGACGATAATGAAATCGTATTCCATATGGCGTCACCCTCCTTGTCCTTACAGAAGATGTAGGTCCATGCGCGCGTTTGACCCATATTGGGTGGTGGAGGAAGCCTGGATGCGGAATTCGATACGAAGGCATTTGTTCTGTGGGCTGTTTGGTTTGGTGCTTTTAGGCATGCGGCCGGCGGCATGCTGTGGCCTCAACGAGACAATCGAGACCCATGACGACAC
This sequence comes from Rhodospirillaceae bacterium, assembly GCA_002716125.1. Classification (GTDB taxonomy): domain Bacteria; phylum Pseudomonadota; class Alphaproteobacteria; order UBA8366; family UBA8366; genus UBA6544. Next base: position 21,041 of record PAZH01000055.1, read on the forward strand.
ACGTATGACCATGAGCGTTGCCGGAACGGTAACCGGAGCGAAGGCGGTCTTGGTTCTGCTGGTCGGCGGGACCGGGTATCTCGCACTCGATGGCTCGGGATGTCCGCAAAGGCTTAAAGGTAACGCGCTCATAACGAAGCGACCGTTGTTCGATGAGGCGGGCTATATGACGGTCCTGGTTGATGCCCCAACAGATCGTCACGGGAAAGAAGGCCTCGGCGGCTTTCGCATCGAGGCGCAACATGCCGCGGATCTCGGCCGAGTGATCGCCGGCATGCGCGCCCAGACCCGCCTGCCCGTCTGGTTGATCGGGACCAGCCGAGGCGCGATTTCAGCGGTGAATGCGGCGTTGCGCCTCTCTGGCGCCGCCGCGCCCGATGGGCTGATTCTGACGTCGCCCGTTACGTCCGGTCGCGAAGGGGCAATTAAGGCATGGGTCGCGCACAGCGTTTTTTCGCTCGATCTCGAAGATATAAAAATGCCGGTGTTGGTGATCGTTCACGCGGAAGACAAGTGCATCCGCACGCCGCCCGATCGAGGCAAAGTCATCCTTGAGAAGACGGAAGGCGTCCGTGAGCAATTTGTGACCGTGACAGGCGGGCCTGGCTGGGAGGGCGGTAAAGGTCTGAAAGCCTGTCGAGGAAAATCGCCACATGGGTTCGTGACCCAAGATGCAGAGGTTGCCGCCGGTATGATCCGGTTTATCGAAACCGGTGCATACTAGGCGACCTTAGCGAATTTCGACCTAGATAAGAGCCTAACCGATGAAAGAGGGAGCCTGCTGCGATGAGTGCTTACGTGATTGTCCACGCGACCATTAAAGACCCGGAGAAGGTCAAAGAGTACGCGGCGATCGCCGGGCCAACCGTCGCGGCGGCGGGCGGTGAGTTCGTCTCCGCCGGCGAAGTGGCAGACGTTCTCGCGGGTCAGCACGGTTACGACCGCGCCATCGTTATCAAATTTCCCGACAAGGCGACGGCGCAGGCTTGGTACAACTCGGACGAATACCAAGCGGCGGTCCCAATCCGCGAGGAAGCGATGGACGCCGTGTTCATCCTGGCGGAAGACCCGAACAAGTAGACCGCCGTTAGTCGTTATTCACTTCGTCTTCTTGCTCCGACTCTTCCTTCTTTGTCGGCGAGGCCTTTTCAGTTTCGTTGAAGAAACTCTTAAATTGCGGCGGTATCGATTGGGCAGCGGGTTTTTGCGTATTGGCTAAGGGCAGAGCGACAAACCGTAAGTCGCCATCACGCTTCACCAGGATGAGGTAGCTACTGTTGCCTTGTGCGATGAGCTTTTCGATTTGAGCCGTGAACTCCGATTGCGAATTGACCTTATGCTGATCTACTTCGACGATTATATCGCCAGGTGCGAGGCCTTTTTGAGCAGCGTCCGAATTCGGCTCGACCTGAACGATTTCAATGCCTTTTACGCTATGGACGATGCGATATCCGATACCATCTCTGGTCCATCCAGCGGTTGCGAGATGCGAATACTTCAAGGTGCCGAGCACGACTGGGATTGGTACGATAAGCCCTTCCCGCCAAACCCGTACAACAACTCGATCACCGGGTGACCTCTCAGCAACAATGCGTGGCAGGTCTGGCATAGCAGGAATGTCCTGACCACCGAAACTCAGGATAATATCACCCGGATTAATCCCGGCATTTTTCGCTGGACTATCCTTGCCTGTTGCACTCACCAAAGCGCCGCGCGCTTCGCCGAGCGAAAGTGAATTTGCGATTTCACCTGTGACTTTCTGAACGCTCACGCCAAGCCACGCACGCGGTCTTTCGCCGGACGGGGCGGGCGTGGGTGCGGCCTGGGATGACTCGGGCCGTCGTGCCGTCTGTTTAGGCGCAAGCTCCTTGATCTTGAGTTCCGCCAAGGGCGCGAAGGCGCCGCCTGGGTACTGGTTGAGATAGGCTTGGTAGGCCTCGACATTGGTGCTGCCTTGGATCGACTGCAAGAACATCATTTCGGGTGTTTGGCCGTCCGCGCTCTTGGCTGCCGGTTTGCCGACGCTGAGTCTGGCTTTCGATACGGCGAAGACGAAATCGCCCCGATCCCAATCGGCGTCGCGCAGCTTGCCGTATCGCGGTGTCTGTTTGGACCGCGTGAGGTTGGTCACCCGGTCGCCGAGGAAGAGTCCCATCTCGCTCGCCGTGACGAACCCATCGCCGTTGGCATCCACTCGTTCCTCGCCGCGGAGCGCCCGCAGGAACAATTTCCGGAAGGTGCCGTCGTCAGACACGGTCTGCCCCGCATCGCCGGATGTAAGGAACTGGCGCACAGGTAATGCGGTCGCGCGGGTGACAGCGGCGGGTGGCAGGGCGCGGGCGCCTTCGAAAACCGTGCCGGAGAAACAGGAATCGAACACCGCGAAAGCATGTTTCGATTCGGCAAGCCGAACGTATTCGCCGAAGCGCCGCATCGGCAGGGCGGCAAACTTGAACTTGCGGCCCACGTCAGGGCGTGGCGCGTCCGCCGGAATCAGGAATCCTTCGCCGTTTTCCGTATGACCGTGCCCGGCGAACCAGACGAAGAGGCGTGCGTCCGGGTCACCGCCCTTATCGATAAAGAAGGCCTTGAACACCTGCTCCAGTTCAATCGATGTAAGATCGGTCTTGAGGGTGACATCGAACCCCTTGCGGGTCAGCTCTTCGGCCACGGCGCGGGCGTCGGCGATGGCGTTAGAAACGCCTCGGCCAACCGTTGGAGTAATTATCGATCCCAATGACCAAAGCATGCGACGCACCGTAGAGCTCCACTTCTTCAAGAACAGCGGCGTCTTTCGCCTCGCTTTCGCGGAGCGGGACATTGAGACCTCTGCTACCGGCGGCGAGACTCGATGCGGCGAACAACAGTAAGGTCGCGGATAGCACTGCGACATTGAAAACGGACTTTTGCAACGCGGCTCCCCTTTCCCGATCTTCTGCGCGGTTCAGGACGATTTCCTTCTTTGGCAGTCTATAAGAATAGAATTCGTGGAAACCGATAGAAAGCGCCGTCATGCGGATTAAGTTCCTAGCCTGGCGCATCAATAGGACACCCGTCCCGTGCTTCTCGGTATCGTTTCCGACCTTCATTGCAATATCCAAGGCCTCGACAAGGCGTTGGAGCTGATGGGCGATGTCGACGAGGTCTTGTGTCTCGGCGACACGATCTATGAATACCGGTTCTCGAATGAAGTGATCGCGCGGCTGATCGAGATAGGGGCGCCGACCATCCAAGGCAATCATGAAGAGACGTTCTTAGGGCCGATGGGCGTGCGGGCGCGGGCGCGGGAAGGGATCGATCCCGACCTCATGCAGTGGCTGGCCGAGCGGCCGCACCGTTTGGAACTCGACTGCGACGGTAAGAAAGTCCTGATGGTGCATTCCACACCTTGGGAGCCGCGCGGCGCCTACATCTACCGCCACAGCCCCGAGTTGGAGCGTTTCGGCGAGGCGGACGCGGATTTCGTCCTGTTCGGACATACCCATCAACAGGTCATTCACCGGGCGGGCGATGTCTTGGTGGTCAATCCCGGTTCGGCCGGGGATGCCCGCGATCCGGACAACGGGCGGCAACTCAGCTGCGCCGTGCTCGACACGGAAACCGAGGAAGCCCGGATCATCGATTATCCCGATCCGGCGCGCGCCTAGAACCGTGTCATCGCAGATATTGGCGTAAATACCACAGGGATGCGCCGACGGCGATAATCCCGAAAGCGATGGCGGTCAGTGGCCGGCCAATGATTTCGGCGACGGCGTGGGCGATCTCGCTCAGCAAACGCGCCAAGCCCTCTTTCGCCGGAATTTCGGCCGGGTCGAGCGTCACGGTGACAATGATCATTAAGACGCCCAATCCAAGGGACCCGATAATGCCGAGCAGGCCTTTTAAATGATCTGACATATAGGGCTCCTGGCGCGCGTGTGATTGCGGCCTAATCTCAGAAAGGCGCAAGTATAGAAGGAGGCCCACGATGGCGGACAGGAAAATCGAATTCGGAACGACCTTGCGGACGCCCGACAATATCGAGGCATTGGCGCAACAAATCGAAGGACTTGGTTTCGACATCCTCGGCTGTGGCGAGCATGTCAGTTTCCACGGGGACAGCGCCAACGGCTTTATATCGCTGTCGGTCGCGGCAGGGGTCACCAATCATATCCGCCTGATGAGCGCGATCACGCTGGTGCCGCTCTATCCGGCCGCCCTGCTGGCGAAGCTTGGCGCCGCACTCGATGTCGCATCCGGCGGCCGCTACACGATGGGGGTTGGTGTCGGCGGCGAATTCCCGCCCGAATTCGAGGCCTGCGGTGTGCCGGTCCGGCAACGCGGCTCGCGGACCGATGATGCGCTCGAGGTCCTCACACGCGTCTGGTCCGAGACCGACGTCACCTACGAAGGCCGATACACCACGCTGAAGAATTTCAGCCTCAAACCGTTGCCGGTCCAGAAACCCCGCCCGCCGATCTATGTCTCCGGACGCTCCGAAGCGGCGATGCGCCGCGCCGCCAAATACGCGGACGGATGGATTCCGTACATGTATACGCCAGAGCATCTCGCCGAGAGTATCGAGAAGATCAAGGGCTACGCCGAAGAAGAGGGGCGCGATCTTTCGAACTTTACCTTCGGTCTCTACATCTTCAGCGGCGTGCACGAGGATAAGGAGACGGGCATCAAATACGCTGCGGACCGGCTTTCGAAACAATACGCCCAGGATTTCAGCCAACGCGTACATCGTTTCGCCTTGGCAGGCGACCCAGATACCTGCCAGGCCCGTCTCCAGGAATACGTCGACGCCGGTGCCAGCATGGTCTTCGTCTCTTCCGCCTGTCCGGAAGACTATCTCGACCGCAATATCGAAATGATCGCCAAGGACGTCATCCCGGCGTTTCGCTAAGCGATTCGGCTCGGGTCTTGAGCCGGGGTTGCAAATTCGATAAAAGCGCCAAAATTTTCGAACGGTGGCCGCGTACGGTCGCCGAAGGCGGGGTAGTGATAGAGGCGAGAGATGAGCGAAGCCAAAAAATCCAGTTCGAGTGATAGCAAGAAAAGCAGTTCGAGTTCAGAGAGTTCGTCGTCGAGCAGCAGTGCTTCGAGCGGCGGTAGCGGGAAGTCCCAGCGCGAATCCGTCGGCGGCTCTAAAGAGGTGCACTACGGTTACTTCTCCAGCGTGCGGACGCCTGAATATCGTTCTGGGTGGGATGCGATCTGGGGAAAGAAATCCAAGAAATCGACGAAATCTTCGAAGAAGAAGGTAAAGAAGGCAGCGGGGCCGGTCGAGTTGGATCTGGCGTTCGACAAACTGCCGGACGACCTTCGCGAAGCGCTGATGGAACACGCCCGGAAGAAGCTTCGCCGGACGCCGAACGGCTTCAAAAAGCTGCAAGAATCGGGCGCTGTCGATTGGAACCTGACGGTTCGTATCGATCCTTAAAATCCCGCCGATTGGCCAAGATTCTTCTGAATCGATATACTGATCTCAGATTGGGGTTCGTACGGTAAGTGGTTGCCCGTTAGGGGCTTGGTCGATTCGGTTGCTCGCCGATCCCGCGTTGATAATAACAAAGGGGAGGATCGGTGATGGCTGACAGCAACGGCAATGCGCCGGATCTCGTTGCAAAAACTGGATTTTTTACGGGACTGCACAGCGGTATGGGGCTCGCCGCCAAGGGTATGGTGGTGGTCTTCGTCGTCTTCACCGCCCTGAACGTCGATTTCGCCAACGGCATTTATTCGGCGATCCGCGGATGGATCGAAACAACGCTGAGCTGGTATTACATCAGCGCTTTCTGCGTCATGTTGGCGGTTTGCCTCTATCTGATGTGCAGCCGCTTCGGTAACATTCGCCTCGGCAATGACGATTCGCGGCCGGAGTTCTCGAACTTCTCTTGGTTCGCGATGTTGTTCTCGGCCGGTGTGGGTATTGGCCTGCTGTTCTTCTCCATCGCGGAGCCGCTGTTCTATTTCGACAACACGGCGGCCTGGAAATATCCGAATAATCCCTTTGCGGATCAGGCTGGCGCCACGCAATTGGACGACCAGCGTGCGGTTCACGCGATGCGGGTCACCTACTGTCACTGGGGCTTCCACGCCTGGGCGGTCTACGTCATGGTGGGTTTGTGTCTCGCCTATTTCGGCTTCCGCAAGAAATTGCCGCTGACCCTTCGTTCGGCCCTTTATCCCGTTCTTCGAGAGAAAATCTACGGCCCGATCGGTCATGCCGTCGACTTGCTGGCGGTCTTCGGCACGGTCTTCGGCGTCGCTCGGCCTTGGTGTCAATCAAATGGCGGCAGGCCTGAACGTCCTCTTCGGGGTCGACGCTGGCATTACGACACAGATCATTTTGATCGCGCTGATTTCCGTCGCTGCGACGTTTCCCGCAGTATCGGGTGTCGGAAACGGCATCCGGATTATTTCCGAATGGAATATCTATCTCAGCATCGTGTTGGTCGCGTTCTTCCTCTTTGCCGGCCCGACAGAATGGCTGATGGGCTTCTTCGTTACGACCATCGGCGACTACCTCTGGAATGCGGTGCCGATGGGCTTCTGGGTCGCCGGTGAAGCCGGGGATAAAGCCTGGCAAGGCGGCTGGACCATCTTCTATTGGGGTTGGTGGATTTCCTGGGCACCGTTCGTCGGGATGTTCATCGCGCGCATTTCGCGCGGCCGGACGATCCGGTAGTTCATGGTCGGTGTGATGTTCGTGCCGACGACCATCGCCTTCTTTTGGCTCTCCATCTTTGGCGGCAACGCGCTTTACATGGAGATCCAAGCGGCGGCAGCAGGTGGTGCGGGCCTAATCGACATGGTCAACAATTGGGACCTGCCGAAGGCGCTTTACGGCACCATTGCACGGCTTTCCGATATTTCCTGGCTGACCTGGGGCATGTCTGCCTTGGCGACCTTGCTTTTGGCCACGTGGTTCATCACCTCGTCCGATTCCGGGACCTTGGTCATCACCACGATGCTCAGCATGGGCGACGACAACCCGCCGCAGAAGTTCCGGATCATCTGGGGCATGGGCGAAGGCTTTGTCGCTGCCGTCCTCTTGTTGGCGGGCGGTCTGAAGGCTTTGCAGACGGCGTCCATCGCGGCGGCCCTGCCGGTCAGTGTGATCATGCTGTTCATGACCTACGGGCTCTGTAAGTCGCTCAAGGAAGATTCCTCGGCGGCGCCGGAGCCGGACACAGACCGGGCGCCGGACGGAACCTCGATGCGGGGCGATCTTCGCGCCTGACGCATCGCGCTTGCGGGCGGCGGCCTCTCGCTAGGTCGCCGCGTCCGCCAGCATCATGCGGGATGCTTTCTCGCCGATCATGATGGAGGGCGCGTTGGTGTTGCCGGAGGTGAGCGTCGGCATGATGGAGGCATCGGCGACGCGGAGACCCTCGATGCCGTGCACCCGGAGCTGATCGTCGACGACGGCCATGGGGTCATGTCCCATCTTGCAGGTGCCGACCGGGTGATAGGTCGTCTCCGCATTCTCCTTCACCCATTGTAGCAGTTCCGCGTCGTCGTCCATGTCGACACCCGGCGTGATCTCCCCCGTCACAATGCCGTCGAGAGCAGGCGCCGTCATGATGTTTCGGGTGATCCGCATGGCTTCCAAAGTCACATCGCAATCGAGTTGTGCGGTGAGGAAATTGAATCGAATCGCGGGCGGCTGTTTGGCATCGGCCGAGGTCACATGAATGTTCCCTTGGCTTTCCGAACGCAGGATGTGCGTAAACGCCGTAATACCGGATTCCTTTGCCAGTTTAAAATTCTCGCCGACCAGGAACGGCACCCAACCGATAACCGCGTTCGGCGCTTCCAGACCCTCTCGGGTCCGCACGAAGGCGCGGAGCGGAGCTGCCGTGATTCCCAACAATCCCTTGTCGGTAAATAGATATTTGAGGGCTTCCCAAACAACCCGCGGACCCCGGCCCTTCACATTGTAGGTGAGGGCGAGCGATCTTGGGATCGTCCATTTCATGCGCGGTGCGTAGTGGTCCCGCAGATTCTCGCCGACCCCCTTCAATTCGTGCACCACATCGATACCAAGGTCTTTGAGGCGTTCCGCCTGCCCGATTCCGCTGAGCTCCAAGAGTTGCGGGGAGTTGATCGCGCCGGCGCTAATCAGCACTTCGCGCGCCGCCTTTGCTTCACGCATCTCGCCATCGACGGAATAGCGCACGCCGGCGCAGCGGTTTCCGTCGAACAGGACCTTCTCGGTTAGTGCATGCGTCTGGACTTTAAGATTGGGCCAATCTTTTGCGGGATACAGGTAGCAATACGCCGTGCTCATCCGGCAGCCATGCCGGATGGTTGTCTGCGACATGGCGATGCCGTCCTGTACCGCGCCGTTGTAATCGGGTGCGCGTTGGATGCCGACCTGTTCGGCGCCGTCCATGATCGCCTCGTAAAGTGGACCTTGCTCGATGCTTTCGTTGACTTTCAGCACACCGCCGCGGCCGCGATAATCTTCGTCAGCTTCGCCTTCATAGTCTTCCATGTCGCGAAAGATCGGCAGGACGTCCTCATAACTCCAACCGCGATTGCCGAGCTGCGCCCAGATGTCGAAGTCTTGCCGCTGCCCCCGGGTGAAGACCATGCCGTTGATCGAGCTCGAGCCGCCGAGCAGTTTGCCGCGTGGCACCGGAATGCGCCGTCCGCCCGAGCCTTCGTCCGGTTCGGAAGAGTACAGCCAATTGGCGGCCGGATTGTCGATCAGTTTGGCGAATCCAACGGGAATGCGCGACCAGGGGTGACTTTCGCGGCCGGCTTCCAGCAAGAGAACGGTAAACTTACCGTTCTCGGCCAATCGATAAGCGGCAGCGGCGCCAGCCGAGCCTGCGCCAACAACGATATAGTCGTAGGTGTTGTCCGCCATTTACCGTCTCCCCCGAATTGCTACCCCAACTAAGGTAAGTTGAGCGTGGGTGAGGAAAATAGCGCTGCTCTATGCGGCGTCCGCAAGGACCATGCGGGACGCTTTCTCGCCGATCATGATCGACGGCGCATTGGTGTTCCCGGACGTCAGTGTCGGCATGATCGAAGCATCTGCCACGCGCAGGCCCTCCATACCGTGGACGCGGAGCCGGTCGTCGACGACGGCCATCGGATCGTTGCCCATCTTGCAGGTGCCGATCGGGTGATAGGTTGTCTCGGCCGTTGCCTTCACCCAATCGAGGACTTCTTGATCCGATGAGATATCGACCCCAGGAGTCAGCTCGTCCTGCACGATGTCGGAGAGCGGCGGCGCCTTCATGATGTCGCGCAAAAGCTGCGTCGCCTCCAAGGTGACGTCGCGGTCCAATTGCGCCGAGAGGAAATTGAACTTGATCGCGGGCGGCTGGTTCTCGTTGTTCGACGCAATGTGAATGCTGCCCGTGCTTTCCGAGCGCAGGATATGTGTGAAGGCGCTGACGCCCGATTCCCGGTCGAGCGTGAAGTTCGGACCCATCAAGAACGGCACCCAGCCGATCATCGCATTCGGTGAATCGAGGCCGTCCCGCGTGCGCACGAAGGCGCGGAGCGGGCCCGACGACATGCCGATCAGGCCTTTGTCGGTAAAGGCATATTTCAGCGCCTGCCAAACCAGGCGAATACCCCGACCGTGGACGTTGTAGGTCAGGCCGAGTTCCTTTGGCACAGACCAGCGGAAGCGGGGGGCGAAATGGTCGCGGAGGTTTTCACCGACACCTTTCAGTTCGTGTTGCACCTCGATGCCATGGGCTTTCAGAACTTCCGGCTGGCCGATGCCAGAGAGCTCAAGCAGCTGGGGCGAGTTGATGGTACCGCCAGAGACAATCACCTCACGATTCGCTTTCGCGATTTTCGTTTGGCCGTTCCGCGTATAGCGCACGCCGGTACAGCGTTTGCCGTCGAGAATGAGCGCTTCTGTGAGCGCGTTGGCCAGGATCGTGAGATTCGACCGTCCGCGCGCCGGATCGAGATAGCAAAAGGCCGTGCTCATCCGCCGCCCTTTTCGGATGGTCGTTTGCGTCATGCCGATGCCGTCTTGCTTGGCCCCGTTGTAGTCGGCGTTGTAGTCGATTCCGAATTCGCCTGCGGCCTCGATGATCCGGTCATAGAGGGGGCCTTCCTCGACATTGTCGCTGATCCGAAGCGGACCGCCGGTGCCGCGATACTCCGCATCGCCATCGCCGTTGTAGCTCTCCATATCGCGGAAGACCGGCAGCACGTCTTCGTAGCTCCAACCGCGATTGCCGAGCTGCGCCCAGGTGTCATAGTCCTGTTTTTGGCCGCGCACGAAAACCATGCCGTTGATCGAACTCGACCCGCCAAGTAACTTGCCGCGCGGCACCGGTATGCGGCGATCGTCGGCGCCGTCATCGGGTTCCGACTCATAGAGCCAATTGGCGGCCGGGTTGTCGATCAGCTTGGCAAAACCGACCGGGATCGGGGACCAATAGTGGCTTTCCCGTCCCGCTTCGAGGACGAGCACCTTATACTTGCCGTCGGCGCTCAGCCGGTTGGCTAAAACCGATCCTGCCGAACCTGCGCCAACAACAACATAGTCAAAGGTTTCCGTTTCCATTTCGTCCTCAAGCGTTTTGTTCGTGATTAAAGAAAGCGCGTCATGCCCGAATGACAAGGCCCTTCGGCGCGCGTTGCGTCGAGCCTCTTTCTATTGCATCAGCTCTCTAATCGTTTCGGCAATTTTGTCGGTCGACGGGATGGTCGCGCGTTCGAGTTCGTCGTTGTAGGGCATTGGCGTATCCATGGCGCCAAGGCGTTTGACCGGGGCATCGAGCCAATCGAAACCTTTATCCGCGATGACCGACGCGACTTCGGCGCCAAAGCCGCCGGTGGTCCAGGCTTCGTGGACGATCAGCACGCGATTGGTCTTCATCACCGAGTTCAGGATCGTCTCTTCGTCAAGCGGTTTTAACGTGCGTGGATCGACGACCTCGACACTGATTCCTTCTCGCTCAAGTGTGCGCGCCGCCGAGAGGGCGCGCGGCACCATCGCCATGGTGGCGACGACGGTCACGTCGGTACCTTCGCGTTTCACATCCGCCTTGCCGATGGGAATGGCGTAATTCTCTTCCGGCACAGGGCCGTTGCCGCCCTCGACGTAAAGCAATTTGGTCTCGAGGAAGATCACCGGATTGTCGTCGCGTATAGCCGCCGTCAGCAGGCCCTTCGCATCGTAGGGCGTTGACGGCCCGACCACGACCAAACCCGGCACATGGGTGAACCACGCCTCAAGACTTTGACTATGTTGCGCCGCCATGCGGATGCCGCCGCCTTGCGGACCGCGGACCACGAGTGGCACTTTCGGTTTGCCGCCGAGCATGAAACGGAACTTGGCTGCCTGGTTCACCAGCATATCCATGGTCAGGGCGATAAAGTCGAAGATTTGAATTTCGACGATCGGTCGCATACCGGCGATAGCCGCCCCGACGCCGCAGCCAACGAAAGTGGCTTCCGAGATCGGCGTATCGCGGACGCGGTCCTCGCCGAACTCGTCCATCAGGCCTTTCGAGACCTGAAAGATGCCGCCCGTGGCGCCGACATCTTCGCCCATCAGGAAGACGCTGTCGTCGCGCGCCATCTCCTGGCGCATGGCTTCATTCAAGGCTTCAGTGAAGGCAAGCTCGCGCGTGACGCCTTCGGTGCCGGGTTCCTGATGCGCTTCGTGCGGCGAATAGACCGCAGCGACCATCTCTTCGACGGTCGGCTCCTCGCCTTTCTTGCCGAATTCAATCGCCGACTCCAGCTCACTCTCGACATTCGCAGCGATCTCTTTCATCCGCTTCGGCGGAACCGCTTTCTCGCTGCGGATGGTCTTCTCGATCCGCTTCACCGGATCGCGGCGTTTGACCCAGTCGTTGTATTCCTTCTCCGGCCGCGGGTCGCGCAGATTGGCCCGCATCGAGTGCTGACCCCAGCGATAGGTCATGGCTTCGATCAAGGTCGGCCCGTCGCCGGCCCGCGCCCGCTCCACCGCTTCCCGCACGGTCAGGTAGACTTCGACCGCGTCGTTGCCGTCGATGGTCACGCCCGGCACTTCGTAGCCGGCGGCCCGGCGCGCCACCTGATCGACGGACGTGGTCTGCCGGTAGGACGTGCTGAGCGCATATTGATTGTTCTCGCAAATGAACAGCACCGGCAGTTTCCAGACTGAAGCGAGATTCATCGATTCGTGGAAGACGCCTTGGTTCGAGCCGCCGTCGCCGAAAAAGGCGACCACGACTTGGCCCTTACCCTGGAGTTTCGCGGCGAGCCCCGCGCCCGTTGAGAGCGGCATGGCGGCGCCGACGATGCCGTTGGCGCCAAGGATATTGAGGTTCATATCCGCGATATGCATGGAGCCACCAAGGCCGCCGCAATAGCCGCTCTCGCGACCCATCAATTCCGCCATCATGAGAGAAATATCGGCGCCCTTAGCGATGCAGTGTCCATGGCCGCGATGATTGCTCGCCATAAAATCGTCTTCGCGTAAATTGGCGCCGACCGCCGCCGCGATCGCTTCTTGCCCGACATAACTGTGAGCCGTGCCTTTCACCAGGCCTTCCTCAAACAGCTGATGGGTGTACTCATCGAAACGCCGAATACGGCGCATTGTCGTATAGATGCCCTCGAGAACCTCGCCCGGCAGCTGCATATTCGTCGCTGAATCTTGGCTTGTGCGTCCCGTCGCCATGGCGGCTTCCTCCCTGATTCGTCGATTTGTTGAAATTATCGTAGGACGAATGGCCGCGCGCTGCCAACGATGCATATCAAATAGGGATCGCCACTATTCGCATGGGAGACGATTTATGCAGCAAGGTAATCCGACATCGTTTCGCGTCCCGGACCCGGGGATCGCGGCCCTTTTCGAACAGGACGCCCGCTGGCAGGCCTGGCTAGATGTCGAAGCCGCCCTCGCCAAGGCGGAAGCGGAGCTCGGGATGATTCCCGAAGCCGCTGCTGAGGAAATCGTCAAGAAATGCGATCTCGCTCTATTCGACCGGGACCGCCTCACCGAAGGGTTCACCCGCACCGGCCATACCTTAGTGCCGCTGGTTTGGGAGCTGTCGCGACTCTGCGACGGCGACGCCGGGAACTATGTGCATTGGGGAGCTACGACCCAGAACATCACGCAGACCGGGGACTTGCTGCAGCTCCGGAAAGCACACCGGATCTACCTCCATCAACTCAGCCGAATCTTCACGGCATTGGCCGAACTGGCGGACAAATCGAAAGACATGGCGTTGCCGGGCCGGACGCATGGGCAGCACGCCGTGCCGGCCACCTATGGGCTGAAAGTTGCCATCTGGATCGATGAATTCGCGCGCCATACGGAACGTCTTCGCCAATGCGAGCCCCGCGTCTTTCAAGCCTTGCTCGGCGGCGCGGCGGGAACGGTTGCGTCCTTCGGCGACGAAGGGCTCGACGTCCAAGCCCGGATGGCGGCACATCTCGACATGCCGGCGATGCAGGTGCCCGCCCGCAGCATCATGGATCACCTTGTCGAGCACGTCATGCTGCTGGGATTGCTCGCCGCCACCTGCGGTAAGTTCGGTTACGAAATTTATACCGGCATGAAGCAGGAGTTCGGCGAGGTCGAGGAGCCGATCTCGCCCGGTACCGTGGGCAGCAGCACGATGCCGCAAAAACGCAATCCCCACCTGTCACAGGATGTCATGGCCTATGCCGCGCAAATACGCACCATGGTCCCATTGGCGATGGAAAGCGTCATGACGGAACATGAAGCGAACCGGCAGACCTCGCTTATGATGCGCTACGCGGAACGCGAAGTCTGCACGCTCATGGGCGACACATTGGAGCGTGTACGTCTCCTCGCCGAAGGCCTTGTCCTCAAACCGGAAAGGATGCGTGCCAATCTGGACCTGACGGACGGATTGATCATGGCCGAGCCGATGATGCTGGCGCTTGGCGAGTATGTCGGCCGCCAGGAAGCGCACGATATCGTCTACGACGCGGCCCAGGAAGCCGCTGTCGGCGACAAAACCTTCATCGAACTGCTGTCCGCCGACAAACGGGTGACCGGGCATTTATCGACGGGGCAGATCGAAAAACTTTTGGACCCAACCGCTTACACCGGCCTATGCGCCAAGATGGCGTCGGAGCAAGCCGACAGGGCACGTAAACTCGCCGCCGAACTCTCTCAAACGTAGGTCGCACTGGTACCGCAGGACCGCGGCGTATACATTCGGCAAACTAAAATTTGGAGGTCGGATGCTTCGTTTTGTCCCGCTCGTTTTCGCTCTCGTGTTGTTCGCATCCGAGGGTCACGCCATGAGGCCTGCGATCTGCGACGGCGCCTTTGCCAAAGCAGCAACGGTCAAGAAAAACGCCATAAAATTTAATGTGAAACGCCTTGCTTGCCGCAGCCTTCGCGATGGGCCGAGGGGGTTTCAACTGCAGTGTTTCACCAAGCGGGACAGCCGGATCGTCGCCGACAGAATTGCCGCCAGTTGGGCAAATTGCCTGACATCGGCCGATTTTGGCGAATCACCGCAGGGCCAGAGCGAACGCATGAAAATCACCGAGCATCATAGCCCGAAGCACCGCGTGGTCTGCACGCTCATCAATAGCGCTCGCGAGCCCGGCATCCAGGGTTGGTCCGTGAAAATGAAATGCTTCGGGCCGCGCTAGGCGCGCGATTTCAGCCTTAGGGCAATCGCCCCTTCAACGGAAAAGGGCCGATTGGGTGCCGCGCGGAACTGCCGTTCCAAGTCGTAGGCGTCGCGCTCCAACGGGATGGCAAAATAGTCCATCCCGTTCGACACCCATCCCTCGACATAGCTCCGCATAAACCCCTCGACGCCGAGCTGCTGGTACTGCGCCACGTGTACACATTCGTGGAACAGCAGCGAGACGAGATCCGTTTCCTCGAAATAGGCGTCCGATAGAACGACGGTGTCGTTGAAGGTGATGCCGGCCATCTGGGAGAAGTCGAGCGGCCGGCCGTCACTGTCTTCGACAAACCCCAAGAAGGCGGGGTTTTCGATCTCCGGGATGTGCCGAAACCGGACCTGCGACACCGTCTTTCCCGTAAAGAACGGCGCGATCAGCGTGCGTTCCGGTTCCGGCAATGGGAAGGCGGACGCACGATGCGCATCGCGCTGGGAATCGACCCACTCGACGGCCTTTTCGACAAGATCGTCGATCAACGCCGTTGCGCGATGGCTTATGCGAAACATCCGCTTCCCGTCTCCGCTTTCAACTAGGTGCCCGTGAATACGGGGGAGCGTTTCTCCATAAAGGCTTCGCGGCCTTCCTTGTAATCATTGCTGTCGAAACACATTTGCGACATGCGTTTGATTTCGTCGTAGTCGCGGTCTTCCTTGTCGGTCAGAATTTGGCCGATCGTATGCTTGGAGGCTGCAATCGACAGGGGCGCGTTGCGGCAGATCGCGTCCGCGACCTCGCGAACCGCCGTTTCGAGCTCATCGACAGGGACAGCACGATTGATGAGTCCGATCCGTTGCGCTTCGTCAGGCTGTACACGGCGGGCCGTAAACATGATTTCGCTGGCCATCGCCGGGCCGACCAGATGCACGAGTTTGTGCAGCCCGTCATAGCCATAGGCGATACTGAGCCGGGCCGCGGGAATACCAAACTGGGAATCTTCAGTCGCAAAACGCATGTCGGCCGCCATGGCCACCGCCATGCCGCCGCCCAGGCAGTATCCCCGAATCATTGCGATCAAAGGCTTTTTGACGCCCATCAACCGCGCGCGCGCACCTTCGGAAATACGCGCATATTCCGCCGCTGCTTCGGCATTGTTGCGGCGTTCCTTGAACTCTGAGATATCGGCACCCGAGACGAAGGCTTTGTCACCGGCGCCGCGCATGACGATCACCTTGATATCGTCGTCGGATTCGAATTCGTCGAGAATGGTTTCGACCGCCTCCCACATATCCAGAGACATCGCGTTGCGGCGCGCCGGATTGTTGAAGGTCATCCAACCGATGCCGCCTTCCTTCTCGCCAATCATTTTTTCGGTATTGAGTTCCATGTAACTTCCTTCTCTCAAATAGATCGATGCGCGGCGTCAGACGATATCGCGCGATTTCATGTCGGCGATTTGATCCGTGCCATAACCGAGGTCATCGAGGATCGAATCGGTGTGTTCGCCGAGCTCTGGCACCGGCAGTCGGAATTCGTCCGGCTCCGGTGTGTTGGTAAGGTTGATGGCTTGGCCCACCAGCTTTATATCGCCAAGCTTTGGATGATGCTGTGTCTTGGCGATCTTTAAATGATTCACCTGGGGATCTGCAAAGACCTGATCGACCGAATAGATCGGGCCACACGGCACGCCGACTTCGTTCAACAGATCGACCCAGTGCTGGCTTGTTTCCTGGCGAATCCGATCATTGATAATTGCGTTGAGCTCGTCCCGATTGTCCGAGCGCGCGCCAGCCCGATCGAACTTCGGGTCGTCGACCAGATGTTCCAAGCCAACGGCGCCACAGAACCGCTCGAACAGGACCTGGCCCGCCGCGGCAATATTAATGTGACCGTCCGCCGTCTCGAAAACGCCGGTGGGAATGCCGGTCGGATGATTGTTACCCGCCTGCTTCGGCACTTCGCCGTCGACGAGATAACGCGACGCCTGAAAATCCATCATTTGAATCATGGCTTCGAGCAATGACGTATGGACCCATTGGCCTTCGCCGGTCACTTCGCGATCGAGCAGCGCAATCAATACGGCTTGCGCCAGGAACATACCCGCCGTCAGGTCGCAAATCGGAATGCCGACCCGCACCGGGCCCTGACCCGGAATGCCGGTCACGCTCATCAAACCGCCGAGACCTTGGGCGATCTGATCAACGCCGGGCCGCTTGCCATAGGGGCCGTCCTGACCGAAACCTGCGATACTAGCGTAGACAATACGCGGGTTCACCTTCGAGCAAGGCTCATAATCGATGCCGAGGCGGTGTTTGACGGCGGAGCGATAATTCTCGACCACCACATCGGCTTTCTCGACCAGCTGAAAGAAGATTTTCTTCCCTTCTTCGCTTTTCAAATTCAGCGTCAGACTGCGTTTATTCCGGTGTAGATTCTGAAAATCGAAGCCATGGCGTGCGCCGATGATGCCGCCTTTGTCTTTGTTTATTCCGGTTGGCGCTTCGATCTTGATGACATTGGCACCCCAATCCGCCAGCTGGCGAACACAGGTCGGCCCCGCGCGGTGCGCGGTGAGGTCAAGCACCGTAAATCGCGAAAGCGGCAATCTTCCGTTTGAAGGCATTCCGATATTCCTAAGTTTTACCGGCAAACGCCGGCCATTTTGCACGTCCCTCTAATTTAGGCCAGTAAACCCACGGAGACAGTATGATACGTGAGCCGATATATTAAATCACTTGAATTAATTCATATGATTTAATATATCGAAGGCATGTCGGATGCAAATACACGATTGTCGCTGATCGAGACGGCGGAGCGCCTCTTCGCCGAAAAGGGAATCGACAATGTATCGCTTCGCGAAATCAATCGAGCCGCCGGCCAGAAGAACGTCGCCGCGTTGCACTATCATTTCGGGACGCGGGAAAGTCTGCTCGAGGCGATCTTCGAACACCGCATGTCCGGTGTGAACGATCATCGCGTCGGGATGCTGACGCAACTCGAACACGTGGCTAATGATGCCTCCGTTCGTCAGATCGTCGAAGCGATGGTGTTTCCGCTCACCGCGCAGATGGAAAGCGCCGGTGGCGGTACAAATTACGTGCGGTTCCTGTCTCACGCGATCAGCGATCCGAACGTCAATGTCGGGCAATTGGTCCGCAACAAATACGACCAGGGCATGGCGCAAACCCGGCGTATTGCCCGGCGTATGTTAACGCACCTGCCGGGCGAGATCGTCGACCTCCGGATCACCTTAGCCGGCAATTACATGGTGCACGCGCTGGCGGATGAAGTCCGGCGGACCGCGGACACGACGCATGTGTCCGCATTTTTCATTGCCAACCTCATCGACAGCATCGTCGGCGCAATTTCCGCACCGGCATCCGAGGAAACGCTTTCACAATTCGCGCAGGTGAGCCGCATCGGCGCCAAAAGGAGTACGAGTCATGAACCATCGAAACGCTGAATATCGGTATATTTCCGTCTCTCCGATTGCGGGCGCACTCGGCGCGGAGATCGGCGGCGTTAATCTCGCCGAATCGCTGTCGAGTGAAGTTTTGTCGGAGATCCGACGCGCGTATCTTGAGAATCTTGTGATTTTCTTTCGCGACCAAGACATCACGCCGGATCAGCAAAAATCCTTCGCGCGTCATTTCGGTGAGCTCCATATCAACGACTTCATTCCGAAACTCGCCGGGCATGACGAGATTCAGATCATCGCGAAGGAACCGCATCAGAAGAAGAACGCCGGCAGCACGTGGCACAGCGACGTGACTTACAAACGCAAGCCGGCACTTGGATCCATGCTGTATGCGAAGGAATTGCCGCCCTTTGGCGGGGATACAATGTTTGCGAATATGTATCTCGCCTACGAGACCCTATCCGACGGCATGAAATCGATGCTGCAGGGATTGCGGGCGGAACACAGTGCCGCCGAAAATTTCGCGCGCCGCGCCGAAGAAGCGAAGAAGACCGATGGTCCCGGCCTGGGCGGTTTCCAATATTCCGAAGCGGCGGAACAATTGGCCACCCACCCGGTCATACGCACCCATCCCGAAAGCGGCCGGCATGCGCTCTTCGTCAATTCTGTCTTCACAAAAAAGTTCGAAGGCATGACCGAAGCGGAAAGCGCGCCGATCCTGTCTTTCCTATTCGATCATATCGCAAGGCCCGAATTCAGCTGCCGCTTCCGCTGGAGCGACGGTGCAATCGCCTTTTGGGACAATCGTTGCGCACAACATCTCGCGCTCAACGACTACCACGGCCATCGCCGATTCATGAACCGAGTCACCATTCTCGGCGATGAGCCGTTTATGGACCTATCCCGAAATACGAAAGCCGCCTAACCGCAAGATGGATGCGGCGGGCGGTTGTATCCGCACGGGATTCGCGTAACTCTCTCCCTGATAACTATAGAGGGGGAGGTAAGCGCGATGAAAGCAGTGGTCTTTACCGGTGATCGGACTTTAGAGCTAATGGAAGTGCCGGACCCAACACCCGGCCCTGGCGAAGTCGTTCTCGAAATCAAAGCGTCGGGGATGTGCGGCAGCGACCTTCATCAGTATCGCGCGCCGCGAAAAGAAAAACTGAATATCGCCGGACATGAACCTTGTGGCATCGTCGCGGCAGTGGGCGCCGGTGTGCCGGAAGCGCAAGCGAAGGTCGGCGACCGCGTCATGGACCATCACTATAGTGGTTGCGGGGTCTGTAAGCATTGCCGCGATGGTTGGTCGCAAATGTGCCTCGAAGGCACCATCGTCTACGGCGGCGTCGGGGACGGCGCGCATGCCAAGTACATGCTGGTCCCTGCCCACACCGTGGTGAAACTGCCCGACGCCCTTTCGTTTAAGACGGGGGCGGCGATTTCTTGCGGGACCGGCACGGCCTACGGAGCTTTGAAACGGCTCGACCTTGCCGGTGACGAAACCATCGCGATCTTCGGTCAAGGCCCCGTCGGGCTGAGTGCGACCCAATTGGCCAAGGCCATGGGTGCACGTGTTATTGCGCTGGATATCAGCGAGGAGCGGCGCGATCTCGCGACGAAGTTTGGGGCGGACGAAGTCGTCGATCCTCTTGCGAATGATGTGGTGGAAGCCATTCAAGATCTCACGCATGGCGAAGGGGCGCAGAAATCGCTCGATTGCAGCTCCAACCCCGAAGCGCGCCGCGCCGCGGTGCAAGCGGTCCGGACCTGGGGGACGGCGTGCTTTGTGGGTGAAACGGGCGACGTCACCCTCGACGTGTCCAACGACCTCCTGCGGCGGCAAGTAACGCTTGTTGGCTCTTGGACCTTCAGTAAGAACGGGCAGGCGGACTGCGCGGAGTTCGTTGCGGATCGAAAAATTGATGTGGATTCGCTCTTTACCCACGAATTCACGCTCGACCAGGCCGAGGAAGCTTATAAGCTGTTCGATACACAAACGACCGGGAAAGGCGTCTTTTTAATGTAAAAGACCCTGAATCCGGTCTGGCAGGGTTGTTTGTCATCGACGGGCGAAAAGCGCGCAAAACATTATCCGCTGTTGAGATACTTCTCGATCGGCAGCGCCATAGCGTTCGCCATCGCCACGACCGTTCTGGCGGTCCTATGGCACCAGGCGTCCGTCGATCGGGCCGTGCATGTGACTCAACGCCAGAACGTTCATTTGGCCGAGTTGATGGTCAATGCGGTCGGCGCGGCCAACCCGGAACCGGGGAACGCCGATATTGTCGACATATCGCGCAACGAACCGGAGCGCGTGCATGACCTGCTGCGGCCTTTGATCTCAGGGACGCCGGTTCTCAAAGTAAAAATTTTTGATCCGGAAGGTCATTTGGTTTGGTCCCCTGCACCGGCGGAACGGACCGACCCCGAAGCGAATTTCGGCATCATTCAGAAAATTATGGAGACTGCGCAGCCGACGAGCCGTTATGTCCGAGGTGATTTGAAATACGGCTTCACTGGGGACGTAAGCGACCGGGAGATTGTCGAGACCTATATTCCGCTTTTTGCGGATGCCGGCGAAACCAAGATTGGTGTTTTTGAGATATATACCGACGTCACATCCGAAATGGGGTTGGTGCGAGATTCGACGACTTCGGTCGTCGTCGTGACGATCATCGTATTCGGTATTCTCTATGTTTTTCTGCTGATCTTTGTGCAACGCGCCAGTAGAGACGTCGTATCCCACTACGAAGAAATAACCGAACGGGACGCGCAGATCAGCCGGCAGAGCGAGCAAATCGAAGCCGAAATGGCCGGTCGCGTTCTGGCCGAAAGCGAAATCGGCGAATACACCGTTTTACTACAGCGGACCTTGGAGACCATCGAACACGGTATCTGTGTCTACGACAAGGACCTGAAACTCATCGCGTGGAACCAGAAATATATCGAAGACACCGGCCACGATCCGTCCCGTGTGCGACGTGGCCACAGCGCGTACGACCTCATTCACGATCTCGCCGTGAAGAACCAATTCGGTGACGACGATCCCGCGAAGTACGCATTGGAGCGCGAGAAGCATTATTTCCGAAGTAATCTTCATACTGTCGAGGAACGTCGGCGCGCGGATGGTAAATTCTTCCTCATGGAGCGGACGCCTATGGATGGCGGCGGGTACGTATCGTGTTTTACGGATATCACCGAACGACGCACCATCGAGGCGGAACTGCTCCTTGCGAAGGAGAATGCGGAGATGGCGAACCGCGCGAAATCGGAATTTCTCGCCAATATCAGCCATGAGTTGAGAACGCCCCTGAATTCGATCATTGGGTTTTCTCAGATTCTTCAAGGCGATGTCTCCGAAGAGAAACGGAAAGAGTATGCCGGCGATATTATGTGGTCCGGTACACACCTCCTCGAGGTCATCAAGGATATACTCGACGTCTCCAAGATCGAAGCGGGAGAGATGGACCTCCATATCGAATCGGTTGATTTGCCGCTGCTGCTAGAAGAATGCCGCCGCATGTTCGCGTAGCGATTGAGTAGCGGCGGCCTCTCGCTGGATATTTCGGTCGCGGATGGGGTCGAATCCGTCAAAGCCGACCTGCTGCGCCTCAAGCAAGCGCTCATCAATCTCATAAGCAATGCGATTAAGTTTACGCCGCGCGGGGGACGGATCTCCGTCGCGGTATCGCTGGAAACGCCGACAACCGTGGCGATTACGGTCGCCGATACCGGCATTGGGATCGCGGCGGACGATCTCCAGCGCATATTGCAACCCTTTGTCCAGGTCAGTCACGTGCAAGAACGCCCGCACGAAGGCAGCGGCTTAGGTCTTTATCTCGTTAAATCGATTGTCGAGATGCACGGGGGCGAGTTGAACGTTACCAGCGAGATAAACGAAGGCACGATCGTCACGATACGTTTGCCGTACGAATGAGATTGCTAGATTTCCGTCGCCGCAATGATGGGCTCACCCTTGATTAGGCTCCGGTGCAATTCCCGGGGCTGCGTATGGTCGATCTGACTCCGTGTATGCATCGTGCAGCGATTGTCCCACATGATCGTATCTTTCGGAGTCCACACCTGCGTCCAAACGTATTTGTCCTGGGTCGCATGTGCCCAAAGCTCGTCTAGCAAGTCTTCGCTCTCGTCTTGCGGTAACTCCACGATATAACTCGACGGCGAAGCGTAGCGCCGCCCGAGATAAAGCGCGTTGCGACCGGTGTCCGGATGCTTGCGGACCATTGGATGGACGGGCCCTTCGACGTCCTCGCGCGTCTCCGGCCGCTTCGCTGTCGGCCGTGTGCCGCCAGCGGTATTCCGGCTGTTATCGTGTCGGATATGAAGCGTAAGGAGGCGCTTTTTCATTGCCTCCGATAGGGCGTCATAGGTCTCATACTGATTGACGAACGACGTATCGCCGCCGCCGTTGATCGGCACTTGAATGCCGTAGAGGATGCTGCCTTTTGGCGGGTTATCGACGTAGGAATTATCCGTGTGCCAAAGCAATTCGCTGCTACCGGTCCCGGAATTCGCTTTCTCGGGCTTCCCGTCTTTGTCGAGGTTCGAGACAATTGTAATGCCCGGCAATCGCGAGACGCGGCCGGATTTTGTATCGTAGCCGGCGTTAATATAGTACTGGCGCGAGCCAGCAACCTGAGAGCCGCCGAAATCATCCGCCATGCGAATGAGGTCTTCGTCTTCAAGATCCTGATCTTGAAAGCGCAAAACGAGATGGTCGTTCCAGGCTTGCTGCACGAATGCCTTATCGTCTGCGCTCAGGGGTAGCGAAAAATCGATACCTCTTACATCTGCACCAAGGGCGGCGCCGCTTGGAATGACTTCGCGTGCCATAATGACGTCTCCATACCTCTGTCCGAAGCTCACTAGTAATATTAGGTCACATTGCGGGAATCCTACCTGCCGCACGCCGAGCCTCGTTTTTCGGGTGGAGGCGGCCTATTTCAGTTGAAACGGCATTTTCCGAATAAAGGACACAGCGCTATGGGCTACCATCACATCAAATACGACGTCGCTGACGAAATCGCGACCATTACACTAAATCGCCCGGAAGCTCGGAACGCGCTTAGCACGGAAATGCGCGAAGACATCAGCAACGCGCTTGAGGATATCAAGGAACGTGCCGGCGAGGATGTGAAGGCCGTGATTTTGACGGGCGCCGGCGGCGCTTTCTGTGCCGGCGGTGACGTCAAGGGGATGGCCAACCGCCAGATGACACCGATGGATCAACGCAACCGCATGCGTTCCGGTCACAATCGGATTTACGACATCGTCCATCTGGAACTGCCTGTCATCAGTCTTGTGGACGGTGCCGCCGCGGGTGCCGGATGCAATCTCGCCTTATTGGCTGATTTCGTACTCGCCACACCCCGCGCCTTCTTCACGCAAGCCTTCGCCAAGATCGGCCTGATTCCCGATTGGAGCGGCTTCTTCGTCTTGCCGCGGCTTGTCGGCATGCAGGTTGCCAAAGAGCTCGTCTTTACGGGACGGCGGGTGCAGGCGGACGAAGCCAAAGAACTTGGCCTCGTACATACGGTTGTCGGCCAAGAGACGGCGATGGAAGAGGCACGTGCCTTCGCGCGGCGTTTCTGCGATGCGTCGCCCGCCGCGATCGGCATGGCCAAGACGATCCTGAACGAATCCTACAATCAAGACTTCCGCACCTTGTTGGAGATGGAAGCGATGGGGCAATCCCTTGTGCGGGAAACGGAGTTCCATCGCGAAGCCGTCCGGCGTTTCAAAGAGAAAGAAACGCCGCTCTTCGATTGGGACCGCAACTAGCAGAAAGGCTTCGCCGGCATGGAGTTTCTGGTCGTCGTCAAACGCGATTGCGAGACCTGCCAAATGGTCGGACCGGTGCTTGCCGGCCTAAAGGAGGCCCTACCGCTAACGCTCTATAGCCAAGACGACCCTGCCTTTCCGGAAGAGACGGGCGGGGCGCGCGACGATCGCGGCCTTGAAGAGTCCTGGCGCCGAAAGATTGAAGTCGTCCCAACGGTTATTCGCATCGAAGACGGCGAGGAGATCGACCGTACGGAGGGCTGGGACCGCAACGAATGGCAGCGTATCACCGGTCAGGGCGATCTGGGCGCCGGATTGCCGGACTTTAAGCCCGGTTGCGGCTCGCGCTCGGTCGAACCCGGCATGCCGGAACGCCTGTCGCTTCAGTTCGGCGGCATGCATTTGGCGGCGCGCGCCATTGAAGTTGCGGAGATGGAAGATCCGATGGAGATCGCCTACGACCGGGGCTGGACGGACGGTCTGCCGATCGTCCCGCCGACGGATCTCCGGATCGCGCGGATGCTGTCCGGCACGACGCGAAAGCCGCATGAGATTATCGGCTTGATCCCGCCCAACCTCGCGGAATGCTCGATCGAAAAAGTCGCGATCAGCGCCGTGATGGCGGGCTGCCGTCCGGAATACCTGCCCGTCGTTCTTGCGGTTGTCGAAGCGGCGTTGAAGCCCGAATTCTCGATGCATGGGTTGCTTGCGACACTCGGCTTTGCCGGACCCGTGGTGATTGTGAACGGTCCCATCACGAAACGCATCGGGATGAATTCGAAGGGCAACGCACTCGGCCAAGGCAACCGGGCAAATGCGTCGATCGGGCGGACGCTACAATTATTGATACGGAACATGGGTGGCGGCATTCCCCAAGAGATCGACCGCTCCGTTCTTGGCAATCCCGGTAAATACACGTTCTGTTTTGCGGAAGACGAAGACGACGAAGATTGGGTACCGCTCAATGTCGCACGCGGTGCGACACCTGGCACATCATCCGTAACGCTCTTTCACGGCGACGGCGTGCAAGGCTGTGTCGCCTGGCATTCTCGGACGCCGGAAGACGTCTCGAGATCGCTCGCCATGAGTTTGCTTTCCGTTTGCCATCCAAAGGTTTGCGAATGGTCGAAGGCGCTCCTCGTGCTTTGCCCGGACCATTACAAGATCTTCCAACAGAATGGCTGGGGTCGTCCGGAAATCGAGGCGGCGCTGCGCGACGCCCTGAAACGGCCCGGTCAGGAACTCATTCGCGGCGCGCAGGGCGTGCCGGAAGGGATCGATCCCGCGCGCGCCGAAGAGATCGTCGATAAGTTTCATGAAAAAGATGGGCTTTTGGTGGTTCGGGCGGGCGGCAAAGGGGCCGGCCAGTCGGCCATCATCGGTGGATGGCCCGCGCAACGGAGAGTCGAAGAGATTAAGATCGTGTCACAGGAGGTCGGAATATGAGGAACCAACCCTACGTTATGCGCGACCCGACGGCGGAAATCTCCCCCGTCCTACGCGAACGCCTTGCCCCGGGGAAGGATTTGTCGGAAGCGACAATCGGGTTGCTATCAATTTCGAAGGAACGTAGCGACGAGTTCTTGGATTCGGTGGCGAAGAACCTATCGGATCAAGGCCTGAATGTGCTCCGCTTCCGGAAACCGACATACACGCGGCCCGCGCCCGAAGCGATCATCCAGGAGATGGTCGAACGCTGTGATGTGGCCGTTGTCGGTCTCGCCGATTGAGGGTCTTGCACGTCGTGCAGTTTGCATGACCTCGCATCCCTCGATAAACGCGGCGTCCCCGGTTGCAGCATCGCCACGGTTGAATTCAAACCGGGCGCGGCGGCGCAATCCAAATCCCTTGGCTTCAAACCGGCCGTCATCTGGGTACCGCATCCCATTCAAAATCGAACGCCGGCGGAATTGATCGACGTCGCTGGTGGCGCGATGCCGGGCATTCTCGCCGCCATCCAGCCCGCCGCGGCTTAACGGACGCGCTCACCATGTCGGGCCGCGCGGTGGACCTCTCGGACAATCTCGCCTTCGACGAAGGCTTCCCGCATGCGACGTTTACTTGGCTGCGGGACAACGATCCGGTTCACTGGCACGACGCGACGCCGAAGAGTCCCGACGGCGAAGGCTTTTGGGTCGTCAGCCGCTACGACGACATCATGGAAGTCTTCCGGACGCCGGCGATTTTTTCCTCGAACACCGGGGGTGAGCGGACCGGCGGCGGGACAACGCTAAAGGATGAGCGCGCCGCCGGAAAAGTTCTGAACTATACGGACGATCCGCAACATAAGACCTTGCGCCAATTGGTGAACAAGGGCTTCACCACGCGAGCGATGGCCCTGTTGGAAGATAATCTCCACGAACGCGCCAATCTTTTGATCGACTCGTTTCCGGAAGGTCAAAGTTTCGATTTCGTGCAGGCATTTGCCCGCGAACTGCCGCTCCAAGCCATCTGTATGATCCTCGGTGTCCCGCAGGAAGACCGTGCGCATCTCTGCGATCTCATTGAACTTGGACTGGAAGCGGATTCACCGAATGTTGTGGCGGTCGAGTACATCAAGAAAATTCAAGAATACGCGCGCGAAATCATCGCCGAGAAACGGCGCAACCCCGCTGATGATATTCTGTCGACCATCGTCCACGCCACCTTGGCCGACGAAGACAATCGGCAGCTGACGGACGAAGAATTGGTCAATTTCTTCATTCTCCTTTTCCCTGCCGGCGCGGAGACGACGCGCAATGCTTTTGGCTATGGGTTGCGGACCTTGGTGGAACACCCCGAGCAGCTGGCGCGTTTGCGCGACGCGCCCGATCTGATGCGCTCTGCCATTGAGGAGATCGTTCGCTGGACAACGCCGTCCATCTACAAGCGCCGCACGGTAACGCAGGACATCGAGTTTCATGGCGCTTCTCTTAAGGCCGGCGATAAACTGACCATTTGGGAAATGTCGGCCAATCGGGACGACAGGATTTTCGAAGACCCGTTTACCTTCGATATCGCGCGCATTCCGAACCGACATATCGGGTTCGGCTTCGGCGCGCATATCTGTCTCGGCGCCGCGCTGGCTCGACTGGAATTGAAAGTCGGATTGGCGAAATTGTTCGAGCGGATTTCGGACTTCGAGATCGAAGGCCCGCCCCAATGGGTGCCGAACAATCGGCTGCTCGGTCTCAAACGATTACCTCTCCGCATTAGATTTAAAGGATAATTTCGATGAGCGATTCGAACGACCGCCGCGAGAAAGGAAAGCCTTTGCCCGCCGCATTCTGAAAGATGGACCGCCGCCCTTTCCGGTACCGAGAAAGTTCCAACGCTATACGCTGGAAAATGTCTTCGGTGACCTCTGGCAGGACGAAGACCTCGAGCTTTGGGAGCGTTCGCTCGTCACTTGCACGATCTTGGTCGCGTTAAATCGTGAGGGCGAACAGAAGATTCACTTAAAGGCGGCAAAGGAACTCGGCGTGCCTCGCGTAAAGCTGGAAGCGATGATTATCCACGCTGCGCATTACGCCGGCTGGCCCGTCGCCGCCTCCGCCTTTCGCACCTTGGCCGAAGTCTGGCCGGAAGAGGATTGATTCGACGTCTAACCGACGATGAACGCCTTCTTTCCGCCGAGCGGTTTAAGGCCGGCGTCTTCACAATTGTTTTCGAGATCAGCATTCCCCGAGACGGTGATTTTCCGCGCGATAATATGGGTGCAGCCGTTGTCTGCTTCGGCACCGCCCGTAAATTCGAGCTCCTGCGACGGGAAGTAGAGCAGTCCCGTAAACTCGATCTCGGCACCGCTGTTGACTTTATTCCGTCCGCCCGTCGGCGCGTTTCGGTCTTGGTAGAACAAGACGCCCGCCATTTCACCGGTGGTGGGCGCGCTTAGCGCAATCTCCGCACCGCCGTTCAAAGTGAGCGTGCCGTGATTATACCCCGAGCTGCTGGTCAGAACAAAGGACACGCCTTCACCGTATAATTGCGAGTTCCCGTTTATCCGTAGGTCTCCGTCGTCGATAATGTATACGCCGGGCTGAAATGTGACATTCGCCTTCGAATTTACGGTTAATCCGCCACAATAGATGCCCGGATACAAAGTTACTGTTTTTTTGGCGGTATGGTTATTGTAGTCACACCCGTAAACATAAGGCACGTTGAGGCCGCTGTATGGATCTGCGAAGGGCGCTGCATTTTCCGTAACGGTATCACTGTCCAAAGTCGCCGCACCTTGCACGTTCAAGCCGCCAGCCATCGTCGCTTCTGGGGCGGCAACCGTCGCACTTCCGATGACCGCCAGCGAATCGCCAGCCGACGAGTTCGACGCGATTCCGCATTTCATATCAACGTTGGCATTCCCACGGAATTCCACGGCTTTTGATACATACGGGTCGAGACCCAGAATACAAAATCCGCCCGCCGCTTTGACAAATGCGATCGAAGAGGCCTGCACATCCGCATGCTTAATACCGACCACTTGTGCGAAATAAAGCTTTGCCGGATTGCCGCCCGCCGCTTTCATCGCGGCTGTTATCTTCACAGCGTTGGCGGGTGTCTCACCCGGCGCGAAAACGTTGCCGTCTTCGTTCCAATGGCCAATAACAACGCTGTTCGGTGAAACAACTTGCCCGTACTTGGCGGCAGGCATGTTTTTCTCCGCGTATTCTGATGCCAGTGCTTTGGCGTCTCCGGAATTTTCGATTTTTGTCACAGCCGCTAACGCCGAGGCATCAGCCGTCGCCTGCAATTGCGCCTGGACGGACCACAAGAAGCCAATGTCGACCGCGATCGCGCCCATCAGCATCATGAAAGGAAGCGCCATCACAAAGAAAATACCGATTGCGCCACGCTCGTCCTGGCGCAATCGGCGAAAGTGTCGAACGAAGCTCACTGTACATCCCCTCATCAGCCTAGTTCGCGACCTTTGGCGGGCGCTCCATCAACATCACGACGTTGACATCCAATTCGCCCGAGATCAGGTCGCCGAGGGGATTTATGATCGCCGCGTCGGCCATCGGTACTTTGATGTTTGCTTTAACGTCGCCAACGCCGTCGTTTGGCTCCGTAATCGTAACGGTGAATTTGATGTCCGACTCGGACACTTGGCTGGTGTCGATCTCCAACCGATTGAAGGCAATGCCTTTCGCTTCCGCCGACGTGCTTTGGCCAATCGAATAGCTGCGTGCCGCTTCTCGCGCCGCGTAAAGCATTTGCTGGCGCGTATACATGATCGAACCAAACTCGATGATAGCGAACAAAATCGACAAGACGACCGGTACCAGGATCGCAAATTCGACCGCACCGACGCCCGACTTTTCGCGGACAAACTGATCGATTTTACGGATCATACCAAGCATCCGAGGCCGCAGCAGAAAAGATATCATAGTTAATGCCCGTGAAACGAGAAATTATTCTCGCATCTTCCCTCAAAGTTCTATTTATACTATAAAACACAGATAGTTAATAAAGCGTAAGCGCCGAATAAAAATTTCCGCCAAATATAAAATTTAGAAATACGACTTTTGGTGGTTATTTGATGGTTATCGCGAGCCAACGACGTTGCCCCTCCGGCAATTTCGTTAGACATTAATCGACAGGTACATGGGGAGTCGCAGTAGATGAGTTCAGAACATTACGATTACATCGTTGTCGGCGCCGGTTCCGCCGGCTCCGTTTTGGCAAATCGGCTCAGCGCGAGCGGAGAGCACTCCGTGCTCGTTTTGGAGGCGGGCCGGGAAAGCCACCCTTGGTCGCGCATTCCCGTCGGGTTCGCCAAACTTATCGACAACCCCGCCGCCAATTGGCTGTACGAATCGGAACCGGAAGAGGCCTCAGGCGGCCGACGCATTCCCGTGCCGCGCGGCAAGCTGCTCGGCGGCTCCAGTTCGATCAACGGCATGGTCTTCGTGCGTGGCCAGTCGCTCGACTACGACACTTGGGCGCAACTGGGCAACCGCGGCTGGAGCTATCAGGACGTCCTGCCAATCTTTAAAGAGATGGAGAGCTATCAAGGCGAGGGCGACGATGAATATCGGGGCCGCGACGGACCGCTCAAAGTCACCGAGAATATTGAGCAGGGTGAGATCTACGACAAGATTATCGCCGCCGCTGCCGAAGTCGGGATCGACTATACGAATGACTACAACGGCGCGAGCCAAGAAGGCATCGGTATGACGCAGGCGACGATCCGCAAGGGCCGCCGCATGAGCACGGCCTATTGCTATCTCGATCCGGCACGTGGCCGTTCCAATCTGCGCATTCAGGCGAATGCATTGACCGAGTGTCTCGTCTTCGACGGTAAGCGTTGCACCGGCGTGCGTTACAATCTTGGTGGCCAAGCGCGTGAAGCGACGGCCAATCGCGAAGTGATCGTCAGCGCCGGTTCCATCAACTCGCCGCAGCTTTTGGAACTCTCCGGGATCGGACAGGCGGCACGTCTGAAGGAACTCGGCATTGATGTCGTGCACGACCTGCAAGGCGTCGGCGAAAACCTGCGTGATCATTATTCGCCGCGGATGAAATGGTCCGTCCCGCGCGAACTGGGCCTGACCTACAACGATAAGGGCCGTGGTCTCGGTCTCGTATGGCAGGCGCTCAAGTATGCGCTCTCGGACAAGGGTTTACTTGGTCTACCGGCGGCGCCGCTTCGCGCCTATATCAAGACCCGAGAAGGGCTGGAAGCGCCTGATGCCGCGATCTCCTGGATTCCGTTCCTCGCCAACGAGAGCTTCAAGTTGCATGAGGATTCGGGCGTAACGGCAATTACGCATGTGCTGCGGTCCGAAAGCACAGGGGACATTCATGTCTCGTCGACTGATCCAAGTCGTCCGCCGGCGATCCGCTTCAACTTCCTCTCCGCGCAATCGGACTGCGATATTCTGTTGGAGTCGATGAAGATTACCCGGCGGATCATGAACGCCGGTCCGCTACAGGGCGTTATGACGGACGAGATTGCACCGGGCGTCGATATCGAGAACGACAACGAGATGCTGGATTGGGTCAAAAAGAACGCCGAGACGACCTACCACCCGGTTGGCACCTGCAAGATGGGCAACGATCCGATGGCCGTCGTCGACGATCAGCTCCGCGTGCATGGCGTCGAGGGGTTACGGGTCGCGGACGCTTCGATCATGCCGACGCTGACTTCGGGGAATACCAATGCACCCTCCATCATGATCGGCGAAAAAGCGTCGCGCATGGTGCTGGCCGCGGCGTAATATCTCCCTCACCCTAGACCTCTCCCGATCCGGGAGAGGTCCGGCGCGGCGGTTTCTTTCGAAATGGATCAAGCAAGTACCTTCGACTATATCGTCATCGGAGCGGGCTCCGCTGGGTCGGTCTTGGCGAACCGGCTCACTGCGGACGGTAAGCACAACGTCCTCGTCCTTGAAGCTGGACCCAACAGTCATCCTTGGTCGCGCATACCCGGCGGATTCTCACGTTTGATCGACCATCCTGTCGCCAATTGGTGCTTTACTTCGGAGCCCGACGAGGGCACCGGCCAACGACGATTGTTCGTACCGCGCGGTAAACTCATTGGCGGGACAAGCGCTATCAACGGGATGATCTTCACCCGCGGTCAGGCGGAAGACTTCGATACCTGGGCGCAACTCGGCAACCGAGGCTGGAGCTTCGAGGACGTCCTGCCGATCTTTAAGGAGATGGAGAGTTACAAAGGCCCGGCCGACGATACCTATCGTGGCCGCGATGGATTACTCAAAGTTAGCGAAAGCGTCGAGACCGGTGAGATTTACGACCGCATTATTGAAGCTGCGGGGCAAGTCGGTATCGAGAAGACGCAAGACTATAATGGCGTCCGCCAGGACGGCATCTCGATGAGTCAAACAACCATCCGCAGAGGTCGGCGGATGAGCGTCTCCCATTGCTATATCGATCCCGCGCGCAAACGCCGCAACCTCGAAATACGAACCGGTGTCCTGGCGATGAAGCTGTTGTTCGATGGCAAGCGATGCGCGGGGGTACGGTATGGAGAAGGCGGTCAAAGCGTCGACGTTCGCGCAACACGCGAAGTTATCGTCAGCGGCGGCGCGTTTAATTCGCCGCAACTCTTGGAGCTTTCCGGCATTGGCGACCCGAATCGCCTAGCCGAGCACGGCATCGACATCGTGGCACCGTTGAAAGGCGTTGGCGAGAACCTCCGCGAACACTATTCACCCCGCATGAAGTGGCTCATTCCGGCGCGTCTAAAACTGACCTACAACAGCAAGATGAAGGGTATGGGTCCGGTTTGGCAGACGCTGCGATACCTGTTCACAGGGACGGGGATTCTTGGCCTGACATCTTCGCCAATTCGGTGCTTCTTTCGCTCGCATGACGGCTTGGCGACACCGGATGCGACGGTTGCCTGGTTCCCTTTCCTGATCGGTGACAAATTCAACCTCTCGGACGATTCCGGGATTACCGCCATCGCACACGCGCTCAGAGCCGAAAGTCAGGGCAGTGTTCACATCACCTCAGCCGATCCGACGCGGCAACCGGCGATCCACTATAACGCGCTCAGTGCTAAAATTGATTGCGACGTCACGCTCGCCGCGATGCGGATGGCGCGACGGATTATGACCGCCCCTGCCTTGGGGGGCATTGCGACCGAAGAAATTGCACCCGGAAACGAGATGCAGGACGATGAAGAACTGCTCGACTGGGTGCGAGAGACCGGTGACGCTGCCTATCATCCTGTCGGTACCTGCAAGATGGGGCACGACGCTATGGCGGTTGTGGACGATCAATTGCGCGTTCACGGCGTTGAAGCGCTGCGTGTCGCAGATGCCTCCATTATGCCGACCCAGAGTTCGGGTAACACCAATGCGCCGACCATCATGATTGGCGAGAAAGCCTCCCGAATGTTGCTTGCGGCGGCTTGAGCACCGCTCTTCCGCGACAGGAGAGCGGCGCCGTCGACCTTACCCCTCGTCTTCTCCATTTACTGTGCCGCTGAAGCGCTTCGCGGCTGGCGTTGAATTCGTCTCGCAGGGAATTGCGCGTCAATCCGATCTTATCCGGCTAATGGGAAAACTAATCTTTGGCCCGGCCGGCTGCCGGTTCTAGGTCAATAGGTGAATGGACAAAGAGGAGATGCGGCCATGTCTGAGTCTTCCGCACTGTTGCAAGAGATTGAAACGCTCGAAAGGGCGGCAAAGTCCTATGACGGCCGCCACGAATTCATAGAGGATTTCCGTTATCCGGACGGTGTTCGGATTGCGGTGAATTTCACCTGCGATTTCGATGCCATGCTGTTGCGGCGCGTCTTCGAGGAACCGCCGATGCAGTTGGCGCAGGGCGAGTTTGGCGCTGTTGGAACGCTTCGGCCTGCAGGCGACGTTTGTCGTACCGGCAGCGATGACCGGATTCCTGTCCGATACGATCAAGCGGATCGCAGCCGCCGGTCATGAGATCGCCGCCGGTGGCTTCAAACACGAGGATGTCAGCGAACTCGCGCGCGCGGAAGAACAAGCGCGCCTGTCTTTGACGACGGAAATTCTGACGAAGGCGGCAGGGAGGCGCCCGTCCGGCTGGTTCGGTTTGCCGCGGTCCGGCGACCCGTTCGCGGTCGGCACGTTGAGCGAAAACACGGTCGATCTTCTACTGGAAGCAGGATACAGCTATCTCGGCAACGGGCTCTCGGACGATATCCCACACTATTGGGTGAGCGACTTTGCGGCGCGGCGTTCAATTCTGACGCTGCCCTATTATTACCACTTCGACGATCAATTCTTTCTTCTGTTTCCGAAGAAGGGCACCGGGTTGGAGCATGCCGATGCGCTCTTTGCGAACTGGGTCGCCGAGTTCAACGCGCAATATCGCCGCGGCCGATTCTTCAACATGGTTCTACATCCATCGGCGGTCGGCTGGTGCAACAGGATCAAATTGTTGGAGGACTTCTTCGAACATATGGATCGTGCGCCGAACCTCTGGAATCCGACCAGCGGCGACTGTGCGGCGTATTGGGCGAAGGCCTATCCCGCCAGTATGACCTTGAAACTCGAAGAGAGTATTTGGCAGGACTACCCGGGGAGCCGAAGCTGATGGCAATGCGACTGACCGATCAATTGGATAAATCGCATCGTTCGGAATACACCCAGCGTCACATCGACCCATATCCTTCGTAGAAAAAGAAGGAGATCCCGATGGGACGTGTGCAGGATCAGGTGGCAGTCGTAACCGGTGCCGCAAAAGGGTTGGGCGAATCGATTGCCCTGCGGTTGGCGGAAGACGGCGCGAAAGTGGTCCTGGGCGATATTGACGGACCAGGCTTGGCGGCAACCGCGACGGCCGTCCGGGAGGCCGGCGGCGAGGCCGTCACCGTCGTCGGCGATATCACCGAGGAGGAACTGGCGGCTCAGTTGATCGAAAGTGCGATCGAGCACTACGGGCAAATCGATATCCTGGTCAACAATGTCGGCGGCTCTCGAAATTCAAAGATTTGGCAAATGTCGGTCGAGGATTGGGACTACACGATTAAGCTCAATTTGCGCGGCACATTCCTTTGTACGCGCGCGGCCGTCCCGCATATGCGCAAGCGCAGCCGGGGGGCGATCATTTGTCTTTCGTCTGGTGCGCGGGAGGGCACGCCTTGGACGGCTTACTACCAGGGTGGGTCCGCCTATTCGACTTGTAAGGCGGGTGTGCACGGGTTCATGCGCGATCTCGCCCTCGAGTTGGCGGAGTTCAATATCCGTGTGAACTGTGTGGCACCGGGGCCGATCGACACCGAGCGCGCAGGTGCCAGTCTGCGAAAGTTGAACGAGACGGTCGACTTCAGCCCCGACCGTATGACGCCGCTCGGTCGTCTGGGGCAACCGCACGAAGTTGCCAACGCCGTGCTGTTCCTGGCGTCGGACGAAGCGTCCTACGTGACGGGTCATACGCTCGCCGTTGCCGGCGGTCGTTGAACCGAAGCCCAAATTTCTTGTGACGTCGGTCGCCGCTGCATAGAGTCCCCGCAGCAAATGATTCCATTGGTTCAAGGAGGCTCAGTACATGGGCGAAATGATCAAGTTGACGGCTGCGGACGGCCACGAGTTCGACGCGTATAAGGCGACACCGAGCGGAACACCGAAGGGCGGTATCTGCGTTATCCAGGAAATTTTTGGCGCCAACGCGCATATCAAGGAAGTTGCCGACGGCTATGCAGCCGACGGATACCTTGCGATCGCGCCGGCCCTTTACGATCGCGCGGAACGCGGCGTCGATCTCGGTTATACGCCGGAAGATATGCAGGCCGGCCGCGATTTCCGCGCCAAGGTCGGTGACGACGGTCCGATGGCGGATATCGCCGCGGTTGTGAAAGAGCTGCAGTCCGCCGGTAAAGTTGGCACCGTCGGCTATTGCTGGGGCGGCACACTGTCGTTCTTGGCGGCAACGCGTGTCGATGGCGTGTCGGGCTCGGTTGTCTATTACGGCGGTCAGATCGTGCCGTATAAGGACGAGACCGCGAAAGCGCCTCTGCAGATGCATTTCGGCGACATGGATGCAGGCATTCCGATGGAGGATGTCGACCAGATAAAAGCCGCACAACCGAAAGCCGACGTACACGTCTACCATGCGGATCACGGCTTCAATTGCGACCACCGCAGTCAATACGACGAAGAAAGCTGCAAGCTTGCGCGCGAGCGAAGCCTCGCGTTCTTCGCTCAGAATGTGGGGTAGTCCGATGGCACTAAAGAAAGGTTTCAAACAACTGGTCGACGAGGCCGAGGCGGAAATCGAAACGATTTCCGTCGAGGACGCGAAGCAGCTTGTCGACGACGAAAACACGGTGATTGTCGACTTGCGGGATATTCGGGAGCTTTGGAATTCCGGCACGATTCCGGGCTCGGTGCACGCGCCCCGGGGAATGCTGGAGTTCTGGGTCGATCCGGACAGCCCGTATCACCGGGATGTGTTTTCGTCCGGTAAGAAACTCGTGTTCTTCTGCGCCGCCGGCTGGCGCTCCGCGCTTGCCACCAAAGCCGTTCAAGACATGGGTGTGGCGCCCGTGGCTCATATCGGCGGCGGTTTCGGCGCCTGGACAGAGGCGGACGGCCCCGTCGAGGCGAAGGAAAAGAAGTAAAGCGCTAGACGCCCAAGACCCGGCCGGCGATCGCGGAGAGTTTCTCGACGAGGGCTGGGTCTCGCGCGTCGGGTGCCGTTATCAGCGCGGTCTCCAAGGCCGTATGGCAACCCGCATGGCACGTTTCCGTGCGTCCCGCGAGCATCGGGACGACTTCGCGCACGAGTGCCCGTGCCTTGTCGGCGTTGTCCATCAACACTTTTATGATGGTCTCGACGGTGACGTCGTCGTGGTCCGGGTGCCAGCAGTCGAAATCCGTGACCATAGCGACGGTCGCGTAACACATCTCGGCTTCGCGGGCGAGTTTCGCTTCCGGCATGTTCGTCATGCCGATGACCGAGCATCCCCATTGCCGGTAGAGTTCGGATTCGGCCCGGCTCGAGAACTGCGGGCCTTCCATGGCGAGGTAGCTGCCGCCTCGGACGGTCGGTATATCCACTGCCTTTGCCGCGTCTGTCAGAGCATCGCCGAGACGCGCGCAAACGGGTTCGGCCATTGATACATGCGCGACGAGGCCGGTACCGAAGAAGCTTTTTGCTCGCGCGAAGGTGCGGTCGATGAACTGGTCGACGATAACGAACGTGCCGGGCGGAAGATCTTCCCGCAGGGAGCCGACAGCGGAGAGGGAGAGAATCTCGGTGACGCCTGCCCGTTTCAAAGCATCGATATTGGCGCGGAAGTTAAGCTCGGACGGCGGGATGCGATGCCCACGTCCGTGGCGCGGCAAGAAGACCAGTTTCTGGCCCTCGAGCTCAGCAAACATAAGCTCGTCGGAGGGGGAGCCGAAGGAGGATTCGACCGCGCGCCATTCGACATTCTCCAAACCGTCGATTTCGTAGAGCCCGCTGCCGCCGATGATGCCGACAACAGGAGGGGTACCTGGTTCGCTCATAAAATCTCTCCTTCAAATACGCAAAGAAAAACCCTCATACTGAGCGTGTCAGAGTATGAGGGTTTTCCTTGAAACGATGTCGGTGCGTTTAGTGCGCGTTCGACCAAACCCGCTTCTTGACGGCAATCATCAATCCCATGAACACAATCAAGAAGAGGACCACCTTCAGGCCCATCTGCTTGCGTTCTTCGAGATTCGGTTCGGCCGCCCAGGCGAGGAACGTCGTGACGTCGCGCGCCATTTGTTCAACCGTCGCTTTCGTGCCGTCGGTATACTCGACCGCATCCGCTAGCAGCGGCGGTGCCATCGCGATTTGATGCCCGCCGTAGAACTTGTTGTAGTACATGCCTTCGCCGACCTCCACGCCCTCTGGCGCGTCCGCGTACCCGGTCAGCAAGG
>PAZH01000056.1 GCA_002716125.1 Rhodospirillaceae bacterium
CACAATGCGTATCTAAGTGTCATGAAAGGCTCGGGCCACTACCAATCGGCGCTCGAGAATTGGCAACGTGACGTTCAGCCGATCGTCCGGAATCCGTTTTTAAGGGATCCAGATTATTACGCTGACGACCGTGATCGCCGAGAGCATATCTATTTAGATGCCCCAACGTTTGCCAATAATCTCAATTCCGCATTCGAAGAGAAATTCTGTGAGACAGGTTATTGCGATGACCTCTTGCGAAATCGAATGGCAAACGAGCTGATGCATGAATCGGTTCCGGTTATCCTGCACGAGGACGACCTTAACGCGATGTCTGTATCGATCGAGAATCGGTCTCCTTTCCTAGATCGTGGGCTATTCGAGTGGTGCCAGGAGATACCCACGCGACACCTTATTCGCGACGGCCGAGCAAAGGCGGTCCTGCGAGCGGCCGTAAAGGGGGTGGCGCCAGGCCCGGTAATCGATAATCCGAGGAAGGTGGGATTCAATGCACCGATCTTTGATTTTCTAGACACTCGAGATTCGAACGTAAGAGAAGAGATTTTGGATCATGGGCAGATCTTCGAACTCGTAAAGAAAGATGCGATCGAAGAATTGTTAGACCGTCCGGAATTGCCCAATAGCCGAAGTAAATTCCTATTCAACTTTGTGAATGCCAAGATGTTCTTAGAGGAGTTTGCGTAGTGCGTTGGTGCCAGAGCTGTGTTTTGCCAGACAGCCGACCCAATCTGTTTATCGATGAGGGTGGTATTTGCAGTGCTTGCACGGCGTTTCGTCAGCGATCCGAGATCAATTGGCAAGACCGCGAACGCGAGTTTGGGGCCATCGCTGATGCTGCGACGGCGAGTCCTGGTGAGTACGATTGCGTTATTCCCGTGAGTGGCGGTAAGGACAGCACCTGGCAGGTCATAAAATGCCTTGAGTATGGATTGAGGCCACTTGCAGTGTCTTGGCATCCGCCAGCTCGTACCAAAATTGGCCGTCTGAATTTGGCTAATTTGATCGATTTAGGAGTCGATCATATTGATTTCAGTATTAGTCCCTGCGTTGAAGCGGCATTTATGCGGAAAACGTTCGAGAAAGCGGGCAGTAGCGGCATACCAATGCACTTTGCGATATTCGCAGTCCCACTGAGCATCGCAGTAAAGTTCGGCATCTCGCTGATTATTTGGGGAGAAAACTCCGCGGTCGAGTACGGCGGTAGTGTGGATGACAATAACCTCACGGTATTGAACGAAGCCTGGCTCTCAAAATATGGAGTATCACAAGGGAGTGGTGTGGAAGACTGGTACGATGAAGTCCTGACGCCACAGGTGCTCGCAGCCTATCGACGGCCTGATGTAAGTGTCGTTGAAGAGCGCGGTATCAAAGCCGTATTTCTGGGGCACTATTTCCAATGGGATCCTGAGATCAGTTTAAGTGTCGCGCAAACGCATGGCTTTAGGACAAGCGATGATGGACCCAAGACTGGCTATTACGACTTTGCGGATATCGATGATGATTTCATATCCATCCATCACTGGCTGAAGTGGTACAAGTTTGGCTTTACCAGATTGTTCGACAA
Organism: Rhodospirillaceae bacterium; assembly: GCA_002716125.1. Classification (GTDB taxonomy): domain Bacteria; phylum Pseudomonadota; class Alphaproteobacteria; order UBA8366; family UBA8366; genus UBA6544. The sequence continues at coordinate 1,565 of PAZH01000056.1, forward strand.
TCTTTCTTTGGAGATTCGACACGGCCGTATGGAACGTGAGCGCGCCATAGAAATAATCAAAACGGTTGGCGCCGAGAAGCCGCAAGCAGATATAGATGCTTTTTGCGAGTTCACCGGCCTAAGCACTGCCGCGTTCGACGATGTGTGTGAGCGCTTTCGTAATCGCGATATATGGCAGCAAGATGCTGGCATATGGAAAATACATGACTTCATTGTTCCTGATTGGAATTGGTCTTGAAATTCGAACCAAATTCGCCGCCCCGCAAGTTCGAGGCGGGAAACCATAAAATTGTGATGATAAGTGACATCGGTCGATTGCAATTGTTGCCGGACGAACAAATCACCATTGCTAACCAACGCGGAGCCGAGCTCGATGTTACTATGAAAGAGTGGGGCTATTACGCCACACCGTCACTTAATAGCCGGCTTTTGACATTTGGTCTGCGGTCGGCATTGGTCCGCAATAGTATGGGTAGATATTTCGTGCTCTTAATTGATAGCGAAATGCAGGGGTCGTTTGAGACATATATGGCCGAACAAGAGCTAACTTTGGCCTTATGGCTCGATGATGGTGAAGCGTTGGATGACCTTTTGTTGGACAGAGGAGGCAGTTAGTTGAATTTGCGGCCGACAATCCGATGTCCGTGTGGTGAGTCAAACTTGATTGAAGCACTGCGCTATGAGGAACGGCCCGAGGGTGAGGTCAACTTCCCCTTAATTGGCGAATATCGCCGAAGCTATGACTGTTGTGAAACCTGTGGCCATTATTTTTCGCGCCACAGTTTGGATATGACTTCTTTTTATACGGCGGACTACGTGAATGCGACTTATGGCGGCGCAGAAGGCATTGCGCAGGCGTTTAGAAAAATCGCCGATCTACCGCCGGAAAGATCTGACAATCATCATCGCGTGAAACGCGTATCCCAATTCGCGGAACAAAGATTCGTAAATTTAGAAGCCGGACGGAAGCTCATCGATATTGGATCGGGTCTCGGCGTGTTTGTGTCCGGCATGAAGGCGATGGGGTGGTGCTGCACGGCCTTGGATCCCGATGAACGGTTCTCGTCCCATGCGAGAAACAACTTAGCTGTTGAGACAATCACCTGTAATTTCGCCGAAGCATCATTCTCGGGAAAAGATAAGTTTCAGTGCGTATCTTTAAATAAGGTCTTGGAACACGTCGAAGATCCGGTCGGTTTTCTCGACAAAGCAAAATCGTTGTTGGCGGAAAACGGCTTTATTTATGTCGAAGTGCCGGATGGTGAAATGGCAATTCGTGACAGCGGTTTTCGAGAGGAATTCTTTATCGATCACCACCATGTCTTTAGTGGGGAGTCACTGTCGATTATGGCACGTAGCGCTGGAATGAAAATTTTATCAATGGAACGGCTGCGCGAACCAAGCGGGAAGTACACGCTATTTGCATTTCTTACTGCCGCTCATCCTTAAACTTGCGGAGAAAGACGATCGTAGCGGACCTTCACAATTTTCTCAGTTTGACCCAGGCGCTTTGTAAATACGCGACGGGTGTCGTGGCGGATGAAAATAGGCTGTTGTTCGAATACATCGAGAAAGAGCTGCCGCTCGAGATCTTCCGTTTCGCCTCCGGTGACGAATTTAATGGTTGGGAAGTACCGCAGAACTGGCGTGTTCAAACTGCCGAGCTATGGCGAGACAACGAATTGGTCTTTGACGGCACCGCACATACTCTCGGCGTTGCAAGATACAGCAAGTCGTTCGAAGGTGATCTAACATGGGATGAGTTGAAACCGCATCTGGTAACCAATTCAAATTTGCCAGATGCCTACATGTTTCACTGCATGTGGCAATACCGACCATGGGATGCAGATTGGGCGTTAGGTATACCCTACAAAATTTACACTCATCTCGGACCTGGCCGTTACCGGATCAATCTCAAGACGGAATACGAACCGGGCGAGATGTTGGTGGCTCATCACATTAAGCCGGGACGAAGTGATAAAACGATTATTTTGCAATCAAACACCTGTCATCCGCATATGGCGAATGACGGTTTCGCTGGTACGGCGGTGCTCATTCGTTTGTTTCAGTGGCTCGCGACGCAAGACACATACTACTCCTACCGATTGGTTCTAGGGCCCGAGCATTTGGGAACGGTCTTTTATCTAAGGGATCATTCACTTGATGAGATCAATTCTTTCGTCTGCGGATTATTTGAGGAAATGCCCGGCACCGAAGGGCCGCTGAAAGCAACTTCAACGTTTCTCGGGGGGCATGTCGTGGACGCCGCAATCGCAAACGCGATGCGACACCATTCTCGAAGATTTGAGATCGCACCATGGCGAATGGGAGCTGGAAACGACGAGGTGGTATGGGAGGCGCCTGGTTACGAAGTCCCGTTTGTCGAACTTACGCGCTCCGAGAGCATCGAACAGCCGTTTCGGGAATATCATTCGAGCTTAGATTCTCCAGGGCTGATGAATGTCGATCAGTTGAACGAGATTTTTGATGTTCTGAAACAGACGGTCATAACTTTGGAAGGGAACGCAGTGATGCACCGAAAATTCAACGGTTTGATCTGCCTCTCGAATCCGAAATTCGACCTTTATATGGAACGACCTGATCCAACGGTTCCAAAGAACATATCGGAAGATTCGGAAAAGTGGGGACATCTGCTCGACTGTTTGTTCAGATACTTTGACGGGAAAACAACGATCCTTGATGTTGCGACACAACATGACCTGCCGTTTGAGGCGCTGCATCGTTATCTTCAAAGGTTCGAAGAGAAGGGGTTGATTAGTTTGTCTTTCCAAGAGATGCCCAGAGTGAAAGTTGTGCATGTCTAATGCTCGTTGTTGTTGATATCGGCGTAAACAATCTGGCTTCTGTAAAGCGCGCATTTGAACGCGTCGGTGCTGATGTTCATGTGGCCTCTGGCCCGGAGTTTCTCGGCGACGCCAAGGCTATCGTATTGCCCGGTGTGGGCGCTTTTGCAGACGGTATGGCAAAGCTTAAGAAGCAGAACCTTGTTTCGGCTCTACACGAAGCATCAGCTCGCGGGGTCCCGATCTTGGGCATATGTCTTGGGATGCAACTCCTTGCCGAGCACAGTGATGAGGGCGGGGCCTGCGACGGTCTAGGGCTGGTGGAAGGCCGTTGCATTCGGCTCGATCCTAGGATGACGGTGGATAGAGTGCCGAATATCGGCTGGTGTGACGTAGAAATCGCCCACGATTCAAATTTGTTTAGGGCAAAAAACTCCGGTCAGGCTTTCTATTTCGCAAATAGTTTTCATTTTGATTGCGACGTTCAGCACAGAACCGCCTCTTTCAGATTCGGTGGGCGAGATTTAACCGCTGCAGTCGAATGCGGTAATATCTTCGGCGTACAATTCCATCCGGAAAAAAGCCAAGACGTTGGGCTTGATGTACTTTCGGCGTTCATACGGCGCCTTGAGGCTTAGGGATTGAAAGTTGGTTCGTCCTCGACTTATTCCTCTACTTCTTCTCAAGAATGGCTTGCTCGTTCGCAGTCAGGGTTTTGAAACCCATCAATTCATCGGAAATCCGATGAGTACGATAGAACGTTTCTCTCATTGGAATGCAGATGAAATCGTAATCCTGGATATTGGTGACTCCGAAAGTCATGACCTGCGACGGAACGATCTGCAGCAACAATACGCGGGACAATCGATACTCGATGTCCTCTCTGAGATTACAAGAGTCTGCTTTATGCCGATGACGGTTGGCGGACGCGTTCGCTCGCTGAAGGATATAGAAGCTCGATTGAGACACGGGGCCGATAAGTGTGTGATCAACACGCAGGCCATATTGGAACCGACAATCGTTTCGTCTGCAGCAAGGACATTTGGTAGTCAGTGCATCGTTGTTTCCATAGACGCGAGGCGGCATCTGGATGGTCGTTATGAAGTTTTTAGCAATGACGGGAAAACCGCGACCGGCATGTCACCGCTCGAATGGGCCCTGCGGTGCGAAGAGGCTGGGTGTGGCGAAATATTGCTGAATTCAATTGATAGAGACGGGAGCGGTTCCGGCTTTGACTGCGATCTTATTCGTCAGATCTCTCACGGGGTCGATATACCAGTAATTGCGTGCGGCGGTGCTGGGCGATACGAAGATTTTTCAAGCGCTATCCTGGAGGGCGGGGCGAGTGCTGTAGCAGCGGCGAATATCTTTCATTTTTTTGAATTAAGCTATCCGTTGGCAAAAGAGGCCTGCATCGATGCGGGCGTACCAATGCGACCGAACCGCATCGGTAGCCGGTGGATTAGAAGGGAACCAATCTACGATTTTGTGCAAGAAACAGAGCGTATCGAAGTCCGGCTTACGAGAAGCAAGGAAATCAATACGATGAATGAGCAGGCTGACGTTCCAGTTCCGGACGTAACCTGGTGTCGGAAATGTACGTATCCGTCACTGAGCGCCGCGCCAATCGATTTCGACCAAGATGGCGTCTGCACGGGCTGTCAGATGTCGGATGTAAAGGAGTCAATCTCACGAGAGGTTTGGGATGAACGGCTAGGCGAGCTTTGTCGAGTCATCGAGTCCGGACGCCATGGAAGGGACGGAAAATACGACTGTATTATTCCGGTAAGTGGAGGAAAAGATTCGTATTTTCAAGTAGATACAATAAAAAATAAATTGGGTTTCAACCCGTTACTCGTCACTTACCACGGTAACAATTATACACCCGTCGGTTGGCGAAATCTTTCTCGGATGCAGCAGGTATTTGATGTCGAGCACATTATTGTAAGGCCGCCATTGGAGACACTCATAAAACTAAACCGTCTCGGATTTATCGTTATGGGCGATATGAATTGGCATGCACATATGGGCATTACGACCGTGCCCGTTCAGGTCGCTGCGGAATACGAAATATCGACATTAGTTTGGGGGGAACATGGCTACACCGATCTCAGCGGCCAGTTCTCAATGCATGATTTTCCGGAAATGAGTTATCGAGACCGTCTCGAACATTTTGGCCGTGGCTACGAATGGAATTATTTCGTCGGGCGAGAAGGCCTGACCTCAGAAGATATGAAATTTTGGAAGTACCCGGATGACCAGACCCTAATGGACGTCGGCATTCGTGGATTATATCTCGGAAACTACCTTTACTGGGAAGCGAACGAACACACAGATCGAATGATCGCGGAATTTGGATTTGAGACGTCGGCACAATCGTTCGATCGAACATATCGACGCGCTTCGAATCTCGACGATATGCATGAGAATGGCGTTCACGACTATCTCAAATTTATCAAATTCGGTTATGGACGCTGCACCGACCATACATGCAAAGACATTCGTTCGGGGCGGATGCTTAGAGACGAAGCCATTGCCCTTATCGAGAAATATGATCCGGTGAAACCTAGGGACTTAGCTCGCTGGCTCACATATGTCGGTATGAGCGAAGATGAATTTGGCCGAATTGCCGATACTTTCCGCGATGATCGCGTTTGGGCGATGAAAAGGGGGCACTGGATCCGAAAGGAAATCTCTTAGCTTTGCCCGAAGGAGTCCGCCCGTCAGTATTTTCCAGCGTTTCTTGCCAACGACGCGACAGTGTGGAAGCGGTCCGGCATCTTAGGAAGAGCGCTATGAATTCGAGGCCGCTGAGCGGCTCGAATTTCGCATCGTCTATTTCCTGCACACGGTTGGTTTTGACTTAACCTTTTTATTATCTTTGGTACAAAGACTGCAAGAGATTTCTTCAGTTGGCCGATTGACGTTATCGCCCGAATTGACGAATTCCGGAAGCGAGTGAAGTGCGGATGCATAACCAAGACGACTTAGAAAAGGCGCAAAAAAGCGCTCGTCATCTCTTACGTCATTGTGGTTCTCTGCAACAGAATGAGCGTTTAGCGATCGTTCACGACAGTTCAACGCGTGATTTGGCCGAGCTGATTGGCGTAGAGGCGCGAAAATTTTCCCCGAATATCGAGTTATGCGAGATTCCAGTCTTTGATATGCATGGCGAGGAACCACCGTTGAATGCTGCGGATCTGATGTCTGCTGCAGATTTAGTTTTGGGGCTGACATCGAAATCGATGGCCCATTCACGGGCTAGATTACGGTCGGCAGAGAATGGTGCTCGATACTTAAGCCTTCCGGATTACTCAATCGATATTCTGACAAGCGCCGCACTTAATATTGATTTTCGGCAACAACGAGATGTCGTTGAATCCGTAACCGAAGCCTTCTCGAAGGGAGAAAAAGTCGAAGTATCAACACGGGCCGGAACGCAGATTTCGCTTAATATCGCGGGACGAGTGGGAAATTGCTGTCCTGGTTTCGTAGATGAGAAGGGCGCGTTGGGATCTCCGCCAGATATTGAGTCGAATATTTCGCCTGTCGAGGATGCGTCGCGAGGCAAGATCGTGGTGGATGGTTCAATTCCGCATCCGGAACTTGGTTTACTAAAAGAGCAGGTAGAGCTTGATGTGTCAGGAGGCAGCATCGTTTCAATGCGAGGACCGCGTGACTATATCGAAAAATTGGACAAACTGTTTTTGTCTGCGGGATCGCCCAAAGCAAAAATATTGGCAGAGTGCGGGGTGGGGCTGAATCCGTCGGCTGATTTAACCGGCAACATGCTCACAGACGAGGGCGCTGCTGGTACAATGCACTTTGGTTTCGGTTCGAATGCGACCGTCGGGGGGACGAACGATATCGGATTTCATCTAGATTTTGTCTTTCGTGATGCGACCCTCGTGGTAGACGGCGTGACATTGATCCAGGATGGCGAAGTTATTCATCACTAAGGCGAATGAACTCTTTCTCTAACGATCTCAAGGAATTTGCCGACACGCGGTCCGGCGACGTTGCGCTGATCGAAAGCCGTAACGCGCAACAATGGACTTGGCGTGAGTTGGATAGGCTCGTCGATCTCACAGGGGGATGGCTAAGGGCAAATAATATCTTGGCCGGCCAATCCATCGTGGCGGCATTACCGAATGCGGTGGAGACGTTCGTTTTGTTTTTGGCTTGCATACGGTTCGGTAACCTAATGGCCCCCGTTGCGCCTCAATCGACACCACGTGAACTTCATCATTGGCTGGATATGGTCCGCCCGTCAGCGCTCGTGATAGAGGCAGGCAAGAAATTTGAAATCAGTTCCTCGGTAAACTTGCTCCAGGTTCAGATCGATGCGCGGTTCGATTGGTGCCGTAATTGCAATTCCAATCTGGCGGTTGAGAGCAGCGGATTTCTCTGCATTCCAACCAGTGGAACAACCGGAACACCGAAGCCTCTCGTTCATGAAGGCGAGCATCTCTGGGAATCCGGTAAGCGCTTTATTGATTTTCACAGCGAAGCGATAGGCGGACGGTATTTGAATAATCTGCCGATGTCCTATCTCGGCGGTATGTTCAATCTAGGGCTTCTTCCATTGTCGAGTGGGGGAAGCACGGTAATAACGAACGAATTTTCGGGGAAAAGTTTTTTTAACTATTGGCGTGACATCGAACGTTTTCAGATTGACGTACTCTGGTTGGTTCCAACAATTATTCGAGGGCTGCTGGCGGTAGCTGATCGAACACCAGAAGCGGATCGCATCGCATTGAGCGAGAAAGTTCGATTTGGATTTTTAGGAACGGCGCCGATTGACCTTGAGACCAAACGCAGGTTCGAGAATACTTTCAAAATTCGGTTGCTGGAAAACTTCGGTCTATCGGAGACAACATTCGTAACGTCCGAGCGGCACGGTGACGATCAAGGGCGATCCGAGGGCTCTGTCGGCGCAAAATTACCGTATACAGACTTAGAATTACGTGCTGTCTTCAATGAGGAGAATTCGTCCGAAGAAGTACTCGAGGTCTATGCGCGAACGCCCTTTATGGCGAAAGGGTATTTGCAGCCGGACGGGACGATATTGGATCCGCGCGACAAGGACGGTTACCTGGCGACAGGCGACATTGGCAGTTGGGACGACGCTGGAAATCTTGTTCTGACCGGCCGATCGAGAGACGTCATTAAGAAGGGAGGGCTGCTGGTATCCCTAAGGGAGATCGAAATCGTTGCGGAAGGGCATCCCTCCATCGTTGAAGCGGCGGCCGTGCCGGTAAGTCATGACTTCTACGGTGAAAGCGCCGTTCTGTTTGTGCTTTTGCAAGACCCGAAAGCAGAATGCAAAGAGAACATATTAGAGGATATCGAAAGCTATTTGGCGGCGAACCTCTCACGTCACAAACTTCCGGAGTCCGTCGCGGAACTACCGGAGCTACCAAAGACCTCTTCAGGAAAAATCCGCAAGTCCGAGTTGGCGAAGGAGTTCTTGTGACGCATCCATTTATTGAAATCGCGTTGATGTGTTGTTGGGTTTGAGCACAAACAGGAGCTTCCGATGCGTAAGAGGAACATATATTTGCACGCGCAGCTCGCTCGAGCGGGAGGAGGGACCATTATCCCGATGCTCTCGAGGAACATGCCCGGCATGCTCGACAGTTGTATGCTGCCCACACCGGAACGGCATTTTCCATGCGCTCAGATTGAGGATACGTTGCGGTATCATCCGGATCGGCGTTGGTTTTCTAGTCATCTTTTTAGCTTAGACATGCCGTTTGATTGGTCGGACGCCAACGTCTTGTGTCTGACACTAATTAGGGAACCGTCTGCAAGGGTCGTGTCGTGTTATGACAGCATGATGGAGGAGTTTGATTGCACGTTTCCGGAAGTTGAAGACATTTCGTTGGAAGAGTTTGTGCAACGGTTTGTCATCGATAAGGAACAGTCCGCCGCCAACACGCTTATCACCCGATATTTGACAGAGCACCCGCGTTATTTGGCCGGTCCGATAGTGCCGGACCCGCTAGACCGTATCCGAGAGGTTATTGCGCAAAATAAGCTCCTAATTTTTCCGGTCGACGAAATTGAAAAGACTTTCGTGACTCTCGAAAGATGGTTCCCTGACGATTTCCCTGATGCGTCGTTCGCTTGGTCGACGAACTACGCACGAAACAAAACGGGCTCAGTGTCCATGAATACGAGAGAACGTATTCGTGCGGCGCTTCCCGATGAATGCGAAATGCATGCGTTAAGTCATGAGTTTCTCGCACAGAAAATATCGGAATTATTTGAAGACGACGCGGACTTGCAAGATGCCTTGACGGATTTCCGTAAACGATGCCGACAACGTCAGCACGCACAACGCTGGCACTATCGAATTCGGAAATGTGTCGATTTCTATCTCAAGCTGCGCGGTTTTTCGGGACAGTCCGGTATACCTGCGTTCCGTTACGAATGGCCGGGCCACAGTCAGCACGATGTTCGGCCGGATTCGTCACAATGGTCGGCGCCTCCGCCAGGGAACCGTTAGGTCGTCACGCCATCCGCGTGGAATTATCAGTCGGTACGCTTAGATCTCGCTTAATCGTCTTATTCAGCGTGAGCCAAATATGCAGGTTCAGAAGTTGCCATAGAAACATCATATGGTTTTCTCTCGGCTTCGCAGACGACACTATCTCCGCATGATCGTCGATCAATTCGATGACGGCTTTCACGTTGTAAATACCTAAATCCGCGAATGTCTTCGATGCGGCCATGTCGCGCAATGTTTCGAGTTGGTGTCCTGAAAACCATCGGTGGGCTGGTGCGTTCCATCCGACTTTAGTTACACGTGTCCGCGTTTCCTCAGGCAAGATTCCCCGCATCGCTTCGCGTAAGAGTATCTTTGTGACACCCGATTCGATCTTGTGACGTCCGTCGACGCGAAACATAAACTCGACGAGGCGATGGTCGAGAAATGGATTCGTCTGTGAGATTCCCACAGCCGCCGTATTCCGATCTTCAGCCCGAAGACAGCACGGCAATGTTTCAAAGAACATATCTTGGTAGGTCCGATTCTTGAGGCAACTGTCGAATGGGTGAATCATTTGAAGATTGCGGAACGCATCGGAGAAAAAGTCAGGATTGAGGGCGTGCGTATATCTCTCGAGTCTACGCTGGTCGGGAAGGCATCGGCCCGCGCGAGCATCCGTTAGACGAGCCAATTCTGCTAAACCGATATCCGGCGACTTTGGAAATAGAGGATGGTCGTGGTGGCGCGCCCACGTCTCAAGTTCTCGTTGAAGTATTTGGGTCTGTTGGTGCCGCTTCAGATCGGCAAAATGAAATATGAAGTATTCATACTCACCTGCATTCAGCTCATCGCCGCCCAATCCGCCAAACAAAAGGCCAATTCCGTCGAGAGCGGCTTGCTTGCAAAGGCGATTGTGCGATAGCCACGTTGCCGTTGCGACCGGTTCGTTATGCCGTCTCACCAGTTCTTCGATCTCTACGGCCAAATCAATATCGTTTCCAATCCGAACTGGATGCCAATCCCGCACTTTTTCGTCCAACATGGGGTGGATATCATCCGATTCATCGAATGTTTTATCCTCATAAACAGCGGAATAGGCGGTTTGCGATTCGCCAGTAGTGGCGTGTGCGCAGGATGTGACGGATGAAGAGTCTAATCCGCCGGAGAGCGTAAAGGCATTCTTTACGCCAGATTCTGTTCGCTGCGCTACAGCGTTTAAGAGTAATTCTCTGTATTCGGCTGCAAGTTTATCCCGGCTGTCCCGAAAGTCGGGTTCCGCGGTCAATTGCCAATACGGTCGAATGGCGGAAGACCTTTCCGAGTGAGACAGGTAGGAACCCGCAGGCAACTGTAAGATATCGAGATACGGCGACTCTTCAGGGCGATTGTCAAAGGTCCGATAATGAAGACCTGCGAAAGCAGCCACAAAACGTGGGTTCGTATCGGCGGCGATATTGGGGTCTGTTAGGAGAGCCCAAGGCTGAGAAGCGAATGCGAGGCCATCGGGAACGCGAGCATAATAGAGGGGCCTTACGCCGAAACGGTCCCGACCGAGCCAAAGATGCAATTTCCGAATGTCGTAAAGGGCAATTGAAAAGTCGCCATCGAGCTTTTTTAGAGTACCGTCAAATCCATAACGCTTGTACATCGCCGCGACGATTTTTGTAGGGGGCGAATAGGGGGCCATCCCGGTGATTTCGGATAGAGACGACTTGTTGAATATCGAACCATCGATGGTGCACATAACATCGTCGTCAGCATATATGCCGGATACTGGTGATGTTTGGGCATTCGATGTTCCAAACCCGACAGTATCCTTGGCGGCGATATCATTTATTTGGCCCGGTAGCTGCGCCAACATTCGATTAACGGAGCGAATAGCGTGGTCTTTTCCGAGGCAAGTCGTCCTGCCGGCGAATCTCGACATTAGAGCTCCCGAGAAGCGCTTTGAGCGCGGGTTGCGATCAGAAATTTCCAATAATGCGGTTGCTCGAGAAAGACTTCCGGTTGGCCTTTTGTGCGTCGGTCCATAAATTCCCGAACTTCGAAGCCACGTGAAGTCATTAAATCAGTGATATCGGTTTGCCGATACGTGTTGATGTGTACCGACAGCGTGAGGCCGGGGTCGAGATGGTCGTCAACGACATAAGCGAAACAGGCCTTGTCGGAAATTGATTCGCGTAAAATGACGCCAACCTTCGCGATATCTAACAGCCGTTCGAGCGGTGCGTGAAAATTGTCCAAATACGTTAGGAAGTTCATCGAGAGGACGAGATCCGCAGAACCGTTCAGATCTTGCAGCTTCATAACTTTGAGATTTTCGGCCGGAAGGCCGTATTTTGGCATTTCTTGCTGACCGATTTCGATGAGCGACGGAGTCGCATCAATACCGCAATAGGAAACGGGAATATTCCGGTCCTGGAGCGAATGATAGAAATATCCGCTTCCACAGCCCACATCGAGAAGAGAATAACCTGGTCGAGCTAGATCGGCGATTATGTCTGCAGCTTGTGCAGCGCAGGTCATCTCCGGTTCTTCTCGCCGGCACCTTTGTCGATAGAGAAGCCTCAGAGCCGTCGAATGTCCCCAAGTGTTATATTTCTCGAAGGCATCATTTCGCATCATTTGCGATCGCCCGACAGCAAGAATGCGGAAGCCATGAAATAGCCGCGCCAATCCTTTGGGTCTTCCATCTCAATACTGAGTTCTCGGAAGAGCTCGGGGAAACGTTCTTCGAACATCGGGGGAAATGGATGAAAATGGTAGAAGTCGATGGAGACATTTTCAAACCCTTGCTGTTCAAATAAAGGTTTTAAAATTAGTGGGTTGTGGGCATTTGATGTGATTTCATCATAACCCGGACTCTCTTCATCCCCTTCACGGACGGGCGGCAAATCTGTTCGGAAAAGGCCTTTAATTTCTTCGATAACGTCGTCTTCGACGGTATCCGATGCCACCTTAGGCTTATGTATTGAGTTGGTACCAATGAGATCTTCTAGGAAGAATTGGTAAGAGTAACGATTGAAAGTGAACAAAGAGAAAAGTTGATTGCGTGCCTCAACGATAACGCGACCGCCTGGTTTTACCGAGTTTCGAAGATTTTCGAGGACGACGCCGACTTCGTCGTCCGTCAGATGAGGGAGAACGCCACTACAGATCGCCGCATCGTATCCGCCCACGGGTTTGTCATCAGACGGCGGCGTATACGCCGGGAGGTGGCACGTATCGCCGACCCAAAACCGCTCCTGCGGAATGCCGAGGCTGTCCCCGACATTTCTCGCTTCCTCAATCATAGCTGGCGTGAGGTCGAAACCGAAAAAAGAACGCTCTGAATTATGCAACAGTCTGATCATCGAAGCCGGGCCGCATCCCGCATCCAGGATATTCTCGGCATTGATTTCTCTTAGTAGCCCGTCAATCAAGGAAACGTGCACCGGTGGATAAAGGGCCGTCGCGCCTAAATACGTCTCGAAATACGTCCTGCTCCAATTTGTGTAGCAAGACCTTACGTCGCTGCGATCGGATTTTTCCTTTGGGGATGACATCGCCTAGGCATCCATTGGGCGTCGTGCAACAGTCCACATATGGGAAGACAGCGTATTTTCTGAGAGGAATATTTGGAACGGCCAGCCCAGCGTCTCCCAATCGTCAACTAGAACACGCTGTAAAAAGGGATCGTTGGTCAGATCTATTGTTCCGTTCAACGCGGCATCGCGTACGAATTCGGCATCTAGTCGGCCGGGAGTGGTACTCTCTAAAACCTCAAAGCCACTTTCTTTTAGCAGATGCGCCAGTGAGTTTGGATTAAAGAGATTGATGTGTTCTGCATCGACTGCAAGCGATGCCGCCCCGAGCATCGCGATATCGAAACCTTCGCCATTTGGGCAGGAGAGTACCAGTAGTCCGCCGGGTTTTAAGATTCGTCGCAATGTTGTAACGAACGCTTTCGGGTCAAAAATATGTTCAATAACTTCAAAGCTAACAATGACATTCGCATCTATAGCGATATTCGAGAGCGCTTCGATAGGCTCTTCAATCACATCAAGGCCGCGACTGCGACAGTACTCCGCAAGTCCGGGGGTCGGTTCAACAGCTAAAAGTCTGCTAAATTCATTTGCGTCCTTTGCGACGCCGCAGAATGTTCCAAAGCCGGCGCCGACCTCCACAAGTGTACCGAGCGGGACCTGATAGCGGGCGCAATATTCGCGGATTTTGGCATACCACGGCTCGTGTATTTTCTTACGCCTCGATGCTTCGGAGGCAGGGAATATTTTTTCGGCCCAAAATGCGTAGCTTTCCGCATTTTTGTAATAATCCGCCAAGACGGTTTGTGAGGGCCGAGGAGACATGAACAGAGTTCCGCAGTTGTCGCAACGGCGGAACTCCAACTCATACTTTCTAAAAATAAATGTCCCATGGGTCCCGGCACAGGCCGGACATGGCACACTTACAAACTCATCTCTGCGCGTTAAAAGTAAACGTTCGATATCCTTTTCAAATGCACGCTGCTGCTCGGCGAGAAGTGCCGGCGGACAGAGTTCCGATTCAGTCAGTTTTGGAGGTTGCTCAGGCGTCATAGTCCTTTGTGATCAATCTTTTCGGGCGATTACATGACACCAAGGTTGGTACATTGATCCACGAAAACTATAGCGACCATCGTCGGTGTTGACGGTATGTGATTTTAGGTGCGCCGCCCGAATATCCGTAGATTTTCCGGCCCAAGCTATTGAGCCTGTGACCGGGGCCATATCGAAAGGCATCTCAAATGGAATGAACTCTATATTGTTCAAGCCGATTGATTTGAAGAAATTCGCAACATATTCAATCGAACGGATGCAAAGCAGGCAAGAATCTCCTTGATGGGTTTCTTTGATTTCCAATTCTTGATCGATGTGATGGAACATCTCCCATCCGACATAATATCCACCAGGCTTTATCAGCTGGCTAACGGCCGTCATTAGCGATTCGAATTCGTGCTGTGGGAACATGCATGTGACCGCAACGGTACTTGCGACATCCCATTTCCGAGCTAAGGGAGTGTCTACGATATTCGCTAAGATTGCGTCTATTTGAGATAACTCGGGGTCTATATCCGCAAATTTAACGCATTCTTCGTCAATTTCGATCATGGAAACAGCGCAGTTATCGATATTTTTATCGATTAGATATGCGAAACTACCCCAGCCAGCTCCAACGTCGACAATTTTCAGGTTTCCTTCGGTATTTTTTCGGATTCTCTCCAAAATTGAGAGGCCAACTTTATCCCTTTCTCTAGGCGATTTTCGGTAGTCTGCGTGGTATGCTGAGAGACTTCCGCCAAATGGTGCGTCACGTTCTTTCATCTTTTCCCCGAGTGTCTGAAGCCGGAATAGAAATTTTCGAGGCCCAATTAACCGAATGCGTCGATACCGTTTCGTTGATTTTTAGCGCAAACCCCTTGGTAGGTCGAATATTTGATATCAGACACACATTAGTAAATTTTAAAATTTAAAGGAAAATTTGATTTGATCGAAGATTGGTACGTTAGTTGCGTTAACTATTCAGAAGAATGATGCATTATTGACTGGTATTTGGCAGTGCAGAGTTAAATGAACGACCTAGCATCGTCGGCAGCGAATGCTTCTTATGAGGTACAGAAAGTGACGAGCGCGGATCACATCTTCTTCATCGCTGAAA
>PAZH01000057.1 GCA_002716125.1 Rhodospirillaceae bacterium
CCTCCTCCACGGCTTCCGCAGCGCGGTGCACGAAGAAGCGGCGGCGGCGATCATCCGC
This sequence comes from Rhodospirillaceae bacterium, assembly GCA_002716125.1. Taxonomy (GTDB): domain Bacteria; phylum Pseudomonadota; class Alphaproteobacteria; order UBA8366; family UBA8366; genus UBA6544. Next base: position 59 of record PAZH01000057.1, read on the forward strand.
CGGGCGGCCCCCGAGCTGTTCGTCTTCACCTCGGCCGAGATCTGGCCGGTGATCCGCGAGTACGAGCGTACCACCACGGCGATCATCAACGGCTACGTCCATCCGCGGGTTTCCGATTATCTCGATAAATTGGAAGACGCCCTCCGGAGGAGCGGTGTGCCGGCGGAACCGCTCATCACCAAGTCGAACGGCGGCGTCATGTCGGCGGCGCTCGGAAAGACCTCCTGCGTGAACATGGTGCTGTCGGGCACCGCGTCGGGGGTTATCGGCGGCGCCTTCGTGGCACGGGCCTGCGGGGTCGAGAATGCGGTCACGCTCGATATCGGCGGGACCAGCGCCGACGTCGCGGTGGTGATCGACGGCGCACCGCAATACGGCATGGGGGAGAAGATCGGCGAATTCCCGCTCTACATCCCGTCGGTCTCCGTCACCTCGATCGGCGAGGGCGGCGGCTCCATCGCCCGGGTCGACGAATTCGGCGTCCTGAAGGTCGGGCCGGAAAGTGCGGGCTCCGACCCGGGGCCGGCTTGCTACGGGCGAGGCGGCGAACGGCCGACGATCACCGACGCCTTCGCGGTCTCGGGCTTCTTGGGGCATCACGACCTCGCCTATAACTCCGTCGCCCTCGACATGGAAAAAGCCCGCGCCGCCATGGCAACAGTGGCGGACCCGCTCGGCCTCTCTCTTGAGGAGACGGCCGAGGCGATCATCCAAGTGGCGATCGCCGGCATGTATATGGAGATCAATAAACTGACCGCGCGCTACGGCATCGACATCCGGGACTTCGCGCTCGCCACCTTTGGGGGCGCGGGGCCGATGCTCGGTTGTTTCCTCGCGCGCGAACTGAAGATGGGCCGGGTGGTGATCCCACCCGCACCGGGCGTGACCAGCGCCTTGGGCGGGCTCGTCGCGGATATCCGCAACGACTTCGTGCGCAGCCTCTTCACCACGGTCGAAGAGGCCATGCCGGACCTGCCGGAGACCTATGCGGGGCTGAAGGCGCAAGCGCTCGACTGGCTGCGCGAGGAACAGCATCACGAGGGCGAGCACATGCTCCTCCCCTCGGCCGACATGCGATACTCGGGGCAGAGCTTCGAGATCGAGGTGCCGCTGGACGCCGCCTGGCTCGAGAGCGGCGACGAGGCCCGCATCCTCGACGCCTTTCACCGCCGGCACGAGGACGTCTACGCCTTCAACGACCCCGAGGCCGAAGTGCAGATCATGAACCTGCGCCTCGTGGTGGCGGGCGAGATCGAGAAGCCGGCGCTGAAAGAGCTCGACACCGGCAGCGGCCCAGCGACACCGGAGCGCGAGATCGAGGTCTGGTTCGGCGGGGCGCGCCGGACGGCACCGCTTTTCGAGCGGGACAAACTGCTCGCGGGACAGACTTTGAGCGGCCCTGCCGTCATCGCGCAGTCGGACACCACCAGCTGTATCCCCGACGGTTTCGACGGCGTGGTCGATGCGGGCGGCAATATCGTACTCACCTGGGCCGGGGAGGACGGATGTTGATCCGTTCCGAAATTGAAAAGGACCTCATCCTGAGCCGGTCGAAGGATGAGCGTGCCGGGAAGAACGCAAACCCAAATACGGACACATCCTTCGACAGGCTCAGGATGAGGTTTTTGAATGTAATGAAAGAGGCCGTGAGATGAACCGCCCGAACACCGCGCCGGTCGACAAGGTAACTTTGGAAATCCTCGCCAACCACTGCCGGGCGGCGACGGAGAGCATGGCGTACACCCTGTACCGGACGGCGCATTCGACCTTCGTGAAAGAGACCGAGGATTTCACCATCGACCTGCTCACGCCCGAGGGGAAGACATTCGCGATCCCGCTCGATCTCGGGGCCACTTGGTTCCCGGGGTTGGACTACGGCCCGGCCCTCGACATGGTGCCGGGCGGCTATGAGGAAGGCGACATCGCCTTCACCAACGACCCCTACAGCGGATAAGTCGCGACCCACTCGCCGGACCTCCACATGTGGAAACCGATTTTCCACGAGGGCGAGCTCGTGGCCTTTTCCTGCGGCCATATCCACAATACGGATATCGGCGGCGCCGTGCCGGCCAGCCTGTCGCGGACGCTGGTGGAAATCCACCAAGAGGGCATCCGCTTCACCCCCTGCAAACTCTATAAACGGGGCGAGCTCAACGAAGAGCTGCTCCAGGTCATGATGACCAACGTGCGCCAGCCGGAGCAGAACTGGGGCGACTTGAAGGCTTTCGTCGGTGCCATGAACACCGGCGAACGCAAGGTGAAGGAGATGGTCGAGAAATTCGGCGTCGACGTCTTCCGCCGCGGCACCGAGGATTTGATGGACTACGCCGAGCATCAGGCGCGGGAGATTCTCCGTTCGATTCCGGACGGCGAATATTTCTTCTCGGACTACACCGACGAAGATTCCGACACCGAGCGCAATCCTTGCCGCTTGGCGCTCTCACTCCGGATCGAGGGTGACGAAGCGGAACTCGACTTTACCGGCTCCGACCCGCAGCTTACCTCCTCGATCAACGTGCCGACAGGTGGCTCGCCGCATCACACGCTGATGCTGGTCGGGGTCTACTACATCCTCTACACGCTCAATCCGAACATCCTGCTCAATATCGGTCTGACGCGTCCCTTCAAATGCATCCTTCCGAAAGGCACGGTCGTGAACCCGGAATACCCGGCCGCCGTCGGCATGCGGAGCCTGACCTGCGGGCGGTTACGCAGCCTGATCTTCGGCGCCTTCGGTCTTGCCATGCCGGACCGGATGCCAGCGGCCCCGGCGGGCTCCAGCTCCATCGTCAACGTGATGACGACCGAGAACAAGACCGGAAAACGGGTGATCGCCGCCATCGATCCGGTGGTGGGCGGCGCCGGCGGCATGCCGCACGCGGACGGGCCAGACGGCTCGGGGGCCGATGCCTCCTACCTGAAAAATACGCCGGTCGAGATGATCGAGGCGGAGGTGCCGATCGAAATCGTGCGCTACGGCTTGGCGCCGGACTCGGGTGGTGCGGGCGAGAACCGGGGCGGGCTCGGCACATGGCTCGAGTTCAAGGTGTTCTCCCCCGGCACGCGGATCACGGCACGCAACCGCGACCGGACCCGCTTCCGGCCCTGGGGTATTTTAGGCGGCAAGGCGGGCCGGCCGTCGAACTTCATCCGCAATCCGGACACGCCGAAGGAAGAAGTGCTCGGCAACCAGGACACGCTGACCGCGGAGCCGGGCGACGTGATCCGCTTCTACGGCCCCGGCGGCGGCGGGCGCGGCAATCCGCTCGACCGGGACCCTTCCCGGGTGCTGCGCGATGTCGAGCGCGGGGCGCTCTCGCACGACGGGGCGCGCGCCGACTACGGCGTGGTCATTGTCGATGGATCGGTCGACGAAGCCGCGACGACGGCGCGGCGCGATGCGATGCGCAGTGGGAGCAGTGCGGACGCCCATTTCGATTTCGGGCCGGAGCGCGAAGAGTACGAACGGCACTGGACGCCCGAGGCTTACGACGCCATGACGGAAATCATGGCATCCTTGCCGAACCACTGGCGGTTCTTCGTGAAAGCCCGCATCTTCGATGCCATGAACGCATCCGAGACCGGCGGCGCGGACGTCGTGCGGTCCGCCTTCGCCAGCATCAAGGCGGAACACCCGCAGATCGCGGCGGAATAGCCGGCGGATCAAGACGCGAAGCGGGCCAACAACACGGTATGGAAATCGCAGGTCGGGTCTTCCGCGACGAAGTCGACGATTCGCAGCCCAACGGACTCGAGAATGGATCGATATTCATCGGGCGAAAGGCTCGCGTGATAAACGCGGTCATCGCCGACACGCCCGTCGACTTCACCCCTATCCGGCCCGACCGTGAGCAACAGCACGCCGGGTTCCGTCAGGTGCCGCACCAAACGCGGCAGGACCGCCCTTTGCTCGTCTTGCGTCAAATGAAAGAAACTGTCCCACCCGATGATGCCGCCGAAGCGCTCCGGCAAATCGAGCGTCCGCATGTCGGCGAGCCGCCAGTCACCGGCCGGCGCTTTCCGTCGCGCAATGGCCAACATTGCCGGGGCGGCGTCGATGCCAGTAACCCGAAAGCCGCGTCCGGCGATAAAGCTGGCGATGGGATCGCCCGTCCCACATCCAAGGTCGAGCAGTCGGCCACCCGGCGTTTGCGCCTCCAGGAACCGCTCGATCCAGCCGCGTTCATGGAGCGATTTCGGCCGTTCCGCATCGAAGCGGGCCGCATTCCGTTCGTAGATTTCCTGGGTCTTCGCCGCCAATTCAGACAAAGGCCCGGAAGTCTCATTCATCATATCGGCGCCTTTATGCCTAATTGACCGTTTCCGGTTTCTTCAGAACGACTATATTTTGAATGAGAGAGAAGCCTTCGCAAGTGAGTTCGATGACCGAAACGCAATCTGATAACTTCGACGCCATCATTATCGGCGCCGGGATCGCCGGACTCTATCAGCTGTATCGGCTGCGGGAACTGGGCATGACGGTCCGCGTCTTCGAAGCGGGCTCGGATGTCGGCGGGACCTGGTATTGGAATCGATATCCCGGATGCCGGTTCGACTCCGAAAGCTACTCTTACGGCTATTCCTTCTCGAAAGAACTGCTCGAAGAATGGGAATGGAAAGAACACTTCTCCGGCCAGCCCGAAAATTTGAAATACGTGCAATACGTCGCCGACAAGTTCGACCTTCGGCGCGACGTCCAATTCGAGAGCCGCGTATCGGCCTGTCACTACGACGAGGCGGCGGGACGATGGACAGTGACGCTGGAAAATGGAGACCAGGCGACGAGCCGCTATCTTATCACCGCTGTCGGCGTGCTTTCCGTCCCGGTCATGCCGACCATCGAAGGCGTCGACGACTTCCAAGGCGAGAGTTTCCATACGGGCCAATGGCCGCATGATCCGGTCGACTTCCGCGGCAAACGCATCGGAATCATCGGGACGGGCGCCACCGGTGTCCAAGCCATCGCCGAAATCGCGAAGACGGTCGGCCATATGACGGTGTTCCAACGCACGCCAAATTACTGCGCGCCGCTCCACAACGGCGAAATCACGCCCGAGGAGCAAGCGGAGATCAAAGCCAGCTACGACGAAATCTTCGCTAAATGCAAAACCTCCCACGGCGCCTTCGTGCACAATCCGGTGCGCGAGAAGGCGGTTGAGGTGCCGCCGGAAGAACGCGAAGCCTTTTACGAGAAACTCTATGGCGAGCGCGGTTTCAGTATCTGGATGGGCAATTACCGCGACATCATGGTCGACGAAGACGCGAACGTGACGATCAGCGAATTCATCAAGAAGAAGATTCGTGAGCGGGTGAAAGACCCGGCGGTCGCCGAGAAATTGATTCCCTTCGACCATGGGTTCGGCACGAGGCGCCTGCCTCTCGAAAGCGGGTACTACGAGGTCTACAACCAGGAGAATGTCGAGCTTGTCGATGTGCGGGAAACGCCGATCGAACGGGTGACCGCAACGGGTATTAAGACGTCGGATAAGGAGTACGAATTCGACTATATCGTCTATGCGACCGGCTTCGATGCTGTCCTCGGCGCCTTCAATCGGATCGACTTCCGGGGCGTTGGCGGCATTAGCCTGAAAGACAAATGGGTCGACGGACCGCGGACCTTCCTTGGTATGCAGGTCGAAGGTTTCCCGAACATGTTCACCTTGGTCGGCCCACACAATGCGGCCACCTTCTGCAACATCCCGCGCTGTATCGAGCAAAATGTCGAGTGGGTCACCGATCTCTTCCGGCATATGCAGGCGGAAGGCCTGACGAGTGTCGCCGCCACGAAGGAAGCGGAAGACGAATGGACCGAACATGTTCATGAAACGTCGGAGCGTATGCTCTTTACCAAGGTCGATTCCTGGTTCATGGGAATCAATCCGAACCTGAAGGGCCGGGATACGCGAAAATTCCTGCTCTACGCCGCCGGCGCGCCGAAATACAACGAGATGTGCGACGAAGTCGCGGCCAACGGGTACAAGGGCCTCACCTTAAGCGCCTGATTGCGCTAGACTTGCCGGCGCTTCGCTTTGCCCAAGGTGATTCGACAAGGAGAATTGTCATGCCCACGATCACACCGCTCGACGCCAGCTTCGGGGCTGTCGTCACCAATATCAAAGTCGCGGATATGGACGCTGCCGAATGGCGGGCCGTCGAAGATGCCTTCCACGAGTACGCCGCGCTCGTCTTTCCGGACCAGCATCCGAGCGAGGAAGAGCAAATCGCTTTTGGCGAACGGTTCGGCGATATCGAGCTCTTGCGCCCCGACCCGACAAAGAAGGCGGTGCCGATCACCAATTTGAAGGAAGACGGATCGCTCTATACCAAGGATGAGTTCCGCTTTAAGACGCTGCGTGGCAACGAAGGCTGGCATACGGACAGCTCTTATATGCCGCTGGCGGCAAAGGCGTCGATTTTATCCGCCATTCAGGTACCGTCGAAGGGCGGCGAGACGGCGCTCTCCGACATGCGCGACGCCTACGACAAGCTGGACGCGGAAACTCGCGGCAAGATCGAAGGCTTATCGGCCTATCATTCGCTCTACCAATCCCAGGCTAAGAACGGTTTCAAATTCAAAACAGGTGAGGGCTATGGCTACCACAACAAAGGCGCACCATTACGTCCGCTGATCAAGACGCACCCGGTGACCGGCCGAAAATCCCTCTTCATCGGCCGACACGCTTATGAAATTCCCGGCATGCCGCGGGACGAAGCGCAAGCGCTATTGGACGACTTGTTGGACTTCGCAGTGCGTCCACCGCGCGTTTACACGCATCAATGGCAACCCGGCGACATCATGATGTGGGATAACCGCTGTATCCTACATCGGGCCTGCCCCTACGATCATTCCGAAATCCGGATCATGCGGCATGTGCGTGTGGCCGGTGAGCCAGAAAGTGAATTGGTCGAGACAGGCCGCGACGATTTGGCGGACGATTTTCAGCCAAGCGCGTCAAACCGCTGACGACCATCGACCCGGGATATGGAAAAGCGGGATGAGGCCGAACTGGCCGAATTGCTGGCGGCTCTCCGCCGCGGCGGCCGCCAACAAAGCGGCCTCGAACCGCGTCTGACACCGCCCGACAACGAGACCGCCTATCGCATTGCCGGAATGGTCGCGGAGAATTTGGAATGGCGTGTCGGCGGTTGGAAGATCGCCGCCATAAAGCCCGAGATGCAACGAGCCTTGCGAACCGACGCGCTAATCTACGGTCGGGTGTTCGAGCAACATATTCTGCCGTCGCCCGCGACGTTTGCATTCTCGAACCTCTGCAGCCCTATTCCGGAGGTCGAGTATCAAGCCTGGCTCGGCGCGGATTTACCGCCTCGAGAGGCACCGCACACCGTCGAAGAGGTCACGGACGCCGTTGCTTCTCTTCATCCAGGCATAGAACTCGCGGAATGCCGTTTTATACACGACGAGCAGTTCCCCCCCTTACCTGCCATCTTGGCCGATGGCGCCGGCAGCGCGACGCTGATTTACGGTCCGGCCATCGAAGATTGGCAGACTCGCGACATCGCCGGACAGGACATTTCCCTCTACTGCGACGGTGAGCGCCGCCGCATGGGCTCAGCCGCAGAAGCGCTAGATCATCCGATGATCCCGCTCACATGGCTGGCGAACGAATTGTCGCGCACGGGGGTCGGACTAAAGACGGGACAGATGATCAGCACCGGCACCATGACCGGCATGTTACGGCCAAAAGCCGGGCAATCGTATCGGGCCGATTTTGGCCCGTTCGGTGAGGTCGCTATCGAGATTGGCGCATGACGTCCGCAACGCCTATCGCGCGTCAAGCCTACGGTATCTATGCCGTCCTCTGCGCCGGGTTCCTCGCAAGCCAGTTCTATCGCGTCTCCAATGCGGTCATCGCACCCGAGCTCATGCGCGAGCTCTCGATTACACCGGAGGCCATGGGCTTCGTCACCGGCATCTTCTTTCTCGTTTTTGCGGCAGCACAATTGCCGGTCGGTGTCCTTCTCGACCGATATGGTCTGCGCCGCACCATGTCGGGCTTATTTCTGATTGCCGTCTTCGGCTCGATCGTCTTCGCACTGGCGGAAGACGTCGTCTGGCTGACCATCGGCCGCGGACTGATGGGCCTCGGCTGCGCTGCCGGACTCATGGGCTCGCTGGTCGCAATCTCGCGATGGTTCGAGCCGGCACGGTTCGCCCCTTTGATCTCGCTGCTCTATACGTTGGGCGGCGCCGGGTTTTTACTGGCCACGACGCCGCTTGCCTGGATTGCCGCCGGATCCGGTTGGCGCAGCGCGTTTTGGATGATGGCAGGCCTTACCGCCCTACTCGCAATGCTGTTGTACGCTGTCGTACGCGACCGCCCCTCCTCAAGCACCGAGTCGGCTGACGAGGCGCACGAAACGCTTGGCCAGGTATTGCTGGGAATGTGTACCGTCTTCGGCAACCGCCAGCTCTGGCTGATCTGCGCCATCCAATTCGTCAACTACGGCACTGTTCTCTCCGTTGCAGGCCTTTGGGCCGGACCGTATCTCAACGATGTGCATTCCTTGGACGGCGTGACACGGGGCAACGTCTTGCTCGCCTTGAACATCGCCATGCTGGTGGGTGTGATGACATTCAGCGCCGTCGAACGATGGCTGAACACCCGTAAATGGACGATTTTCGGCGGCGGTTGTATCTCCGCCATCACGCTCCTCATCCTGGCGCTTTATCCGCAACTGAACCTTTGGACGGCAACGTCGCTCCTCATCCTCTTTGCCTTGAGCAGTGCCTACATCATGCTGATCCACGCCCATGCGCGGGCGGTTCTCCCGGACCACATCGTGGGCCGCGGCCTGACGCTCCAAAATCTTGCGGTCTTTCTTGGTGTCTTCGTTCTCCAATGGGCCACGGGGTTCATCGTGGGCGGCTTCGATGCGCCGGATGGTATCGCACCGGTCGACGCCTATCAGACGCTGTTCGCCTTTTTAGCCGGCGTGACGGTCGTCGCACTCTGCATCTACGTTTGGATTCAGGACGTTTCCGTTCGCGGCGAGGCCGCACCGAAAACTGCTAAAGGGTAACGGGCATTCAAGCGGTCTGCGGCATCGCGATATGGCGGTTTCGGCGCAGCAGCAAGAACGCTGCAAGCATCAGATTCACAACATTAAAGGCAGCGCCCGCGAGGAAAGCCTGCGCGTAGCTCCCGGTGAGGTCGTAGATCGCACCGCCCATCCAGCCGCCGAGCGCCATACCCAGCGCGGCGAACATATATTGACAGGCCACCCGCCAGCCGAGCTGATTGGCCGGGAACAGGATACGGATGATGGATGGGTAACACGGCATGATTCCGGCAAACCCAAGACCGAACATCACCGCGGCCACGTAAAGCCCAATGTGACTTTCGACGACAGAGAAAACGACCAACATGATCAGCTGGCAAGCCGAGCCGATCACCAATGTCGCGAACGCACCGATCCGGTCCACCAACATGCCGAAGGCGATGCGGCTGACGAAGGCCGCGACGAATAAATAGGAGATGAGTTTCGCCGCACCTGCCTCGGACAGACCAAGGTCTGTTCCGTGGCTAAACAGATGGACGATCGGTACCGCCATCGCTGCACAACAACAAACCGTTGCAGCGCACAAAATCACTTGCACAAGATTAGGCGCGAGACCCAGGATGCGCCCGTCGTCCGCATGGTTCTTCAAGGCGTCGACCGGTGCCTCGGCCGACTTATAACGTAACAACAAGGCGAGCGGAATCATCGAGGCCCAAATAAAGATGCCGAAGTAAAAATACGTATCTCGCCAACCGACGGCTTCATTCATCATCTGCAAGACCGGCGGCCATATCGTACCGGCCAACCCCTGCCCCGATGCGATGATGGCAACGGCCAGGCCCCGCCGGCGATCGAACCAGCGGGTCGCATTGGCGACGAGTGGCGCGATCATCGCCGCTTTACCCAGCAGGCCGATCAGAATGCCGTTCGCGACATAAAGACTCCAGCGGCCTTCCGACTGCGACGCCATGACGGCGCCAAGACCGATCATCACCGACCCAAAGAGAACCGGTTGCACGATCCCACGCTTGTCCATCCACAAACCCATCACGACACCGCCGACGCCCGCGCCGATCATCAACAGGGAGTAAGCGAATGACGGCACGGAACGCAGGGATCCCAGATCCGCCGCAATCGGCTTGAGGGCCACGAACAGGACGTTGGGCGCTCCCAACGCAATGCTATGGAGCGCCAAAGACGCGAAGATCACCACCCAGCCGTAGGGAACTTCGATGCTATCTTCGCGGCTGATCATTCAGATGGAGGCTTTCTTTGGACGGGGAACTCTGCCGTGTGGGATTCTTCACTTATGTTGGATGCCCCCGCAGACAATCCGATTTACAACGCGCAGACCAGCTATGCCGAATGAGCATGACACATTTTTGCTGCGGTGCAGCATAAATACTTGCAACGAGGTGCACGACACCCTAAATATGCGCCAACACGTTAACGCACGGATGCACGGTTACCAGAATTAGGGCCGGCAATCGGCCCTAAACAAGGAATAGAATAATGTCCAAGATCGCCCTGCAAGAGACCATCGACGCCGCGGTAGAACTGCTCCAGAACGTCGACCGGAACGATACCGACGCCATGTTCGACACGCTCGTCGAACTTGAGATGCTGGCCCGCGATGCGGTGGCCGACCACAGTGTGGGCGAACTCCTGAATGCCGGTATCGCCACCGCGCAAGGCGAACTCGACCTGGGCGTTGCCGCGTAACGTCTCCTCGCCGAATATCTTGATTTGCTTATCGCACGCAATGCACTGTCATTGCGTCGGGAAGCCGTGCGCCGGCTTTATCGGCGTCACAGCCGGAAATTTGATTCGAAAGTCTTGAAGCCGGAGATCGCTAAGATCATATCTCGCTCGAATATAGGAGAAACTCGAGCATGATGCGGATCGGCCTATTCCTCGGCACCAATTTGGCGATCATTGCCCTGATCAGCCTGACCTTTCGCCTGTTGGGCTTTGAAGGACTGCTGCAGTCGAACGGTGTCGATCTCAACCTGACGGCGCTTCTCGTCTATTCCGCCGTGATCGGCTTCGCCGGCTCCTTCATCTCGCTGCTTCTCTCGAAGTCCATGACGAAAGCGTCGATGGGCGTCACGATCATCGACCAGCCCCGGAACGAAACGGAGCGCTGGATCATGGCGACCGTGAAATCTCAAGCCGACCGGGCCGGCATCGCCATGCCGGAAGTTGGGATTTTCGATCATCCGTCGCCGAACGCCTTCGCCACGGGATGGAACAAGAACGCGGCGCTCGTCGCGGTAAGCACGGGTCTTCTCGGCAGTATGGAACGAGGCGAGGTCGAAGCCGTTTTGGCCCACGAAGTCAGCCATGCCGCCAACGGCGATATGGTTACCTTGGCGCTTATCCAGGGTGTCGTGAATACCTTCGTGATTTTCCTGTCGCGGGTCGTTGGCTTCTTGGTCGACCGATTGGTCTTCAAGGTGCAACGCGGCCACGGACCAGCCTTTTGGATCGTCTCGATGATCGCCGAGTTCGTCTTCGGCATTCTCGCAACGACAATCGTGATGTGGTTCTCCCGCTGGCGCGAATACCGGGCGGACGAAGGCGGTGCGGAACTCGCAGGCCGGAAAAACATGATCAATGCCTTGAAACGTCTTCAAGCGTCGCAAGGCAAACCCGCCCTGCCGGACGAAATGGCAGCGCTTGCGATTAACGCGGGACGGATGCAAGCCTTCTTCGCGAGCCATCCGCCACTGGAGAAGCGGATTGAAGCTCTTCAGCAGAACGCCCGCTAATCTTCCTTCTCGACCGGATCGCCCAACGTATGCATGAGCCGGTTCGCCCATCCAAAGAGTGCGGACGATAAGACCAAGTCGAGAATCTCCGCTGGATCCAGCCCTGCGGCTTTGAGCGCCTCCATATCCGCCTTCGAGACTTCCGGCGGCGTTTGCGAAAGTTTGACGGAGAAATCGAAGATCGCCTGCTGGCGGGGATCGAGTTCCGCCTTGTCCTCGTCCGTGAAGATGCGCTCCATGACGCCAGTGTCTTTCGCCAACACATTGTAACGGCTGGCATGCACGGCGGCACAATAGACACAGCGATTGACAACCGAGGTGCCGACAGCCCCGAGTTCACGTTCGGCACGGGACATACCACCCCGGTTATACATGATGGCGTTGAAGAGCGGCGTGCGTTCCCGCAAGGTCTCGCTGTCGCGCGCTAGAACCAAAACGTAATCCGAAACTTTCGTGTTCGACGGCGTCACTTTCAACGCATCCAATTGGTCGGGCGTGGCGTCTTCCAGTTTGATCGGCGTGACACGCGGGCGCCAATGCGGAACGGTCGTCGTGAAGTCGTGGAGGACATCGCTCATAGGGCGTCTCCCATCAGGCGCAACCCAATCGTCAAACGGATTTGGTAGCTGATAAACGCGATCAACTCGGAGAGCCGCACGATATCGTCTTCAGAAACCCCAGCACCTTTCAAAGCGTCGATATCGCCGGCGACGACGGACTTCGCATCGCTCGTCACCAAATCCGTGTGGCGCAATATGGCGGCAAGGCGCGGGTCGGCACCGCCGTCGAACTCGGGATTGGCGATTTCCGACGACGCGGCATCCATCAAACCGGCGAAGTGATCCGCCAAAGCCGTCTCAGCGTTCTGTCGCGCCATGCGGCAGCAAAGTGCGGCCCGCTCGCCATGCGAGAGGCCGCCCGGCTCGTCCGGTGTGAGTGCCGCATCATGCGCCTGTTCGGTCATAACAAGAATGTCGTCCCGACCCGATAGCACCGCCGCCAGCGGATGGTTTGCCGAAAGACCGCTCGCGTGAACTGCGGCCGTGTTGAAAATGTCGGTCATGATTCCCCGTCCAAAGTTGAATCCGGCAGATCGCTCGGCGTCCATTCGTCGCCGCGCAACTCCGGCGTGTCGTAATCCTGTAGGTATTGCCAGTGATGCTCAATATCCTCGCTGTAGAATCGCGCCGCTATCTCGCGGGCAAGCCAGGCAGCGCCGTCACTGATCGCGGGTATATCGCCGCTGACATTGCCCAGCGTCATCTTGGAGCCGTAGTTGAAGCAATGGATTCGCTCGACCCAGGGGGTTTGCCCGACATTCCGTTCCTTAAACGAAAAATCGGAATTGAGGTAAGGGAAGCTTGCTAACCCTTCGTCCTCGAGACCCGGCGGCGGGGTGTATCGGTCGCGCCATTGGAGAATGTTGTCGGCATAGGGTTCGATCACGGGTTGGCGGTGCGGATCGGTATCAAAGCCCGTACCGAGAATGATGAAATCGGTTTCCAGACGCCGTCCCTTGGTCGTCGTCAAAATGAGTCCGTCGGCCTTCTCTTCCACTTGATCGATCGTCACGCCGAAATGAAAGTACCCATTCGCATGGCGGCTGACCCGCAACGTCGAGCCGCGCGGCGGCGGAGTCTGGGCAACATTGTTGTAGTGCAGGTAGCGCCATCGCCATTCATCCGACAGCGCCGGGAACCCGGCCACCAACCCCGGCGAGCCAATACCCATCATCTTGTTGATCTGCGGCATCGCATCCCGGCGCGCCAGAAGTCGGACTTCGGAAGCCCCCGCTTCAAGCGCCTCGGCGGCGTTCTCCACCGCAGACGCACCGGCGCCAATGACCACAACCCGCTTTCCCCGCAACGCCGCAAAGTCGATGGCCTCCGAAGAATGCGCCCAGCGCGCACGCGGCATCATCGCGATGAAGTCCGGCAGGATCGGTGCCCCCAACCCCTCACGCCCCGTGGCCAGGACGACGCGTCGGGTCCAAATGTTGCGATCCTCGGTCCCATCGCCAGAGAGCGCCAAACGCAACAGCCCACCCTCCGGTGAAACGCTGTCGACCGCGACTCTGTTTTCAACCGGCAGCGAGAGTGTATGGCGATACCAGATCAGGTAGTCCATCCAGATCGCGCGCGGAATCTTATCCAGCCGCTCCCACGCCGCCTCGCCGTACAGCGCCGTATACCAGGCCCGAAAGGTCAGTGACGGCAGACCGGACGCCGGACCGAGAAGCTGTTTTGGGGAGCGAAGCGTTTCCATCCGCGCATAGGTGACCCAAGGACCTTCGAGGTGCTTTTCGCCCCGGTCTAGAATGCGGAGATTTCGGATACCGACACGGAATAACGCGAAACACGCGGCGAGGCCGCCCATACCACCGCCGATGATCACGACATCGAGTGCCTCGCCCCCATCGGGTTTCTCTGTTGGCGGAATCCAGCTCTTCGGCGGATAGTTAAGAGCGGCGAGATCGTCTTGGACGCGGCGGTCGAGCGCCGCCAAAGCGTCGAGATCCGGACTTTCGTAAATACCGTCCATTTTGTTCCAGCCGGTCGCCCCTTGCTTGCTGACACAAGGAATTAGGTCATCGGCATTGCGAAGTCACGGCGGTGGATCGTCGCGGGGGCGACAACACGCCTACCAGTGCTTCGAAAACCCTTGGAACGCGGTCGGTATGCGCGCCATATCCTGAAGCACCTCGGCCGGAATGGCGGGCCGGATATCTTGCGACGTACTGGCATAGATCGCGTCCGCCGCACCGCCGAAGCGCTTCTCGACCGCCGTCTGCAGTTGGTCATAGCGCGCAATCGCTGCAAAGTCGTGCAGGACGTCGTCCGGGATTTCGGCGGCGATTTGATCCCACTTGCCCTCTTTGGTCATTTTGTTGAGCTTTCGGCCGAGGTCGCCGTGCCCGTGATGTTCGAAGACCGGCCAATAGCTCGGCGTCGAGCCGTAGAATGCGATCCGGTAGCGAACCCATTCAGCGATCTTGTCGACCTCTTCATCGGTCTCTCCGGTGGCAAGGAAGCCACCGCCGGTAATCTCGAACGTCTCACGCGTACGGCCGGTTTTCGCCATCCCCTCCTCGATCCGTTTCATCACCACGTCTTCCAAATACGACCGCGTACAGAACGGATGGAGGCGCACGCCGTCACACGCCTCCCCTGAAAGCCGGAGCGAATGATCGCCGACTGCCGCGATGGTGATCGGCACCGGCGCCTGACCGGTCGACGGGGGAACGAAGTTCGGGATCATCAGTGTAAAAGTGTAATGTTCGCCTCTAAAATCGAGTTTCTCCCCGGTCTCCCAACAACGCCAGATCGCGCGCAAGGCATTGACGTATTCGCGCAACCGCGGCACCGGCGGCGACCACGGCACAGAAAATCGTTTCTCGTTGTGTGGGCGTATTTGCGGTCCAAGGCCCAGCACAAACCGGCCACCGCTCGCCACCTGCAAATCCCAACAAGCATTGGCCACCACCATCGGGCTACGCGGGAAGGCGATCGCAATGGCGGTCCCCAACATGATTTTTTCGGTCGCGACGGCCGACACACCGAGCGCCAGGAACGGGTCGTGTCGGTTCTCCATCGTGCACACCATGTGAAAGCCCGAATCCTCCGCCGCTTTCGCGGCTGCCGGCACGGCGTTCAGGTCATTTTGCGGCAGCGTCTGCAGTACTTTCATTTTCGGCACCTCACAATCATCGACACCCACCTAATTAGACCCCATTGCCTTCCGACCCAGCTTTCGTACTTTGATTGCCAATAAATGGAACGCATGGCGAAGAGGAGCGGAGTATGTCGGCGAACGGCAAAGGTGCATTGGCGGGTATCAAGGTGCTCGATCTTACGCAATTCGAGGCGGGCCCCTCCTGTACGGAAGCGCTAGCCTGGCTCGGCGCTGAGGTGGTCAAAGTCGAGAACCCCAAGGGCGGTGACCAAGGGCGTCTCGCCGCATCGGAGGACGGTAAAACCGACGCCTTCTATTTCCTTATTTTCAACGCGAATAAGAAAAGCGTTACCTGCGACCTGAAGTCGGAAAAAGGCCTCGAAGTCGTCAAGAAACTCGCCGCCGAAGCGGATGTGATGATCGAGAACTTCGCCCCGGGCGTCATCGAGCGTCTCGGTCTCGGCTATGACGCGATCAAAGCCGTCAATCCGTCGATCATCTATGCCCAGGTCAAAGGTTTCGCCGAGGACGGCCCCTATCGCGACTACCTCTCGTTCGACATGATCGGTCAGGCGGCCGGCGGCATTATGTCGATCACCGGCGAGCCGGACGGACGCCCCTTGAAACCGGGCACTACGCTTGGCGACACGGGGACAGGTATGTTGATGGCCATCAGCATTCTGGGTGCGCTTTACCAGAAGCGCGAGACCAGTGAGGGGCAACGGCTCACGGTCGCCATGCAAGATGCAATGCTGCAATACGCCCGGCTTGCGTTCTCGGACACCATGAAGACCGGGAAACCGTCGGCTCGCGCGGGCGAAGGCGTCGTGACGGGCGGAAATGCGCCGATGGGCCTCTATCCCTGTAAACCAGGCGGGTCGAACGACTACGTCTATATCTACGTCAACCGGGCGAACAACCGGCAATGGCACCGGCTGCTCGAAGTCATCGGCCGGCCCGAGCTCATCGGCGACGAGCGGTATGAGACGGCCCGCGACAGGTTTGAGCGCAAGGACGAGATCAACGCCATGTTGGAGCCGTGGACGATGTCGCGTACGAAAGCCGAAGCCATGGAGACCATCGGCAGTGCCGGCGTTCCCTGCAGCGCCGTCTACGACACGGTGGAGCTCAGCGAGAATCCCGATTTCGAGGAACGCGGGATTTTCCAATGGATCGACCATCCCACACGCGGGAAAGTAAAAATGCCCGCATGGCCCGTGCGCATGTCAGGAAATGACGTTAAAGTAGAACCGGCGCCGTTGCTCGGGGAGCATAACGAGGCTGTCCTAAGCGACTGGCTGGGACTGAGCGACGAGGAGATCGCCGACCTGAAGACGGACGGCGCAGTATAGAGGCCAAGTTCGATAGAGGTTCGCAGAAATGACCCTCAAGATTACGCCACTCTCCGGCACAATCGGCGCGGAGATCAGCGGGATCGATCTTCGCAACCTGAGCAATAGCGAGTTCGATGCCGTTCACCGTGCGTTTCTGGATCATGCCGTACTCTGTTTTCGCGATCAGGACCTGACGCCCGACGATCAGATTGCCTTCGCCCGCCGTTGGGGCGAGATTCACGATCATCCCTATCTCAACGGCTTGCCGGACCATCCGGAGATTATCGAGATCGTCAAAGAGGCCGGCGAACGGAACCGGTTCGGTGCCTATTGGCATACGGATCAAATCTTCACACCGACACCGGCAATGGCAACGATGCTTTATGCCAAAGAGGTCCCGCCAGTTGGCGGCGATACGATGTTCGCCAGCCTTACAAGTGCCTATGACGCGCTATCGGACGGCATGAAGGCGATGGCGAGCCGATTGCGAACGTTTAACCTTTACGACAAACAGTCGCCGCGCTCGAAACGGATGGCTGAGAAAATTCCGAATCGAGAGACAGCTGCGGAGCCGGCGACGCATCCGCTCGTCCGTATCCATCCGGAGACGAAAAAGCCGGCCCTCTATGTCAACGGCATGCCGACCACGACGCATTTCGTCGGCATGACACAAGACGAGAGCCAACCGTTGATCCGGCACTTCCTCAAACATGCGACGCGACCGGAGTTCACCTGCCGTATCCGCTGGTCGCCGGGGACGCTCGGCATCTGGGACAACCGGTGCCTCTTGCACATGGCGCTCGACGATTACCCCGATTACCGCCGGGTTATGCACCGCATCACGATCAAGGGCGATGCGACGATCGGCATTCATGATCTGGAAGCGGCAGAATGACCCTCGAAGCCATTCCCTTATCCGGTGCGATGGGTGCTGAAATCCGCGGCGCGGACCTTCGCGACATCGACGACGAAACCTTCGCGGACATCCATAAAATTCTGCTCGGCCACGGGATGATCTTCTTTCGCGATCAAGACATTACCCCGACGCAACAACTGGCCTTTGCGAAACGGTGGGGCGAGCCGCATTTTCATCCCTATATGCCAGGTCTGCCGGATCATCCCGAGATCATCGAAATTGTGAAAAACCCGGAGGACACGCACACCTTCGGCGGCCAATGGCATACTGATCAGATGTTCACGCCGACACCCGCGATGGGGACGATGCTGTATGCGAAGGAAGTCCCAGAAGCCGGCGGCGATACGCTCTTCGGCAATCTCTACCTCGCATACGACGCGCTGTCGGACGGTATGAAAGCGGCGATTGCAAATCTCCGAACCTTCAATCTCTATGACAAAAAGAAGGGCCGCTCTTCCGTCATGAAGGGTAAATTGAAAGAACCGGAGAAACCTGCCGAGCCCGCCATACACCCGCTTGTGCGACCGCACGGCGAAACGGACAAGCCGGTTCTCTATATCTGCTATGACCGCATCACTCGACACATCGTCGATTGGACGCCGGAAGAAAGCCGGCCGCTTCTCGACTACCTGCGGGCACACGCGACGCGGCCGGAATTCACCTGCCGCCTGCGGTGGGAGCCGGGCCCTTTGGCATTCTGGGACAACCGCTGCGTTCAGCACATGGCATTGAACGACTATCATGGTTATCGGCGGGTCATGCATCGCATTACGATCCGCGGAGAACGGACCTCATGACGATCGAACTGCCACGAACCCCTTCCTTCCGCTTGGACGGAAGACGCGCCCTTATCACCGGTGGCGGGCGCGGTATCGGCCTTGCCGCCGCGGCCGCATTGGCGGAAGCGGGCGCACATGTCACGCTGACCGCCCGAACCTCGAGTGAAATCGAGGAAGCGGCGGAAAGCATTCGCCGCGATGGCGGAAGCGCCGACGCCATTGTGCTGGATATGTTGGATACGGCGGCCGTGCGGAGCGTTGTCGAGACCGCCGACCCCTTTGATATTCTCATCAACAATGCCGGGACGAACCGGCCGAAAACGATGTCGGAGACAACGGAAGACGATTTCGACGCTGTCCTCGATTTGAACCTTCGGGCGGCGTACTTCGTGGCGCAGGCCGTAACGGACAAGATGCTCGCCGCCAAGATGCCAGGCTCCGTCATCAATATTTCCTCGCAAATGGGACATGTCGGCGGACCGCTTCGAACCGTTTACTGCTCGTCCAAATGGGCCATCGAGGGACTGACGAAGTCTCTGGCGATGGAGCTCGGTCCGCACGGCATTCGCGTGAACAGCATCGCACCGACCTTTATCGAGACACCTCTTGCGAAGGAAATGTTGAAGGACCCCGCGTTCCGCGAAGCGGTGGTCTCGAAAATCAAGCTCGGCCGAACCGGCCAGGTTGAGGATCTGATGGGTGCCATCGTCTTCCTTGCGTCCGACGCTGCCGCCATGATTACCGGCGCCTCTCTGCTCGTCGATGGAGGCTGGACCATTGGATGAATCGGACGGTCCCGAAGGGGACCTCATTCAGGTCTTATATTTAAGCCGGGCAACCGAGCCGATGAGCGAATCCGATCTCAGCGCACTCCTGGAGGAAATCCGCGAACGCAACGAACGTAAGGAAATTACGGGGCTCCTCCTTTACGGCGGACAGCATTTCTACCAAATACTTGAAGGCGCTCGATCTGCGGTTACAACGACTTATGCAGAGATCGAAGGGGATAGACGGCACACCGACATTACTCGAATAGCGATCAGGGCGGTCGCTGAACGCAAGTTCCCGAGATGGTGGATGGGATTCCAGAGTCTTAATCCCGAAGAGATAAAGAATAACCCGGTTTTCCACGACCTCAGAAATTCGGACACGTTAGCGAAATTCCCAGCACGTGGAGACGATTTCTTCGAGGTCATGTACGCGATGTATAAGACCAATAACTAGTAAAACGAGGCGCGTGCCGTTGCTCACGGAACCGTTTCTTGCGGCGCAGACGTCTGCGTGAAATTATCCGCGCAAATCGACATTCACGAAAAGAAAGGGCTCACACATGAGCTTGGATAAGGTTAAAGCGCTGACCTTTGATACGGGCGGCACGATCTTGGATTGGCATACCGGATTCAGCACGGCAATGGCCGATGTCGGCGCCAAACACGGGATCGAGAAAGACTGGGGCAGCCTCGCAAACGAAATGCGGCGAAAGTCGCTTGGCCGGATGTTGCGGCTTGGCGAGAACGAACCGCCTACCTACAACTTCGACGATTCGCATCGCATGTCGCTGGACGAGGTCTGCGCGGCGAACGGCCTCGATGCCTTTAGCGAAGAAGAACGCCGGACCATCTGGTGGGACCGCGCGCACAATCTGCAATGTTGGCCGGATTTCCCGGACACGCTGCCGAAGTTGCGCAGCAAATACATTTGCGCGTCTTTCACGATTCTGAGTTTCCGGATCATCATCGATACGGCGCGGAAGAATGGCTTGAGCTGGGATGCGGTCATCTCCTGCGAAGCCATCGGGAAATACAAAATTCTACCGGAGGCCTACGCGGGTTGCGCAAAGTTCCTGCAACTGGACCCGAGCGAATGTTTGATGGTGGCGTGCCATAACTTCGACCTCGATGCCGCCAAAGCTGCCGGCTACATTACGGCCTTCGTACGGCGTCCGGATGAGTGGGGTCCCGAAGGACCACCCGATCCCGAGCCGAACCCGCAACACGACATCATCGTCGATACATTCCCGGAATTGGCGGAAGCGGTCGGCGCCGCTTAAGTCTAACGCTTCGACGGATACCGCTAGACGTTCTCGTGCCTAAAGGTCAGGACGAGAACATCTCGGTAGCCGGTGGTGCCCGGCTTCGAGGGTTCGATCGGTGTTACCCCATGACGTACGCGTTCGTCGTCGAGAAACACCGTATCCAGCGGATCGGTGAGCGTGAACGCATCTTGGGATTGGCTAACGTTATCGTAAATCTCCGTAACGCCGCTTTTGATGTTGTGGCGTTTCACCAATACGACACAAACCCAGTCGACACCGTCCCGGTGCATGCCCTCGGGCGTCGGCCTTCCAGCTTCCGCGTCGCCCGATTCGATACGGAACTGGTGCATCTCGGCGTGCCACGGTGACGAGCGGACAGAAACCGGCGCGACCTGATCGAAAACCCAGGCGCATATTCCGATCAGGTCCCGGGTGAAATGATGCTCGCCAATGCGGTCGAGTACTGGCTCGAACCAACGCTCCACGTCTCCGTTGAGGACATTGTAGTCACGGCTCTGATAATGCGGCTGATGCGACTTTCGGGTGCAACCTTCCGGACCCGCGCGAAACGCCGCGAACCGGCGCTGGCGATAACGACCGCCATCCGCCATATACCGGTCAAGTCCGAGGTCGTCCCAACTCGCCGCGAACGTCTCCCAATCGGCCCCCATGTCTTGTGCTTGGAGGCCGGCCAACATCTTCGCGCCCGGCAAAAAGGCATATCCGTCCCGGCGAATATTCCCATCCAACCCCTGAAACTCGGACGGCACGATTAAGGTTTCGCTGCTGTCAGCAGATGGAAAGGCGCATAGCTGAGACAAGGGAGCTAACTTCCGACGGTGATGATCAACTTCGAACCCCGTAAGTCGTCTGTTCGAAAGCACGACCCGGGTTCGACATTAAACAAAGCCTAACGAGAAAACGGTAGGACCACTATCTGAAAATTGTCTGGGTCCAATTGACGCTTAATTCTTGCCGAGCAATGCCTCGCGGAATTTACCTTTATGCCAAGACGCGTCGCGCGAGCGGTAAATCGAAGGCGGCTTCGTCGGCGCCACCTTCACCAGCACGAATGACGTGCCGTTGCCTTCCCGTAGCATCTGCGCCGCATCGGCCAATTCAGCTTCTTTCGTGACGGTTCGGACGTTTGGGATTTGCCCGCCTTCCGCCATCTTCGCGATATCGACACCGCGACCCGTATGGCTCTCCTGCCAACCAGTCTCGCCGTAATGCTCGTTGTCGACACAAATAATGGAAAGATTAGGCGGATTGAGAACGCCAACGGTGGCCAGCGTGCCGACATTCATCAGCAACTCGCCATCGCCGGTAACGACCATGACTTTTCGTTCGGGCTGGGCGAGGGCCAAGCCGAGGCCCATGGCGACCGCAGCCCCCATCGCACCGGAAAGCGTAAAGGCTTGTGCACTATCGGCGCCAACCACTCTCAAAACATCGTCTTTGCTGCCGGCAAGACCAGAGACGAACAACGTGTCGCCAGGCTCACCAATCAGAGATGAGACAGCATGGCGGCGTTCGAGGACACCTTCGGCAACGGTTTCATCCGGCCCGAGCCGGAGGCTTGGTTTCGATGACATTTTTCGTCTCCTATCCGGTCGGGAAGGCTTTGGCGCCGAGGAACTTCTGGGTCAATAGCACCGCGATCGCGTCTTCGGACTGAAACGCCATGGTACAGGCGGCCCGGGACGCGGGAATCAACTCATCTTCCGTTTCGACCCGAATGCAGGTGATGCCCGACGCTTCCAGGACCGGCTGCGTCGCCTTGCCCATGGCCATCTGCCAGGCGTTCCCCTCGCCGTAATCGCCGCGCATGCTGACAAACGTTAGGAAAGGAAACCGGCCATGGCTGACCAAAGAGAAAAAATTCACACAATTGCCGACGCCGCTCGACTGCATCAGCAGCACGCTGCGCGCGCCGCCGAGATGTGCCCCGCACTGCAGCGCGACGCCCTCTTCCTCCGTCGTGACCGAGACGGAATGGACGTCAGGGTCGGCAATCGAACGGTTGATCAACTCGCGGTGCCCCGCATCGGGGACATATGAGAACTGGGTAACATCGAATTCATTCTTGAGCAGGTCGTAAAGCTCTCCCTGCCAAGCAGGTGCATCGGACATCTGGAAGTCTCCCTCATATTCCGTTAAGCCATGTATAAGGAGAACCATTACCTAGCAAGGGGGGAGAGAAAATGAACACCGACGCATTCCAAAAAGCGGCCGAGGCGGAAGGCTACAAGATCGACGAGCCCAACAGCCTATCGCCGAACAAACATAACGCCGAACATACCCATCCGTTCGATGCCATGGTTATGGTACTCGAGGGTGAAATCACCATCGGTTGCGCCGGCGAAGACACGACCTACGGCCCGGGCGATTCCTGCACCATGGCCGCAGAGACACCGCATACCGAGACCGTCGGTTCGGAAGGTGTCACTTTGTTGGTCGCCCGCCGCTGAACTCGCCGCGCCGGCGTTTCGACGTAAGTTCTGCTTAAGGACCTTTCCCGGGAGTAAGCGACATGGCGGAACCAAGTGACGAATTGAAGGCAGCAGCAGCGGAAGTCGGGCTGAATAAGCTCGAAGGCCGGCATTGGGACGAATTGCAAGCTGCGCTCGATATGAAAGTGAAGCATACCAGCGGTATGCCCGACGACCTCACGATTTGGGACGAGCCGGCGCACGTGTATCGAGCCGGCGATGAGGCCTGATCGATGAGCGATATTCACTACTTATCGATTGCCGAAGCCGGGAAGCTCATCGAGAAGAAGGAGCTCTCTCCATCTGAATATGTCGAAGCACTGCTCAAGCGGATTGATGCGATTAATCCAAAACTCGATGCATTCCTGAACATATGCGGTGACCAGGCCCGCGACGACGCGAAAGCGGTCGAAGCGGAGCTGGCCAATGGGAATTACAAAGGCCCCATGCATGGAATTCCCTATGGGCTCAAAGACATAATCGACTACGCCGGGCTTAAGACCACGGCGCATTCGAAACTCTTGGAAGACAACGTCGCCGACACCGATGCGACGACGACCGCCAAACTAAAAGCCACTGGCGGTATTTTCGTGGGTAAGCTGGCGACACACGAGTTCGCCATCGGGGGGCCATCCTTCGACTTGCCTTGGCCCCCGGCCCGCAACCCGTGGAACACCAATAGGCATCCGGGCGGCTCCTCAAGCGGCTCCGGCGCCGCGGTCGCCGCGGGTCTGCTTCCAGGTGCGCTCGGCTCCGATACCGGCGGCTCGGTACGCCATCCGGCATCGATGTGCAATCTTGCCGGGATCAAGCCGACCTACGGCCGGGTCAGCCGCGCCGGTGTGGTGCCGCTGTCGTTCAGTCTCGACAATGTCGGGCCTTTGACCCGTACCGTCGAAGACAACGCCATTATGTTGACGGCGATTTCCGGGCACGATCCCCGCGATCCCGCCAGCGCACGCGCGGAGGCGACGGACTTCACGGCCGACCTCGATAAAGGGGTCAAAGGCATGAAAATCGGTCTCGTTCGGCATTTTTACGAGACCGACCTGAAAGCACAGGCGGAAATGGCAGCGTCCATCGATGCCGCCGCAGAGACGCTCCGAGAGCTGGGGGCGACCGTCGAAGAAGTGGAAATGTCGCCGCTTTCTGAATATGCCGCCGTCAATCGTGTGATACTCCTCTCGGAGGCTTTTGCAATCCACGAGAAATGGCTGCAGGAGCGACCTGGAGACTACGCACATTTCACGCGGGAGCGCCTTATGCCAGGCGCCTTCATTCGCGCGACGCACTATGTGCAAGCGATGCGGCACCGCGAGAAGATGAAGCATGCGTTCGAAGATATTATGCGCACTTACGATTGTGTCTTAACCGCGTCCAGTATGCAGGTCGCCTGTCAGATTGACGACGAACCCGAGGTGGAACGCACCTATTCGCGACAATCCCGCACTCCTTTCAACGTCATCGGCAATCCGGCGTTGGTCTTGCCAAGCGGT
Organism: Rhodospirillaceae bacterium; assembly: GCA_002716125.1. GTDB lineage: Bacteria > Pseudomonadota > Alphaproteobacteria > UBA8366 > UBA8366 > UBA6544. The sequence continues at coordinate 24,575 of PAZH01000057.1, forward strand.
TTCGACGATGAAGGGATGCCCCTTTCGGTCCAATTTGCGGGGCGGGCCTTCGACGAAGCCACCGTGTATCGCGTGGGATACGCTTATGAACAAGCGACCCGCTGGTTTGAGAAGCATCCGCCCGTCGACGCCTAAACAAAGAGGAAAAAATATATGAAGATCGGCGTTTCATTCCCGACAACGGAGGTCGGCAACGATCCCATTGTCATGCGGGATTTTGCACAAGCCGCGGAAGACATGGGGTATGAATACCTTACCGCGATCGACCACGTCCTGCAGGCACGCGATCCGGCCGGGGATGACTTTCGCGCGTATTACACGATCGACAATGCCTTTCACGAACCGCTGATTTTATTCAGTTATTTGGCGGGGGTGACGTCTAAAATCGGCTTTGTTACCGCCATTCTCATTCTGCCGCAGCGACCGACGGTTCTGGTCGCAAAACAAGCCGCCCAGCTGGACCTCATGTCGGGCGGACGTCTGCGGCTCGGCTGCGGGATCGGCTGGAACCACCTCGAGTTCGATGCGATGGATCAGAACTTCAAGAACCGGGCGCGGCGCATCTCCGAACAATTCGACGTGATGAAACGGCTCTGGACGGAAGAAACTGTCACATTTGAGGGTGAATTCCACAAAATCGAAGACGCCGGGATTAATCCTCGGCCGATTCAGCAACCGATCCCGCTTTGGATCGGCGCCTTTGTCGACCCGGCCATCCGGCGTGCCGGACGGATCGCGGATGGATGGCTCGTCAATCCGCGGGTTCCAGCCGGTGCGGAAGCCGAGCCGCTTTTCGAGCAATTCCGTAAGGGGGCGGAAGAAGCCGGCCGCAATGCGGACGCGCTCGGTATCGACGCCACCGTTCTCGCCGGCGATCGCGGGCCGCAGGCCTGGGCCGCCGACGCGGAAACCTGGAAATCGATGGGCGCAACTCACCTCACGTTCCGGACGATGGCGGCGGGCGTCGAATCCGTCGACGCCCATATCGATTCCATTCGCAAGTTCAAAGACGCGTACGGGTAGGCGTATGTCTCATTTACTTATAGAATTTAATACGTTCACGATATTGGGACGGTGCGCGCGTACAGGCGCACTCGGCGTTGTCACGGCGACCGGTGAGATGGCGGTTGGGTCACGCGTTCCCTTCGTACGGGATGGTCTTGGCGCCGTCGCGACGCAGGCCCTAACCGATCCGCGACTCGGAACGAAAGGGTTGGAGCTCCTCGCCGAAGGTCGGGACGCGTCTCAGGTTTTGGACGCGCTCGTCGATGTCGACCCGCATATCGAAGCGCGACAACTCGGTATTGTCGACGCCACCGGACAGTCCGCCGCGCGAACCGGCGCGAAGAACAGCGACTGGAAGGGCCACAAATGTGGCGACGGTTATGTTTCGATGGGAAATCGCCTGACCAGCGGCGATGTCGTCGATGCAATGGCTGATTTATTTGAATCGACTCCGGAATTGGACCTTTGGGAGCGCTTGATGCGCGCCATCGAGGCCGGACGGGACGCGGGCGGGCAGCACGGCGGACAGCGTTCGGCGGCTATCTATATCTGTGAAGACCTCGGGTATCCCTTGGTCGACCTCCGCGCAGACGATTACGACGAACCGGTCGCTGAACTTCGCCGTTTATACGACCTGTATGTGCCGCGCATTCCCTATTATCGCCGGCGCGCCGCAGATCCGACGATCGGTCCGTTCAGCGAATGGAAAGAGTCGCAGGGTCTTTAACAAAAAAAGCCGGGCCCATCGGACCCGGCGTATCAGTATAAAACGGGGAGGTTTCACGTCTGGGAGACGCAGGGCTTCTCAAACCCTCACCTGAAGGGGGATATCAGGCGGAAGTGAACCGTCGCTGCGTTGCAGCAAGATCTGAAAGGTAAATAGGGTTTCGACGGCCGTTTCACCACCGACATTTAAACAAGTCGGATATGCGAATAATGCATAGCTCTTGCAACATACTTGCAACAATAGCCGTGCTAAGCCGTTCTTAGAATTGCGATTCTGCGACTTTTCGCAATAGAAACTCGCGAAACACCTCGATACGTTTCGAGTGCCGCATTTCCTCGGGATAGACAAAATAACATTGCGTCGGCGGACTGGAAATCTCCGGCAGCACCCGCACAAGATTCGATGTATCCGGAACCATGTAATCCGGCAGGTTCGCCAATCCGAGTCCTTGCTGCACCGCCAAATACATGCCGTAAAGATTATTCACGGTGAACGTCGGACGGCGCAAAAGACCTGGCTGGGCGCCGACCTCCAACAACCAATTGATATTCGCCACCGGCAGTGGGTGCGCATCCCCGTAGACGATCAGGCGATGCCGGTCCAAATCCTCCGGTATTTGGGGGTATCCGAAGTCCTTGAGATAGTCGCGCGAACCATAAACATGGGTGGTCACGCGCAAGAGCTGGCGCTGGATCAGGTCGGGCTGGCGCGGCGGACTCATGCGCAAAGCCACATCGGCTTCCCGCATCGTCAGGTCCAATTCGCCGTCCGTCAGTTGCAAACTGACTTCGATCTCCGGATAGAGTTCGATAAATTCCTTGAGCCGCGGCGTCAGCCACGTCGAGCCGAGCGCGACCGTCGTTGTTATTTTAAGGGGCCCGGACGGCCGTTCCTGGCGTTCGGAAAGCTGAGCTTCCGCCATCGCCAGCATATGGAAGACTTCGTGGACCGTGCCGTACAGCAATTCGCCCTGTTCGGTCAGCAATAGACCGCGGGCATGACGGTGAAAGAGCGGCGTTTGCAGCGAATCTTCGAGCGCCGAGACCTGCCGACTCACCGCCGACTGACTCAGATTCAAGGCATCGCCGGCGCGCGTAAAGCTGCCCGCGTCCGCGACTGCATGAAAGATTCGTAGCTTGTCCCAGTCCATCGCCCCGGCAGACCGCCGTCATTCCGGCGGCATCCTTCAGCAAAGAAAATTTTAGAAACCGAACATATGGTCGAAGCTGAAACTGCCCGACCCGTTCATAACGCCATGATAGCCGAACAAGCGACACGTGACGTCACGGATAATGACATAGGGCCGCGCACCGGCACGGCGACGTTCGTCTGCGTCGAATGTCTCAAGATAGCGCCAATTGATCGACCCGCCGCAGGGGATTTGAACGGTCTTCTGCGCCACTTCCGTACCTGTACCGTCATAGAGAATTAGCTGCGTTTCGGAATTCTTGTGCCAAGGTGTCGAGGCCGGGTAAATCAAATGGCACATCGTGTCGTCTGGCTGCGGACCAAGACGCAAAAACAGTCGCGTGCTCAACCCGGGCGCGGGGCCGTTGTAGCTTTGCGGCTCGTTGCGATAGGTCAGGACGGTATTGAAAATATGCGCGCCAAAACTGGTTTCCGCCGCATGTCCGCTTTCGCGATCTTGGTAGCGGAAAAGGCCGTGTAACCAACCGTCGGCGTCTCCGCCATCCGCAAAATCGTAGATCAGCTCCATATGCCCGTAGCCCTCGCCCAAAGAGCCGTTCACCAGCGCATCGATATCTGCGCACGCTTCGTGATCACGGGAGAGGCAACCAAAGGGATGGCGCGTCACTTCCTGGCCGGACGGGTCGTACACAATCAGGCTGACGGGCATATTCGATTGCGCCGTCGACATCGGCGTCGGCAACACGACACTGTTAAACCGCCCCATCGGCAGGACGGGGGCCGGAAGGATATATGATTTTCCCAGCAAGTTACTGAGTTCAGCAATTTTGGGATCGGCGACCAAGTCGACACGCTCGACATTCGGATGAGAAATGCGAGAGCGGCCGGATTTAGCGTTGGAAATCTCATAGCGCGGGCGGACGAAATGCTTTCCGGCCTGAACCTCGATTTGAGCCGGCCAGGCCAGCCCCGGCAACAGCTCATTCACGTCCAACGCATAGGATCCGAACGCCGGAATTTCACGTTCCAGCCACACAATGCCCTCGTCCCCCATACGATTCAGTCCGACGGCCCCTGCTGGTATCGGGCAAGGATGGCTATTCTGCACCCATAACACCACGGTTTCCCCGTCCACCGGCGCCGGAAGCCCAGCATAGAGATCCGCGGGCCAGGCATTCGCGTCATGTGTACAGGAAAGCGTATTTCCGGCATCCCCATAGGTATCCAACGCATACTTCACGACGTCATGGCCAACAGCGTTAATGGCGTGGAGGAAGAGTTGTCCTTCGAAAGGGTCAAGGCCGAAACGCGCACGAATGTCCTGACTGTCGATGACAACGGATCCAACGCCAGCAGCAAGTTCTTCGCGCCATTCGGCAAGAATTTCGCCTTCGGCACCGAACAAGCAGCACCAAAGCCAAACGTCCGTCGCCCCGTAACCCGCCCAATAATTCGCCGTGACAACGCGCGTGTGATGGCCGCCGCTGTCGCGGAAAAAAGCAAAGTTCGTTGCGAAATTGATTGGCTCTAGATAGCGGCGCGGCGCACTGATCATTTCGTCGTCGAGTCGCACTTCATCGAGTGTGACGACCTCGGCATTTTCCGGCACCAGATGTGCGATATGGTCCGCCAATCGCTCGGCGTCGAATGCAGCAATAAAAACCGTTCTCGCCTCGGAATTCGGCAGATCGGTTACCGGTTGCGCTTTGCACCCGATGATATCGGTGCCGATTCGATCGATATCTTGGACGTAGACACCGTCGAGCTCCAATCCGGCGCAGCTATGAATTTCAGCAAAGGGCGAGGCGAAACCGAGCGGATCGTAAATCGCGACGGGTCCGTTCATACCGGAAAGAAGCGTTTCGATCCGGCGCGCGGACAACGGGTGGCCGACGGCCTTGAAGAACGAAAAACCACCGGAAATGTTGCTGAAAGTTTCGATCGTAAGCGACATGAGATGATTAACAATCCGTTTTTTGTTAAGACGCAAGACCAATGCGCTTGAAGAAGCTCGAAACTTTATGGCGCCGTTGCTCGCGCTTTACGTAACGTTCGTCCGTCACCCAATTCAATTGAATTGCGCGGCGTTCCCCTTCGAAGGATTTATGGCCATGCCATGCGTTCTCCGTGCATTTGAACGCCAGCAGTGTTCCTTCATCCGGCGGTACTTCAGCCTGAAAGTTGTCTATGTCGTCGGGCTGGCGCAACAAGCGCAGCCGTCCGCCTTGGTCTTCCCAGGCCGGATTCAAATACAGCAAGACGGTCACCATCTTATCTTTGGAATCCGTGTGAATCTTACCGTCGCGGGCTCGGCACCAGCCGCGGACAGTCACCATGGTCGGGCGGCCGGTCAGATCGATGTCGAACTTCTCGGAGAAAATTTCGGCGGTCTCCGCGCTCCGTAATCCTTCGATCAGCTCTCCAAACGCCGGCCCATACGCAAGTGCCGTTAAAGGGACACTTCCCGGCCGGTCCATCTTCGGGAAGTCCTGATGGACAGCGGCAAGGGATTCACCATGTACCAGGCCGGGTGCAATGACGTGATCGAACGGTTCGGAGCGAACCGGCGCTTCGCGCAAGACAGCTGTGTCGATTATGGACATGGAATTTGCCAATGTTCCGAGTGACGGTGAAGATACGGCGCGTGGTGCGATTCTGGCAATGGGCTCACTTAACCTGCGTCGATCCGCCGCCACCGAGTCGGGCGGTAATCTCCCGCGCGGCATAACTTGTCTGATCGAGCCGATCGGGGTGCCAATCCTCTAGCTCGCCAACAAACGTTCTTGTGTGACCGGCATCTCGCATCTCGTTGTGGAACCGTTCGAATTTACTGCCGCCCCCACCTTCCAACGGCAGCACATAGACAGGTTTGCCGGTGAAACACGCTTCAGAGACCATGTTGACGGAATCGGCCGAAACAAGAAACGCATCCGCTGCCGCGAGAAACGCGTGATAGGGATTCTCGCCACTGCCATCCCAAAAATAAATATCCGGCAGCGACAGTTCCTTCCGAAGGATTGCCAGGTTCGCCGCGCCGGTTCGGCGCGACGCGGTCACCAACAAACCGCACCCCTTTGCCGTTCTCAAGCGCGACAAATCCGCCGCCAATCGACGCGTGACTTCGGCGGTCATTCGATAGGTCTTGTTGCTCCCGCCAATCAGCACGGCAATCAAGGGCCGGGGCAGTTTTGCAAACGTGTCCGACCATTTCTCGCGCGCCGCCGCCAAGGAAGCACCGGTAATATCATGCATTGATCCTTGTACGGTCAGCACGTTGGCCCCGTCCAGCGCGTCATGAGACTGCGCGACAATGACATCGAAACGAGCGGCGGCGGTTCGTGGATGCTGGGCATGGACGATTGCCGTCTGGCCTTCGTTTTGTCGCTTTATCCACACGGCCGGACCAATGGCATGACGCCCGCAACTGACGACAATTTTGGGCCAGGGCGCGGAAAAATCGTCGCTCCCGGGCCCGATGCCGGAAACACCCGAGGGCCATAGGCCCGCCGGTAGAATCGCCCATGGAGCGCGCGGCACAATAACTTTCTCAACGACATCACCGCCGGCTTCGCGGGCGATCGCATGGGCCAAGCCGCGCGCTTGGTTGACCATCCCAGCCTTACCATCCGTAATCGCCCAAATTGTCTCGGCTTTCATTGAGCCTCGGTCTTCCAAAAAATTCTTTCTGCGCGCACAAGATGCGCCTCCTTGCTCTTCCCTTCAATGGGGTAATATTATTGCGCGCAATCAGGGGCGAAGGCGAATAATCGGTGAAACGGGTAAAACTCGATAAAATCGACCGAAAGATATTACGGGATCTGCAAGACGACGGCCGAATGACCAACGTCGAGCTCTCGAAGCGCGTCGGTATTTCAGCGCCGCCCTGCCTACGCCGTGTCCGCGCCTTGGAAGACGCCGGCTATATCCGGGGGTATCATGCGGACGTCAATCACGAGACTCTCGGTTACGGCGTTACCGTGTTCGCGCAAGTCGGTCTCACAAGCCAGGCGGAAAATGACCTTCGGGCATTCGAAGAACTTGTCGAGAGTTGGCCGGAAGTGCGGGAGTGCCACATGCTCGCCGGGGAAGCCGACTTTATTTTGAAAGTCGTTGCCGCCGATTGGGACACATATAATAAGTTTCTGACGACGGAGCTCACGTCGGCACCGAACGTCAGTCACGTGAAGTCGGCTCTCGCCATTCGAACGTCGAAGTTCGCGTTTGGGATTCCAATTCCCATCGACGAAGAATAACGCGCGAAGACGCCCAGCCTTTACTCGATTTCTAGAGGAATCCCGAATGCCGATATCATTTAAGTTTTATCGGGACCAATTGTTGAGCACCGGCGAGAGTTCCTCGCCGCTGCCGGCAGCCCATCGGCTGATCTACGTTCGCTATGGCAGCGTGATTGCAAACGGCGCGACGTTGTCGCAAGACCAGTTTGCCTATCACCATGATCCGCTTTCCCTAGAAGGCGAGGCGGAGCTGTCTGAAATTTGGCGCTGGGAGTTGTCGGCACCCAACGAAACACCGCATTTACTTTCGGGAACCGACACGCTGAGCCTGCCAAAACTTGCGCATGTGATCACCACACTCGAAGCCGAGCCCGGAACGAACTGGCTGTTCCGCCTCGACAGCGTGACCAGCGCCGCCGGACGCATCACCCCGCGGCATCGTCATCGGGGACCCGGCATACGCTGTCTCTATCAGGGCACCTTCAACGTTCAGGGCGAATCGGATTCGACGGGAACGCTCGCGCCAGGCGATGCCTGGTGGGAATCCGGTGAGGAAACCGTGGTCGCGTGGCATTCGAAACAGATGCCGGCGATCTTTATACGCGGTCTCCTGTTACCGACGGACATCAAGGGAGAGATGTCGAACATCTGGGAAGGCGACGTTTCGTCGCCGAAATCGAATTGGCGGCTCTTCGTCGACCAGGAAATTACGATTTAGGAAATCCGATCACTTATACGAAATCTTGATGACTTCGTAATCTTTATGGCCGCCGGGTGTGACGACCTCGGCGATATCGCCAACGGATTTTCCGATCAGCGCCCGCGCGAGTGGCGCTGAAATCGAAAGCAAACCGGCGCTGATATCGGCTTCATATTCGCCGACCAATTGATAGGTCACCTCTTCATCGGTGTCGCAGTCAGCGAGCTCGACCTTGGCGCCAAACTTGACCTGGTCGCCAGAGACCTTCGACACATCGATCACCTCGACACGAGTAAGTTTATCCTCGAGCTCGGCAATTCGGCCTTCGACGAAGCTTTGACGTTCCCGTGCCGCGTGATACTCGGCGTTCTCAGAAAGGTCGCCATGCTCGCGCGCCGCTGCGATCGCCTTGATGATTTCAGGGCGTTCTTCGTTCTTGAGCTGCTTCAGCTCTACCTGCAACCGATCAAAACCGTCGGCCGTGATAGGAAATGACCCCATAGTCGCCATCCGTATCCAAGAGATTGACCGCCGCCGTAGCGAATGCCACGACCGGGTTCGTCTTAAAACGAACCTTTAAAGTACGACTGCAATGGAGCGACTTCAAGGGAGCCTTCCCGGAGCGCGGCAATTGCGCGAACCGCGGCATGCGCACCCGCCCGCGTCGTATAGTAGGGAATCTCGCGCATAAGAGCGGTCCGGCGAAGACTGAAGCTGTCTTCGATAGCCTGCGCGCCTTCCGTCGTATTGAAAACGAGCTGTATATTTCCGTCGATCATCGAATCGACAATATGCGGGTTTCCTTCGAGGACCTTATTGATCGTTCGAACGGCGATCCGCTTCTCTTCGAGGAACCGCGCCGTGCCCCGCGTGGCAACGACCTCAAAGCCCATCTCAGCCAAATCCTGCACAGGCTCTAAGAAAGCATCCTTATCGCCGTCTTTCACGGAGACGAACACCGTCCCTTCGGTCGGCAGCACACCGCCAGCACCGAGCTGCGCTTTCGCGAAAGCCCGGCCGAAATCAGCATCAAGGCCCATCACTTCGCCGGTCGACTTCATCTCCGGCCCCAACATCACATCGATGCCAGGGAAGCGCCGGAACGGGAAGACCGCTTCTTTGACGGCGACATGACCGCCAACGGCATCGTTGGACAACGTGAAATCGGACAGTTTCTCACCCGCCATAACCCGGGCGGCGATTTTCGCAACCGGCACACCCGTCGCTTTCGCGACGAACGGAACCGTACGGCTTGCCCGCGGATTGACTTCGATCAGATATACGTCGTCGTCTTTCACGGCGAACTGAACGTTCATCAAACCGATGACGTTCAACGCTTTCGCCAGCGCATCGGTCTGACGGCGCACTTCCGCCAGCACATTCTCGCCCAATGAATAAGGCGGCAGAGAGCATGCGCTATCGCCCGAGTGAATACCGGCTTCCTCGATATGCTCCATAATACCGGCGACATGCACGATGTCCCCGTCGCATAACGCATCGACGTCGAGTTCAATGGCATTGGCGAGATATTGGTCGATCAAGACCGGATGATCGCCCGAAACCTGCACAGCAGTCGCCATATAGCGGCGCAGCTGGGCCAAATCGTGGACCAGTTCCATCGCACGCCCGCCCAGAACATAAGACGGGCGAATGAGAACGGGGTAGCCGATACCTTCCGCAATCTCTTCCGCTTCTTCAACCGACGTCGCCGTACCGTTCGCCGGTTGCGACAACCCAAGATCGTTGACGAGTTTTTGGAAGCGCTCGCGGTCTTCCGCGAGATCGATTGCATCCGGATTCGTTCCCAATATGGGAATACCGGCCGTTTCGAGGCCCCGCGCGAGTTTTAGCGGCGTTTGGCCGCCGAACTGCACAATCACCCCTTTGACGGAGCCGCGCGCCTGTTCGCCGCGCACCAACTCAATCACATCTTCGTCCGTCAGCGGTTCGAAATAGAGGCGGTCCGACGTGTCGTAGTCCGTCGAGACGGTCTCGGGGTTACAGTTCACCATGATTGTCTCGTATCCCGCGTCGCGAAGTGCGAAGACGGCATGGACGCAACAATAATCGAACTCGATACCTTGTCCGATACGGTTCGGCCCACCACCGAGTATGACGACCTTCTCGCGATCGGTGATCTCCGTCTCTGATTCGCCGGGAACCAGACCATCGCCTTCATAGGCTGAATACATATATGGCGTCATCGATGGGAACTCGGCCGCACATGTATCGATCCGTTTGAAACTCGGAAGGACGTCGAGCGCGCGACGGTGGTCCGCGACCGAACCAGCCGTCGTACCGGCCAGCTCCGCTAGACGTTCATCGGAGAAGCCCGCTTTCTTCAAGCGAAGCATATCCAAACGGGCTTCCGGCAGGCCGTTGGCGCGGACGTCTTCTTCCGCCGACACGATCTGTTCGATTTGCCGCAAGAACCAACGATCGATCTTGCAGGCTTCGTGGATGTCTTCGACCTCCAAACCGTAGCGGAAAGCTTGTGCCACGAGCAGGATACGGTCGGGGACAGGCTTGCGCAGTGCGGCGAGGATATTGGCCTGATCCGGCACGCCGTCGATTTCAGCGCCCTCGATCTCGACCTCGTTCATACCGGTCAGATCAGTCTCCATCGAGCGCAACGCCTTTTGCAGACTTTCCTGGAATGTTCGGCCGATCGACATCGCTTCGCCGACGGACTTCATCGCCGTCGTCAAGGTCGCTTCCGCGCCCGGGAACTTCTCGAAAGTGAACCGGGGCATTTTGGTCACAACATAGTCGATTGTCGGCTCAAAACTCGCCGGCGTGACCTTCGTGATATCGTTATCGAGTTCGTCGAGCGTATAGCCCACCGCCAATTTTGCCGCGATCTTGGCGATCGGAAATCCAGTTGCCTTAGACGCCAGTGCGGACGACCGCGAGACGCGCGGATTCATTTCGATGACGACCAAACGACCGTCGTCCGGATTGACCGCGAATTGGACGTTCGATCCACCGGTATCGACCCCGATCTCCCGCAGGCAGTCAATCGAGGCATTCCGCATGATCTGATATTCTTTATCGGTCAGCGTCAGCGCCGGTGCCACGGTAATCGAATCGCCCGTGTGAATGCCCATCGGATCGATATTCTCAATCGAGCAAATGATGATGCAGTTGTCGGCGTTGTCGCGCACAACCTCCATCTCGAATTCTTTCCAGCCGAGAACCGACTCTTCGACCAAGACTTCGGATGTGGGCGATGCATGCAGGCCGCTTTCGGCAATCTCAAGATAGCCTTCCCGATTGTAGGCGATCCCGCCACCGGTACCGCCGAGCGTAAACGACGGGCGCAAGATGGCCGGCAAGCCGATTTCGTCGAGTGCATCCTGTGCTTCGGACATATTGTTGATCAGCCGGCTGCGCGGACACTCGAGGCCGATACTCTCCATCGCCTCGCGGAACAGCTGCCGATCTTCGGCTTTCGCAATCACGTCGGCCTTGGCGCCGATTAACTCGACACCAAGCCGGTCCAAGACACCGTCATGGAAGAGATCGAGTGCCGTATTAAGACCCGTCTGTCCCCCCATGGTGGGCAACAGCGCGTCTGGCCGCTCGCGCTCCAAAATTTTCGCTACGATTTCGGGCGTGATCGGCTCGACATAAGTGGCGTCGGCCAAGCCCGGATCCGTCATGATGGTTGCCGGGTTCGAGTTGACCAGAATAACCCGATAGCCTTCCTCTTTCAGAGCTTTACAGGCTTGGGTTCCAGAATAATCGAATTCGCAGGCCTGACCGATAACAATCGGCCCGGCTCCGATGATCACGATCGACTTGATGTCGGTGCGTTTTGGCATGTCTGAGCTTCGCTGGAGGGCGCTGGCCGGACATTACCGAGGGGCGGCGCAATGTCAAAAAGAATGTCACACTTTTCGGACAAAATACGCAATTTCCCCGAGTCGCACCGCTAACCCGTGAACGTCGGGCGCCCTTCAATCCCGTATTGGGGATCGTTATAGCCCGGAGTCGAAGGGTGACCCGGTGCCACCATCTTGTCGATTAGAGCCTCGTCTTCCGCTGTGAACTCATAATTCAGCGCATCCAAATAGCCGTTCCAATGCGCCATCGTCCGCGGTCCAGCCAAAACGCTGGTGACAAATTTGTTATTCAGAACCCAAAGCGTGGCGAAGGCCCCCGCCGTCATGCCGCGTTTCTCGGCGTGCTTCTTTATCCGCTGCGCGAGAACCAACGATTCCTTGCGAAACTCGGTTTGAAGAATTCGCTGATCGCCGCGACCGGCGCGCGTTCCTTTCGCCGGACTCGCCTTCGGGTCGTACTTACCGGTCAGGACGCCGCGCGCCAAAGGCGAATACGGGACGACACCCATCCCGTAATATCCGCAAGCCGGCAGCACCTCGACTTCGGGCATCCGGTTCATCGCATTGTAATATGGCTGACAGACCACCGGTTTAGGGACGCCCATCTGCTCGCAGAGGCGCACAATTTCGGCCATTCGCCAGGACCTATAGTTAGAGAGCCCCCAGTAGAGCACCTTACCCGATGCGATGATGTCACCCATCGTGGCGAGCGTTTCCGCGAGCGGCGTCACGAGATCTTCTTTATGCAGATACCAAATATCGATCCAGTCGGTCTGCAGACGGTTGAGGCTCTCATCGATACCGATTGTCATGTGACGTTTCCCGAGGCGCGTATCGAAAGACGATGGACCCGGGCGATTGCCGATCTTCGTCGCGATAACCCAATTCTTGCGATCTTTCTTCAGAAGCCGCCCGAGGACTTTCTCGGAATTACCGCCGCTGTACCCATCGGCCGTATCGATAAAATTGACGCCGTGTTTACGCGCCGAATCGACGATCCGCCCCGCCGTTTTATCATCGCTCGCGCTGCCGAACATCATCGCGCCAAGGCAGATGGGTGAGACTTTCAATCCGCTGTCGCCGAGTTGCCGGTATTCCATAGCGGGTATCCTTTGCTGACCGAGTTGCGTTTTGTTGAGACTCTATCGTGGCCTCCGGTTGCCTGCAAAGTTGTGAACTCTCCTTGTGACGACTAAAAGAAAAGCCGGTTGCGGGGAGGAGTATATGTCGCGCGAATATCCGGATTATCCGATGGTTGGGGTTGGCGTTGTGGTCTGGAAAGACAATGACGTCCTGCTGATCCAACGCGGCAAACCGCCAAGGGCTGGAACCTGGAGCCTACCAGGCGGGCGGCAAGAACTCGGCGAGACAACGCGCGAAGCGGGCGTGCGCGAAGTGCGTGAGGAAACCGGCCTGGAAGTCGACATCAAAGACTTGATCGATGTCGTCGATACAATCCATCGCGACGACGAAGGCCGTGTGCGCATGCAGTATACCTTGGTCGACTATTGGGCGGAATGGGTATCGGGCGAACCGGTGGCTGGCACCGACGCGGCGGATGCCCGCTGGGTCGACCCCGCGGATTTGCCCGCATACAACTTGTGGGACGAAACCCTGCGCGTCATCGACCTTTCGGCAAAAGCGCGTTAGCGCCCGTTATTCATCCGACATCGGGCGGGCGCCCCGGAAAGCCTGCATGTGAAAAGCCGCTTGATCCGGCGCATAGCGATAGGGCGCGCCGGCCGGGCAAGCACGGCGCGCCCGGCAACCGAGCGACATGCAATCCACGCCGTCGTCTGTTGCAAGATGCGCCCGGCAGGCCGGCACATCGTAGGCGCCGCCGGAAAAGGCGTTCACCGGACACCCATCTAGGCAAGGCTTATCGTCGCATGAATCGCACGGGTGATCGCGCTCGTCGGCTACCGGTAGTCCGAGGCGCTCGTTGAAACAAAGCGCTCCGCGATAGGCGTGCCAAAGGCCGAATTCGGGATGCATCATCATACCGATCGGCGAAGGCTTTACGGCTTCGGCCTTCTGGGCCCAGCGGAGAAACGGCAGAAACGGTGGCCCGCCATAGGGATAGAGCGCGGTCGCGCCGAGATTGTCGGCCACGGCGTCGATGGCGCATTTCGACCACTGATCGAGCGCATTCTCACCTTCGATCGGCAGGGCGGAAAATGACTCCCACATCGCGGGGCCGGCATTTCCCACCAGGAGGAGCGTCGCGGGTGCGCCCGGCACCTCGTCTTCGTCGCTTGGCCAAAAACCGCCGCGCAAAATGAGACCGTACTCCGCGAGCAGTTCGCCCGCCTGACGATAGCGTGCGGTATCATGCCTCATCCGGGGGTTCCCATTGCGGCGGCGCCATCTCGAATCCGGCGAATTCAAAAGCGGGCGCAACCATGCAGCCCACCAACGACCAAGCCCCACATGTACGCGCGGATTGCCATACACCTTTTGGGACGACGGCTTGCGGCCGTTCGCCAACACCGATATTCGAGCCTAAGGCAATTTCTTCGGCTGCCCGATTTTCCGACCAGAGCGAGAGCGCCAAGGGCGCTCCGGCATACCAATTCCAGACCTCATCGGCGTCCAAGACCCGGTGCCAATGGGACCGTTCGTTCTCGCGCAGGAGGTAGTAAATAGCTGTCGAAGCCCCGCGTTCGCCGGCCGCACTCTCGGCGCGGAAAGTCTCGCGATACCAGCCGCCTTCCGGGTGCGGTTCCAATTCGAGCGTACGGATAATATCGTCGGCGTCCATCTCGACCCGTCTCTAAGCTAGCGCGTCTTCGGTTCAATCATGCTAGGCTATATAGATGTGGACAGATGTTGTCGATTTGCATGAATTCTATCGCTCGCGCCTCGGTCAGGTCGCACGGCGTTTGATTCGTGAACGGATCCGGCGGATGTGGCCGGATGTCCGTGGCATGTCGGTTTTGGGGCTAGGCTACGCGACGCCCTATTTGCGGCCGTTTTTGGATGAGGCCGAACGCGTGACTTCATTGGCACCGGCCCAACAAGGCGTGATGCCATGGCCAAGCGGCGAGCCTGGCCTCGTGACGCTCGCCGATGAGACCGAACTCCCGTTCGCCGACCTCTCCGTCGACCGCCTTTTGATTATCCATGCGGCCGAGTACAGCGAGCAACTTCGGGCGATGATGCGGGAAGCCTGGCGCGTCTTGTCCGGTAACGGCCGGATGCTGATCGTCGCACCCAACCGGCGGGGCATTTGGGCGCGGATCGAAAGCACCCCGATCGGCTACGGCCATCCTTATAGCTCAGGCCAACTCAAACGCATGTTACGGGATTGTTTGTTCACGCCCGTACAAACGGAACACGCCCTATACCTGCCGCCGACGCAACGCCGTGTGATCTTACATTCAGCACCCGCTGTCGAACGCGTCGGCGATCGCTTCTTTCACGCAATATCGGGTGTCGTAATGGTCGAAGCCACCAAACAAATTTATGCGGCGACACCTGCCGTTAAAGCAACACAAAGGCGCGGCCTCATCGCACTCCCAGGCCGTGGCGAGGCCGTTAACAGCCGAGATGCAATGGACGGGTTCTCAAACCCTAATTATCGATAAAGGCTTCCAGTTCGTCCGGCGTTTCAGCCTCGACGATCCACCGGGCGATATCATACGAAAATCCTTGCCGGCCCAACGCCGCAAGATCGCGGTCTCGAAACTCGTCTCGACGATCGCGACGCCACGGCCCAATACGGCGGCGCCTACCGTAGGCGACCGCCGCTCGCCGATCCGGATCGGGTTCCTCTTCCATCAGGTCAGCAATAACCGCATCCGCGATGTCGCCCGTTATCCCTTTCAAGGACAGTTGATAGCGAATGGCACGTAAGGATGAGCCGCGCCGGAACAAACTGCCGGCCCGCATCTCTGCATAAGCACGATCGTTGAGATAGCCGTACTCTTGAAACTTGGTGACGATGGCATCGATGGCCGCTGCCCCTTCTTCACGGTCCGTGCCATGGGCGCGTGCCGAGCGCTCGACGCGGCGCATCAGAACGCGCCGTAGATTCTCTGATGAGCTTGAATACCGCTCAAGGTAATGAAGCGCGACCCGTTCGAGGCGTTTCGGGGTCGCTTTGCGCGGCACGCGACGCCGTTTCGCCTCGCGCTTTTCTTCGCCTTCCGGCCTGTCCTCAGCGTTTTCCGATTTTTGGTTAATTATTCTTAACCCAGTGATGGCGGTCACAGCGAACCTGCCCAGCTTCGTTCATAGTGTCAATTATCGGGGCCGCCGAAAGGTTGTCCCAAGGTGAATTTGGAACGCAGAGCCGTACGCCCACCCTGCCCCTCCCAATTGGCATCGGTCCTGCGAACCAAAGATCGGCGGCGGCGCTTTTGCGCCGCCGTCGGCGTTTCACCCGCCCCTCTCACGTCGCGCGACTCGGTGGAAATCCGGGATTTTAATCCGATAGATGCATTGACAGGCCGCATGGATAGGCCCGATACTCCGCGGCCTTCCGCGTCGCGGAAGTTAGTTTCAATCCATTTGGTAGGAGTAAAGGCCGTGAACACAGCCGTTATGCCCACCTACGGGCGGGCCGATATTGCATTCGAGAAAGGTGAAGGCGTCTATCTGATTTCGACGGACGGACGACGATTTCTCGATTTCGGCTCTGGGATCGCTGTGAACGCACTCGGCCACTCTCACCCGAAACTTGTAAAAGCTTTGCAGGATCAGGTCGGCACGCTTTGGCATACGTCGAACCTGTATCACATTCCGCAGCAGACGGCGTTGGCCGAACTTCTGTGTAAGACATCTTTCGCCGACTTGGTCTTCTTCGGCAATTCAGGCGCCGAGGCCGTGGAAGGCTGCATCAAGCTTGCACGCAAGTACCAAAGCGCGATCGGGCATCCTGAGAAATGGCGCGTCATCGCATGCTCGGGCTCTTTCCATGGCCGTTCTTTTGCGACCTTGTCGGCGTCGAAGAATGCGAAACACCTCGACGGATTCGGTCCTGAGACGGACGGGTTCGACCAGGTGCCGTTCGGCAACTTGAACGAGCTGCGCAATGCGACCGGCGGCGAGACCGCCGCCATCGTCGTCGAACCGATCCAAGGCGAAGGCGGCATCCGCCCCGCCGATATCGAGTATTTGAAAGGTTTGCGCGCCACAGCCGACGAATTCGGCCTGCTGTTGATCTTTGACGAAGTGCAAACCGGCATGGGCCGTACCGGTAAGCTCTGGGCGCATGAATGGGCTGGGATCGAGCCGGATGCCATGGCGGTTGCCAAGGGGCTGGGCGGCGGGATGCCGATCGGGGCTATCATGGCCACGGAGAATGCCGCACAGGGCATGACCCCAGGCACCCATGGCAGTACCTATGGCGGCAATTATCTATCAACCACCGCAGCCTTGGCTGTTCTGGAGGAAGTTACCAGCGACGGGTTCCTGGATCGCGTCCAGGAGGTCTCCGCCTATCTGCTTCAGAAGGGCGAGGAGATCGTCGCCAAGTATCCGGACGTCTTCCAGGAAGTCCGCGGAAAAGGTCTGATGCTGGGCTTCGTCTGTAAAGTGACGAATCTCGATATGTGGAACAAGTTGCGCGATGCCGGTCTCTTGACGGTGCCGGCGGACGATAATGTGGTGCGCTTTCTACCGCCGCTGATTATCGAGAAATCGCATGTCGACGAAGCCATCGGCATTCTTGATCAAGTGGCGGGTGCTTGGGAGCACGGAGATGACGGCGCCTAAGCACTTCCTGGACCTCGACCAGTTCGACGGCGCGACGCTGCGCAAGCAGCTCGCGCTCGGCATGGCCTTCAAAACGGGCGCGGCGGAGAATCCGCGCCCGCTCGAAGGTAAAACCTTGGCCATGATCTTCGAAAAGGCGTCAACACGAACGCGCGTCAGCTTCGATGTCGGCATGCGTCAGTTGGGCGGCGAGACGATCGTCCTCGATCACACCGATATGCAGCTCGGCCGCGGTGAGACGGTCGCGGATACGGCGCGCGTGCTGTCGCGCTATGTCGATGCGATCATGATCCGCACATCTGCACCGCAGAACCTGATCGACATGGCGGAGAATGCGACCGTACCCGTGATCAACGGCCTGACGGATGATTCACATCCATGTCAGATCATGGCGGACGTCATGACGTTCGAAGAACACCGTGGCCCCATCGCCGACAAGACCATTGCTTGGTGCGGTGATGGAAACAATATGGCGACAAGCTGGATTCAGGCGGCGACATTATTGGACTTCGAGTTACGTCTCGCGTGCCCTGAACAATTGGAGCCTGACGAGAACGTCATGCGCTGGGCTGCTGAAAATGGCGGCAATATCCATCTCACCAACGACCCTGGAGAGGCCGTGACAGGCGCCGATTGCGTCTCGACCGATGTGTGGGTTTCGATGGGTGACGATCAAGCCAGCGTGCGGCACAACCTGCTGCGACCTTATCAGGTCGATGCGGCGCTCATGTCGAAGGCGAATCCGGATTCGCTGTTCATGCATTGCCTGCCAGCGCATCGCGGCGAAGAAGTGACGGCAGACGTCATGGACGGCCCGCAATCCGTTGTCTGGGATGAAGCGGAGAACCGTCTGCACGCGCAGAAGGGTATTTTGACCTGGTGTCTCACGTGACGGATGCATCGGACGACCTCATCCAGCCATTTATGATCGAATCGAGCGGCCTTCGCGGGCGTCTCATTCGTATGGGACCGGTCGTCGAAGACGTTATCAGCCGTCACGACCTGCCGGAGGCAGTTCAAGGGCTGATGGCGGAATTCGTCATCTTGGCCGTAGCCCTCTCGGCGGCCTTGAAGTTTGATGGAATCTTTACGCTACAGGCAAAAGGAAACGGTCCCATCGGGCTGATGGCAGCGGATGTTACGAGCGATGGCGGTGTCCGCGCCTACGCGAGCGTCGGCAAGGATGTTCCGTCTATCGAAGAAATCGAAGGATCGCCCGTGCCGCGATTGTTTGGTGCCGGCTATCTGGCGTTCACCGTGGACCAAGGCGACCATACCGAGCTTTATCAAGGTATCGTCGAATTGCAGGGACCGACCTTGATCGACTGCGTTCACCACTATTTCCAGCAGTCCGACCAATTCGACGCGGCTTTAACACTCGCGGCGGAACGGCAAACCGAGGGTGGATGGCGCGCCGGTGCCCTTATGCTGCAGCGCTTGCCCGAAGACGAGCTTAGTCTGCGCCGGGAAGAAATGGACGAGGCGTGGCGCCGCGCCACCATTTTGATGGGAAGTTGTCAGCGCGAAGAGTTGACGGACCGGGCCCTATCGCCGCACCAATTGCTGTTTCGTTTGTTCCACGAAGACGGGGTCCGGGTCTTCGATACACTCCCACTGACCTTTTCTTGCCGATGTTCGCGCGAACGCGCCGAAGGCATCATCAACATGCTGTCTTTGGAAGAAATCGAAGAATATATGATCGATGGTAAAATCTCGATCAAATGCGAATTCTGCAACACCGAACAGTGGTTCGACGATACGCAAATCAAGGCTCTACGCGCGTCTTGAAGATCATAGAGATGATCCGCATAGTGTACGGATAAAGGGTCGGTCCGATGAAAGCATTGATACGGTTCGTATTATTCTCGATGATTCTGGCGATCGCCGCTTGCGAGACGCCGATCCCGCGGCGCGATTTTCCCGAGATGACCTTCACACATCTTCCGTCGATATCATTGGATGTCGCAACAATCGACGTTGTTCAACTATTCGACCCGCCGCTCAAACCGCCGCACGTCGAACACGAGATGCCGATCCAACCGCATATGGCAGTGAGCCGCTGGGTCTCGGACAGATTGAAGCCCACGGGCAGCAGCGGACACGCAAAAGTCACGATCCGGGACGCCAGCGTCATCGAGGAAAGGCTCAAATCCGTCGGCGGTCTTCGCGGCGCATTCACAACGGAACAGTCGGAGCGGTATGTTGGAAAGATCGAAGTCGAGATCGAAGCGGTCGGCGGTAAAGGTCTTCGCGCCGCAAGCGCCGTTGCGCGAACACAAAGAAGCCGGACGATCGCGGAGGACGCCTCCCTACGGCAGCGCGAGAGCTTTTGGTTTGAGCTGACAGAGCGGATGATGCAGGACTTCGATCGGACGTTCGAAGCGCAGATCCGACAACATTTGACGGCGTTCCTGAAGTAGATTCCGGCGCTTAATCCCTCCAGAAGGAGGGCAGCAACAATACCACAACCGTAAACAATTCAAGACGCCCGAGCAGCATGCCGGCGGAAAGAATCCATTTCGCACCGTCGGACAGGGTCGCAAATGTTCCCGATGGGCCGATCGTCGGCCCGAGGCCCGGACCGACATTAGAGATCGCCGTGGCGGCCCCGGATGCCGCCGTCAAGAAATCGACGCCGATCAAGCCAAGCGCAATCGCAATAACCGCATAGCTGAGAACATACAAAAAGAAAAAGGCCATCACCGAAGCGGAAACTTCTTCGGGGATCGGTTTCCGATTGTAATAAGCGAGGTAGACACCGTGCGGCTCAAGCAAGCGCCGTACTTGCGTCACGGCGGTCGCATAAAGCACTTGAAAGCGGAAAATCTTAATGCCACACGTCGTCGAGCCCGCACATCCGCCGACAAACATTAAGAAGAAAAACATCATCAGACCGAAGCTGCCCCATGCGCCGTAGTCCGCGGTCGCGTATCCGGTACCGGTGATAATCGAGACGACATTGAACGCCGCCTCGCGCAGCGCAGTGCCGATTTCAACACCCGCCTCATATCGGTAATACGCGACGGCGAAAATCGCGATGATGACGATAAGAAGAAACAGCCGGACCTGGTCATCCCGAATCAAAGGACGCGCGTTGCCTCTCAGCGCACGCAAATACAGGACGAACGGCAGGCTGCCGACCAACATAAACACCACGCCGATATATTCGATTACGGGACTTTCGAAATGCGCGATCGAAGCGTCGTAGGTCGAAAACCCGCCTGTTGCAATCGTCGTCATGGCATGCGCGATCGCATCGAAACCCCGCATGCCCGCCGCCCAATAGGCAATCGCGCAAACGACGCTCGCCGCCAGATAGATGAAAGCGATATATGCGACCAATTGGGTTGTCCGCGGCATCGCTTTTTCGGACCTGTCGGACGATTCCATTCGGAAGAGCTGCATACCGCCGATCCGCAGCAACGGCAGGATCGCAATCGCCATGGCGATGACGCCGATACCGCCCAGCCATTGCAGCAAGGCACGCCAAATAAGCACCCCAGGGGGCGCCACATCCAACGAGCGGATAACGGTCGACCCCGTCGTGGTCAGGCCTGACATCGATTCGAAAAACGCATCCGTATAGCTGAGGTCCATATCGGCGAACGCAAAAGGCAGCGCTGCGAATGCGGGAATAACGAGCCAAAGCGTGGTTGTCAGCACGAAGCCTTGACGCGGTGTAATCGTTCGAATGTTGCCGCGCGACGACAAGGCGAGCGTACCGCCGACGAACAACGTAAAAACGGCGGCGGTTAGAAACACCTGCCAGTCCGGGTTGTCGGCCGCGACATCGGCGATCGCCGGCAGGCACATCGCAACCGCTAAGGGCAGCATCAGTACGCCGGTGATGAAAAGGATAGGCCTGAAATCAAGCACGTCTCACACGTCCGGGCTGAATCACGCAGCCATCATGATCCGTTCAAGAATGGGGTTTGTCCAGGGAGGCGATAATCCATCGCTAGTCAAAGGTTATTGCCGAATGTTCGATTCGAATTCCAATCGTGTTTTCGCATCGTCGCGGAAGGCGCCTAACATTCGGCTGGTGACCATTGAAACACCGGGCTTCTTGACCCCGCGGGTCGTCATGCATTGATGCTCGGCTTCGATGACAACGGCAGTCCCACGCGGCTGTATCGCTCTTTCGATCGCATTCGCGATCTGCGAGGTCAGGCGTTCTTGAATCTGCAATCGACGCGCATAGGCTTCGACGACGCGTGCAATCTTGCTGATCCCTACGACACGCCGGTTCGGCAGGTAAGCAACGTGTGCCTTACCGATAATCGGCACGACATGATGCTCGCAGTGAGAAACGAACTCGATATCTCGCAAGACGACCATTTCGTCATATCCGTTCGTTTCTTCGAAGGTGCGCTCCAAATACGCCGCCGGATCGATGTGATAGCCAGCAAAGAACTCTTCGTACGCCTTTACCACACGGCGCGGCGTATCGACCAAACCCTCACGGTCGGGGTCGTCGCCCGCCCACAAGAGAAGCGTCCGGACAGCTTCTTCAGCGGCTTCGCGGCTTACGGGAGCCGCCTCGGTCTGCACGACAGAAGCGTCTGTGACCGCGTCGCGATTCATATTGTTATTGTCCAAGTTCAATGCGCCCTTTCGGCCCAACTTGTCCGATCCGCCAACGTGATTAATTCAAATTGACCGCTTGATGGGGGCTGTCGAGAGAGAATGCCGGTATTTCGACATCGAACTGCTCGCCGGTAGCCAATTCCATTTGGTAGACACCTGCCATAATGCCCGACGGCGTCGGCAGCGGCGTACCGCTCGTGTACTCGAAGGCGTCACCCGGGTCCAAAACCGGTTGCTCGCCTACAACCCCGGGGCCCCGCACTTCCTGCACACGCCCCAAAGCATCGGTTATGCGCCAGTAACGCGTACGTAACTGCACCTGCTCGTTGCCGTCGTTCACAATCTCGACGTGATACGCCCAGACATAGTGACCTTCGTCCGGCTCCGACTGATCATCGAGATAGAATGGGCGCACGACGACCTTTATGCCGCGCGTAACCGATTCGTATTTTCCTGTATCCAGCGGACTATTCCTTCGCCGTTTGACTGCTTCATATGGCGCTGAGGACTCACAATGTCCAGTCCAACAATACCCGGCCTTGAGCGTTAAGACGCAGGGTTTCGCTTCTTCAGCAAAAACTTCTGTTCGCCATCGAGCACCAATTCGCGATCTTGGTTGTGAATCGTCGACTTCATGGTCACCACACCGGTCGAACGCTGCTCCTCGAGGGCGGTGATCTCGAGCATCGAATAAAGCGTGTCGCCGTTATAGACCGGCTTCAAAAACCGCGAGGATTGCTCGAGGAAGCCGACCAGGGAATCGCTTACGACAAACGGAAACCATCCGGCACCCGGCGCCGTCTGAATCAATGTTTGGAAACCGTGCGCAACCAGCCCGCGATGGCCGTGGCGTTTGCAGTACTCGATATCGTAGTGAATAGGATGATTGTCCCCGGACGCCAGCTGAAAAGCCGAGAACAAGGCATCCGTCATTGTGCGCGACGGAATATAAAACTTCTGCCCGATCTCGAGATCCTCAAAATAACTGGAATCGAAAGGTTTATGATTTTCAGGATCGAAATTCGCGTCTGTCATAGGATCTTCTCATTATGATTTTGGCATATGAACGGCGCCGCTATCCGCAAGCTCGCCGAGTTCGGCATCTGACAAACCGAGACCTTTTAGGATTTCGCGGCCATGCTGGCCAATCGCCGGCGCTAACAATTCCGGGTCAAAAACGGTACCCGGAATGATCGGCACTTCGACCGGCCCAGAATCGGGTTGCGCGATCAGACCAACGGATTCCGAGGCTCTGACATGCGTGTCCGACAGCCAATCGGAAACCGTGTTGATGGGATTGCTGAGGACTTCATTCGCGTGAAGGCGCTCGACCCACTCGTCCGTCGTACGTGTCTTCATGAGATCGACGAACATGGCGCGGAGTTCCTCTGCGTTCTGTTTGCGATGCTCCGCGTCGACGTAGCGAGGATCGTCAAGCAACTCCGTCTTATCCGCCGCCCGGCACAAACGCGCGAAATGCTCTTCCTTCACGATGGAAAAGACCACCCAGCCGTCACTCGTCTGATAGGCGCCGGCGGGCGGGTGTAGAACCCGATCCTGACCCGCTTCCATTTGTGCTTCGGCCACTTTTTGCGCCAAGAACGATGCAGTGGTGCGCATGAGATCGAATTGCAGCCACCGGCCGCCATCCCCCGCGCGACGCGCGTAAAGGGCCGCCTGCAACGCCTGAAACGCGTGCAGCGCCGCCGCCGTATCGACAGCGAGCATTCCGACCCGCTGCGGCGTGCCGTCCGGGCGTTGGTTTAATGTCATCAAGCCGGTGAAAGCCTGCAGGATACTGTCTGTCGCCGGGCGGTTCGCATATGGGCCGTCCTGCCCGAAGCCACTGACGGATACATACAGAACATCAGGGCTTAACGCGCGGATCTGCTCATACGAGATATCCAAACGTGCCGCGACGCCAGGCCGGAAACTCTCTAGAAAGACGTCGCAATCTTTCGCGAGCGAATGAACGATGTCGCGGGCACGCGGTTCCTTCAAGTTCAGAGAAATACTCCGCTTGCCACGGTTCCCGACGATATGCAGCGCCGTTTGTCCGGCGATGTTCTGGCCGATATTGCGGGCCCAGTCGCCTTCCGGCGGCTCAATTTTGATGACGTCGGCGCCATAGAGGGCGAGCAACCCGGCGCAGTAAGGGGCCGCAAAGCCTTGGCTGGCGTCGACGACCTTTAGGCCTTTGTAAGGTTTATCCTGTCCCATAGGCAGGAACATTAGGGCGTTCGGCTGGGGATCAAGCAAGGGAATTTAACGGGGCCGTCCGGCCGTCTGCGAACGAAGACGTACGCGTACAGCCGTTTGGCAACCGCTCAATCTCAATCATTCACTCGAGACGGAGCATGAACCCCCGCCAAGAACACAGAATTTGGCGCAATGCGGATGGTTCAATTTGACCGTTTTATCTGTATCTTTCAAAGTGTTACCAAGATCAAACGCTGTATCGTACGGCAAAAGCGTACACGGCAGGACCGTCGGCTCTGACGCACCTTTACGCTTTACGATCATGCGTGACGTTGCACACATCATGTCGTCCGGATTGACATCCAAAATCGACCAACATGCCTCGGTGATCTCTGGCACATCGAGCGTTTCGTCCATCTCCGGGAAGAGAACCAGTTGGGATGCATCGAAAGCGTCCACCGCGATGTTTTCACGCTTGCACAAGCGCTCAAAGCCCGATCGCAGCGCTTCTTCCGTCTCGTTCCAAAGGGTGCGACCGGCAATATGCACATTGAATCCGTTGTCGCTGAGCCATTTCAATCCGACGAGCGCGGTCTCGAATGCCCGGTCGCCACGATAAAGGTTATGGAGCGAAGCCGAATAATGATCCAGGGAGACACGAATGGTGATCTGATCCCCAAAACGGGCCTGCAGGTCCAAGAGCGCCGACGCGCATTTCATCATCGGACGCATGGCATTAGTTAAAATCAACACGGGGTGGCCGCGTTCGGCACTTTCGGAAATCATGCCCAGAAAATCGGGGTTCATAAACGGTTCGCCGCCCGTGAAGGCGATCTCGGCAGCGGCCGATTCAGTGGCCTGTAATTCGTCTAAAAACGCAACGACTTCCCCGGCCGTCAAATAAACCAACCGATCGTTGGCCGGGCTTGATTCGATGTAGCAGTTGCTGCATGTCAAATTGCAGAGCGTCCCGGTGTTGAACCAAAGCGTTCGCAAACCCGTCAGATGAACCGACGCACGCGTTTCACCTGTTTTGGTGATGTCGGGGTCATTGAATTTTGCCTTTTCCAACAAGGAATTATGTAGCGTACCGACGTCCGTCATTTGATCCATGCATGTCCGTTATTTAAGGCGGTGCAATTTGATGATGCATGCGTTTGGTAAATCAATAAAAGCTTATTGACCAGCCAATCACAATGACATTCGTGTGAGGCGGCCGCGAGCGGATTCACCAAAACGGATTGGTCATTTTGAGTTAAAAGTTTATCTTTTAAAGGCCAATTAAGAGGTCCATTCGTGAAACGTTCCGTTGCAGCGCATCTCGCTGCTCTTTCCATCGACGCGACATCCGACGAGCCGCTTTACCGGCAACTTTATTTTGCCATCCGAGAGGCGATCCTTTCGGGGCGGTTGAAGCCGGGGCAGCGACTACCAGCTTCCCGATCGCTCGCCGCGGACCTTAAACTCTCGCGCAACACAGTCGTGACCGCGTTCGACCAACTCGTCGCCGAAGGGTATATCGACGGCCGCACCGGCGCCGGTACCTATGTTTCTTCCACGTTGCCGGAAGAATTGCTCAATGCCCGTATGGCGGGGAATGGAAAGGCGTCGCATAAATCCCGGCGACGGGGCCCGTCCAAGCGCGGCGCCTATCTCGCCTCCATCGGCGGCCGTGGCGCCACACGCCCCCGGGCCTTTTCGCCGGGCCTCCCGGAATTGGTGGAGTTTCCCTTTGAAGAATGGGGCCGGCTTCTGGGACGGCGTTGGCGACGCCCGCCACGCAGCTTTCTTGTTGGAAACGATCCCATCGGTTACGCGCCGCTCCGGAATGCGATTGCAACTTATTTAGGGGCCGCCCGCGCCGTCCGCTGTTCTCCGGACCAAGTCATCATTGTCTCGGGCGCACAACAGGCGCTCGACCTCACCGCACGCGTGCTGATCGATCCCGGCGACACCGTTTGGATGGAAGAGCCCGGATTCCACGGAATGCGCGGCGCCCTACTGGCGGCCGGCGCAAAACTCGCCCCCGTACCGGTGGATGACGAAGGATTGAGCGTAACGGCTGGGCAGGAGATCGCGCCGGAAGCCCGCCTCGCCTGTGTATCGCCGTCGCACCAATACCCGCTTGGCATTACCATGAGCCTGCCGCGGCGCTTGGAATTGCTCGAATGGGCCCGGGTTGCCGACGCCTTTATCCTCGAAGATGACTATGACAGCGAATATCGATATCGCGGCCGTCCGCTTGCCGCTTTGCAGGGCTTGGATGAAGAGGGACGGGTCATCTATATCGGCACGATGAGCAAGGTTATGTTTCCCGGTTTACGGATCGGCTACATGGTCGTGCCCGATGACCTGGTCGATGCCTTCAGAGCGATTCGAATTCTGATCGACACGCATCCCTCGTCGATTGCGCAAGCCGCGCTCGCAGATTTTATCACGGAAGGATTTCTAAGCGCGCATATTAGACGCATGCGCTCCCTTTACGAAGAACGGCAACAGTCGTTGATCAAATCTGTATCGGCCCATTTAGGCGGTATTCTCTCCATCGAGCCGCAAGATGCCGGCATGCATTTGCTCGGCATGCTGGATGATCGCTTCACGGATATCGAATTTGCAAAACGGGCCGGCGATTCGGGCATCCAAGCACCGGCTTTATCGGCCTTCTACGATACTTCCCCGAAGCAAAACGGCTTTCTCTTGGGTTACGCGGGCGTCGATGAGAAAGAAATCAATGATGGCACCAAAGCGCTGGCAGCGGTATTCGCCGACGCTTGAATTCGCAACTGAATTTACTTAAGACTTTGACGAGAAGCGGGTGTAGCTCAACGGTAGAGCAGGAGCTTCCCAAGCTCAAGACGGGGGTTCAACTCCCCTCACCCGCTCCACTTTCTGCTCATCTCTGGCTTACAA
>PAZH01000058.1 GCA_002716125.1 Rhodospirillaceae bacterium
GGGAGCCGGATGATCGACTCCTCGCTCAGGACCCAGCTTGAAAGAATGAAACTCGTAATGAAGGGAGCCGGCTGATGGAAATCCGCGCCGCGGAAATCTCCGCCATCCTGAAAGAACAAATCGCCAATTTCGGTACCGAGGCCGACGTCGCCGAGGTCGGACAGGTCATCTCCGTCGGTGACGGTGTCGCTCGCGTCTACGGACTCGACAACGTCCAGGCCGGTGAGATGGTCGAATTCCCGGGCGGTATCCGGGGCATGGCGCTGAACCTCGAAGACGACAACGTGGGCGTCGTTATCTTCGGCGATGACCGCGACATCAAGGAAGGCGACACCGTGAAGCGGACCGGCGCCATCGTGGACGTCCCGGTCGGTAAAGGTCTTCTGGGGCGCGTCGTTGACGCACTGGGCAACCCGATCGACGGCAAGGGCCCGATCGAAGGTGCGGAGCGCAGCCTCGTCGAAGTCAAGGCACCCGGCATCATCCCGCGGAAATCGGTGCACGAACCGATGCAGACCGGCCTTAAAGCGCTCGATTCGCTGGTCCCTGTCGGTCGTGGTCAACGCGAACTGATCATCGGCGACCGCCAGACCGGCAAGACCGCCGTTGCGATCGATACGATCATCAATCAGAAGTCGGTCAACGACACCGATGACGAGTCGAAGAAGCTCTACTGCGTCTACGTCGTGGTCGGCCAAAAGCGCTCGACGGTGGCACAGGTGGTGAAGACGCTCGAGGAAAACGGCGCCATGGAATATTCCATCGTCGTCGCCGCGACCGCCTCCGAGCCGGCCCCGATGCAGTTCTTGGCGCCTTACGCCGGTTGCGCGATGGGCGAATATTTCCGCGACAATGGCATGCACGGGCTGATCATCTATGACGATCTCTCGAAGCAAGCGACGGCCTATCGTCAGATGTCGCTGCTGCTGCGCCGCCCGCCGGGACGCGAAGCCTATCCGGGCGATGTCTTCTATCTCCACTCTCGCCTCTTGGAGCGCGCTGCGAAGATGGGCGACGAGCACGGCAACGGATCGCTGACGGCACTGCCGGTTATCGAGACCCAAGCGAACGACGTGTCGGCCTATATCCCGACGAACGTGATTTCGATCACCGACGGTCAGATCTTCCTTGAGACGGACCTCTTCTATAAAGGTATCCGCCCGGCGATTAACGTCGGTCTTTCGGTCAGTCGTGTCGGTTCCGCCGCACAGATCAAGGCCATGAAGCAGGTTGCCGGTACGATTAAGCTGGAACTCGCGCAATACCGTGAGATGGAGGCATTCTCGCAGTTCGCCTCCGACCTCGACGCCTCGACCCAGCGTTTGCTGGCCCGCGGCTCGCGCCTGACGGAGCTTCTGAAGCAGCCCCAGTACAGCCCGCTCGCCGTTGAAGAGCAGGTTGTGGCGATTTACGCCGGTGTGCGGGGCTATCTCGACAA
The DNA here is from genome assembly GCA_002716125.1 of Rhodospirillaceae bacterium. Classification (GTDB taxonomy): domain Bacteria; phylum Pseudomonadota; class Alphaproteobacteria; order UBA8366; family UBA8366; genus UBA6544. The sequence continues at coordinate 1,439 of PAZH01000058.1, forward strand.
TATCGAGCTGCGTGACGTTGGCCGCTTCGAGCAAGGTGTGCTGGACGAGTTCCGCAACAATCATTCGGACGTCTTGGCGGCGATCCGCAACGAAGGCGAGCTGTCGGACGAGACCGACAAGAAGGTCGCCGAAGTCATGGACAATTACGCCAAAACCTTCGCGGCTTAAGGGCGCGGGAGACAGCGAAAAGCGATGCCTAGCCTTAAGGACCTTCGGACCCGCATCACGAGCGTGAAGTCCACTCAACGGATCACCTCGGCGATGAAGATGGTCGCCGCCGCGAAATTGCGCCGGGCGCAAGAGCAAGCGATCGCCGCGCGTCCCTATGCGGAGCGCATGGAACGCATGCTGGGCTCGCTTGCGGGCGGTGCCAGCGGCGAAGGCGGTCCGAAGCTTCTGGCAGGAACCGGCGACGATAAAGTGCATCTCCTGGTCGTCATGACCACGGACCGCGGCCTCTGCGGCGGCTTCAACGGCAGCATCATGCGCGGTGTGCGCACGATGGTCCGCGATCTTGAAGCTGAAGGCAAAACGGTCAAGCTGTTCGGTGTCGGCCGGAAGGGTAACGCCATCATGCGGCGTGAGTTCCCGGACAAACTGGTGGACGCACTCGAAGAAATTGCCAAACCGGCCCCGAGCTTCGCCGGCGCCAATATGATCGCGTCGAAAATTACCGAAATGTTCGACAACGGCGATTTCGACTGCTGCACCGTCGTTTACAACAAGTTCATCTCCGCGCTGACCCAAGAGGTCACGCCGCAACAGCTTATTCCCTTTTCTGTGCCGGAAGGCCCCGCCCAGGAAGAAGAAACGAGCGGCGCCAGCGCAAGCTACGAATTCGAGCCGGACGAGGAGGAAATCCTCGCCGACTTGTTGCCCCGCAACCTGGGTGTCCAGGTCTATCGTGCCATGCTGGAGACCTTCGCGTCCGAGCAAGGTGCGCGGATGACCGCGATGGACAACGCGACCCGGAACGCGGGCGACATGATCGATAAACTCACCCTCACCTACAACCGCGCGCGTCAGGCCGGCATCACCAAGGAGCTGATCGAAATCATCTCCGGTGCCGAGGCGCTGTAGCGGAAAGAGAACCAACCCTCAAGGAGCTGATCCATGGCCAGTAACGTTGTCGGTACGATCACCCAGGTAATGGGCGCCGTCGTCGACGTGCATTTCGACGGTGAATTGCCGCCGATTCTAAATGCATTGCATATGGAGAAGGACGGCGGTGTGCTCGTCCTCGAAGTGGCACAGCATTTGGGCGAAAACACGGTCCGCTGCATCGCGATGGATGCGACCGAAGGCCTCGTCCGCGGCACGGAAGTGACCGATACCGGAAACCCGATCGAAGTGCCGGTCGGTCCGGAAACGCTGGGCCGGATCGTCAACGTCATCGGCGAGCCGATCGACGAACGCGGCCCGATCGGTAACACACAGACCCTGCCGATCCACCGTTCGGCCCCGGAGTACGTCGATCAGTCGACGGAAACGGAACAGCTGGTCACCGGTATTAAGGTTGTCGACCTTCTCACACCTTACGCCAAGGGCGGTAAGATTGGCCTCTTCGGCGGTGCGGGTGTCGGCAAGACCGTGCTGATCATGGAGCTGATCAACAACATCGCGAAGGCGCACGGCGGCTACTCTGTTTTCGCCGGCGTCGGCGAGCGGACCCGCGAAGGAAACGATCTCTATCACGAGATGATCGAATCCGGGGTTATCAATCTCGAGGAAGGTGCGGAATCGAAGGCGGCACTGGTCTACGGCCAGATGAACGAGCCTCCGGGAGCCCGCGCCCGTGTCGCGCTGACCGGCCTCACGGTGGCGGAATACTTCCGCGACCAGGAAGGCCAGGACGTGCTGTTCTTCGTCGACAACATCTTCCGTTTCACCCAAGCGGGTTCGGAAGTGTCGGCGCTGCTCGGCCGTATCCCGTCGGCGGTGGGTTACCAACCGACCCTCGGTACCGACTTGGGTGCGCTGCAGGAGCGGATTACGTCGACGACCAAGGGCTCAATCACCTCGGTGCAGGCCATTTACGTCCCGGCGGACGATCTCACCGACCCGGCGCCTGCGACGACCTTCTCCCACTTGGACGCGACGACGGTTCTGTCGCGGCAGATCGCGGAGCTTGGCATTTACCCGGCGGTTGACCCGCTCGACTCCACCAGCCGTATTCTCGATCCGCGGATCGTTGGCGAGGAGCACTACAACACCGCCCGTCAGGTGCAGGAAGTTCTGCAGGCCTATAAATCGCTGCAGGAAATCATCGCCATTCTGGGCATGGATGAGCTTTCCGAAGAAGATAAGCTCACCGTTGAACGCGCTCGGAAGATTCAACGCTTCCTGTCGCAGCCGTTCCACGTGGCCGAAATCTTCACCGGCTCGCCCGGCAAGCTGGTCGATCTCGAAGACACCATCAAGGGCTTCAAGGCGATCTGCGACGGCGAGTACGACGATCTGCCGGAGCAGGCCTTCTACATGGTCGGCGGCATCGACGAAGCCATCGAGAAGGCCAAGGAAATGGCCGCCGAAGCAGCGGAAGCCGCTTAAGCGGACTGAGCGAGCGAGAGGAACCGTCGCATGGCCGAAGACAAGGTCGAATTCGAACTCGTTTCCCCGGAGAAGCTTTTGTTGTCCCGCGAGGTCGACATGGTCGTCATTCCGGGTGCGGAAGGCGACATGGGTGTCTTGCCGCAGCATTCGCCGGCGATCACGACCGTGCGCCCCGGCACCATCGTCGTCTACGAAGGCGGCGCGGTGACAGACCGGATTTTCATTGCGGGCGGATTTGCAGAAGTCTCCGACAACCGTTGCACCGTCTTGGCGGAGGAAGCCATGCCGGTCGAGGACATCGACAAGGCTTCGGCCGAGCAAGCCTTGAGCGACGCGCGTGACGATGTTGGCGCGGCGGAAAACGATTCGCAACGAAACGCGGCCGAGACCGCCGCCACGGTTGCGGAAGCGAAAATTCAAGCCGTCGACAGCCCGGCCTACAGCTAGCGCTGCTAAAAAAGCCGAATAGAGAAAACGCGGTCTTTCGACCGCGTTTTTCTTTTGCGGACTAGCCGCGTCCCACGTACGGCATCTTGGATGCCATCACCGTCATGAATTGGACGTTCGCGTCGAGCGGCAAGCTCGCCATATAGACGATCGCACGGGCAACATTGTCCACATCCATCGTCGGCTCGATCATCGTGTCGCCATTCGCCTGCGGCACGCCCTTGGACATCCGGTCGGTCATCGGCGTTGACGCATTGCCCACATCGAGCTGGCCGACGGCGATATCGTGCTTGCGGCCATCGAGCGACGCCGTTTTGGTGAGGCCGGTCACCGCGTGCTTGGTCGAAGTATAGGGGATCGAGCCCGGCCGCGGCGTATAGGAGGAGATCGATCCATTATTGACGATCCGGCCGCCCTTCGGGTCCTGCGCCCGCATCAGGCGAAAGGCGTTCTGAATACCGAGGAATGAGCCGTGCAGGTTCGCATCGACAACTTTCTTCCAATCGGCAAAGGCGATCTCGTCGGGATCGGCGGGTGGCACACCCATACCGGCGTTGTTGAAGAGGAAGTCGAGCCGCCCAAATGCTTCTTTCGTCGCATCGAAAAGGTTGCGCATGGCGTCCTCATCGCCGACGTCGGTCGGTACCACGAGAGTCCGCGCGCCATCGGCCCCCGCCAAACTCGCGGTCTCTTCCAATGGGTCTTTCCGGCGTCCCGCCAAGGTGACCGTCCAACCGTCCTGCAACAAGGCGATGGCCGACGCCCGGCCGATACCGCTGCCCGCACCCGTGACGATCGCAATTTTTTCGTTTCCACTCATTAATTTCTCCCTTTTGCGCCGCCCGACCGCGGCACGCGGTTTAACCCGAAGGACATTGCGCTAAATACAACCCGGGACAAGGGAGGAATACAAGCATGTCACCGAACCAATCGACCGACGCCGCGCTCAACGGCATTCGGGTGATCGATTTCAGCCGTATCGTTGCCGGCCCCCACTGCACGATGTGTCTCGCCGATTTCGGCGCGGACGTGATCAAGGTTGAAGATACGGGAAAGGGCGACGACCTGCGGAGCCACAAGCCGCCGCATATCAAATGCGATTCACCGTATTTCCTTTCGCTCAACCGGAACAAGCGCAGCATTTCAATCAACATGGCGGAACCGGACGGCCAGGCCGTGATTCACGACCTGCTGGCAACGGCGGACGTGCTGGTCGAGAACTTCCGCACCGGTGTCATGGAAAAATACGGCGTCGGCTATGAAGATATAAAGGCGCGGTACCCGCGTCTGGTTTATTGCTCGATCTCGGGATACGGACGCGAAGGCTCGCAAGCCCGACGGGCCGCCTACGATCCCGTGGTTCAGGCAGAAAGCGGTCAGATGGCGACCAACGGCAGCACGGAGTCGGGGCCGATGCGCACCGGGTTGGCGGTCACCGATACCCAAACGGGTCATTACGCCGTGCAAGCCATCCTCGCTGCCCTTTTCGCCCGCGAACGCGCCGGACGCGGCCAATACATCGAAGTGCCGCTTTTCGACGTCGCCGTCTCGACGCTGTCGCATTACGGCATTCGTTTCCTAATGGACGGGACCGAGCTGCCGCGTGTCGGCAACGGCAGCAATGCGGCCCAGCCGATCGGCGTTTTCCCCGCCAAGGACGGTAAACTCATCCAGGTGACCTGCGCCAGCGAGCGGAGTTTCGTGCAATTCGCAAAAGCGCTCGGGCGAGAGGACTTGCTTGAAGATCCACGCTTTGCCGCCAACCCACAACGCCTGGAGAACCGGGATGCGTTGCACGAGATTGTCATCGAGATTTTGGCGACCGACACGCGGGATTCCTGGATCGAGCGGATGCATGCCGAAGGGGCACCGGTCGGCCCGATCAACGAGATGGGAGACGCGCTGACGCATCCGTTTGTGGTGGAACGCGGTCTGGTCGAACACTTGCCGCATCCGCTGGTCGACACGGTTCCAACGATCCGCTCGCCGATCCGTATGACCGAGACGCCGGTCGTCCCCGCCATGGCACCGCCGATGCTGGCGCAACATAGCGATGAGGTGCTTGGCGACGTGTTGGGGTATGATGCCGCCCGAATCGCCGAACTAAAGGACAGCGGCGCTGTCGCCTGACGCCATGGAGAAGCAGATGCCCGTCTATCTCGACTACAATGCCAGCACACCGGTGGCACCGGAAGTCGCTGACGCAATGCAGCCATTTCTGCGGCAAGGATTCGGCAATCCATCGAGCCGGCACTGGGCAAGCGCGGGCCTGCAAGAGTCGCTCACCGAGGCCCGCCGTCAGGTTGCCGACCTTCTCGGCTGCAAACCGGCGGAAATCGTCTTCACCAGCGGCGGCAGCGAGGCCACAAATCACGCGCTAAAGGGCGCTTATTTCACGAGCGGAAAACGCGACGCCCATATTGTGACGACACAAATCGAGCATCCGGCCACCATCGAGACCTGCCGGTTCCTGGAACGTCTCGGCGCGCAGGTCACCTACCTGCCCGTCGACGGCAACGGCCTTCTCGATCCAAGTGATTTCCAACGCGCCATCACCCGGGATACGATCCTGGTGAGCGTTATGCATGCGAATAACGAGGTCGGCACGATCCAGCCGATCGCGGAGGTTTCCCGCATCGCACACAAACACGGCGTTCTGTCGCATACGGACGCCGCGCAATCCGCGGGTAAGATTCCGGTCGATGTGACCGCGCTTGATGTCGACCTGCTCACGCTCGCCGGACATAAGCTTTACGCGCCGAAAGGGGTCGGTGCGCTCTATGTGCGGGAGGGTGTTGTGATCGAACCGCTCATTCACGGCGGCGGACAAGAAGACGGGCAGCGTTCGGGCACCGAGGCCGTTATGATGGCGGTGGCGCTTGGCACCGCGAGCCATCTTGCGTCGAAGCGACTAACCCTGGCGAAGGTTTCCGAAACGCGGGACTATTTTTGGTCGGCGCTGAAAGACGCGTTCGGCGATGCCGTGATCCAGAATGGCGATCTCGAAAGCCGGCTGCCCAATACCCTCAACGTTTCGTTTATCGGGCGCGACGGATCGAAAATTCTTGAGCAATTAGAAGGGTTTGCCGCATCGACAGGATCGGCTTGTCACGAAGATTCAGTGACCATGTCACCCGTCCTCGCGGCGATGGGACTGAGCGATAATGTGGCCATGGGTGCGATCCGATTCAGCGTCGGTGACGCAACAACGCCGGACGAGATCGACCTGACCGTGAAATCTTTAGCGGCCGTCGTCCCGACCGTTTAGCCGTATCAAGGGTGTAGCGGGCCCGTTAGATCGGTCACGGCTTGCGAGAGTTTCTGCGGATCGATGGGCTTCGTGACGATCGCATCGCAGCCGGCCTGATAGGCCTCGTCCCTATCGCCGGTCGATGTATGTGCCGTCACGGCGATGATGGGGGTCTTGCTGTGCTTTTCCGTCGCGCGAATTTGCCGGGCGGCTTCAAAACCCGAAACGCTCGGCATGTTCATATCGAGCAGGATCAGGTCGGCGTCGATATCCGCAGCCGAAGCCGCCGCTTCCGCTCCGTCTTCCGCCGTCACCACTTCGAAGCCCCAGCTTTCGAAATTGATCTTCAAAAATACTCGAATATCCGCATCGTCATCGACAACTAGAACGGTCTGCTTTGTCATTCGATCCCTCACGCCTCTCTCTTGGCCGCGCAGAATAAAGCAATTCCCATGGATGTTAAAACACCAAGACGACGTGAAAACCCGCCGCGCTGATGGTAATGATGCCGCAGTTTCTGATTCGCGCGACAAAGCCGGGAAAATATCAATGCCGACAACGATTTCCGAGATCGAGTTCTATGTCCTCAACGCGCCGGCGGAGGAACGGCCGCATTGGGTCAGCCTTTTCCGTGTCCCGAACGCCAACGAATTGTTGGTTCGCATGAAATCGAGCGACGGCGTGGAAGGATTTGGTCTGGCAACCAGCTACACAGACATTTCACCAATCGCCAAAGTCGTAAAGGACGGTCTTGCCGACGAGATTCTCGGCATGGATGCGCTGGCGCCGGAGACGCTCTATCAGAAGCTTTTTGGGCTGACTTCGAACCGCCGGGCGGCGGAGAACGGCTGGGGCCGAGAGGCATTGATCCGAATTTCTTCCGCGGTCGACCTCGCCTGCTGGGACATCGTCGGCAAGACGGCGGGCATTCCGCTTTACCGGCTGTTCGGCGGCTATCGCAACCAAGTACCTTGCTACGTCACCTGCGCCTATTACCGGGACGGTAAGGACAACGCGGAACTGCGCGATGAAATTCAGATGCTGGTCGAGCAGGGCCACCGCGGCTTCAAAGGCAAAGTCGGCGGTCTCAGCCTCGCCGAAGACATCGCGCGTATGGAAATCGTTCGCGACGTCATCGGGCCGGACCGCGACTTGATGATCGACGTCAATCGCGCCTGGGACCTGAAGACAGCCATCGAGGGCGCGCGGCTATTGGCGCCATTGAATCCGGTCTGGCTCGAAGAACCGGTGCAGTGGCAGGACGACCGGCGCGCCTTGAAGCTCCTCGCGCAGCAAACGCCGATCCCCCTGTCCGGCGGCGAAAGCGAGCTGACGAGTTACGGTTGCCGGGCCATGTTGGAAGAGCATGCGATCCAAATACTGCAGTTCGACTGCACAATGTTCGGCGGCTTCACCGAAGGCCGGAAGCTCGCGGCCCTGTGCGAACTCAATCATGTGGACGTCGCCCCGCATCACGACTGCTTCATCCACGCGCCATTGGTCGCTTCAACGCCGGCGGGCCGCATTGTCGAATCCTTTACCGACCCCGAGCGCGATCCCCTACAGGCGGAGTTGTTCGAGAACCCGCCGCACATGGCGGACGGTTGGTTAACGCTCAACGAAGACTCGGGTATCGGCCTCACGCTCTCTGAGGCCGCGGTCGAGAAATTCGGTACCCGTATCGCGTAACTCAGCCGAAACCGACAAAACGCGCAACGTTGCTGACGTCTTCGCGCTCGCTCACCAGCGTATTCTCGATCGCATCTTTATCGGCATAGCCGAGGCTCATGCCGGTCACGAGTTCTTGGTCGTCGGGAATGCCGAGATGTTTGAAAACGGGTTCCTGCAACGGAATCCACGCGGCTTGCGGGCACGTGTGAAGCCCCAATCCACGGGCCGCCAGCATGATGGTTTGAATATACATCCCGGCATCGGCCCAGCTGCCCCGCGTCACGTAACTATCGACCGTCACGAACAAACCGACCGGCGCGTCGAAGAATTTGAAGTTTCGTGCGCCTTGCCTTGCGCTGCCTTCGCGGTCGCCTTTCTCGATACCGAGCAAACCGTAAAGACCCCAGCCGACCGCCCGGCGGCGCGCCTGATGCACATCGCGCCAAACCGGCGGGTAATAGTCATAATCCTCGTATTTTTTCGACTTTCCCTCGGCGGCCATCTTCAGAACATCGTCGGTGATCGCCTGTTTGACGTCACCGGTGCAGAGGTAGACATACCATGGCTGCGTATTCGTGCCGCTCGGCGAGCGCTGTGAGATTTGAAGCAACTTATCGAGCAACTCTTTTTCAACCGGCTGATCGGTGAAAGCGCGGATTGATTTGCGACTTTCGATCGCCTCGAACACGTCCATTCTAATTCTCCCGTTTACACTTCGGCGCGCAGTAGATACGCAGTAATACAAGGAATTTCAATGCGACAAGTGCGACGTCGATTTCAATGAACCAACGCGATATTCAACGCATCGTCACCGCCCACCAACAACGCGAGGGGGCGGGCTTCCTCGTCCGCCGGCCGGTGCCGACGCAGGGGCTGGATCAGGTCGATCCGTTCCTGATGCTCGACGAAGTTGGGCCGGTAACCTACGGCCGGGAAGAGGCGCTCGGCGCACCCGACCATCCGCATCGCGGATTTGAGACCGTCTCCTATATCTTGCAGGGCGAGAAGTTGCATGAGGACTCGACCGGCAAGACACAGCTGATCGGTCCCGGCGACGTGCAATGGATGACAGCCGGTGCCGGCATCGTCCACTCGGAACTTCCCGGGCCTGATTTCTACAAGTCGGGCGGTGTCGCACACGGTTTCCAGATCTGGGTCAACCTGCCGGCCCGCGATAAATTCGCGACACCGGGCTATCAGTACTTGCCGGCCCACGAAATTCCGACCGCCGAGAGTCCGGATGGGAAGGTCCACGTCACGGTGATCACAGGTGAAGCTTTCGGCGTGCAAGCGGCCATCGGAACCCATACGCCGATCTGGCTGCAGGACTGGCAGGTGGAGACGGGTGTGGAGACTGCGATACCCTTGGACGCGACATTCAATGCCGCCGCATATGTCTTCAACGGCACGGTCGCGTTTGGGCCGCAGTCGAAGGAAGTGCAACAGGGTCAGATGGCTGTCTTCGGCCCGGGCGATTCTCTGCAGGTCGCCGGCAGTGCGCCGGGCGGCCGCTTCTTATTGCTGGCCGGCGCGCCCATCGGCGAGCCGGTCGCCTGGCATGGGCCGTTCGTGATGAATACAGAGGAAGAGCTTCGGTCCGCCATTGACGATTACAGGCGCGGCCGAATGGGTATCATCGACCGCGCCTGATCATCGTTTATCGGTTTATTCTGCTGCTTCGAGCTTGTCTTGCGTCTTCGTCTCGAAGTCGCTGGCATCGTGGCGTTCGCGCAGCTGTTCGTGCGCTTCACCACGGACCCGGTTGACCATGCGGCCACGCTTCACCGGCTCGCGGCTGTGCAGCTCATTCGCCCAGCGCACGACGTTCGTGTAAGAAGCAACATAGAGAAACTCGGCGGCGTCGTATTGCTCAAAGATCACCAAGCCGCCGTACCAAGGCCAGATCGCCATGTCGGCGATGGTGTAATCATCCCCGCAAACGAACTTGTTATCGGACAGACGCTGATCCAGCACGTCCAGTTGGCGCTTCACTTCCATCGTGAAACGGTCGATCGGATATTGGAACTTTTCCGGCGCATAAGCATAGAAATGGCCAAAGCCGCCACCGAGATAGGGCGCACTGCCCATTTGCCAGAACAGCCAAGACAGGCACTCCGCGCGCGCCGACGAATCGGTCGGCAGGAACGCGCCGAATTTCTCGGCGAGATACATCAGGATGGCGCCGGACTCGAAGACGCGCGTGGGCGTCGGCGTGCTGTGATCCATCAAGGCCGGTATTTTCGAATTCGGATTAACGGCGACGAAGCCGCTGCCGAACTGATCGCCGTCGCCGATCTTGATCAGCCAAGCGTCGTACTCGGCACCGCTGTGGCCGGCGGCCAACAGCTCTTCCAGCATGACCGTCACTTTGACGCCGTTCGGCGTGCCAAGGGAGTAGAGTTGCAGCGGGTGCTTGCCGATCGGCAGTTCCTTTTCCGTCTGCGCACCGGCGGTCGGCCGGTTGATATTGGCGAAAGCGCCGCCGTTGCCAGGCTCCCAAGTCCAAACCTTCGGAGGTGTATATACGTCGTTCATAATTCTGATTCCGTTTCTCTGTGCCCGGACTAGTCCGGAAGCTTCGTCGACTGCCAAGCGACCATGCGCCAGGTGCCGTCTTGATTCTGCCAAACGTCCGTAAAGCGGACGCTGAAGGAATTAGGATTGCCGTGGGCTTCCACCGTGATGTCCGCCCGGCCGGTCAGCACGACCGAATCGCCGAGGTCGAGCGCCTCGACGTCCGAAGGTGTGCACGCTTTGTAGACCGTGGCCCCGGATTCCATGTTGCCGATAAGGCTTTCTTTCGTGTCGAGACGTGCCGAAGAATGGGTGTAAATCAGATCCTTACAGATCATGTTCTTCAGCTTGGCGGCGTCTTGATCCACCATTGCCTGCATGCGCTCTTTATCGAGTGCGATGACTCGCGCGCCATTTTCACTCATGTGATAACTCCCCTAATGGATTTGTAGGTACGTGGTGCGTGAAAGCCGCATATGCAACCAGTGATTTTCCTTTTACCTCAAGCCGCTTCGGATATGCCTTCTAAGACGAATGGCATGACCCCGCCCGCCTCAAACCAGGCGATCTCGCGTGCCGTATCGAGGCGGCACAGAACATCAGCTTCGCACGCCGTACCGCCGGGTTTCGTAAAGCGCACCGATACCGTTTGCCCAACGCGCAGGCCCGCTTCGAACCCGTTGATATCGACAGTCTCCGTGCCGTCGAGACCAAGCGTTTTGCGCGTTACGCCGTCTTGGAACTGCAGCGGCAAAATGCCCATACCGACAAGGTTGCTGCGGTGGATGCGTTCGAAGCCTTCGGCCACGATTGCACGCACGCCCAGGAGATGCGGCCCGCGCGCTGCCCAATCGCGCGACGAGCCTGTGCCGTATTCGCCACCGGCAACCACCACCAACGCCTTTCCCTCGGCTCTATATCGCTCATGCGCCTCGAAGATCGTCATCAGGTCGCCGCTCGGTTGATGCCGGGTCCAACCGCCGCGTTTCTCAGGTGTCATCTCGTTTTGGATATGGGCGTTGTTGAATGTCCCCCGCATCATGATCTCATGATTGGTGCGACGCTGCAGGAACCCGCTGAAATCGGCCGGCGAGGTGCCGCGTGCCGCCAAATAGTCGCCGGCCAAGGTCCCTTCGAGTATGCGGGCCCCCGGCGAGATATGATCGGTCGTGACGTTGTCACCGAACATCGCGAGGATAGCCGCCCCTTCGATCTTCGGTGGCGATTGCGCAACCGCCGTCTCCAGGAAGGGTGGTTTCAGGATATAGGTGCTCGTCTCGTCGAATGCGAAAGCGCCGCCGTCGCCGGGATCGATATCGTCCCAAAGCGGGCTGCCTTCTGAAATATCCGCATACCGCGCCGTAAACACGTCCTGGGTCACATGATCCCGGACGGCTTGATCGATTTCGGCGGATGTCGGCCAGATGTCGCGTAGATAGACCGGTGCGCCGTCCGTCCCCTCGCCCAAAGGTTCGCCCGTGATGTCGCGCGTGACAGTGCCGAACAACGCATAGGCGATTACCAAGGGCGGCGCGCCGAGATAAGCCAGCCCGATCTGCGGATGTACGCGACCTTCGAAGTTTCGGTTGCCGGACAGCACGGCGGCGACTTTCCGGTCGTTCTCGCGAATATCCGCCGCAATCTGATCCGGCAGAGCGCCAGAGCCGCCGCAACATGTCATGCAGCCGTATCCCGTTACATGAAATCCGAGCTCTTCCAGCGGGGTCATCAGGCCCGCACTTTCGAGATAGTCGCCAACCGCCCGTGAGCCGGGTGAAAGGGACGCTTTGACCCAAGGCTGGGTCGATAGGCCTTTTTCGCGCGCCTTCTTGGCCAAGAGACCAGCCGCCAGCATGACCCGCGGGTTAGATGTGTTGGTGCAGGACGTAATGGCTGCGATCACAACATCCCCGTCCCGAACCGGGCCGTCGGACGCCGCCGCTCTGTCGCCCAAGGCTTCCTTGGCCGAAAGATGGGCCTGGCTCAACGGTACCTGGCTTTGCGGCAGCTTTGGCCCAGCGAGGCTGGCTTCGACCGACCCGATATCGAAATCGATCGTATCCGAATAAACGCGCTCCGCCGTATCGTCGCGCCACAGGCCTTGGGCCTTGCAGTAAGTTTCGACCAAGGGCACTTGATCGCCACGGCCGGTCAGACGCAGAAAGTTGAGCGTTTCTTCATCCGTCGGGAAGAAGCCCATGCTGGCGCCGTATTCCGGCGCCATATTAGCGATGGTCGCGCGTTCCGGCAGGCTCAGATGATCGAGTCCGGGGCCGACATACTCGACGAATTTCTGGACGACGCCGTGCTCGCGTAATCGTCGCGTCAACGCGAGAACAAGGTCCGTCGTGGTCGCACCCTCCCGCAATTGCCCGCTCAGCCGGAACCCGACCACATCGGGGATCGTCATGCTCACGGGTTCACCCAGCATCGCCGAGAGCGCCTCGATCGCGCCCACGCCCCATCCCATCACCGATAGGGCATTGATCATCGGCGTGTGGCTATCACCCGCGACCAAACTGTCGGGGAAAGCCACCAGGCCGTGGTCAGGATGGGTTTCCGACCAAATAACCTGGGCCAATGCCTCGAGATTTATCTGGTGACAGATACCCTGGCCCGGCGGCAGGACGCGCATGTTGCGAAACGCTTTTTGCGCCCATTTCGCCACCCGGTAACGCTCCGCATTGCGCGCAAACTCCGTCTCCATGTTCCGCGTCATTGCGTCCGGCGCACCCGCCACATCGACGATCACGGAATGATCCATGATGAAATCGACCGGCCGGACGGGATTGACCAGATTGGGATCGCGGCCTGAGGCAGCCATGTATTCACGCATCGCCGCCAGGTCGGCCAAC
>PAZH01000059.1 GCA_002716125.1 Rhodospirillaceae bacterium
GGGCGCGTAGCTCAGTTGGTTTAGAGCGCCGTCTTCACACGGCGGAGGTCACAAGTTCAAATCTTGTCGCGCCCACCATTTTTCTCCCATGTTGCGAAGAATTCCGTCCAACGGCTAAGCTGATGCCTCTTGACCGAGGAGCGAACCCGTGGATGAAACACAATCGAGAGCCGGACTCACCATCTCACCGTTGGAGGGGGCGCGCTTCGGTGCCGAGATCACCGGCCTATCGCCCCTGGAGATTACCGATGATCAGCGCGAGGTGATCTGGGACGTCTATCGCGAGCGCCACGGCTTGATGTGCTTTTCCTTTGGACGGTTGTTAGAACGCGATGAGCTGCACGCTCTGACCGCGGTTTTCGGCGAGAACGAATACGGGCCCGGCAAGATCAACGGTATCGGCAAGAAGGCCCTCCCCGGCGAAGAGAACCTGACCGTCGAAGAACAGGTCGCCGCACTCGAAGCGCAGGGAATCGATCCCTTTATCGTCTATCTCGGCAACCTCGAGCACGACACGCTGAAACGAAAACAAACCGACAGCAAATTCTTTGGCGAGTGGGAGTGGCACACGGATATGTCGTACATTCCGGTGCCGCCGACTTTCAGCCTGCTGCATTCGCGGATCATTCCGGAGGAAGGTGGCGATACCGGCTTCTGTAGCCAAGTCATGGCCGCGAAAGCGCTGCCGGCCGACCTGCGGGAACGCCTCTTGAAACTGACGGCGAAACACGACTCGACTTACGGCAGCAGCGGGCGGATTCGCCCGGGCATGACGCCGCCCGCCTCCCCCATTGAGGCCATCGGGCAAGTGCATCCGATCCTGCGTAAAGTGCCGACGACCGGCGAAGAGGCGATTTTTCTCGGCCGCCGCACCAACAACTACATCGTCGGCCTGCCGCTCGAAGAAAGCGAGACGCTTCTCGACGAACTATGGGCGCATTCGACCAAACCCGAATTCTGTTACCGTCACAAATGGAAAGTCGGCCAAGTCGTCGCCTGGGACAATCGCATGATGCTGCACATGCGCCATCCGGTCGACGAGAGCCTGGACCGATTCATGTGGCGCACCCAGACAAAGGGCGAGGCCGTCATCCCCGCATAAATCGCAACACTCAAATGAGTTGCAAGGCGACAGCAGCCAAGAAAAGCACGGCTGCACAGAACATGATGACGAATATGGCGAGAAAAACGTCATGCACGGGCTCGCGTGCCACGAGGTCTTCCTCTTCCGTCACGTGATAGGGGCGTTTTGGCCAATCGTGACCATCGAACCGGTACACAGCGAGCCAAACGACAAAATTTAGGGCGATCCGAAACATCGATCGACACCTCCCAATTCCATTCTGATTGGGTAAGTCGAAAGAAGATATGATCTAGCGCAATTGGAGAAACGCGGACGAAGGGAGGCTCAGTTGAGTTGCTGCTCCGCCTCGGCGTTGATCTTACCGGCGAACTTGGAGACCATGCCGGCAATCTCACCGGCCATATCGCTGGAATCGCGATCGGGGTTGAAGCTTGCCAGCACCGCTTGCGAGAGCGGCTTCAACAAGTCGATATCCTTTTGGTTCGGCGCTTGCCAGTTGCTGTTGATCGAATCCGCGACGTCGCTCAAATTCTGACAGAGTTCTGCGACATGCTCGAACCGGGACCCGGCGAGCCGGCTGCTCACTTCCTCGGCAACCGCTGCCAATTTCTGGACATGCACACGAATAACGGGGGCCACTTCTTCCTTGCTATAAGCCGGGACGATCATCTCGACCAGCAAGTTGATTTGATAAGAGTGGCGGACCAGCCGCTGGTCGTTGACCTCCGACATTGCATCGTTCACAGCGGCACTCAACTCCGTTAGATCGACGACCTCGCCATTCGCCTTGGTGCGCAGCGTATTCGGCACGTCGATCAGCGGAATGCTGCTATCGCCCCGTTTCGGATCCCGGCGCCGGTCCGGGCCGATATAGTCGCTCGTGACAATGAAGGGTTTCCGGTCGTTTATCAAAATTCTGATCCTTTTGAACACGTTAGCCGGCGCGAAAGGTGCCGCGAGAATATAATCCGCGCCGCAATCAACGGCCTTTTTGATGACCTCGCCATCGGCATTCCACGTCATCAGAATGATCGGAACGAACGGATAGCAGCCAACATCGCCGGTACGGATTTTTCCGATTAACTCGAAAATGTCGCCGCCGGGTAACGTCGTATCGGTTACGATAAGGTCGGGCGGCACGCCCGCCGAGGCCGCAACTTCCAATGCTTGAAAGTTCGAGAAGTCACGAACTTCGCGCATGCCGTAACTGCGAAACCCGTCGTGCATGAGGCGACGCATCTCCGCTTTCCCATCGGCCAGCAGCACAATGACGTTATCGACATTCTCTTGAGCCATATCGTAAAACGCGAATTATCCTATTGATACTCAGGCATTCTTCGCAATTTGCATGCCTAATCATACGAATAGAATGGTTAACAAATCCTTTTCTGGCCAGCGTCCTGCAGCCCGAACCGCACCCCAATACCGCAAATGCCTATATTTTCACTGAAAAGCGCCATAATGGGCGCAGATTTCACTCGGCGTTCAGATATTCGTCGGCCAAGCGGTCCACCAAGGTTTCAACGTTCGGGATATCTTTCACGCCCGATACGGAATGTCCGGCGGACCAAGTATCCTTCCAACGTTTGGGTCGTTTGTCCGGATTGATGTCTTTCGTGATGTCGATCATCCCACGTTCCGGCAAGGCGTCCGGATCGAGTCCAGCCGCGACAATCGACGGGCGCAGTTTGCTTGCCGGCAATCCGGTGAACGCACTGGTCAACATCACATCGTCCAGCGACGAGGTCACGAGCATATCCTTGTGCCCCTGGACCGCCATGCTTTCCCGTGTCGCGATAAAGCGCGTCCCCATATAAGCGAGATCGCATCCGAGGGTCACGGCCGCCTTAAGCGCGACGCCGTCGCTGACACCGCCCGCCAAGACGACCGGGCCATCAAATATCGCCCGCACCGCCCGAACAAAGGCGAACGGGTTGGCCCAACCCGTCTGACCTCCGGCGCCCGCCGTCAAAAGGATCAATCCGTCGACGCCCGTCGCGATCGCCTTTTCCGCATGCCGCATCGACGCAATATCGGCGAAGACAAGCCCGCCATATTCGTGAATGGTTTCCATAATCGGCGCCGGACTACCGACACTTGCTATCACCATCGGCGCGCGGTGTTTCGCGACCAGTGCCGCATCGGCCATCAACCGGGTGTTTGACTTATGGACGATCAGGTTCGGCGCAAAGGGTGCCGCGCCCTTCGTTTCGCCCACAATTTGGCCGAGCCACGCGTCCAACTCGTCCAGGGTCCGGCAGTTGGCCGTCGGGAAAGAACCGATGATGCCGGACCGGCACGCGGCAATGACCAAGTCCGGGCCCGACACCAAAAACATCGGCGCGGAGATCAACGGCAGTCGAAGGTTCTTTGCAATATCCGGCGGCAATCGCATCCGATCGATAAATCCTTACGTTAGAAACGGACGGGGCCCTCGACCGCGCCAGCGTCTGGCACGAGGAGGGCCCCAACATACGCCCGCTCGGAACTAGGTCCGGTATTGGGTAAAGGCCGTCGTCGTGGCACCCGCATTCTCGTCGGTTCGAACGTTGACGAGGGCGACTTTTCCGGCTTCGTTCGCTTCGCGTGCCCGATCAAGGGCCGGGCGAATTTCGTCCGGATCCTCCACGAACTCGCCATGGCATCCGAGGCTCTCGGCCATCTGATCGAAGCGCGTATAGCCGAGGTTTCGGCCCGGCTTCTCTTTCTTCGGATCGGCCGTCCAGCCGCCATTAAGGCTGATCACGACAGTGATCGGCAGATCGTGACGCACCGCCGTATCGAGCTCCATCGCGTTGAAACCGAAAGAGCCGTCACCGTGTACGACGACAACCTGTTTGTCCGGCTTCGCGGCTTTCGCCCCGACACCGAAGGGCAGGCCGACGCCCATCGTCCCGAAACAGCCGGAATTCAACCGATGGCCGGGCGTGAAAGTCGGCATGGCTTGGCGGCCGAAGTTCAAAATTTCCTGACCATCAACACACAGAATGCCGTCGCGGTCGATGAAATCGCGAACTTCCTTGCAAAGCCGCAAGGGATGGACCGGCCGGGACGGGTTCGAGAGGACCTTCTCCGCCGCTTCCTCTTTCTCGGAATTGTAGCCGCGCAGACGTTCGCGCCAGGTGGCGTAGCTGTCCGGGCTCACCTGCCCTTGCAACGCCGACGACAACTGACCGAGGACGGTCTTTACGTCACCCACAACACCGACGTCGAGCTTGCGCGGGCTGTTGGCGATCTCGCCCGGATCGATATCCACCCGGATGACAGAGGCATCGGCGTTGAAGCGCGGCGGGGCCGCATGGCCGATGATGTAATTCATGCGCGTGCCGAGCACGAGGATCACATCGGCTTCGCGGAAGGCGGTCGAACGCGCCGTAAGATAGCAGTAGTCATGATCCTCTGGAATGACACCGCGGCCTTGCGGGGTCGTGTAGAACGGAATGCCGGTGGCGTCGACGAAACTCTGCAATTCATCGGACGCATCGGACCAAAGGATACCCGAACCGGAAATAATCACAGGCTGCTTGGCGTTCTTGAGACGCTCGACGATCTCTTTCACTTCGGCGTCGCTCGCGGCAGGGCGCGCGCGCTTCGACGGATCCCATGGATCCGGCCAATCGAGCTTGTTCTCGTCGACCTCCGCATAAAGCACGTCACCCGGCAGATCGAGATAGACAGGCCCCGGCTTACCGCCCATCGCTTCATGAAAGGCACGATTGATCAGTTCTGGAATACGCCGCGGGTCATGCACGCGGTCGGCCCATTTGGTGCAAGGTTCGAACATCGGAACCTGCTCAATCTCTTGGAATACACCGTGGCCAGTCGAAGCATCGGGGCTGGCGCCACCGAGCGCAATGATCGGTGTGCAGTCGGCCCAGGCATGTGCCACACCGGTCACCAGGTTGGTGGTCGCCGGGCCGGAAGCCGCCATGCAAACGCCCGGGCGATTGCGGAGGCGGGCATAGGCGAAAGCCATCATCGCGGCCGCCTGCTCGTGCCGGACATCGATACCGCGGACGCCCTGTCCCATCGTAGCAAGTTCCACATGCATCATGGGGCCACCCATGATGTAAAAGAACATATCAGCGCCTTGCCGCTTCAACGCCTGCCCGACGATATCCGATCCGATTGCCATTTTAGCCTCCCTGATTGTTTCTCAAGCGCGCCACGAGCGCGCCGCTTATGCAAAGAAATGCACCGAACGACCGGAGTTTCGAGGCTTCGCCGAAGTTTCCGCCGACTAAGCCCAACCGCCGGAGATAGGGACCACGTGTCCCGTCACGAACCCGCATTTGTCCGACGCGAAAAACGCGATTAATTCGGCGACTTCTTCTGGCTGCCCCAAACGTTTCGCCGGAATATTGGCGAGCATCTTGGCCATCGCCGCTTCGTTCTCGGTCAACGAGGGCGGAAAGTAGGTTGGGTTCTGGATATAGTTCGGAGCGATCGCGTTGATTTGAATGTTCGAAGGCGCAAGCTCTAAGGACAGCGACTTCACCATCGCATTGCCCGCGCCGCGCCCGGTCGCATACATCGAATAATTGGCAAGGCCGCGGATCGGCGCGGCCGAGGTCACCATGATGATTTTCCCCTGCCCCGCCGATTTCATAGCCGGCACGGCAGCGCCAACCAAACGGTAGGGCCAGACAACCAGTGCCTCCATCGCACGCCGCATCTCTTCCGTATCGGCTTCGTCGACGGGGGCCCGCACCGCCGGATAGGCATCGTTGCTGATCAAGGCATCGATCCGCCCCTGTGCGTCAAGCGCGGCACCGACCACGTCTTCCGGCTCTTGCGCCGCAACCGCGATGGTACCGGGGAACTCATTCTCGAAAGCGTTTCGCTTCGCGGCATCCGTAAATTCTTCGTCGTGACAGACGACGGCCGCCCCGTACCCCGCCAATAGTCTGGCCGCACCGGGTCCCACAAAATGCCGGGCATGCGTCAACAAGACGACACGATCTTCCAACATCTTACTCTCCCCCTTCTCCGCGGAGCGCGGCGTCGATCGCATCCGGCACCGGCGTATAACTCTTTGTCGTCACAAGATTGGCAAAGACTTGCTCGGGGCCGCCCGCCTTCTCGATCATCTCCTTCTGCACCGCGTTGGCCTGGCGGTCGATCTCCTCCGGATCGATCATGGCCCGCATCGCCGCCTCGTAATCGCGCACTACGTCGACATACAACGGATCCGCCGCCAAGTTATGCTCTTCATCCGGATCGGATTCGAGGTCAAACAACTCTGCTTCGAAGCCGACATAGTGGATATACTTGTAGCGCCCTTTCCGGATCATGAAGGAAGCCGAAGGCGACTTCGATGCATGGTATTCGCTGAACGCGATGCGGTCCGGATCATCCTCATCATTCGCAATCTCGAACAGGCAGCGCCCGGGCAATTCGGCTGCATCCGGCGCCTCGGCGTCGGTCCAATTCACAACGGTCGGATAAACGTCGACGAGCGAGACCGGTGTCTGCGAGACCTTGCCGACAGGTGCGCCGGCGCCGGCGACGATCATCGGAATGCCGCTGGCTTCCTCATAATGGTTCGACTTTCCCCATTGCCCGCGCGCGCCCGCGTTCTCGCCGTGATCGGACGTGTAAATGACGCGCGTGCGCCCCAGGCCCCCGATACTCGTTAGCATGTCGACAACTTGTCCGACCATCGCATCCATAAAGCTGCACAGCCCGAGATAAGCGGCATAGGCCGTCTTGTGCTGTTCGTCGCTGCCATCCGCGCCCAAGTTCACTTTCAGAATGTCTGCAAACCACGGATGATGCTCGAAGCCTGTCTGGTGGCCGAGTTTCGGCATCGGCATGGCATCAATCGGGTAAAGCTTGAAAAACTCTTCCGGCGCCAAGAGCGGATAATGCGGCGTCACGAAACTGACAAAGAGCGCCCAAGGTTCTTCAGAATCCGCCCTGTCGAGCAACCAATCGCTCGCCAGTTCCGCGACCTTGCGGTCGTAGCGTGTGTATTCGCTCTCCCCCGGACCGGCTTCCAGCACGATACCGGCGGCTCCGCTGCCGGGTTTCGGCGGCGGCGGAGCGAAATCCGGGAACTGTTTGCGGACCGACATATGGATCATGCCAATGCCGTCTTTGATATGCATCGGCAGATGCTGGCGGTCGAAACCCGTCGGGTCTTCTTCGCGGCGATAATGCAGTTTGCCGATAGATTCGACCCGTATACCCGCTTCCTGTAGGCGATGTCCCCAGCTTTTTACCCGGCCGTCATAGGCGATGGCATTGTCCCAATAGCCGATGTCGTGAACATATCGCCCGGTCGCGAAACTGGCGCGCGCGGGCACGCAGATCGGGCAGTTCGTATACGCCCGATTGAAACGTGTCCCGCGCTTTGCCAATGCATCGAGGTGCGGGGTTTTCACCAGCGGATGTCCGGCACAGCCGAGCATCTTCGGGTTGTGCTCGTCCGCCATAATGACGAGCAGATTTTTCGGCGCCATCGCCGCGACCTCTTTATCGTCTTTCCCGACCTATTGAACCGTGGATTTCGAGGTCGGAATCATCCGTGTGATGACGTTCTCTTCGCGCACGAGATAATCCGGCACGCGCGGTCCCATCTCGTTTTTCCAGTAATCGGTCTCATAGACCGCTGCATAGAGCTCCTTTCGTTGCTCTTCGCTTTCGAAACGGCGCAGCCAGACATATACGGACTCGTCTTCTTCACCCGCGAAGCTGCCGCAGATGACCATGCCCTTCGAGACTTGGAATGGGATGATCTCCTCTTCCATGATCTTCACCCATTCGGCCAATTTGCCCGGCTTCACCTTGTATTGTCGCAGTTCGTAGAAAGCCATTTCGCTTGTCTCCCCTTGGATCGATTTTCATTTCCAGCCCGAACCGGGCCGTATCTGAGCAGAAACATCGGGTCTTTTCCCCGCCGGGGCAAGCAGCCGTTTGGGATTCATCTGTCCTGAGCCGCGATATTCTGACTTAATTCCCGGCTCATATGCTCGAATTCTTAACCTTCCGGCGCCTGCTCCTGGTCCTGACGGTCCAGCTGACGACCTTGCTGCAGGGCATGTCCATCACAGTGATCTCCGTCGTCCTGCCGCAGATGAAGGGCACGCTGTCGGCGACACAGGATCAGATTGCCTGGACCGTTACCTTCAATTTAGTGGCCACCGCCATTGCGACGCCGATGACCGGCTGGCTCGCGGCGCGGCTCGGCTGGCGCAACCTTTTGGTCGGCACGGTGATCGGCTTCACCATCGCGACCGTCTTGTGCGGCACCGCGGATTCGCTCGAAGCCCTTGTGTTCTATCGCATCCTGCAAGGCGTCTTTGGGGCGCCGCTGCAACCGCTCGGCCAAGGGATGCTTCTGGCTAGTTTCCCAAAGCATCTCCACGCCATGGTTTTGATGATGTGGGGTATCGGCGGGGTCTTCGGGCCGGTGCTCGGCCCTGTCTTCGGCGGTGTCATGGCGGAAGCGATCAACTGGCGATGGGCCTTCTTCGCCATGGTCCCGTTCGGCATCATCGCCGCGATCACCTCCTGGATCAGCCTTACCGAAAAACAGCGCGGCACCTATCCAAAGCTAGATGTCTTCGGGATCGCCATGCTGTCGATCGCGATCGGCGCCGCCACCCTGATGTTCAATCGCGGCCAGCGCCTCGACTGGTTCGCCTCGACGGAGATCATCATCGAGACCTCCATCGCCTGCGTCGCCTTCTACCTCTATCTCGTCCATACCTTCACCGCCGAACGGCCGTTTTTCGACCGCGCACTGTTCACCGACCGGAACTTCGTCATGGGGCTCATTCTATCGCTCCTGATGGGAATGCTCAGTTATACCCCCATGGTCATGTTCCCGCCGATGATGAAAGAGCTGGCGGGCTATCCCGAAAGCGTCATCGGCTACCTGCTGACCGCGCGCGGTGTCGGCAATTGGCTGAGCTTCATAATCGTCGTCCCGCTCACCCGACGATGGCCCCGCGCGACGCTCGCTCTCGGTCTCGCCTTCCAAGCGCTTTCCGGCTTCTGGATGGCGCAACTCGATGTGACGATGAACGCGACCGACGTCTTCTGGATGAACGTAATGCAAGGGTTCGGATTCGGCCTCGGCTATACGCCAATGGCGACACTCGCTTTCTCGACCCTGCAAGAGCGTCTCATGGTCGAAGGCTCCGCCCTCTTCAACGTGCTCCGGCACTTCGGCAGCGTTGTCTTCGTTTCCTTAAGCATCCTCGTGCTCGTCTACGGCACCCAATACAGCTATGCCGACCTCCGCGACTGGGTCACGCCCTTCAACGAGTTGTTCGGGCTCTCATCGGTTTCGGGCGGGTGGTCGCTTGAAACCCGGGAAGGAATCGCGGTCTTAAACGACGAGGTTTTGCGCCAAGCCACAATGATCGGCTACATCAATTCGTTCTATCTCTTCGCGATCACCGCTGCGCTCAGCGTGCCGCTCGTCCTGCTCTTCAGCCGGCCCCAGAAAAACGAAGGCTAAGAACGATTAGAGCCGACCCTTTACCCGAAGCTCCCGCCACCAGATAAAGAGTCCGCTGCCAACAACAACTGCACCGCCGATAATAATATCGCGCTGCGGAACGTCGCCGAAGAAGAGGTAGCCGTAGATCACCGCCCAAACCAAGTTGAAGTAGCGGAAGGGCGCGAGCACCGCGACCTCGCCGAAGCGAAAGGCAATGACGAGGAAATACTGCCCGACCCCCTGGAGAATGCCGGTCGCTGCCAGAATTCCGATGCCATAGAGATCCGGCGTCTTCCAATCGAAGGGCAGCGCGCACAGGCCGCCGATCAACACAAAGGCGGTCGAGTAGAACATGATCGAATTGTTCGTCTCCGTCGTCGACAGGCGGCGCGTGATGATATCGCGGAGCGAGTTCGTGAAAGCGGCAGACAAGGCAAAGACCGCAATCCAGACCAGTGGGTTAGAGCCCGGCTTGATCATGTAGAGCACGCCGGCGAAACCAATCAGCACCGCGGTCCAGCGCCGCCAGCCGACTTTTTCGCCCAAGAGAAACGGCGCCATCGCCGTGCCGAATATCGGCGAGGCGAAGAAGATCGCGATGACATCCGCGAGCGGCATCACCTTGATCGCCATCACGAAGCCGAACGTCGTGAACAGAACGCAGCCGCCCCGCAGTATTTGACCGCCCCAATTGTTGACACGGAGCGAGCCCAATCCACCGCTTCGCGAGACCATGAACAGGATTGGAATAAAGACAAAGAGCGAGCGGAAAAACAGAATTTCACCGACCGGGTATATGCCCGTGAGATGCTTCGCCAAACTATCCGTCAACGACAAGATCGCCCCTGCGGTGACAAGGGCCGCGATACCCTTCAATTGATCAACGGCTGGAGTGAGAGGTGGGGCGCTCACGAGATGCTCGCCAGGTTACGGAGGTTAGGCACTCTTTCTACTTTAGCACGGTTTCACTCACATCACCTCCATCCAGGAAATCGGGCCGTTTATCGTGACCATTTTATGAGCCGAATGCACCGGACAGGCACCGCTATATGAGCACGTGAACCAAAACCAAAATTACCCGCTACTTCACGGGGTAGGAGCAGGTGAGAATTTGATCGATCGCTTCGCCGTCGGACGACAGCGGCAGAAGCAGCTTGATGACCCGGGTGTAATGCCGGGCGGGAATGACATGCCGGCGTTCGATACAGACCGGCGCCCGGCATTCGATCAGATGGCGGTATTCCTTCAAAACGGCATCCCGCACAACCTCAGGCAAGACGGAGACATACTTGCCGGTCAACTCATACCCGTAGAGGGCAACGATTTTCGTGCCGAGCAGCCGGTAATAAAAGTCCGCGCCGCCATCGATGACGTCCAGAACGCCAAGATTCCCCATCCATTGCTTAAATTCGATTACGTCGAAGTCGCGGCGCGACGGCATCGAACGCTCTAGGCATTTTCCGGCCCAGAGGTCGTTCAAGTTACGAAGCTGCGGATGATTTATCGCACTTAAATTCGTCAATCCGTCAATTCCGTTCTGGTCTGAACAAAGAATGTGGGCAGGCCGTCCAAATACGTGGCGTAGATTATCTATTCTATGTTTTGGGCCTCGCCGTACCGAGTTCTCTGTACTCAACGAAGGTTTAGCAAAAGAATCTTATTCAATCGTAAAGGCCTAATCACCTTATCCCGCCTTGTTTTCGATCTTCCCAACGTTATAACCTCTTCTTAACTGTATATGGACATTTTGATCCTGGGCGCGCTGCGTGACCGGGAAAGTGGGTATGACATGAACAAAGAACTTGTGGGTAAACGCTCCCAGAACACCGATGCGGACCGACGACGACAGCCCACACGGGTCGAGGCTGAAGCCGCCGTTCGGACGCTGATCGAATGGGCAGGCGATGACCCGGATCGCGAAGGCCTCCTAGGCACCCCCGAACGCGTGGTGCGTGCATATGAAGAGTTCTTCGCTGGATACCACGAAGACCCCGTTGCTTTGCTCACGACGACATTCCAGGAAACGGCCGACTACGATGAAATGATCGTCATGCGGGACATCCGACTGGAATCGCATTGCGAACATCACATTGTCCCCATCCTCGGCAAAGTGCATATCGGTTACTTGCCGTCCGACCGAGTCGTCGGAATTTCGAAACTGGCGCGAGTCGTCGAAGTCTTCGCGAAGCGCCTGCAAATTCAGGAAACATTGACGGCACAGATCGCCGATACGATCCAAAAGGTCCTGCAGCCTCAGGGTGTCGGCGTCGTTATCGAAGCGGCACACCAGTGCATGACAACGCGCGGTGTCCGCAAACCAGGCGTCAGCATGGTGACGAGCCGCATGTTGGGTTCCTTCCGCGACGACCCGACGACCCGCCGGGAGTTCCTCTCCATCATCGGGAACCCGAGAAGCGGGATCGCGTCGGCTTAGAGCGAGCGGCCGCTTAGCGGCACGCACATATCGGGATTCAACATGGCGACTCTAACTTATTTGACGACCACGCACTTCGATTTTGGTGCCATCCAGAAACTGCCGGCTGAACTCGGACGCGCCGGTATTTCAAAGCCGCTGATCGCAACGGACAAAGGCGTGCGCTCGGCTGGTCTGGTTGAAGCGGTAACCGGCGCGCTTGGCGGCGACATGGCGATCTCGATCTTTGATGAGACGCCGGGCAACCCAACCGAAGCAGCCGTTTTGAAGGCCTTCGATCAGTACGCGTCAGATGGGTGCGACGGGGTCGTCGCGATTGGCGGTGGCTCTTCGATGGATCTTGGCAAGGCCGTCGCATTGCTCGCAGGCAGCGGCGGTCCGTTGGATCAATACGATCCATTGGCAGGCGGCGCAAAGCGGGTCCAGTCCGTTGCCCCCTTGATCGCCGTTCCGACCACGTCCGGAACCGGCAGCGAGGTGTCCGTCGGCTTCGTGATCATCATGGAAGATGGCCGCAAGCTGACCTTTGCCAGCCCGCATTTCGTACCGAAAGCGGCGATTTGCGATCCGGAACTGACATTGGGCCTGCCCGCAATGATGACAGCCGCCACAGGTATGGATGCCATCACCCACTGCATCGAAGCGTTCCTCACACCGACGATCAACCCGCCCGCCGACGGGGTCGCGCTCGATGGCCTATGGCGCGGCTGGCGCCACTTGCCCTCTGCTGTGAAGGATGGCGGGGACCGTGACGCACGCTGCCAGATGATGATGTGCTCGACTGAAGGCGCGATGTCTTTCATCAAAGGTCTGGGTGCGGTGCACGCCATGAGCCATGCCGCCGGACGAATTGCGCGCCTGAACCTCCATCACGGGACGTTGAATGCGGTCTTCTTGCCCGCCGTCCTGCGGTTCAACGCGCCCAACTGCGAAGAAAAATACGAACGCATCCGCCAGGCCATCGGATTGACGCCCGGCGCCGATATCGCGGCAGCCATCACGGCGATGAACGCCGATATCGGATTGCCGTCCGGCCTGCAAGAGATGGGCGTGGAAGAGGACGATATTCCGGAGATGATCGCCTACGCGATGAAGGATTTGTCCGCATTGACCAATCCGCGCACCGCGTCAGAAAACGACTTCGAGGCCATGATCCGCGAGTCGTTCTGATTAAACCAGTGCTTCGCTTCTTCGATTAGGTCACGTCCGCGCGACCGGCTCAGTGCTTATCGTAGCGGGTGTCGACTCATCGCGTGACAAACCCAATTCCGCAATCGCGCGTTGGAGCGCTTCGAAGGGAAGGAACGCCGAGTTGTGCCGACTGCGGAAGTCCGCGACCGGGAGGAACGGTTCGAGGATGCTCCAAGGACCCGACGGAGGGGGCGTTTTCTCTTTGAGAATAGCACTCATGATCTCAGCACCGTCGTTTACCTCGTCAACCGTCAACCCAACGACGGTTCGCGCAACGACAGAGGCGGACGCCTGGCCGATAGCGCATGCTTTGGGCTCGTGCGCGTAATCGGCGATGACATTGCCATCGAGCTTGATATCTATGGTGATCCAGCTCCCGCAAAGCCGGCTATGTGCATCGGCGGACGCGTCCGGCGCGTCGAGACGACCGACCCGCGGTATTGACCCTGCAAATTCCAAAATTTGGCCCTTGTATAGGTCGAGGTCCATTAGGTGTCATCCTCGGCGAGATCTTCCGATGCATGTGCTGTCGCGAACGCACGAATCCGTTCGAGCATAAGCGCAAGACCGTTCGCCCGGTGTGGGGAAAGATGCGTCGAAAGACCGATCTCGTCGACGAATGTCGGCGTCGTGGCCAGGACCTGTTGAGGTTGCCGCCCCGAATAAACTTGAAGGAGCAACGCAATGATCCCTGCGACGATCGCTGAGTCGCTCGTCGCCGCGAATTCGAGCCTGCCGTTGCGATAATCACAAACGAGCCAAACACCGGACTGGCAGCCATGAATACGATTGCTTTCGACCTGCGCCGTTTCCGGAAATGGCGGCAATTGGCGCCCAAGCTCGATCAGATATTGGTAGCGCTCGGACCAATCGTCGAAGAACTGAAAGCTCTCCACAATGGATTCTTGGGCCTCCGCGATCGTTTCGGTCGGCTCGGCTGGCACCTGCAAATGACCCTCCATTTACCCAGTCCGCCGCCACGCCGAGCCATCGGCATGGTCCTCAACAGTAACGCCCAGTGCGGTAAGTTCGTCCCGAATCTGGTCCGCGGTCGCAAAATCGCGCGCCGATCGCGCAGCAAAGCGTTCTTCGACCAAACGCTGAATCGTTGCTGTATCACAGTCATCTTCGGCAGGACGGCCAAACCAGTCCGCCGGGTTTTGTTGCAATAGGCCCAGCAGGGCGCCAGCCTCACGCAGAGCCGCTTTGTACGTCGCGCGATCCTCTGCCGTCTCCGCCTGACGCGCTGCCTTGGCCAACTGGAAGAGTTCGGCAATGGCACCCGGGAAGTTCAGATCGTCCTCAAGGGCCGCTTCAAACGTATCCAGTAGATCCGCTGCAAGGGGCACGTCCGGTGCATCGCTGAGATCGTCGAGCACGCCGTACAAGCGATCCAATCCCCGCTTCGCCTGCGCAAGGCCCTTGGCGCTCCAGTCGAGAGGCTGGCGATAATGCGCGCCCAGAAGCGCAAAGCGGATCGCTTCTCCCGGCGCGTCATCGAGAAGATCGCGGACAAGCAGCACATTGCCGAGCGATTTCGACATCTTCCGCCCTTCGACGGTAACGAAGCCATTGTGGACCCAATAGCGGCAGTAGAGCTCGCCATCATGGGCACAAGTCCCCTGGGCAATCTCATTCTCGTGGTGCGGGAAGATCAAATCCTGCCCGCCGCCATGAATATCGATCGAATTGCCCAAATGTTCCTCGATCATCGCCGAGCACTCGATATGCCATCCCGGACGGCCGCGCCCCCACGGGCTGTCCCAACCCGGCAGATCGGGTGTCGAAGGCTTCCAGAGGACGAAATCGGCGGGGTCTTTCTTGTATGGAGCGACGTCGACCCTGGCGCCGGCGATCATCTCATCGCGGTCCCGACCGGACAGGGCGCCATACGCGGGAAACGAGGGAACGTCGAACAGAACGTGTCCTTCGGCTGCATAAGCGTGCCCACGGGCGATCAGCTGTTCCACCATGTTGATGATATCCGGAATATGCTCGGTCACACGCGGTTCAAGGTCGGGCGGCAAAACGCCGAGCGCCGTCATATCGGACTGGTAGGCCTCAATGAATCGCTCCGTAATTGAAGAGATCGGGAGGCCCGATTCCTTTGCGGCAGTATTTATCTTGTCGTCGACGTCGGTGTAGTTTCGGGCATAGACGACCTTCTCGAAGCGCTTCTTCAAAACGCGATAAAGGACGTCGAACACGACCGCGGGACGGGCATTGCCAATATGGGCGAAGTTATAGACCGTCGGCCCGCAGACATACATCGTCACGTGATGTGGGTTTGCCGGCACAAACGGCTCCTTTTTTCCCTTCAGGGTATTGGTCAACGTGAGAGTCATTTTCGTTCCTCTACCGTGCCAACTTCCCCCACACCCGTCGTCATGGGCGACATCTCGTCGTGTTGATAATTACTGCTCTTGAGCATTTCCAGCGTGCCCCGAAGCGCCCCTTCGTCGATATCACGCGTAATGAAGACGACACGGGAGCGGCGGTCTTCGCTCGGCCACTCCTCGAGTGAGACAGCCGGGTGGAAGATGTGTTGGACCCCGTGGACGATGATGGGTCCGTCACATTCGACCACATTGAAGATTCCCTTAATTCGCAGGAAATCTTCACCCCGAAATACAATCAGCGTCTCAAGCCAGGTATTCAGCGCATCGCTGAGGATTGGCTCATCAATCGTCAGGCAAACCGCCTTTATATGCGCGTCATGCCGATTGACGTCATTATGATCGTGCGCGTGGTCGTGACCCGCGGCTTGATGATCATGATCGTGGTGGTGATGATCGTGCGAATCCGCGTAAGCTTCCGCCTTGAGCCAATTCTGCACGTCGAGGCTTTTCGTTTTTGGATTATAAAGACCCGCATCGAACAGCGAATCTGGATCAATGGCACCATCGATAGCGATGATCTGCGGCGCGGCGGGATTCAAGTCCCGGAGCCGTTCTTGCAATCCGCGCAAGACATTGGAGTCGACGAGGTCCGTCTTTGTAATCAGCAGGCGGTCGGCCATCGCGGCCTGTTTGACTGATTCAATCTGCTGGTCGAGTGTGCTGGCGCCATTAAACGCATCGACCGTCGCGATGACGCCATCTAGACGGTAATGCCTCGCGACGCCCGGATCGGTCATCAGGGTATGAAGGATCGGCGCCGGGTCGGCGAGACCTGTTGTCTCGATCACCACGCGGTCGAACCATACCTTGCCCTCACGAGCGAAGCGTCCCGGCGCCTCACGCAAGGTCTTCGCCAGATCGCCTCGGATCGTACAGCAGAGACAACCACTCGCCATTTCGATGACAACCTCATCCTTGGCATGCGTCACGAGATCATGATCCAGTCCGATTTCCCCGAACTCATTGATCAACACTAGTGTCCGGCTCAGCTCCGGTTGTTGGATCAGATGGTTTAGAACCGTCGTCTTGCCGCTGCCCAAGAACCCGGTCAGAACGGAGACCGGCAGGCGCTGCACCGATTCATCAAGAATCCAACTTTCCATTATCTTTCCCCTACGGATTGGAGGACGTCAGCATCGACACATGTTGTACAAGTCCCTTCGACTTCGATCACGCGCCGCGCCGCACGGAAACCGATTTGCTCGGCTTTCTCGGAGATCAAACGCTCAAATCGCTGGTCCTCCAGCTCAGTGGATGCGCCACAAGTGTTGCAAATGAAGAACAGGCAATCGTTGCGCCGCTCGGGATGCACGCAAGGGACGAAAGCATTGAGACTCTCGATCTTCGAGGCAAAACCCTCGGACATTAAGAACTCCAGTGCCCGATAGACAGTGGGCGGTCCAACCGGGCGGGATATCTTCAATGTAAGCTCATCGATTAGTTCATAGGCGCCCATCGGGTGGTCGTTTTCCCAAAGCAGTTCCAGTATCTGACGCCGCAGTTTCGTAAAGTGCAAACCCCGCGCGTCACAAAGAGATGCGGCGAGCGCAACGCGTTCTGCCGGCTCATGTTCCCCGCGACAGTTCGTGTCTATGCAGGGACGAGGGCGGGTTGGCAATGCAGTCATGTCAATTACCCGTGTTGCACTTCAAATATGTAATGTTATAACGGCGTAAATGTTATGTTATAACATTACAATTCTTGACGACAAGCACGAGCGTTCTCAGGAACTTTCCAAAACCTTATCACGTGATTTGAACACCTTAGGAGTGGCTGCCATGGCCTCTGAAAACACCGTATCAGCCGATACCTTCGCGGCGCGGCTAACCGTTGAGCAGGTCGAAGAAAGCCAGGATTTGGCCCCCAAATTCGATGCGGACGGACTAATTGCATGCATTACGACAGACGCCGAGTCGGGCGAGGTATTGATGCTCGGCTATATGAATGCTGACGCCTTACAACGAACGATCGCAACGGGTGAGGCCCATTATTGGAGCCGGAGCCGCCAATGCCTTTGGCACAAAGGCGCGACCAGCGGCCTTGTCCAAGAAGTTGTAGAGATGCGCATCGACGACGACCAGGATGCCGTGTGGCTACGCGTCCAGGTCGCAGGTTCAGGTGCCAGTTGTCACGTTGGGTATCGCTCTTGCTTTTATCGCTCCATACCTCTTGGGCAAACCGGCAATACCGCCCCGCAGCTCCAGTTCGAGGAAACGACCAAGGTCTTCGATCCAGCGGACGTCTACGGGGATGCGCCGAATCCGACACAATTGTAGCACCAAACCTACGGTTGGTTTGAAGCGCACGCGCACAGCGTCGTTTCCGTAGAAATTTCTCAGCACCTCATAGCGTTCCAGCAATTATGGCTTCATCTAAACACGGTTTTGATCTGACCCTAAAGAACGGAAGTATTTTTACCCCATCAGGATTGATGGATGCCGATATTGGTGTACGAGGCGGCAAGATCACCAGCATTGGAACGAACCTCGGAAATGCCGAGCGCACCATCGACTGTAAAGGTCTGACCGTGTTGCCGGGCATGATCGACAGCCAGGTACACTTTCGTGAACCGGGTGCCGTTCACAAAGAAGATTTGGATTGCGGCTCCCGCGCCGCGGCGCTCGGCGGGATTACAGCGTTCTTTGAAATGCCGAACACCAACCCTCTTACGATCGACGAACCGGCGTTCACCGACAAACTAGACCGGGCCAAGGGGCGCTCCTGGACCGATTATGCGTTCTATTTAGGTGGTTCGGCGGCGAATGCGGAGAGGATCAGCGAACTTGAAAACATGCCCGGTTGCTGCGGTGTCAAAATTTTCATGGGCGCGTCGACCGGCGATTTGCTTTCGGCCGACGACGCCACCATCCGCGAGATACTGCGTCATGGCAAACGAGTCGTGGCCGTGCACGCTGAAGACAACGACCGGCTCGATGCACGCAAACATCTCGTCGAAGGCGGCGCGGATGTCTCGGCACATCCGGAATGGCGCGACGTTGAGGTTTGCCGCCGCGCAACGGAGCGAGTTCTCCGATTAGCCAGGGAGACTGGAAGACGCGTTCACGTACTGCATATCACGACCGGCGAGGAAATGGCGCTTTTGGAGCAACACAAAGACATCGCTTCTGTCGAGGCAACGCCGCAGCACCTGACTTTCGCGGCACCCGAATGCTATGCGGAAATCGGGACAAGAGCGCAGATGAACCCGCCGATCCGCGATGCCGGCCAGCGCGCTGCCCTATGGAACGCCTTGGTGACCGGAGTCGTCGATATTATCGGGTCGGATCACGCGCCGCATACACTCGAGGAAAAGGCCCGACCTTATCCGGAAAGTCCGAGCGGGATGCCAGGTGTTCAGACTTTGGTTCCGGTGATGCTGAATCATGTCGCTGAAGGCCGGTTAACGCTTCAGCGCCTCGTTGACCTTTGCGTCTATGGTCCGGCCCGCGTCTTCCGGCTCGCAACGAAAGGGCGGATCGCGCTTGGATACGACGCGGATTTCACGCTGGTCGACCTCAAACGTTCGGAAATCATTTCCGACGCTTGGTCCGCCAGTAAGAGCGGATGGACACCGTATGACGGAATGAAGGTAACTGGTTGGCCCGTCGGTACGATCATTCGAGGTCATGTTGTGATGCAGGATGGGGAGTTGTTAGGCGGCCCCGTAGGCCTGCCTGTGAAATTTCACGAAACCATTTCACCCTCAAGTCAAACCGCAATTTGAGACGAGGGTTAAACAAGATCGGCCTTGATCGCGGGTTCCGTCTTTTGTAGCACGTGTGCGGGAAATCAGAGATGGGGGAGAAGTGAGATTTCCGAGCATATATTCGAGCCGATAACAGAGGCAGAAGTCATCGCGGCGCAGCATGCTTGGGCCAAGCATGTTACCGAGCAGAACGTCGACCCGTTGTTGGATCTGTACGATTTTGGAACGCCAGATCGACCGCTTCTTTTCAAGCCGACTTTGTCGGAGGTCATCCGGCGCGATCGTGGTAGCGCGCGCGCGTATTTTGTCGGCGGCGACCCGAACTATCCGCACGATCAAGGATTTCTCAATCGCGGTTGGAAACAAGTCGAGTTTCAAAGCGCGGCTGGTCCACTCCCGAATCCAGGCGCTCTCAGCTATAGCGATATGGGGAATTACGCTTTTGTCGATGGGGATGGCGACGTGACACACGCCGACTATACGTTTGTCTATCACAAACGCGACGGGCGGGTCCTTATTTCGCTACATCACTCATCGCTCACGTGGTTCCCCGCCTCGGACGGTTAAGCGGCCCGTGGCGCCAATCTCGAAGCAGTTAAAAACGAGCTGAGTCCAGCGGGAAATCTTGAACTGAACGACTGTTATGTTATAACATAACAGTTCTGATGAGCCGCCCCGCTGCGGCAGCGCGTTCGTTTCAGTATTACCCCATTCCCGACAGCCCGTCATTTATGGCCAAGGACGAAATAATGATTGCCGAAGCTTCTCGCCTTCCCGTCACCGTGCTTTCCGGATTTCTTGGAGCCGGCAAGACGACACTTCTTAACCGCGTTCTGAACAATCGCGAAGGTCGGCGCGTCGCCGTCATCGTCAACGATATGTCCGAAGTGAATATCGATGCCGATCTCGTGCGCGCGGATACTGAACTAAGCCGCACCGACGAAACACTGGTCGAAATGTCGAACGGCTGCATTTGCTGCACGTTGCGCGATGATCTACTCGAGGAGGTGCGACGGCTCGCCGATGAAGACCGCTTCGACTATCTACTCATCGAGTCGACGGGCATTTCCGAACCCTTACCCGTCGCGGCAACTTTCGATTTTCGCGATGAAGAGGGTGTGAGCCTGTCCGACGTCGCGCGCCTCGATACCATGGTGACCGTCGTCGACGCGGTGAACCTGCTCAACGATTATTCCAGCCACGACTTCTTGCGGGACCGGGGCGAGACAATGGGTGAGGAAGATGACCGAACCCTGGTGCACCTGCTGACCGATCAAATCGAATTCGCAGACGTCGTCGTCCTCAACAAAGTCGCTGATGCAACGCCAAACCAAGTGGACGCCGCGCGCAAAATCATCCGCAGCCTGAACGCAGACGCGAAAATAATCGAAACCAATCACTCGGATGTTCCCGCCGATTCAATTTTAGATACCGGCATGTTCGATTTCGAAAAGGCGCATGAACACGCGATGTGGGCCAAGGAATTGTTCGGATACGAGGACCATACGCCCGAAACCGAGGAATACGGTATCACGAGCTTTATCTATCGGGCGCGGCAGCCGTTCCACCCCGAACGCATTCACGCAGTACTGAACGGCGATTTACCCGGCGTGATTCGCGCTAAAGGACATTTCTGGATTGCGACGCGGCCGGACTGGGTCGCGGAATTCTCGCTTGCCGGCGCGTTGTCGAGCACCAATCCGCTCGGCACTTGGTGGGCATCGGTACCGAAGGAGCAATGGCCGGAGAGCGAAGTCGCCCAGGCTTACATGCGTGACAACTGGCAGGAGCCCTGGGGCGACCGCCGTCAGGAGATCGTTTTCATCGGCAGCGAGATTGATTGGCCGGCGTTGAGGGCGCGCCTCGATGCTTGCCTCCTTCCGGAGTCCACCGCCAATAGTCTCGAAACACTTCCCGACCTGCCGGACCCCTTCCCCGGATGGCGTCGTGTTGAGGCCGCAGAATGACCCTTATTGAAGAAACGCATCGGAAACCGCCGGTGAGTGAACGCGCCGCGCTCGTGAAGACGGGTGGACGGTCGGACGCGGTTCGCAGCGTCGAAACGCGTGACGGTCTCGCCGGAATCGTTGAACCGGACGTGGCGCTCGTTATTTGGGAGCGCTCGCTTCCGCTCTCCGTTCGGGATTGGCTTGAGGAATTGGAGTCGCGGCAATTGCCGAACCTGCGCGTTCTGATCGCGCCGGCCGACGTTCGGCGCGCCATCGAACCTCATATGGACGCTTGCGGGATGCCTGGTGGCGAGATGCGCGATTTGCTCATCCGAGACATCGAGGCGCTTGTATCGATCTTCGCGGACATTACCGCAAGCAACCTTGTCGATGTTCGCCTCGAGCGGATCGTTCACGACGCCTGTTGGAAATTCCATCGCGATTCTGTCGAGACGCGCCTTTTGACGACGTATCGCGGCCCCGCCACCGAATGGGTTCAACCAGAAGACGCTGCACAGGCCATGCGCGAACAACGAAACTACGACGGCCAACTTGAACGGCTCCAAGACCATGGCGTGGCTATTTTCAAGGGAAGCCGCGCGCAAGCCGTCAGCGGGATTGTGCACCGCTCACCGCCCATCGAAGGGTCGGGGTGCACACGCTTGCTGCTCTGCCTTAACCGGCCATCCGAAGTCTCTCCCGCGCCCTGGTCGCCGGATTCTGAGGTATTGCGTTAATCGGCGTTAGGCCGCGTTCGACAGCGTCGGCCGGACGAAGCGCGCGCCCCCCCCTGCTTGATTCTTGATCTCGGATCCGTCCCAGACCAGTTCGCCCCGGCAGTATGTGGCCGCAACCTTCACGTTGAATCGACGTCCGCCGAAGGAACTCCACGTGACCGCCGACTGGCTATTCGACGGGTCGAAATTGTGCGGTTCTTTTTTCAGGATCACAATATCGGCGTCGTGCCCCGGCGCGAGCCGGCCTTTGCGGTCACCAATCAGGAAATGGTCCGCCGGGCCGTCGCAGAGCATCTTGACCGCCATCCGGGGACCAATCCCGTGCTCCTCGCAGCCAGTCCAAAACGCCGGCAAGAGCGTCTCCAAGCCGGGCCCGCCCGACGTGTTCTTGAAAATGTTCGGATCGCCTTTCCGCTCTAAGCCCCAGCTGACATGGTCGGAAGAGACGAAGGTACAATGGCCCGCCGCCACATGCTGCCATAACAACTCTGTCTCCGCCTTCGGACGCATCGGCGGGTAGTGTTTCACCTTGGCGCCAAGTTTTTCCGCATGCTCCTCGTGACTGATCATCAAGTATTGGACGCAGGTCTCGATCGAGGCCGCATGTCCGGCAGCCCGATACATCTCGCAAATCTCGAAGCCTCGGCTGGTCGAGCAATGCACCACATGTCCCCTGGCACCCGTGCGCGCGCCGAGTTCATATACGATGACCGAGGCTAAATCTTCGATCAGCGGTGTATGCGCGCGTGCGAACGCGTCCCAGCCGGTATCGCCGGCTTCCGTCAGACGCGCGATGTTTCGCCGTGTCATTTCCTGCATCTGATTGTGAACGCCGCATGCGAGGCCTGCTTTGGCAATTTCGGTGAACGCGGCTTCCAGATCGTCTTCCATGATCCGCGGAAAGCGGCCCGGCGCGGCCTCGAACGTCGAGAACTTGAAGGCGGCCGCCCCCGCTTCGATCATTCCCGAAATTTCAGCGATCCCATCGTCTTCGCCGATGGTCGCATGCAGTGCCACATCGACGTGACAGTCACGCTTCACTTCGTCCGCCTTGCGCTCGAATTCTTCTCGCGACGCAATCGCCTTCGGATCGTCATAAGGCATATCGACCATGACCGTGACGCCCCCCGCCGCCGCCGCGCGGGACGCTCGGCCCAGGCCCTCTTGGTTCAGCTGACTGGCGGCATGAGTCTGGCCGTCGACGACGCCGGGAATAATCCAGCTGCCGCGGCAATCCTGTACCTCCGCCGCGGCGGGCGGGGTGCCTTCGCCAACGCTCTCGATGGTCTCGCCGCTCACCGCGACATAGCCGTCGGCGATGACGCGATCGGGTGTCACAACGTCTCCCCGGATAACCAGATCTGCTTCGCTCATATCGACACCTCCCGCGCCCTTTGCTTTCCGCTTATAAAATCGAAGTCCTAATCTTAGAGCGCGGACGCGGGCTGACAAACGAATCTCGGCAATAGTAGCCGCTCTACCTGACGGGATTCGCCTGTTATGATCGAGCAATGACCGAAAGAGAGGCAACACCATGACGGACACGGCGGACGCGATCATCATTGGCGCGGGCGTGATTGGCGCGGCGACGGCGTTCGAGCTGGCAAAGCTCGGGTACAAGACACTGTCGGTCGACCGAAACGCGGAGGCGGGGCACGGATCCACCTCCAGCTCCTGCGCCATTATCCGTGTGCATTACTCGACCCTCGACGGCACCGCCTTCGCCTATGAAGGCTACTTCTATTGGCGCGATTGGGCGGAATATCTCGGTGTCGAGGACGAACGCGGGTTCGCGACTTTTCGTGACGTCGGCTGTCTTGTCACCAAGACGGAAGCCAACGGCTATATGGCCAACTACCTTGCGCACTGCGACGCGCTCGACATTCCCTATGAGGATTGGTCGGCGGCAAAAGTCAGGGAGCGCCTACCGATCTACGATATGCAGGCCTACTACCCGGCGAAGCGCCCTGAGGATGCCGATTTCGGCGCGCCGACAGGCGGTGAGGTCGCCGGCGGTGTTTTCTTTCCGACCGCCGGATATGTGACCGACCCGGCCCTCGCCACGCACAATCTGCAACGCGCCGCCGAAGCGCACGGGGCCCGCTTCCGCTTCAACGCAACGATTACGGAAATCCTACAGGAAAGCGGCCGGGTCAGTGGCGTGAAGCTCACGGACGGAACGGCGCTGCACGCGCCTGTGGTGATCAATGTCGGCGGCCCGGCCTCTTCGTTGATCAACGCGATGGCGGGCGTGACCGACGACATGACCATGACGACACGCGCGCTTAAACAAGAGGTGGTGCATGTCCCCTCCCCCGCCGGTTTCGATTTCGAGCAGAACGGTATCGTCGTCTCCGACAGCGATATATCCTGTTATTGCCGGCCCGAGCACGGCAACCACATCCTAATCGGCTCCGAAGATCC
Source organism: Rhodospirillaceae bacterium (assembly GCA_002716125.1). Classification (GTDB taxonomy): domain Bacteria; phylum Pseudomonadota; class Alphaproteobacteria; order UBA8366; family UBA8366; genus UBA6544. The sequence continues at coordinate 24,377 of PAZH01000059.1, forward strand.
GCCGTGCGACGAGCATGTCTGGATCGCCGACGATGCCGACTACGACCGCAACTTCACCGCGCAATGGAACGTGCAAGCCATGCGCTACGCCCAACGTGTGCCGAGCCTCGGCATCCCCAACACCGCCAGCGGCGTGGTCGACTGCTATGACGTCACGGAAGACTGGATTCCGATCTATGACAAATCGAGCCTGCCCGGCTTCTATATGGCCTGTGGGACCAGTGGCAATCAGTACAAGAACGCCGCGATCGCAGGGAAGATGATGGCGGCCCTCGTCGACTACTGCGAGGCCGGCAACGACCACGACACGAACCCGCTCACGTTCCGCCTCCCCTATATCGGACGCGATACCGATGTCGGCTTCTACTCAAGAAAGCGCGAAATCAATCCCAACAGCAGTTTTTCGGTCTTGGGATGAGGAGGGGACGGCTGATGCTGAAAATTCCAGCTATAGGCGCCAAACATGCTCTCATCGCCCTCATACTCTTCGGTTTGGTGGGGCCGCTTCCCGATACGGGCGCTTTTGCGCAAGGCCGGAACCCGTTCAAGGCGGTCGAAAAACGCGACAGGAACGGCGACGGTAGGCTCAGCCCGGACGAATGGCACAAGTCGAAGAAGATATTCGACAAGATCGACAAGGATAAAGACGGTTTCCTCTCGCCCGAAGACTTCGCCAAACATTGGGGTATCGCCGTGCCGGCCTCCGGTGCGGAAACCTCGAAGCAGAAGCGCGCAAATAAGCGCCATGCCAACAATACGTCGGACCTCTATTTCATCGATGCGCACAGCCAGATGGACGAGGACATCTCCGAAGAGCGTGTGATCCAATTGATGGACGAAGGCGGCATTTACGCGACGCTTTTGGCAAAACACAAACGTCGTTCCTGGGCGTCCGTACTGGCTTTCGCCAAGGCTTATCCCAAGCGCATCATCCCACTGATCTACACCAAGCTGAAAAACGAGGACAAACGTCTAGAAGAAATCGACGAACAGTACCGTTCGGACAAGTTCAAGGGTGTGGAAGAAGTCTTGGTCTGGCATGGCAAGAAGCGGAACGTTGCCCCTCAAATGGTGCGCGACTTCGACGACTGGACAACCCGAAAGGTTATCGAGATATCGCTCAAGGAAGGTTGGCCGGTCGTCCTGCATATCGAATTCCAATACATGCCGGCCGATGAGAGAGTTCGTTTGATGGCCGGTTTGGTGAAGACGCTCGAAGCGCACCCGAACCATCCTTTCGTCTTGATACACATGGCGCAGTTGGAAGCGCCGGACGTCGGCGATTTAATTCAATCTCACGGCAACGTCTATTTCATGATTTCCCAAACAAACCCGGGCTCGAACGCACTGAAGAAAGGCAACCCGTGGAAGTTCGTTGAGATGTTCAACGGCCAGAAGCGACTCCTACCGAGATGGCGCCAATTGTTCAAAAACCATCCGGAGCGCTTCATCTTCGCCCTGGACAGCGTCTTCAAATTCAATTGGGAACACCAGCATGTCCGTCAAATGCGCCTATGGCGGCGTGTTTTCCAAAGCTTCCCGCCAAACGTCGCACACGCCATCGCCCACGGAAACGCGGAAAGGCTTTGGAAGCTGGAACCGCGATGAGAAGCCCAAAACGCAAAAGAAACCAACGGCAATAGCTTTTTACTGCTGGCCCAAATCTAAATGGCAATATTTCGCAAATGCATTAAATCGGTTGTCTCGTCGAACGAGAAGACCTGACGTCACCGCCAATCGGCAAAGATCAATTGCGGAGTTCTATGCCTGCGGGCGGTAGGAAATATCCTTCAATTGAAATTGCTCGATGATCCGATCGACTTCACTAAGCGTTTGGTTTCCCCACATCTTTGTGATGGCGTAAGTCTTGCCTTGATATTTTATGAGTTCGTCGTCCGCCGTGAAGAAACGGCGACTTTCGGATGTCGAACTAATTTCATCACGCTCATTCTCGGCTGCCGCAAGGAATTCGCTCTCGGTGTACTCTCCTGGAACAATTAACCACCTCCTTCCTTCAGGGTACACTTCCAACGGTTCCGCGCCTCGTTCGATACCCTCACGGATCACGTAATAGGCCAAGTGGCGCTTGGGTAGATTTTCGTAAACGCGGCCTCCAATCGTAAGATTGAAGCGGGTCAAGTCGCGATTCTGAGACCGGGCGCGGCGTTCCTCCCGGTCCTTCTCTCTCAGGCGTACTTGGTAGTCTGCGGCTTCGGGCAACGGATAAATCTGTTGTACATCGAGAAGTACATCCGTGCCCAACTTATAGGGCTTCAGCCTAACGCAGCGGATATCGATATCGTGCTCTCCAAGCCACATGACCGCCGTTGTCAGCTCCTTTGAAAACTCCGCAGAGGCTAGAACAATCAAAATATCAGAGCCGAACTCATCCGGTTGCGGCTCGTCCCATCCTAAGAACTCCAGGATTCGCCGCTCAGCATCGTCTTCAACATTATTGCTGGATAAAAACTCCTCATGCGCCCGTACGGCCGCCGCAAATGTCATATGAGATACCATCGCAGCGTATCTCACAGCTTGCAGTTCCATATGGCCGCCATCATCGGTTCGTTTTAGTTCGACGACGACGATGCGGGCTTCTCGATCGAGGCAGAGGAGGTCAATCCTGCGGCGGCTTTCTTCCCAATCCCCGAACTCCTCGGCGAGCACCATCGCATTCGGAACGATGATCTCGATTGCATTTCTGAACATTGCTTGGAGATCCCGTCGTTCCATGATGCTTTCCGCCTGAAACGTGGTTTCTTCAACTGGCTCTGCTGTCTCTCCATTCAATCGATAGATCGGCACGACGTAACTCCAATCAAATACTTGCAACAGACATTCGCGCATTCTCACATTCACAAACTATCCTGGTTTGGTGGCGGATAGATTCACAGCCGATAAACCTAAATCAAAAGCGCGAGAAAATCTTCACCCGACAATCTCTCTTGGCAAACCACTTACGCAAACCCGAGAAATGTCGTGTACGTGTCGATCGGCAGTTTCTCCGTGCGGAAGGCGTTCTCCGGTGCATCGGGATCTTCGTAGCCGATGGCGAGGCCGCAAGCGAATTGTTCCTCGTCTTCCATCGGCAAGTGCGGGCGAATGGCCTTGTGATACCAGTTGAAAGCCGCCTGGCCGCATGTATGCAACCCTTCGCCTCGGGCCCCGATCATCAAGTTCTCGATGAACATCCCCATATCCATGAAAGCGCCCGTCGCAAGCCGCCGGTCGAACGTGATGAACATGCCGACCGGCGCATCGAAGAAGACGTAGTTCCGATTCATCTGATCGATCCGGGCCTGCTTATCCTCGCGCGCAATACCGAGTGCTGCGTACAGGCCAAAACCAGTCGCGCGCCGGCGCGCAATATAGGGCTCGAACCATTCCGTCGGATAGTAGTCGAACTCCGGTTCGTGCGCTTCCGGCGGATCTTCGGCGATGGCCTTTAGAATTGAGGCGGAGACCGCATCTTTCACCTCACCCGCCACCGCATAGACCTTCCACGGCTGAATATTGTGGCCGCTCGGCGCCATGCCGGCGCCCTCGATAATGCGGCGCAAGCTTCCCATCGGTACCGCTTTGGGTAAGAACTTCCGCACGGAACGGCGGCTCATAATCGCCTCGTGTACGTCCAATGGACCGGCTCCTTCGTCGCTTCATGATGGCCGGACCTGAGCCTAGTCAGGATTCACCGACACGTCACTTATTGGCGTGACAGGCCCAAGTTCTACATTGAGTATCCGGCGCCGCATCCAGCCGAATGAAATTGAGGTGAAGACAACGCATGCTCTCCAAAGACGCTGCCCCAACTTGGCATGCTGACGTGGCCGCGATCGGGCTCGAAAGGGGGCGGTCGCTTTCGGCGTCGATCGATATGGATGCGGCACCGTCGGCACTCTGGCAGGGGATCACCACACCCGGCCAACTGAAGCGGTGTCATCCATTTTGCGAGAGCACCACGGTCGACACTTGGCCCGGCGCCGGTTCACGAGACTCCATTACCTATTACAGTGGCCGGACCTATCGCCGGAATTTCGTCGATTGGATCGATGGTGTCGGCTACGACATTGAATTGGGCGACCGTCCAAACCCGACGGCGCGTGTTCTGTGGCGGATCGCGCCGATATCGGATACCGCCTGTCGCTTATCCATCGAAGTCGTCCCGTATCTAAAAGCGGACCTCAGCGAGACCAAGAAGGCGCAATATCAGGATCGCCTTTTCGGCGCTGACCTGCAGCATTATCTGGAGAGTGTTGTGCAGGGGGGCGCTTATTGGATCACAACCGGACGGAATGTCGATAAAGATCAATTCGGATCAAACCCATTGTATTCCGGCTAACAGCCAATCCAGAGAATATCGAGAACGCACCCATGAATCGACCCGTCTACCGAGACTACGATCAAGCGGCGCTGGATGCGCAATACAATGCGCGGTCCGCGGTCCCGGCCTTCGATGCCTTCGTAAAACGCTGGATCGCGGACGGTGCGCGGACCGTAGAAGACCTCCCCTGCACGCTCGACGTTGCGTATGGCACGAGCGACGTCGAAATCCTGGATATCTTCCATCCTGCGGGCGGCGGGCCCGCGCCGATCTTGATGTTCTTTCACGGCGGCTATTGGCGGGCGGGCGATAAGGCCTGGTTCCGTTTCCTGGCGCGACCGTTCGTCGAGCGAGGCGCCATGTTCGTCATCCCGAAATACGGCCTTGCGCCGGATCACTCGATGGATGAGTTGATCGCGCAATGCCGTCGTGCCGTCGCCTGGACACATGGGCATGCGGGCGAATTTGGCGGCGACAGCGCCCGCTTGTTCGTCTCGGGCCACTCCGCCGGCGGGCATATTACCGGCATGATGCTGGCGACGGACTGGGCCGCGCACGCGGAAATGCCAGCGGACACGATTAAAGGGATAACCGGGATCAGCGGTCTCTACGATCTAGAGCCGATCCGGCTCTCCCACGTCAACGAGCCTCTTCAGTTGACCGAAGCGAGCGCCGAGCGCAACAGCCCCGTGCGGCAACCGCTGCCCACCGCCCCGCCCGCGGCTCTCCTTACACATGGCGGACTCGAAAGCGACGAATACGGCCGCCAGGCTTCGGCCTATGCCGAGGCGCTCGGAAAAGCAGGGGGCGAACCCGTCTCAATGGGAATCGAGGGACACCATCATTTCTCTGTCCTCGACGCGTTCGCCAACCCCGATCATCGGTTCGGTCGTGCCGTCCTCGAACAAATCGGCCTTGCCTAACCGCGCGGTGCCAGCTGCCAGATCAATGCCCCATCGACCTCTTCCACCTCGACATCGATAAAAACGCGGTGAGAGCCGATGGCCCCGCGCCACAGCTCCGTCCAGCAAGCCAGCATGGTCTCGCGATCCACACCTTCCAACCCTCGGACGATGCGCAAACCCGCGTGACGGAGCGTCGCGCGGTCCCCAGTCACCGAGAGCTCGACCGTATCGCCCATGCCTTCAAGCACTGTCGCGAGAAACCGCGCCGCATCCGCCACACCGCCGTCGACGCAGCCAAGCGCATCGGCCATGTGCTTGAACTGTTGCAACCCGGTGAGACGCGCCGCGCGCTTGCCGAGCTCGAGGGTGCGGTCGCGGCCGATGACAGTCGTCAACTCGCGGATGCCGTTGCGGCAGTATTCCATCGAATAGTTTCGCGCCGCCTTGGATAGGCGCTCCGCATTCCAATGTTCCGCGGGCGGGCTCGGCTGATCGTCGGGATCGAACGGCGGCGGCGTCTCGTCAGGCGCGTATTGGAGCCGCTCTTCTTCGGTCAAATCGTGGTCGTACTCCTTGAAATAACCGCAGAAACCGAATTGACCGGTCAGATCTTCCGATACGCAAACATAGCCAAGACGCGGGTTCTTCAGCGACACCCCGTTCTGCGCATACCAGCCGCGCAGGAAACCACGGCTCGCCTCGACCGGGATTCCGCAGATGGCCGGACCGTCATACATCCATCGCGGATAGCGGAACCGGACCCAGGATTTGGTGTCCGACTCGGCCATATATTCGACCCGAACGCCGCCGACGCTATTGGAAAGAACGTGATACTTCGCACAAGCGACCGCATCCGGCAGATCGTCCAAGCCGAGCTTGTTAAAGCTTGAGAGGAATTTATCCTCATGCTGCTGACGGAAAATGCGAAAGATCCACTCGCCGATAACGTCTTTGCCTTCCTCGACCGACACCATGAGCTGCAGCCCGAGAAAATATTGATGATGGAGATGCGCTTGCACCTCAATCGGCGTCGAGGAGTCCGTCATTCTCGTTCTTCCCTTCGTCGTGCGAGACAGGCGGCGACCCTAGCCGTCCGGAAACTTGTTTTCAATTTGAACGTCAACCGTGGACGCCTGAGAACAAATTGTGCGATCGACATCTGCCGTCTTACTATACGCGCGCAATGAAAAGGATTTTGCAAAACGCCCTGCTCGTTCTTGGATCGACCATCGCAGGGCTGCTGATTTTGGAGGCGCTGCTTTGGGCGGTTTACCCGCCGGTGCGGTCCAATCCTCTCCCGCCCGGACTCACCTTCCCACGCCCAGGCGGTTTCTCGACGCTCACCCCTGGCTTCGATGGCGTTATGGACAATCGCGCCGAATTTACGGGAAAACGCGTTCGGGTTGACGCCCGCGGGCGCCGTATCGTCCCCGCGGCATCGCAAACGCTACCTACGGCAACGCAGGTCCACTTTCTGGGCGATAGCCAAACCTTCGGACATGGCCTCACAGACGACGAAAGCTGGCCAAACCAATTGCAAGAAAGATTTCTAGAGAAGACCCAAGCGATTCGTGTCGTCAATTGGGGCGTACCGGCCGCGAACACCGAACATTATTGGCGACGCCTGCCTCGGCTCTTGGAGGACACCTCTCCCGGCGATTTTCTCGTGATCGGTTTGACATGGAACGATTTCACGACGGCGCCCGGACCGCTTGACCTTGTCGCCCCCAAAGCCGATTTCGCCAAACTTGCGACCGGCGCGCAACAGTACAAGGAACGCGCATTTCCCGGCTTAGCGGACGCGAAGGCGTTCCTGACGAGCCTCTCGGGAAAATCAGCCGTCATCAGCGCTCTGCTGCCGTCGTTTCGATCTATTTATTATCGGTTCCGGGATCGACATCCGGTCGCGGACATACTGGCGAGCGGCGTCACCGAAAATGTATTCGAGCTGCTTGCGGGTATGCGCCAACGCGCCGAAGCGGCAGAACTGCGATTTGCCGTACTGTTTTTGACCAACGGTGTGTTTCTCGTCGACAAAGCCTATGGGGCATTCTCGCAGAATGGACGGTTTTTCCCGTCGCAAAATGTGATGGGCGATGCGGCGAAGCCGCTTTGTAAGGTGCACCGCCTTCATTGTATCGACGCCTTCGAAGCGCTCCATGTGAACGCTGGCGACGGTATGATCTACCCGATCGACGGTCACTATTCGCCGCAGGGTGCGGAACGCATCGCCGACTATGTAATGGACGCGCTGGCGCCTTCTCTATTGCCGGAAGCTTTAAAAAAACACCGCGCGACTAAATAACAGACCAATCCGATTGCGCTGTATTCGAGCACACCGATGCGGCCCGTCACGCCGCGGGCAAGGCTCGTTCATTCGAGGCGAAATTTTTCTACGGGAAGAAAATGGTGGGTCCGACAAGACTTGAACTTGTGACCTCCGCCATGTCAAGACGGCGCTCTAGCCAGCTGAGCTACGGACCCCCAGGCAGTCGTGTCGACTGCGGAGAGGCGCGGGAATAGCATCAATCTTCGCTCCGTTCAAGCCTCCGTTGAAGACGACAAGACACTTCGCGCTATATTCTGATGCGACGCGCCGAAATACGGAGGTATCGAATATGACAATAAGCTGCATTCCCGCATCCGACGCCCTGGGCGCCGTCATCTCCGACGTCGATCTCGCGAAGACTCTCGATAGCGAGACGGTCGGCGCATTGCAGAAGATTTGGGCCGAAAACCTGGTGATGATATTTCGCGGACAGTCGCTTTCGGACGACGATTTGATCCGTTTCTCTTCTCACTTCGGCGAATGCGAAAAGGCGCCGATCGGCGATTCGGTCTTGGAACAGGACATCCCACCCGAAATCACAGTCGTCTCCAACGTGATGGAGGACGGAAAACCCATTGGCTTCCTCGGTACCGGCGAGCTGACCTGGCACACCGATATGTCGTATATCCCGGAACCGTCCGACGCGAGCGGCCTTTATGCCATCGAAGTCGCGGACGGCCCCGGCGGCGAGACCAGCTTCCTCAACATGTACAGCGCTTACGACACCCTACCGGCGGACCTACTCGCCAAGATCGAAGACCGCACGGCCAATCACGATTCGAGCTATACGAGCGCCGGCACGCTGCGAACGGGTCTCGCAGAGGTAACCGACGTCAGTAAAGCCCCCGGGGCGCGGCATCGTCTGTTACGGACCCATCCGGTCACTGGCCGGACGGCCCTCTATCTCGGCCGGCGTCCGAATAGTTACATTCTCGATCTCTCGGTACCGGACAGCGAATCGCTCCTCGACGAAGTCTGGAGCCATACGACCCAGGATAAGTTCGTCTATACGCATCGCTGGGAGAAAGGCGATCTCGTTTTTTGGGACAATCGTTGTGTGATGCATCGCCGCGAGCCGTTCGACGCAGGGGAGCGGCGAATTATGCACCGCACGCAGCTAAAGGGCGCTGCCCCCTTCTATCGCGCCTGAGACAGCGTGTTACTCTTTAATGGGAGAGGGCCCGGTCGACGACTTCGACCAATTCGTTGAGTTGGAACGGTTTCGGAAGCACCTCGTCGTACCGGCTATTATCCCGAACCTCCTGCAGCACTTCGCCGACATAACCGGTGACGAAAACGATCGGCAATCCGGGCTTGTCGCGCCGCACGCAGCGCGCCAGCGATACGCCGTCGACGCCCGGCATTTTCACGTCCGCCAAAAGCAAATCGTATTGCCCTTCGTCTTGTAATGCACAAAGCGCATCGGCACCGTTGGCGACGGCTGTGACTTCATAGCCTTCGCGCATTAACGCTTGGGAAAGAAACTCCCGCATCGCGTCGTCATCTTCTGCAATCACAATTCTTGGCATTTCTTGCTCGAATTTGCTCGATTATTGTCCATCTCGCGGGGCCGGTTTGGCACCCAGTTACCGAGTTTTCGCGAAAAGTCTTGAGAAATCGTAAATATTTCGTCCTACCGAGAAGATAATTCGGCCGGCGCGCGCTGGGAAATTTGGCATACCGCCTGCATAATCCCCCTTAGATTGGAGGATGCGTTGGTTTCTTCGGAGACATTCAAGTGTTGCGTATGGCTGGCGGCGGCCGTTGTGTTGGCCGGTGCTTGGGCTGTGCCGGCGGCTGCGAAACCGCAGAACCCTGCGGATTTATGCATCAGCGCCGTTGCGGAACAGGAAGCGGCACATGGCATCCCGCGCCATCTCTTGCGAGCGATTTCCATTGCTGAATCAGGCCGCTGGCTCGGATCGCGCAAGGCAACTCTTGCCTGGCCCTGGACCGTTACGTCCGGTGGTAAGGGGACCTACTATAAATCTAAATCCGCCGCGATCCGCGCGGTCCGCAAATTACAACGCCGCGGCGTTCGCAATATCGACGTCGGCTGCATGCAGGTGAATCTCCGCTATCACCCGAAAGCCTTCAAATCGCTCGGACAAGCATTCGATCCGCGGGCCAATGCCGCCTATGCGGCCGGTTTCTTACGAAAATTGCGCGACGACAAACGTTCTTGGACCCAAGCGGTGAAGCATTATCATTCCGCGACCCGCTCGTTGAACCGGCCTTACCACGCGAAAGTGTACAAGATTTGGCGGGGGGAACGCCGCAAGGCGCGGAAAATCCAGATCGCCAATAATCGTTTGCAACGCCAGCAAGCGCGCGCACGCTTCCAACACAAACGCGCCGAACGCCTCCTGGCCGACAACCGCTTTGCGGCCCGCTCGCAGCGCTGGCTGGACCGGGCATCCAAGCGGCTTTTTAAGCAATAGCAGCGGACGCGTTCAGATAACGCCTTTTTCCTTGAGGGCCGCGATTTCGGCCGCCGACATACCCAGCAAATCACCGTAGATACCTTCAATACCGTCGCCGAGCGGCGGGCCGACATGCTTCACCCGTCCCGGCGTTTTCGAGAGTTTCGGAATGACTCCCGGCACCACGATCTCGCCCGCATCCGGGTCGTTAAAGCGCAAGAGATTGTCGCGCGCCTCGAATTGAGGATCTTCAAAGATATCGGCAACGGAATTGATCGCACCACACGGCACTTCCCCATCGTTGCACTTTTGCAGGACCTCGGTTTGGGTGTAACTGCGCGTGAAATCGGTTACCAACCCGTCGACCGTCTCGCGGTTCGCGATGCGCTGCGCCGTCGTTTCGTACATATCCGATCCGGCCAGTTCCGGCTTTCCCATCACCCGCGTAAGGCGTTCGAACATCTTGTCGGATGTACAAGCGATCGAGACCCATTTGTCGTCACCCGTCTGAAAATGCCCGTGCGGGCACGCGAGTTTCGTGCCCATACCCTCGCGTTGCCGGATCGTGCCCTCCTTCGCATAGGCTGGTACCAATTCGTCGAGAAACCGGAAAATCGACTCATAAAGCGCCATATCGATCACCTGGCCTTCGCCGGTCGCATCGCGGCTTTTCAGCGCCAAGAGGATACCGAGCGCGCCGTAAAGTCCCGACGTATAGTCCGCGAGCGAGGTCGAACCCGGTGTGACCGGCGGCCCGTCCGGCATACCGGCGAGATAGGTGAGACCGCCGAACGCCTGCGCAATGCGCGCGAATCCAGGGCGTTCCTTGTACGGACCGTATTGGCCGTAACCCGATATCCGCAACAGCACCAATCCGGGATTCACCGCGCTCAGTACGTCCCAACCGAGGCCCCAGCGTTCCAAGGTGCCGGGGCGAAAATTCTCGCACATCACATCCGACACCTTTACGAGGCGCTTTAGAATATCGACACCCTCGGGTGTCCGCAGGTCGAGGGTCACCGACGTCTTGTTTCGCGATTCCGTCATCCAAGCGAGTGTGTCGCCGTCGCGGTCGGTCTTTGTCCCGTAATGCCGCCACGGATCGCCGCCCTTCGGATTTTCCACTTTGATCACTTCAGCGCCGAACTCGGACAGAATCGTGGAGGCAAAGGGTGCGGCGACAAACGTCGCGATATCGAGTATTCGAACACCCGCAAGGGGGAGATTGCTTTCGCTATCCGTCATGATGCGCTTTCCGGAAAGTTACCTTGGAAATGCAATATAGGCGGGCATGTCCGGGCGTACAGCGCGATTGACTCGCTGAAGGATCGCCCGGAAAATAACCGCTAAGTCATTCATAACAGTCGTGCGAACGAGGTTACGGAATGCGAAAGCAGGGGTTCAAATACATCTCATTCGGCTTGCTCTTGGCTGGCTTCGCCATGGTTTCCGCAGGGATCGCGGAAGCGGCTTCCAAACGCGGCGTGCCGCTGAAGCTCCGCGCCAGTGACAAGGCGGATGCGGAAGTCGTCGAAGAAGTCCTGCTCTACGAAAATTCCCACGCATTGGTGATCGGAATCGACGCGTACACCAACGGCTGGCCGCGCCTCTCCATGGCCGTGAAAGACGCGGAACTCGTCGCCGAAGCGTTGAAGAAGAAGGGTTTCGACGTCACGCTGGTGTTGAACCCGAAATCAGATGAGTTGAATCGGGCGTTTGAAGAATTCTTCATCCTCAAGGGTGAAGACCCGGATGCCCGCCTTTTTGTCTGGTATGCGGGACACGGCCATTCGGAACGCAATGAAGGTTTCTTGGTCCCTGCCGACGCGCCGACACCGGCGAAACGGGGACAATTCCGGCTAAAGTCACTTGCGCTTCGCCGGATCGGCGAGTTTGTGCGACTTGCTGAATCGAAGCATGCCTTTGCCATCTTCGATAGCTGCTTTTCCGGCACCGTGTTCGAAAGCGCGCGCCTTGCCGCCCGCCGCCGTCACCCGGGCAACCACCCTGCCCGTCCGACAATTTCTAACCTCGGGCGATGCGGGACAGACGGTCTCCGATAACGGCACCTTCCGCGAGTTGTTCCTGCGCGCCTTGAACGGCGAAGAGAAAACGGATGCGAACAGTGACGGCTACGTCACCGCGAGCGAGATGGGCTTGTTCCTGACGGACCGCGTGACCAACCTGACACAATCCAAACAAACGCCCCGTTACGGCAAACTCCGCGACAAGGATTGGGACCGCGGCGACTTCGTTTTCCGCCTGCCCGTCGTCGAGAAGCCGAAACCGAAGCAAGTCGCGACAGTCACACGAGGATCGGGTACCGGCGAAGCCGCCGCAAAATTGCAACAAGAAACCGTGTTCTGGGAATCCATCAAAGACAGTGGCGATGCGGACGCCTACAAGGCTTATCTCGAATCTTATCCGACCGGTACGTTCGCCCCGCTGGCTAAGGTAAAGCTTAGATCCGCGGAAAAGGACGAAGCGGCGCAACAGCGCGCCTTCGTTGACGAGCGCAAGAAGCTCGAAGCGGAACGCGCCCGCTTGGACGCCGAAGCCGCAGCCCGGCGAAAGGCTGAAGAAGAGGCACGCAAAAAAGCGTTCGCGGAAGAACGTGCCAAGCTCGCGGCGGAACGCGCCAAATTCGCCGCCGAAGCCGAAGCGCGGCGCAAGGCCGAGGAAGAGGCCCGACGTAAGGCCTTTGCCGAAGAGCAAGCGAAGATTACCGCGGAACGCGAACGACTGGCTAAGGAACAGCAAGCTCTCGCAGCGCAACAGAAACAGCAATTGGCGGCGCTAACGCCGAATACGCAAGCTCGAGACCTCGAATCACTATTACGGCAGAACCCGAATTTCGATGGCCGACCCATTTGGGCCGGCACCAAGTGGAATTTAAAAGGCGTGAACGGAAAATCGGGTACGCTAAAATTTGATGAATCCGGTCGGAAATACGTCTTCGACATCGATCCAGAATCGTTTAACGGCTTCATCAAATGCGAAGGCGACGTTGACCGCAAAGGTAACTTTCCTAAACTCGAGTGCAGCCACAGCTTTAGTTACGATAACTATGCCGGTGGTTCGGTGTTTCAGGTAAATTTCGAGAATCATGGTGCCATCGGAAGTGATGTTTTTCCCAACCCTGCCCTAAAAGAAAAAGTCCTAGCGGCATTAGAAGGAAAGGCCGGCAACTCAGGCGGCATCGCTTACTTAAATCCCGATCAAATCCGCGCCCTCGTCATCGACAACTCCGCGACTTTCGAAGGTCGCAAAGGGAAGGTCGAATTCACGTTCGAAGAGGATGGAGACGTAACCGCAAAGTTCGGGTTCGGAAAGAAGGATTATGGCACTTGAACAATCTCCAGCGGCCGGCTTTGCCTCAAATTCGAGCGCTTTGGGGGCGGCCGGCGGATTTGCCCGCTTCTCTCGATTTCGGGCGACACCATCTACACTTATAAAGAAAAGGGTAAGGTCAACCGGACGTGGGACTTTGAACGCCTACCCGACGCATTCACCAAGTTAATCGCCAAACAATCCTAGCCCCA
>PAZH01000060.1 GCA_002716125.1 Rhodospirillaceae bacterium
GCCGATCAAATTCAAGTTCGTGGCGCTCGCGAACACAATCTGAAGAATGTGGAAGTGGATATTCCGCGTGACAAACTCGTGGTGTTCACCGGCTTGTCCGGATCGGGAAAATCGTCACTCGCCTTTGATACGATCTATGCGGAAGGGCAGCGCCGTTACGTCGAGAGTCTCTCGGCATATGCACGTCAATTTCTCGAATTGATGCAAAAGCCGGATGTCGACTCGATAGAGGGACTTTCGCCTGCGATTTCAATCGAACAAAAAACGACTAGCCGAAATCCGAGGTCGACGGTGGGCACCGTCACTGAAATCTACGACTACATGCGCCTTTTGTTCGCCCGCATCGGCGTCCCCTACTCCCCGGCAACGGGTTTACCGATCGAGAGCCAAACCGTCAGTCAGATGGTCGATAGAATTGCCGCTTTCGAAGAAGGGACCCGCTTATATCTTATCGCACCCGTCGTTCGTGGTCGGAAGGGCGAATTTAGGCGCGAGTTAAAGGATTACCAAAAGAAGGGGTTTCAGCGCGCGAAGATCGACGGAGACGTCTACGAAATCGAAGACGCCCCCAAACTCGATAAGAACAAGAAACACGATATCGAGATTGTCGTCGATCGTGTCGTCGTGAGGCCCGGTTTGGAAACCCGGTTGGCCGATTCGATCGAGACCGCCCTCGAGTTGGCCGACGGACTGGCGATCGCCGAGAACGCGGACAATGCGGAACGCACAATTTTCTCCGCGCGTTTCGCCTGTCCGGTATCAGGCTTCACGATCGATGAAATCGAACCGCGGCTTTTCTCGTTTAACAACCCGTTCGGTGCGTGTCCCAGCTGCGATGGGTTGGGCACCACAATGTATTTCGATCCGTCCATGGTGGTCCCGGACGACAGCAAGAGCCTTGCAAAGGGCGCAATAGCGCCATGGGCGAATAGTTCGTCGCCCTACTACAAGCAAACGCTTGCGAGCCTCGCCGCCCATTACGGGGTCGACATGCAGACTCCCTTCGCCGATCTTCCGGAGCAGGTGCAAAACGCCATCCTGCACGGCAGCGGCAAGGACGAAATCGAAATGTCCTATGACGACGGTCTGCGTACCTACAGCACATCGAAACCCTTTGAAGGTGTTTTACCGAATATGGAGCGCCGTTGGCGCGAAACCGATAGCAGCTGGGTTCGTGAAGAATTGGAGCGTTATCAAAGCATCCACCCATGCGAGCGCTGCGACGGTCATCGGCTGAAGGATGAAGCTCTCGCCGTTAAGATTGGCACACTCCACATCGGTGAAGTCTCCCGCATGTCGATCTTGGAAGCGAAACACTGGTTTGCGGCGCTGCCGGCCGTTTTGAGTGCAACACAGCTTCAGATCGGCGAACGAATTCTAAAGAAAATCAACGAACGACTGGGTTTTCTCGTGGATGTCGGGTTGGAGTACTTAACCCTGAATCGGTCGTCCGGAACCCTGTCCGGCGGTGAAAGCCAGCGCATTCGTCTCGCGTCTCAGATCGGTTCCGGTCTGATGGGCGTGCTTTATGTTCTGGATGAACCTTCAATCGGGTTGCATTCCCGCGACAACGCTCGGCTGCTCGAGACTTTGAGGCGCCTTCGTGACCTCGGCAATACCGTGGTTGTTGTGGAACACGACGAAGAAGCCATCCGCACGGCGGACTATCTTGTTGACCTCGGCCCCGGCGCCGGTGTCCACGGCGGCCATATCGTCGCGCGTGGAACACCGGAAGAAGTAATGGCGGCGCCTGAAAGTCTGACCGGACAATACCTGACGCAAATGCGGCAGATTCCGCTGCCGGAAAAGCGTCGCAAAGGGCACGCGCGTCAGGTCCTCAAGATAAAAGGTGCGAAAGCGAATAACCTTAAAGATATCGATGTCGATATCCCGCTCGGTACGTTTACCTGCGTGACGGGCGTGTCGGGTAGCGGCAAGTCAACGCTTGTCATCGAAACGCTTTACAACGCGCTCGCGCGGCGGCTGCATGGAACGCGGGTGGTTCCGGGTGAGTTCGATAGCCTTCTTGGGATCGAGCACTTGGACAAGGTGATCGATATCGATCAGTCCCCCATCGGCCGTACACCGCGCTCAAACCCGGCGACTTATACGGGCGCCTTCACACCGATCCGCGAATGGTTTGCGGGGCTCCCGGAAGCGAAAGCGCGCGGTTACGCCCCCGGACGGTTCTCGTTCAACGTAAAAGGCGGCCGTTGCGAGGCCTGTCAGGGCGACGGCGTCATCAAGATCGAGATGCATTTCCTGCCCGATATCTACGTTCAGTGCGATACCTGTAAAGGCAAACGCTACAATCGGGAAACCTTGGAGATCCAGTTCCGCGACAAATCGATCGCCGATGTTCTGGATATGACGGTTGAAGAAGGTGCCGACTTCTTCCAAGCGGTTCCCGCTATTCGCGACAAACTGGTCACCCTGCAACGCGTTGGTCTCGGCTACATAAAGGTCGGCCAACCGGCCACAACATTATCCGGCGGCGAAGCGCAACGCGTGAAGTTGGCCAAGGAGTTGTCACGCCGGGCGACCGGTAAAACACTTTATATCCTAGACGAGCCGACAACCGGACTTCACTTCGAAGATGTCCGCAGGCTTCTTGAAGTCCTTCACGCGCTTGTCGAACAAGGGAATACGGTTGTCGTGATTGAGCACAACCTGGAGGTCGTGAAGACCGCCGATCATGTCATCGACCTTGGACCGGACGGCGGTGAGGTCGATGGCGGCCGGATCGTCGCGACCGGCGTGCCGGAAGATATCGCCGCCGCCCCGGAAAGCCATACAGGCGCATTCCTGGCACCTCTCCTGCCAAAGAAGTCCACCAAACGACGCAAGAGCGCGTAGGAACGTCGATGAGCAATAATCCTGTTGTACACATTATCGGCGGCGGTCTCGCGGGGTGCGAGGCCGCCTTTCAGTCGGCGCGCCTTGGCGTGCCGGTTGTTTTGCATGAGATGCGGCCGGTTCGCGGAACCGAGGCGCATTTGACGGATGGGTTGGCGGAGCTGGTCTGTTCCAACTCGTTTCGCTCCGACGATTACGAATACAACGCGGTCGGCTTGTTGCACGAAGAGATGCGACGCTGCGGCTCCCTGATTCTTGCTTGCGGCGATGCGAACAAGGTACCCGCGGGCGGCGCGCTTGCGGTCGACCGGGGTGCCTTCAGCGACGCGGTGACGGCGGCGATCGAAGCGGAGCCCTTGATCACGGTCGAACGGAGCGAGATCGACGGCCTGCCGCCGGAAGATTGGCAGAACGTGATCGTCGCGACAGGCCCCCTCACCTCACCCGCTTTAAGCCAAGCGATCCTCGATGTGACGGGCGAAGAATCCCTCGCCTTTTTCGATGCGATCGCCCCTATCGTGCATAAAGACAGTATCGATCTGTCGCAGGCCTGGTTTCAGTCCCGTTACGACAAGGGCGACGGTAAGGACTATATCAACTGCCCGATGGACCGAGCGCAATACGAGCGCTTTATCCAAGCATTGATCGACGGCGATAAGACCGAGTTCAAGGAATGGGAGACGCCGACACCCTATTTCGAGGGATGTTTGCCGATCGAGGTGATGGCGGAGCGCGGCCCCGAAACGCTTCGATACGGTCCAATGAAACCGGTCGGTCTCACCAATCCGCATACCGGCGGCAAAGCGCATGCGGTCGTGCAACTCCGCCAGGACAATGCGCTCGGCACGCTCTACAATCTCGTCGGGTTTCAGACCAAATTGAGGCATGCCGAACAGACACGAATTTTTCGAACGATCCCGGGGTTACAGACGGCCGAGTTCGCACGCCTTGGCGGAATCCATCGAAACACATTCTTGAACAGCCCACGTCTTTTGGATGACGCGCTTCGCCTAAAGGCAATGCCGCGTCTCAGGTTCGCCGGTCAGATCACCGGCGTGGAAGGCTACGTCGAATCCGCAGCAATTGGACTGCTTGCCGGACGTTTCGCCGCCATGGACGCGCTGGGCCACGGCGCTTTCGCGCCGCCACCATCCACCACGGCGCTCGGTGCCCTGTTGGGACATATAACGGGCGGCGCCGATAGTGAAACTTTCCAGCCGATGAATATCAATTTCGGCCTGCTTCCGCCGCTTGTCGTCGAAGGTAAACGACCGAAGGGGCGTGACCGCAAACGCGCGTATACGGCGCGCGCGCTCGCGGATTTCGAAACATGGCGCGGCACTGCCAAGGCCGCAGCCGAATAACCCTATCCGCTGATGGCAAATGCGCCGTCGACGGGGATCGACGCGCCCGAGATGAAGTCCGACGCCGCGCTTGCCAGGAACACAGCAATGCCCTTGTGATCGTCCGGCTCACCCCAACGGCCGGCCGGTGTCCGCGTCAGGACCTTATCGTTTAATTCCGGGAGATCTTTACGCGCTTGCCGCGTGAGGTCCGTATCGATCCAACCCGGTAAGACGGCGTTTACCTGGATGTTGTCCGGCGCCCAGGCGGCCGCCATGCTCTTGGTCATTTGGACGATGCCGCCCTTGCTTGCCGAATAGGCGACGACCATTGGCGCGCCGAAAAGTGAATACATCGAACCTATATTGATAACCTTGCCGCCGCCGGCGTCGCACATATGCGGATAGGCGGCTTGCGAACACACAAATGCACTGGTCAGATTGGTGTCGAGGACCGTCGTCCATTCGGATAACGTCAACGATTGCGGGCTTTTCCGGATATTGGTGCCGGCATTGTTTACCAGAATATCCAGCCGTCCGAATGACGATTTAGCGAAATCCATCAGCCCGGCACAGGCGGATTCGCTCGTTACGTCGACTTCGCGAGCGGCCGCTTTCGCCCCAAGGGCATTTAGTTCCGAGACCGCGCCCGCGTTTTTCTCTGCGTTACGCCCGGCGACGACAATTGAAGCGCCCGCTTCCGCCATGCCACGTGCCATCGCAAGGCCAATTCCGCTGTTGCCGCCGGTGACAACTGCGACCTTTCCGGTCAAATCGAACATCTTCATTCCACGTACCCCTGCCAATTTACCCGTGATCCCGATAATACTCGGTGGATTCATTAATAACGTGCCGAAATCGCCGCGACCGCCAGACGAATTGTGGCGATACCCGGCGGATCGGCAAGGCGTAAGTCGAATACGTTGTTTTCCGCCCTTTGCAAGCGCTTCAGATACGTATCCGCCAAGATTGCCGGCAACAGCGCAGGAACGGCCGAGCGCACGATACAGCGACGGTTCGATCGCGCATTTATCAGATGTTTCGTTGCTTCTTCCGACAACGCTTTGGTCGCGGCCGCCAGTTCGGGAGACGGCTTCAAATCCAGCATTGCGCGGCGATCAACGCCATAACGTTCGACCAGATCATCCGGCAGCATGATCCAACCGCGCTGCAATTGATACGGCATGGCCCGAATCGTCCCGACAATCGACCAAGCGCGGCCGACCTCAAACGCTATTTGCTTTGAAGCCTCATCAACCTTCGCACCAAGCGCCTGCAGCGCCAGTATGATCAAACAACCGGATGTCGCGTCGGCGTAGTCGAGCAGTGCGGCGAGGTCGGATGGCGGCGAAGTTTCGAGGTCCAACATCCGGCCATCGATCAAACGCTCAAAATAGGCCCGGTCGAGGCTGCACGCGTTTATCGTGCTTTCCAACGCTTGGACAACGGCGTGCTGACGTGCCGGTTTCCTATCGTAAATCGCTTCGATGGCTTCGCGCCACCATTGCAGCCGAATGGCCCCCAACATGGCTTCGCTGACGACTTCTCGCGTTTTCGAAACTTCAATATTGAATGCATATAGCGAATACAGATGTTCGCGCAGCGCCGGTGATGCGAATAACGCGGTCAAAAACCGGTCCCGGTCGTTTCTGCGCACTTCCTCTGCGCAATAAGATAATTGGGGCTCGCCCGCCACGCTCTATCACCGTCGCCTTGATATAGTCGGACTATAGCGGGCCGCTCAAAGTCCGCAATCTGTCTTGCTGATATGCCCTACACAAAAGGACGAAAAGCCTTACTTTAGAGGTTCAGCCGCATGGGCGGCACGGGTTCGATTCGTTAAGGATTGGCAGATATGGTGGAATTCCTTATACTGCCATCAAGATATTGTGAACGATCGGACGCAATGGGACTTAATCTGGGAGGTTAATACCGATGGCAGCTATTCTGACATCGATACAGAACACAGTGATTGCCGGTATCGTGCTGGCAGTTGTTCTGTTCGGAATTTTCTTAGGAACCGGCGGGGCAGCCGACTACGCATTTTGGACGTTCTTCTTCCGCTGGTTGCACGTGCTGAGTGGTGTGATGTGGATCGGCATCCTTTGGTATTTCAATTTCGTTCAAATTCCAAATATGCCGAATATTCCGGACGATCAAAAACCCGCAATTGGTAAAGTTATCGCACCGGCCGCCTTGTGGTGGTTCCGTTGGGGCGCCATGGGCACCATCGTCACCGGCCTGATCCTTGCGGCCATGAACGGTTATCTCGTCGAAGCCATCGCGCTTGGCGGCATGGACGGTGTTGCGAAGCATACCGCGATTGGTATCGGCATGTGGCTCGGTACGATCATGTGGTTCAACGTTTGGTTCATCATTTGGCCGGCGCAACAAATCGCACTCGGCATGAAGGAAGCGAGCGACGAGGACAAGGCAGCCAATGCACGCAAGGCTATGTTGTTCTCTCGGACCAACACGATGTTGTCGATCCCGATGCTCTTCGCGATGGTTTCCGCGCAGAACATCTACTGATCGATCTACGATCAACACAAAAGGCGGGGATTTTTCCCCGCCTTTTTTGTGTCTGAATGAGAGGAAAAAGGCTTAGCCTAATGCGACCAAGGCTGCCGCGACGCGGCGTCCCTCCGCCGCCAGAATGTTATATGTCCGGCAGGCGGCACCGGTATCCATCGCATCGATTGCCAGTCCCTTTTGGCGGCATGTTTCCGAAAGATCCCGCGGCAACAATTGCATCATCTGACCACAACCGATGAGCAATATCTCGATCCGAGGCTCTTCCTCTAGAACAGGACTCAAGTTCTGCAGATTAATATCGTCGAGCACATCGACGGTCCAAGACAGCGTACGAGACGGCAGGACGATGATCGAACCTTGGTGTTCAATCTGCGAGACTTTAAAACGTCCGCTGCCATAACTTTGGACGATTTGCCTGTTCTCAGGGACGAGCGGCGTGATTTCCAAGGGTTACGATCCGCTTTGCGCTTCTTCTGCGTCATCTTCCTCGGAAATCGCCCGACGGTCTATCTTAAAGAACACGAGCAGTGGGACCGCCAAAGCAATCGAGGAATAGGTGCCGACAAAAACGCCCCAGATCAACGCAATCGTGAAGCCCTGTATGACCTCTCCACCAAAGAAGTACAGCGCGAGCAAAGCCAATAAGGTCGTGACAGAGGTCATCACGGTCCGAGCCAGCGTTTCGTTGATGGACCGATTAAAGAGCTCGATGAGCGATAGACGCTTATAACGGCGTAAATTCTCGCGAACGCGGTCGTAGACCACCACCGTATCGTTAATCGAATATCCGGCGATCGTTAGCACGGCCGCGACGGTCGAGACGTTGAACTCGAGTTGTAGCAGCGCAAACAATCCGATGGTCGTAATGACATCGTGGGTGAGCGCAATGACCGCTCCTACGCCAAACTGCCACTCAAATCGAAACCAAATATAAAGCAGTATTGCACCGACCGCTGCCAAAACGGCCCAAATGGCGGCCTCCTTCAGCTCTGCACCGACAGTTGGCCCGACGAATTCCGTCCGGCGATATTCAACGACGGCGCCGGCGAGACCTTCCTTGATCTTATCGACGGCTAGCTTTTGCGCGTCGTCGCCGCCCTCTTGCCGCTGAACACGGATCAAGACGGTATCATTCGCACCGAACTCCTGCAGCGACGTATCCCCGAGCCCTAAATCACTGACTTTCGTTCGCAAATCGGAGAGGTCTGCCGGGCCATCTGTTTTAACTTCGAGGAGAATACCGCCCAAGAAATCGATGCCGAGATTGAGACCGCGTCCAAAGAACAGCGCGAGAGACACAACAACAAGGCAGGCCGACAGCGTGAGGGCTAATTTCCGTTTTTCGAGAAACCGGATATTCGTCTTATCCGGGATTAAACGTATCGTTTTCACATTATCCCCCGGATTAAATCGGCAATGTTTGCGGGCGCGACCGCTTGAGCCAAAAGACGATTAGCAGGCGGGTCACCATAATGGCCGTAAACATAGACGTGACGATGCCAATCGAAAGCGTAACGGCAAATCCTTTGATTGGGCCCGACCCAAATGCAAATAACAGAACCGCAGCGATCAGCGTCGTGAGGTTCGAATCGATAATGGTCGTCAAGGCGCGTTTGTACCCCGCTTCGATCGCATTAATCGGACTACGACCGGCCAAGGTTTCTTCTCGTATACGCTCGAAAATCAGAACATTGGCGTCCACTGCCATACCCATCGTCAAAACAATTCCGGCAATACCCGGCAGGGTCAGTGTCGCCTGAAGTACGGACAACAGGGCGAATATAATGGCAATGTTGAAGAGTAGTGCCACGTCCGCCATCAAGCCAAAGCGGCCGTAGATAACGACCATAAATACAATCACAAGAACCAGGCCGAGAAGACTGGCATTCTTACCTGCTTCGACCGAATCCGCACCCAGACCAGGACCAACGGTTCGCTCTTCGAGGAAGGACATAGGTGCGGGCAATGCACCCGCCCGAAGAAGCAGCGCAAGCTCCTGCGTTTCTTCAACGGTAAATTGCCCGGAGATAATCCCGCTGCCGCCGGTAATCGGTTCATTCACGCGTGGTGCGCTTATGACTTCATTGTCCAACACAATCGCCAACAAGCGTCCGACGTTGCGTGTCGTCACGCGGCCAAATTTCTGGGCGCCGGCTGTATCAAAGCGAAATGAAATGACGGGACGATTTTGTTCGAACGTCGGCTGCGCATCGACCAGTCGATCACCGCCGACATCAACAAGTCGGCGCACCCAATAACGTTGTCCGCCCTCGGCTTCAGATCCGCGCAAATCCAAGTATCCGGCTGGTTTCCGCTGGCCATTCCGGTAAATCTCGGGGTGAACAAGATGGAAGGTCAATTTTGCCGTTGTGCTCAACAGGCGCTTGATCTCTTCAGGGTCGTCGGCGCCAGGGACTTGGACGAGAATTCGCTCAGTGCCCTGCTGCTGGACTGTGAGTTCCTTGGTGCCATCCGGATCAAGACGCAAGCGTATGATCTTCAGGGCCTGCTGGATTACATCTGTACGCCGTTCCGTGATGGCCTCTTCGGTAATCTCAACGCGCAGTCCGCCCGATCCTATGCTATCGATACTCGTTCCAAATTCAGATTGATAAATGCGCTCGCGAATTTGCTCGAGTTTACTTTCGTCAGACACATTGAACTCAACAGCCATTCCGACGCTTTTAAGCCCTTTCGGAAACGCTTTTTCGTCCCGGATAATCTGACGGATCGCGCCTTCCAAATTACCGACCATTTCTTCAACGGCGACATCCGTTTCGACCTTCATGAGGAGGTGAAGGCCGCCTCGCAAGTCAAGGCCAAGATTGATCGTCTTGCCCGGCATTCCTTCCGGAACGTCTTCGAACGTATTTTCCGGCAGCACATTCGGTAGCGCATAGAGGACGCCCAGAATGCAAATCACCGCAACGGTGATACGCTGAAAGATTGAAATATTGATCATATTGTTGGTCGCGTCCTACGCCGATCAGTCCTTGCCGGTGAGGCGACTCATGAGGCTTGCGCCTTCTTTCTTCTCATCCTTATCAGAAGCTTCGGAGTCATTCGCCGCTTTTGGCTTTTGCTCCTCATCTTCCTTGTCGGACTCTTTGTCTTTGTCCTTATCTTTATCTTTTGCTTTCTCTTTCACCGGTTCCGTCTTCGACATCACACTCGCAAGTGTCGCGCGGGCAATCTTTACTCGTACGCCTTCGGAAATTTCAACCTGCACCTCGTCATCGCTGACGACCTTCGTCACGGTTCCAAATATCCCACCGCCCGTCACGACTTTATCGCCACGACGAATAGCGGCCAGCATTTCACGGTGCTCTTTCTGTTTCTTTTGAGAGGGCCTGATAATCAGGAAGTAGAACACGGCGAAAATGAGTAGCAGCGGAAACATCGTTGTCATGATGTCGCCGCCGCCGCCACCGGCGCTCTGCGCCCAAGCCTCGGAAATAAACATTTGGAACTCCTAATATTGCGGCGCCAACGGGCGCGCAGGGCGCGACTATACAGCCCTTGCCGGTAAATTCAATTCAAGTGCCGAAGATTGCAAGGCTGATTCCCCTACAATTGACGAATCACGAGTGCCCGACTAGGTTCCGGCGCTCATAATTCGGTTGGTGAACGATAAATATGGATGATGACAAGTTAATCCAAGTGCTTTCGAGGATCGCAGACTCACTTGAACGCATTGCCCCGCAATCGAAGAGCGAAAGCGACCTGAACGGCGCCGATGCATTCGTATGGCATGCCGACCGACAGTGGCTCGAGCCAATAAAGACGATCAATCGCGTGGAAATCGAGTTACTCAAAGGGATCGATCACCAACAAGACATTCTTTTGGAGAATACAAAACGGTTTGCGGCCGGCCTTCCTGCCAACAATGCGCTGCTGTGGGGCGCTCGAGGCACGGGCAAGAGTTCTCTTGTCAAAGCCGTACATGCGGCCGTCCAGGCGAAAGACGGCCACAATCTCGCGCTCGTCGAAATTCATCGCGAAGATATCCCGAGCCTCCCAATTTTATTGAGCCTCCTGAGACGTTCGCGCCGGCAATCGATCGTGTTCTGCGACGATCTGTCGTTCGATGGAGACGATGCGAGCTACAAATCGTTAAAAGCCGTCCTTGAAGGTGGAATTGAAGGCAGGCCGGAGAACGTCATTTTCTATGCGACGTCTAATCGTCGCCATCTTATGCCGCGCGATATGATGGAAAACGAACGCTCGACCGCAATCAATCCGTCTGAGGCCGTCGAAGAGAAAGTGTCCCTATCCGACCGATTCGGACTATGGCTGGGTTTTCACAATTGTGACCAAGCCACCTATCTGGAGATGATCGAGGGCTATATCGAATTTCATAGAATAAGAATAGACGACGACGCGTGGCGGGCTGAAGCGATCGAATGGGCGGCGACCCGTGGTTCACGATCGGGTCGTGTCGCTTGGCAATTTATTCAGGATTTAGCCGGTCGCCTAAGCACGCCACTCACGTAGCGGCATTTCTTTTTAAGAACTTAACCGGATCGACCGGTTGACGGCCGTTCCTGACTTCGAAATGCAATTGAGGAGACGCTACGCTACCGGTACTACCGACTTTGGCAATCCGCTGCCCGCGGCGAACTGTATCGCCCGGTGCTACAAGGATTCTCTCGTTGTGGGCGTAGGCGGTCATCACACCGTTCGAGTGTCTAATCAATACCAGATTACCAAATCCGCGAAGTTGATTACCTGCATAGGCGACAACCCCCGACTGTGCGGCAAGAACAGGCGTACCTCGCGGTGCCGCTACGTTCACACCATCATTGTGCAAGCCCTTCCCTTTCGCTCCGAAACGCGAGATTACGCGGCCGCGCACCGGCCAAATAAAGCCACCCGCGCTCCTTGGAATTTGAACGGCCGCTTGTCTGCTTGTTAATCGAGGCTTCGCTTGTCTTGAGGCTTTGCCGCGCTCTGGCCGAGTGATCGGCGCGCTTCGCCGTGTTGTTGTCGGTGTTTGTTGGCGCGCAACTTGTACGCTTTCGACAGCGCCCGGCAGCCGGAGGCGGCTTCCCGCGATGATTTTGTAGGGTGGCTTTAAACCGTTCAGTTGCGCCAGTCGGCTCATTGCAACACGGTATTGACGGGAAATGCCGTAGAGCGTGTCGCCTTTGACAACCCGATGGATTCGCGGTGCCGGTAGCTTAAGGCGCTGCCCGATAAACAAGCGATACGGGGGACGGAGATTGTTGGCACGGATAATCGCTCGGCTTGAAAGGCCGAAACGCTGCGCGACCTCGTAAAGAGAATCCGCCCGTTTCACGGTATAGATCCCGGTCTGCGGAATGGATTCGAAGGATTGATTGTTGGATTTTCCCGACTGTCTCTCTTCGTACAACGTCACAGGTGGTGGTTTACCGCAGGCAACGGCCATCACTGAAAGCGTGAGCAGCAGAAAGATTGAGAAAAATCGGTGCATGATCGCTAATCTAATATCTGCGTTCGCCACCCTCAATCGTCGCTCGCAGAATTAAGAGCTGTTTTGGACCAAGGGAACGAACCGAACAGGCCCTAAATCTTCTATTTCAAACTCATCGCCGACGCGAACGACCTTTACAATCTTCTGAATCTCCTTCTCGCCGCCAATAGGCAAGATCAGGATTCCGCCGTCATCCAATTGTTCCGCAAGTTTTCGCGGCACATCGTCGGCCGCTGCGGCAGAAATAATACGGGCGAATGGTGCTTGCTGCGGCCAGCCTAAGCTGCCGTCCCCCGCCATGCTGGTGAAATTATTCCGGTTTAACGCATATAGTCGTTTCTCCGCTTCGCGTTGCAGCTCTTTATGAAGTTCGATGGCGTAAACGCGGCGGCATAGATAGGTCAAAAGCGCTGTTTGGTATCCAGACCCCATGCCGATTTCTAAAACTTTGTGTCCCGATTCAATCTCGAGAGCTTGGAGCATCGTCGCAACGACGCTCGGTTGGCTCACGGTTTGGCCATAACCGATGGGGAGCGCGATATCCTCGTAACACTGATCGAGAAATGCATCCGGAACGAAATCTTCCCGCGGCACACGCTCGAAAGCCGACAAGAGATCGGTATTTGTAATTCCGCGACGCCGAAGATCGAGGATCAGTCTTATCTTTCTTGTCGAAGGCGTCATCCGAAGGACTTGCTCAGAGATCTTAAGGCACCGTAATGCGTCAGGTCGCAATGGAGCGGCGTAATCGAAATCTCGCCCCTTTCGATCGCTTTATAATCCGTATCCTTTCGTCCGACATGTTGACCTTCGATCGCGTTGCCGATGATATAGAATTGATCTTGTCGGCGCGGGTCTGGCATCTCATGCAGGTTATATCCGGATTTCCGCCGCCCTTGGGGGACGATGGATACGCCGGAGACCGCTTTCGCCGGGACATCGGGGAAGTTGACGTTCATAAAAACGTCTGCGGGCCATTTTTCTCTGAGTAATTTTTTAATTACGCTCGGCGCCAAAGTTTCGGCAGTTTTAAATTGTACTTTAACCCCCGATACTTGCTGGCTCATCGCGATCGCGGGAATACCAAGCAATGTGGCTTCCAGTGCCCCTGCAACCGTACCGGAATATGTAACGTCGTCTCCCAAATTCTGTCCGCGGTTCACGCCGCTTAAGACAAGGTCGGGCCGTTTATCCGACATATACTCCGTGAGCGCCATCATTACGCAATCGGTCGGACTGCCACCGACGGCAAATCGACGGGTTGAGATGCGGCTGACCCGAACAGGTTTGTAGAGCGAAAGTGAATGCCCTGCCCCGCTTTGCTCTTCCTCCGGCGCGAAAACCCATACGTCTTTCGAGAATGATTTTGCGATTCGCTCGAGCGCTTTCAATCCAGGTGCGCGAATCCCATCGTCATTCACCAACAGGATGCGAGCGCCTTTAAGATCAAGCGGCGGTTCGAACATACGGTTCTACTTATCCAGTGGTTCTATCGTTTCCGCACCGCCCATATATGGGCGCAGCGCTTCAGGGATGGTGATCGTGCCGTCCGCATTTTGATAGTTTTCAATAATTGCGATCATCGTGCGGCCGACCGCCAGTCCTGACCCGTTTAAAGTATGCACGAATTCCGTCCCCTTGCCGCCATTCGGCCGGAACCGCGCTCGCATACGGCGCGCCTGAAAATCCCAACAATTGGAACAACTCGAGATTTCGCGATACCGATCTTGCCCCGGCAACCAGACCTCAAGGTCATAGGTCTTACGAGCGCCGAATCCCATGTCGCCAGTACAGAGCATTATAACGCGATAGGCAAGCCCGAGCCGCTTCAACACTTCTTCGGCACAGCTCGTCATCCGCTCTAATTCTTCATCCGACTTTTCGGGATGGGTCACACTGACCAGCTCGACCTTGGAAAACTGGTGCTGACGAATCATACCGCGTGTGTCTTTACCCGCCGCACCCGCTTCCGAGCGAAAACAAGGCGTCCATGCGGTATAGCGAAACGGCAGATCGTCTTCGCGCAGAATATCCCCGGAGACCAAGCTCGTCAGCGGAACCTCGGCCGTTGGGATCAGCCAATAACCGTCGTCCGTATGGAACAAGTCTTCAGCGAATTTGGGGAGCTGGCCGGTACCGTAAACGGTTTCATCACGCACCAATGCCGGCGGCACGATCTCCTGATACCCGAATTCTTCCGTATGTAGATCGAGCATAAAGTTTGCAAGCGCGCGCTCCATCCGAGCAAGCCCGCCCTTGAGGACCACAAACCGCGCGCCTGAGAGTTTCGCGCCGGCATCGAAATCCATCTGCCCCAGCCCCTCGCCAAGGTCGAAATGTTCTTTGGGCTCGCCGGCCAACTGGGTTTTCTCCCCAACGACCCGCACTTCGAGATTTTCGTCCTCGCTCTCGCCGTTCGGCACGTCGGGCGCGGCAATATTGGGAAGTTCTTGTAAAAGATCGTGGAGAGAAGCCGCATGATCACGTTCCTCGGTTTCATGGCTTGAAATGCCATCTTTTAGGCCTTGCACTTCAGCCATTAAAGCGTCCGCGTCGCCACCTTCTTTTTTTACTTTACCGATTTCACGCGACAAGACGTTCCGTCGTTCCTGTTTTTCCTGGAACGCAGTTTGTGCCGCTCGCCGTAAGCTATCGATTTCAAGGATGCGCGAAGAGATACCTTCCACTCCGCGCCGCTTTAGTTCGGCATCGAATTGTTCAGGGTTGTCCCGGATGAATCTAAGATCGTGCATCTTTTCGCCACCTAGCTACCGTTTGCGCGTTTATACGGAAAGAAGATCACACCGTCCATCGGCGTGGCGGTGAACTACGCGTCTTCTGTTTCGGAATCGGAATCGTCCGACGCTTCGCGCTTCGCCCGCGATCGTTCAATCAAGATCGCACAATAGATCGATATTTCGTAGAGCAGGATAATCGGCAGTGCGAGCCCAATCTGACTGAGCGGGTCGGGCGGTGTCAGGATCGCTGCCGCGACGAATGCAAGGAGGATCGCATATCGGCGCTTCTTCCGCATTCCGTCGCTCGTCATGATTCCGGCACGTGCGAGAAGTGTCATGACCACAGGTAATTCGAAACTTAAGCCGAAGGCGAAGATCAATCGCATGACGAGCGAGAGATACTCATTGACCTTCGGTTCCAATGCGATGGCCATCGTGCCTTCGGCGCCTTGTTGCTCGAAGCTTGCGAAAAAGGGCCACGCGACCGGAAAGACGAAATAGTAGACAAACGCGCCACCAATGAAGAACAGAATAGGCGTCGCGATCAAGAAAGGTAGGAATGCGCGCTTTTCATGTTTGTACAAACCTGGCGCGATAAACATCCAGATTTGATTGGCGATAACGGGAAAGGCGATAAAAGCGCCGGCAAAAAACGCAACCTTTATGTCGGTGAAGAACTTCTCATGCATCGCGGTGAAAATGAGACGCCGCGACTCATCGCCTTCCCAGATGTCGGCTAAAGGCTGCAGTAGAAAATTAAAAATATCAGCGGCGAAATAGTATGAAACGAAAAAGCATACGAGAAATCCGCCGACCGAGTACATAAGACGACGCCGCAACTCGACCAAATGGTCAAGCAGCGGCATTTTTGCGTCTTCTACATCGCTCCCCATGGTCTAACTGCCGGTCTGAGTCTTGGGAAGTTCTGGATGTGATGCGTCAGAGCTAATTTTGGACTGCTCTTCGATTTCTTCCCCGGTCTCTTTGAGCTCAGCTTGCAATTCTTTCACGGTCTCCGACATTTCGCCCGTCGGATCGATCGTCTCTTCCAATTCACGTTCGAGATCGAGCGTCGCGCTTTTCTCTAAGTCTCTGCGGATCTCATCTAACTCGGTTTCGCGTGCTAACTCGTCAATTCCACGTTGGAAGTCATTCGCCAATCCACGCACCTTTCGGACGGCGGCCACGACAGTTCGCAAGACACGCGGGATTTCCTTCGGACCAATCACGAGGATGGTAACCAATCCGATCAGAAACAGCTCCTGCCAACCGATGTCGAACATGGTTCAGTACTGTGTGGGCATAGGGTGTCTTCGCAGTTAGCGTCAGGTATTGGCGGCATGATCCTTTTGTTTGTCCGGCGACGCTTCCGCCTTGGGTGTCGCATCTTCGGAGCCGATTGCCTTTGCGGGGCCTCCGTCCTCTTGATCGCTTGCGACTTCTTCTTCTTCTTTGATATTCTTCTTGAAAGATTTCAGGCCTTTACCGAAATCTCCCATCAATTTCGAAATCTTGCCGCCACCGCCAAACAGTACCAGCACGACAACCAGCACAATGACCCAGTGCCAGATGCTAAAAGCTCCCATAACGCATCTCCCAGTTAGGCTTTCTGGCATTCATGCATGCAAAACCTCAATTCGCAACTGTCTCTACCGAATCCATACTCGGGCTTTGTGTAATTTGTTTAGCTTTTTGAATCCAAAGGAAACACAAAAGCCTGGTTTGGATCCAAGTCGATATGAATTTCCTGGTCTTCCTGCGGCAAATAGCGACCTGGCATGCGGGAGTGTAAATGCACTTCGATGCCGACTTCCTCACAAAGGCAAAGATGAATCAAACTCGTTCGGCCAAGCATCCGAGAGGTTATAACGCGGCCGCACAAACCGGGCGCATCAACATCACCATTTAAGCGTAGCAACTCCGGACGAATAAGAATTTCCGCCTTTCGTCCCTCCTCCAAGTCGCCAGCCGCAAACGCGCCAAGGGGGGTGTTGACGACACCCGCTTCGACATTGCCGGAGAGCCTATTCACTTCCCCGAAGAATTCAGCGACAAATGCGCTTGAGGGTTTGAAGTATAATTCTTCAGGTTTTCCGACCTGTTCCAAGTGACCCTCGCGCATAATGCCGATCCTGTCTGCCATGAACATCGCCTCTTCCGCATCGTGCGTGACCAGGAGGCCGGCAGTGCCGCTATCCTTCAGAATATGTAATGTCTCGTCGCGGATTTGATCGCGTAACCGCGCATCGAGACCGGAAAACGGCTCATCAAACAAGATAACAGGCGGTTGCGGGGCTAATGCACGGGCCAATGCGACACGCTGTTGCTGTCCGCCAGATAAGGTGTGGGGATACCGGGAGACCGCCCATTTCATGCCAACCTGATCGAGCACTGTGACAGCGCGAATGTTACGTTCCCCCGCTGTCATATTCTCCAAGCCGAACTCCACATTCTGGAGGACTGTCAGGTGTGGAAACAGGGCATAGTCTTGAAAGACCAAGCCAATCTCGCGGCGTTCGGGTGGAACATTCGTCGATGAATCTGCGACGACATTACCACCGACTTTGACTGTACCTTGTTGTAAATTTTCGAGGCCGGCAGCGACCCGTAGCGCAGTTGTCTTGCCGCAACCAGAAGGGCCGAGCAGGCAAACCACCTCACCCGGCCGCACGTCGATATTAAAGTTATCTACAGCGACCGTATCGCCAAAAGCATGGCGGATATTCTTAAGCTCAAGCGCAATTTCGTCGGGCATTATCGGGTGTTTTTCCCAATAGGTTTAGCGAGAACATCGCATTTTAAGAATGATTTTCAATAGCGTTCAAGCGCGAACGTATCTATTCGGCGGCACTATCTTTCGCCGAGGCGGCAAAATCCTGATCGATTTCGTCTAAATCGATGTCGTCTTCATCATCTTCATCGGGATCGTCATTTGCTTCCGACCCTTCGTCTATCCCAAGCTGCTCCGCCAATGGTCCAAAGCCACGACGTCGGTCCAAGAGGCCCGCAGCCTTCAACTCATCAATACCTGGCAAGGCATCGAGCCCTTCAAGACCAAAATGGTCGAGAAAAGCCTCTGTCGTGCCCCAAGTTACGGGCCGACCCGGCAGCCGCCGGCGGCCTTTTGGCTTAACCCATCCCGCTTCGAGCAGAATATCAATCGTCCCTTTGCTAAGGGTAACGCCTCTCACTTCTTCAATTTCCGCTCTCGTTATCGGCTGATGATACGCGATAATCGACAGCGTCTCGACTGCGGCCCGGGAGAGCTTTCGCACTGTCTCGCGTTCGATCTTCATTAAGGAAGCCAAATCGGGCGCGGTCCGAAACGCGACGGCGTTTCCTACTTTGACAAGATTTACGCCCCGATTGTCATACATCCCGCGAAGCTCTTCTAAGAGCTCGCTAACATTCGCACCTTCCGGCAATCTGGCCGCAAGAACGCGTTCGCTAACCGGTTCAGACGACGCGAATACAATCGCTTCCAAAAGGCGTATCTGTTGAAATCTATCCATCTGTCTCAAGCGTCTTTATATAAATGGGTTCAAATGTTCCGGACTGCCGAATGCTAATTCTTCGGGTTCGCGCGAGTTCCAGTGTTGCGACAAAAGTCGTCGCGACGGCTGACTTATAGGTTAACGCGGAACGCAGCCCTTGCGGCAGAAATTCGGTCAAAACAGTCCAGTCCGGTACTTCTCCCACCAACTCTCGCAAGCGATTCAAAGCATCTTCGATAGAGAAGACTTCCTCCATATCCGCAAACTGAAGCGTGCTTGCCGCCTGACGTTGGTGATGTGCGCCATATACCGATAACAACTCGTAAAGCGATAGCTCGAATACCGAGGTCCGGATCACCGGCATCCGCTCAGGGTCGCCTCGTCGATAAAACTCCTTATCCATTTGATTGCGTTCAAACAGTTTTTCAGCTGCATTTCGCATCGCTTCGAGTCGTTGTAACTGAAACGCAAGGCGCGCTGCCATTTCAGCGGCACTCGGTTCGTCCTCTTCATTGGTCGGCGGCAGAAGCAAGCGAGACTTTAGGTATGCCAGCCAAGCCGCCATGACGAGATAGTCCGCAGCCAATTCGATTCGCAATCGGCGCGCTTCCGCAATAAAGCTGAGGTACTGCTCGGCGAGCTCAAGAATGGAAATCTTCGTAAGGTCGACTTTCTGGTCGCGCGCCAGCGTAAGCAGGACATCGATCGGACCTTCGTATCCACCTATATCAAGAACAAGTTCATCACGCCCCTCTTTATAAGGCGGTTGCTCATCCTCGAAGGGTTCGTTCTCATTTGCAGCTGTAACTGCGGAAGTATTGTCTTCGCTCATCGATGTCCCGTCACTACGAAGATCGAATTCTTGAGCCAACTTACAGGCTCGCCGATCAAGGTTCCTACGATATCAAAATTAACGCCTATTTCTCGAGTTACCCAGGGCACAATGAACAATACACCAATAAGGATGAACAGTCCGAAACGTTCGAGCTGGGCCAAAGGATAAGCTAACATGTCAGGCAGGAGCCATACCGCGACTCGCCCACCATCTAGCGGCGGAAGCGGCAACATGTTTAAGACCGCTAAGATGAGGTTTATTTGGATCGAATTGTTTAGATTGTGCGCGAACCACTCGGCCACACCATGCGGCATCAAAAACAATAAGTGCCCCGCCATGGCGGATGCCCAAGCGAGAAACAAATTCGTCAGCGGCCCAGCCGCCGCAACAATCGCCATATCCCGCCGCGGTTGACCGAGTTGGCGCATATTGACCGGAACCGGCTTTGCCCACCCAAAGAGAAACGGCGCGCGCGTCAGCAGCAAAATCCCGGGAATTAGAACCGTGCCCCATAAATCAATATGTTTGAAGGGATTGAAACTAACCCGACCGAGCGACTTTGCGGTCGGGTCACCCAAACGCCACGCGACCCACCCGTGCGCCGCTTCATGCAAGGTGATCGCAAGAAGGATCGGCAGAATCCAAACAGATGCGAGATATGCAACTGCTCCGATGTCAGCGTTCACGTATTGGCACCTTCCATTAGTTCGGAATGCTCCTGTGCCAGGGCTTTCAAATCAGCGTTAATGGGTGCGTCTTTGACTTTTTGCTGCGCTGCCGTCCAGCGCGCGATCGAATCGCTCTCCATTTCACCGCTACCGATCGCGATTTCCCGCATTTGTTCCAGCTCTGCATAACAATGAAGAACCACGTCACAACCGGCTTCTCTCGTTGTTTCAGCCCGTACTCGATCGGATCCCGATAAGGCCGCCATCGTAACGTCGTCGCTTACGATCAGGCCCTGATAACCGATATACCCGCGAACGATCTCACTGATGACGATTGGGGATGTTGTCGCGGGGCGTTCCGGATCGATCTGCGGAAAGAGAATGTGTGCTGTCATCGCCAACGGCACATCAGCTAACCCCTTAAACGGCGCAAAATCGGTCTTTTCCAACTCCGCCCTAGGCAGATCGACAGTCGGCAACTCCTTATGGCTATCCGCCATCGCCCGGCCGTGACCGGGAACATGTTTTATCATGGCAAGAACACCGCCGGACATCAGGCCTTCCGAGAATGCACGTGCCAATTCTATAACCAACGCGGGGTCGGCCCCGAACGAACGATCGCCGATGACGTCATGAGCGCCAGGAATCGAAAGATCCAGAACCGGGGCGCAGTCGACATTTATACCGAGTTCGTATAGTTCCGCCGCGAGTAGACGGCCGTTTATCCAAGTCGCTCTTAGCGCGGCGGTTTTGTCTGTCAGAGCGAGATCGCCATAGCGTTTGGCAGGTAAGGTGGCGCGCCATTGCGGCGGTTGTAAACGGGCAACCCGGCCCCCTTCTTGATCGAGGAGTACTGGCGCATCCTCACGACCGACACATTCGCGCATTGAATCCGTCAAATTTCGGACTTGCTCCGGTGTCTCGATATTGTCGGCAAACAAAATAAATCCAAAAGGCTGAACTTCCTTGAAAAAGGCGGTCTCGTCCGCCGTCAGTTCAGGGCCCGCGCAGGTAAAAATTGTAGCTGTTGGCATGTCTATCTCCGTCGCACAACGAAGCATCCCTGCTTTCGTCGCTTCAGCGCATCACATAACTGCCTCGCAGCGTTCGCATTCGCCAGCGGTCCCGACTGCACGCGAAAATAGATGCCCTTTTTGGGAACATTCGCCTGCTCGACGGTCAGCCGTCGGTTTCCAAGCAATTCAGGATTTTTGGCTCGCGCACTCCGCCACGCACGCTCGGCAGCACCGCGTGATCTCAATGCTCCTAATTGGATGAAATAACCTTTCGCGCGCGCTGATTTCGAAATCGGAGCAGCACTGGGCTTAGACGCGAGCTTCGTGGGCTTCCGGGGCGGCGGCGGCGCCTTCGGAGGCGCTTTCGCTTTCACCGGCGGCGGCTTCTTGTCCTCTGCACCGCGAGACCGGGGCGTTAACCGGATGGGAGCTTTTGGCGGCGGCGCGTTCTCTGTGACTTGAGGTGCCTCTTCTTTTTCCGCAACAGGTGGAATGGGCGCTTTTTTCGCAGGCTCAACGGCCTTCTCTGTCGTCTTCGGTTCTTGCGACGCTCCAGGAGCAGCGAGCGGCGGCGGCGCGCCTTTATCAACAAGCTCAATAGCTTGCCGAAGCGCCTCATTCGCCGTCCGAGGCTTTGTCTTCTCGACCGTTTGGCTTGGTTTCGGTTCTGCCACGGGAGCCTCGCTCGTCTCTTCTGTCTGCCCGCGCGGTGCAACGGATTGCGGAAGCGCAACGGTGGCCTGGCCGGGTTGCTCGGGCTGTGTGACGGGCGGTTGTTTCGGTTGCTCCGGTGGGGGCAGTAGACGTTCTACCTTTTGATCGTCTTCTCGCTTCTCAAGCCGGTTGTATACGAATTTATCTCGGTTCGGGACCTCGACGCCGCCAGGGCTCGACGGTGCAATTTTAAGCGGGCCGCTCGGCTTCAGATACGGTGCCGCCTCCTCACTTCCTTCAAGGATACCTTGGTTGTAGGCGTACCAGGTCATTCCGCCGAAACTGAACAGGGCCACAAAAGCAATGGCCACAGGAATTGCCTTGTGCATTTGACGGCCGGAAGGTGGAGCCGTCCCAACCTCCTGGTCCAAAGCGGCCAGTTCTTCGCGCAACTTGTCGGCGCGTCGTGCCATCAGCGCATTTCCTCAACGGCCTCAACGCCGAATATCGCGAGCCCGGACGCAATCACGGTTTGCATCCCTCGCGCCAACGCGAGACGTGCTGTCGTCAATGCAGGTGCTTCGTCGCGCACCATGCGAAGGGTCGGGTCCTCTCGACTGCCTTTGGTCCAAAGTGCATGAAAAGCTGAAGCCAAATCATAAAGATAAAATGCTAAACGATGAGGTTCATGGGCTTCCGCGGCGCTTTCCAAGGTTCGCGGCCAAGCCGCGATTTCCTTAATCAAGTGCAGTTCGGCGTCATCGGTTAAAAGCGATAGGTCGGCGGCCAGCAATGCCTCGTCTGAGATATCCAACTCAGGCATGGCTTCGCGTGCCATACGCATAACGGAGTGGCAGCGCGCGTGCGCGTATTGCACATAAAATACTGGGTTCTCGCGACTTTGCTCTTTGACCACCGACAAGTCGAAATCGAGCGGTGCGTCGTTCTTACGGGTCAACATGATAAAGCGGACGACACCCGAGCCAACTTCTTCCACTAAATCCCGAAGCGTAACGAAGTTTCCCGCGCGTTTCGACATGCGAACCTGCTCGCCATCTTCGAGCAAACGGACAATCTGACATATTTTCACGTCGAGGCGTGCCCCCGCCTCCGTGACAGCGTCGGTCGCGGCGACCATACGTTTTACATAACCACCGTGGTCAGCACCCCAAACATCGATTAGTTCCGAAAAGCCGCGCTGATATTTATCTCGGTGATAGGCAATATCAGATGCAAAGTAAGTCCAACTGCCGTCCGACTTCTTAAGCGGCCGGTCAACATCGTCCTTGAAATCGGTCGAGCGGAACAATGTTTGGGGACGCGGTTCCCAATCATCGGGCTTTTTACCCTTCGGCGGCTCCAAAACTCCGGTATATATCAGGCCGCGACCGTCCAAGTTCTCCAAGACTTCATCGACCCGACCGGCTTCGACAAGCTTTCTTTCGGACGTGAACACATCGTGCCGTACATCCAACAACTCTAGGTCCGAACGAACCAAGTCCATCATCGCGTCGATCGCAAATTGGCGGATGACCGGCAACCAAGTTGCTTCATCTTCGGCAAGCCATTTTTCGCCGTCCTGCGCCGCAAGCGCTTCCCCCACAGGCTTCAAATATTCGCCGGGGTATAAGCCTTCTGGTACTTCGCCGATTGCCTCACCGAGCGCTTCCCGATAACGCAAATAAACAGACCGCCCCAATGCATCTACCTGAGCACCGGCATCGTTGATGTAGTACTCCCGACAGACGTCGTAGCCGACTTTCTCCAGCAACGATGCGAGAGCGTCCCCGAAGACCGTGCCTCGCGCGTGTCCAATATGGAGTGGGCCTGTTGGATTGGCCGATACGTACTCTACGTTGACCTTTTTCCCTGCACCCAAATCAGACGCGCCAAACGCGTCACCGGATCTTAGAACCGTCCGAAGAATGTCGCGCCAGCAGTCTTCGGATAGCCGTAAATTGATGAACCCTGGTCCCGCGACGTCGACTTCGGTCACGCCGTCCGTCGCACCCAATTTTTCGGACAGATGTTCGGCCAGGTCACGCGGTTTCATGCCCGCTTGTTTTGCCAGTACCATAGCCGCATTCGTGGCCAGGTCACCATGCGCCGCTTCGCGGGGCGGTTCGACGGATACACGGGCAAAATCGAGTCCGGACGGCAATACGCCTTCGCCTGAGAGCGCCTGCAGCGCCTCAATCACACGATCTCTATATTCTGCAAAAATATTCATTAAACCCGAGCATCCACTTTAAAGAACGCGTCATGACATTTTAGGGCATAGTTATCCGTCATGCCGGCGATATAGTCTGCAATCATTCGCGCGTTAGACGTTTCGTTCTTATGACTGACCATTGGCTGCCACTCTTCGGGTAAGTCCGTCGGATGGTTCATGAGATGCGTGAAAAGATCACGAACCACGCGTTGGGCTTTATCTACCTCGCGAATGACATCGCGGTGGCGGTACATATGACGGAATAGAAAGTCTTTCAAGGCGCGGTCTTTGAGTGCCATGTCCGTCGAAAACGTGACCAAGGGAAACATCATTTTTCGGACATCCCCTGCGCATTTCGGCGCATATTCCGACAACCGTCGTTTCGTCTCCAACAAGACGTCTTCAACCATATCGCCAATCAACCGCCGAACGGCTTCAAAGACGATGCGCCTCTCTTCGATTCCTGGATAGGCTTCTTGCACGGATTTAAACGTTTCCGCGACATGCGGCACTGTGTCGAGGTCGGATATTTTGAACGCACCGGCACGAATACCGTCATCGATGTCATGGTTATCGTATGCGATATCATCGGCAATCGCAGCAATTTGGGCTTCCGGGCCAGCAAAGGTTTCCAATTCCAAATCTTGCTTCTCGCAATAGGCAAGGATGCTGGCGGGCACATCTGTGTTTTTATTGCAGGGTCCGGTCAACGGGCCGTTATGCTTCACCACGCCTTCCAAAGTTTCCCATGACAGGTTTAGTCCGTCGAACTCGGCGTAGCGTTGTTCGAGAGCAACCAGTATGCGGAGCGTTTGTTCGTTATGATCGAAGCCACCGTACGGCGACATCATGTCATCAAGAGCGGACTCGCCCGCATGCCCAAATGGTGGATGGCCGAAATCGTGCGCGAGCGCCAATGCTTCCGTAAGGTCTTCGTCTACGCCAATTTCGCGCGCCATCGCGCGGGCGATTTGCGCGACTTCAATGCTATGGGTCAAACGCGTCCGGAAGTGATCGCCGTGCGGCGAAATAAAGACCTGAGTCTTATGCTTAAGGCGACGAAAGGCCGTGGAATGGATGATCCGATCCCGGTCCCTTTGGAAGCAACTGCGCCGTTGGCTTAGCGGTTCAGGATGAAGCCGACCGCGTGTATCCTCCGGCCGCGTTGCGAAAGGAGCTGAAGAATCCGTCATAGCTGCACAATATCTGCGGCTTTGAACAAATAGCAATACTAGATTTAGTTTGAATTTTCAGATGAAATCACCATGTAAAACGCTTAAGTTTCTATGCGTCCTTTATCTTGGGGTATTTTGAAATGGATGTATTCGCGACGGAGGCGATAAAGCCGGAAGACCGCGCCGTGACCATCAGCGCCGCCGCAGCTAAGCGCTTGCATGAAATCTTCGATGCTGAAGGTCGGCCTGATTTAATGCTTCGCGTAACGGTCTCTGGCGGGGGATGCTCCGGGTTTCAGTACGGTTTCGATTTTGCCGAAGGTGAAAATTCCGATGATTCGATCTTTGAGCGCGACGGCATAAAGGTTGTGATCGACGACACGTCCTTGGACTACCTGGCTGGCTCTGAAATCGATTTCGTTACCGAGATGGTCGGTTCGGCCTTCCAAGTGAACAATCCGAACGCAACGTCGGGCTGTGGTTGCGGGGCATCCTTTTCGATGTAGCCGACCTGAAATCCGTGATAATAAGGGCCCGCAGATTGCGGGCCTTTTCGTTTGTCAGGAGTACTTCCGTTTGAAAATTGCGACCTTTAACGTCAACTCGATCAAAGCACGCCTGCCGCGAGTCTTGGAATGGCTTGATGACGCGTCGCCGGACGTCGCTTTGTTGCAGGAGTTGAAGACCGTCGACGAGCAATTCCCCCGTCTTGAGATTGAGGAAAAGGGTTACAACGTCGAGGTTCACGGACAGAAATCCTATAACGGTGTCGCAATCCTCTCGAAACAACCCATCGAGGATGTCGAACGCGGTCTATCAGGCGACCCATCCGACGAACAGGCGCGCTATATCGAAGGCACGATCGACGGGGTGCGCGTTGCGTCGATTTATTTGCCGAATGGCAATCCCACCCCGGGAGAGAAGTTCGACTATAAACTCGCCTGGATGGACCGGCTTGTGGCGCATGTCGGCAATACCTTGCTCCCACAGGAAATGCCCTTTGTTCTCGGCGGCGATTACAATATCTGTCCTACGGACGACGACGTGTATGACCCAATCGGGTTCGCAGATGATGCGCTATGCCGACCCGAGTCGCGCGCACGGTTCCGAAGCTTGATCAATTTGGGTCTCACCGAAGCTTGGCGCAGCCTGCATCGAGAGGTGGGCGCTTATAGCTATTGGGACTATCAGGCAGGACGCTGGCAACGTGACGAAGGCGTTCGGATCGATCACTTCCTTCTCTCGCCCCAAGCCGCCGATCGATTAAACGCGTGCGAAATCGACAGCAAACCACGCGGTAAGGAAAAAGCGTCGGACCATACGCCGGTTTGGTGCGAAATCGAAAGTTAGGTACCGGGAAAGGCTAAGTCGGTAAAACTTGGAATTTCCGTGAGGGCAGTTACGACTCGCTCTCCCTCTTGAGATAGCCCCGCTCCTCCCCTTACACGCACAAAATGTCCGCCCAGTTCTTGCGACGCGGCTTTGTCGTCGTCGCCATCCCCGATGACGAGAAGTGCCTCCCCCGTTATCCCTCTGTCTCGAAGGATATTGCGGTAGTGAGTGGGTTTCTTTGTCGGCGAACCGAACACGTTGACAAAATGATCCTTTAATCCTATCCGAACGATGGTGTCTCGCATCGGTTGCTGTGGTGTTCCGGAGACCACGAAACAGTCCACATTACGCGCCCGCAACCAATCAATAAACTCATATGCCCCTGGAACGGCAGGACATGCTGCAATCGCGTCCTCGCATGCTTTTGTATAACGTTCGGCCAACGTCGCACCGTCGGGTGTCGCGATCCCGAGCGCCCGAGCCCGTTCGGCGAAGAGATCGCAACCGCTGTATCGAGTCATTTCCGGAAACTCGCGAATTATCTCGGAAAATATCTCCGCGCCCCTTTCAATCCCTTCGACCGCCGAATAGTAAGCCTCGTGCTTGATCGCAACCGACTGCTTGATCGTACCGTCGAAATCGAAGATCACACATTTGATCGCCACGAGGTCCTACTCCATCGCTATCTGCTATGTGCTAAACGCATAGCCAAAGCGCGTTGATAGCGTCTTTGCTATTCGAAGCAAATATGCACATATACCGGTGCCGAAGACCAAAGATAGATTTGAGACGAGGGAGTATCTAGACGTGAAGAATTCTAGGACGGTTTTGATCGACAAAAACCCCGGCCGCAGTGCGCAAACTGTCGGTATTGCCCGTGAGCTTGGGACTGATATCGAACTCATCCATGAACCCTCTGTCGGCGTCATCGGTAACAAAGGCGATTCTCAATGTTATTTGGGCGTCCAACGTAAGGTCGAAACAATTCATGATCGTCTCCGTGACCGCATCGGAAAAGAACCCGGCAAGCTGAAAATGCGGCTCGTTCAGCCGGAATACACCGTGGCAACCTCGGACGGGATGCGGAACGGCACGAAAGAAATGCGCTATTCGCTCATTGGACGCGAAGTCACGCATGACACGGTTTGTGAGCACTTAAGCGCGAGTGGACTTGAAGGCACCATTGCAGTCGTCGCCTGCGATAAACCACCTGTCGGCACACTCGCCGCCATTCTCGAGCACAACCGGCCTGCCGTCATAATGTCTGACGGTCCCATCCGCCCTGGTTTTGATGAGGTAGCCCAAGAACGCATCGATATCATTTCCGGCTTCCAGGTCGCAGGAAGCGACGACGAAGAAATGAAAGAGCGTATCGCGTGCGCTGCATGTCCTGGTTACGGCAGCTGTGGCGGGATGTTCACCTACAACACGATGCAGACATTCATCGCAGTGGTTGGCCTTCAACCGTTGCATATGGTCTCGCCGCCTTCTGACGACGCGCGACGCTTGAACGCGTTTCCCGACGAATTAATCGACATCTTAAGCAAATTGAACGAAACCGATCTGAAGCCCCGGGATATCGTTTCACGAGATTCGATTCGAAACGCGATGATCGTCTCGATGGCGGTAGGCGGTTCAACCAACGTGATGCTCCATGCGCCTGAGATCGCACGCGCCGCCGGCTACAAAAGCTTCGCGGATGACATCATGACTCCGGAAGAGTTCAATCATCTTTCCGAGCACATCGTCCCGGTTTTGATTGATGCCAGACCCTTCGGGAATTACTCAATGGTCGATATCGACGAGAAAGGTGGTATTCAAGTCATCGTCAAGGAGTTGTTGGACGCGGGTTTGCTGAACGGCGATACAATGACCTGTACCGGTGAGACGCTCGCGGAGCAGATTGCCAGACTGGATCCGCCGGCACCTGATGGCACGGTGATTTACACGGTTCAGAATCCCTACAAACCAACAGGTGGCTTGCGCGTCCTCGGCGGTAATCTTTCGCCTGAGTTCAGTGCTGTTTTGAAACTTGCAGGCGTCGAAGGTGGCTTAGAAAACAATATCTTCTGCGGCAAAGCTAATGTTTTTGATTCAGAACAAGACTTGCTGGACACCCTCGAGAATACGCCTGACGACTTCAAAAATAACGATATGATTATCGTTCGCTACGAGGGACCGAGCGGTGCACCGGGAATGCCGGAAATGTTGGACCCGACGTCTCGCATCACAACGCTATGTAGAGAACGGAACATTAATGTTGGGCTCATGACGGACGCACGCTTTTCCGGCGGTTCCGTGGGCCTCGTCATCGGCCACGTCGGCCCGGAAGCGGCGCTCGGAGGCCCGATCGCGCTTGTCGAAGATGGCGATGAAATCATCGTTGATCTTAATGTAAACGAATTGAATTGTACGCCACTCTCCGACCCTGCGACGTTCGAATCGCGAATGTCCAACTGGCGCAAAGTCGTCGATGACAACGGCGGTATGCATCCCTCCGTCGGTGAAGCCGATACACGACTCCTTAATCGGATGCGCCGATCAGCTGTGTCTGCGGTTTATGGCGCGGGCATGCACTCGGATCGCGTTCTTTGGGTCAACGATCCGCGTGAAGCGGAGGTTTCCGGATTCGTGCCGCACAATAAGTATCGGGACGCTAGCGCCGCCGAATAACGCCGCGCCGTCTAAAAGTATTGTTGGACTGCGTTCTGGCCGGTAATGACGATCGTTTCGTTCACGAAGCGGAGAGAGCGATCCGGCCGCGCACATTTGCGGGCTTCCGAAACGACGTCGGCCCAAGCACGTTCGCGCGCTTCCTCGGGACAATGAGCGATCTGTTTTTCGAGCGATGACCGTTCCCGGCGGTATTGGACGTATTCTTCGGCCGAACTGAAGTCGTAAACGACACTCACGGCCTGACTTTCGATATTTGTGAAGCCGGCTGCGCCAAAACTCCGCTCTAAGGCTTCTCGATCGCAGAGGCCGAAAGGCGTGCCCTTTCCCGTATTAACAGGCGGTAGCCCCAGCGATTGCATTAAAACCCGGTTGGTGAGGCTATGGACCTCCGCCCGCTCTGGAGGGCCCCAAACGATTGCACCGAAACTGCCACCCGGTCGCAGCACGCCCCGAATGGCAGCGAGACTTGCGACCAAATCCTTAGCGAACATCAAACCCCAACGACAAAGACCCGCGTCGAAGTTCTTCATTTCGAGTTTCAACTCATCGAAATTGGCAACTTGGAAATTAACATTCGTCAGGTTTTGGCTGGAAATGTATTCCGTCGCAAATTCAAGCATTGCCGGTGCCGCATCCGTCGCCAACACGTGCCCGGACGGCCCGACTTTTTTCGCGCACGCAGCCGCGGTGTCGCCGAGACCGGTTGCAAAGTCGACGACCCGGTCCCCTTCGGACACGCCGGCCATCTGAAGCATGGTCTCGGTCGCTGTTCGCGCGGCTCTTTCTGAGATCGGATGCCACTTTTTCCAACCCGCAGCAGTCGAATTCCAATCTCGCTTATTATTCTCTGTCATAATGGGCTGCCTCTTCTAATGCCCCAATCGTAAACGAACGTAAGTCGATATTCCGTCGGACCGATGTTCATGCCCCTTCAATCTATGGAAATTAAAGGAATCCTTGGATATGTCGAAGAGCCAAATTGATCTGAGCGTCGAAAATATCGTCGCTGTCGTACCTGCAAAACACCCCCTAATTGCCATCGAGGAAATGAGCTTGCGGGATGGCTATCGATTTGAGCAAACAATGACCGTCGAGGTTGGCAAGATAGAAGACGCCACGGAAGCCACGCAGTCGTTTTTGGGAAAAAGAGAGCCCGTTTTTAAGGGGCGCCGAACGGCCAGCAAAAAACCGAATTAACGGTTCGCTTTCTCGACCATTCGCTCGATTTCTTTCTTCACCAGCTCGTCAACCAACTCGGGTAGGTTCTTATCCAACCATTCGCGGAGTAACGGGCGAAGAAGTTCTTGCACCAATTCTTCAACCGTACGCCCCTGCCCTAATTGCATCCGGCCCGCGATAATACCGGCGAGTTGACCGAAAGCATCCACACCCGCTTGCGCGGTTGGGTCTGAAACAATTGTTTCGACCGGCTCCAATACGGGTTCAGGCTCGGGTTCTAACTCAAGCTCGTCCTCGTCTTCGTCCAACAGCTCGAGTTCGAATTCTTCTTCGTCGTCCTCGACGAGTTCAAGTTCATCTTCATCGTCTTCGATGTGCTCAAGCTCGTCTTCTTCCTCAAGTTCGAGTTCGACTTCAGGTTCGGGCTCCGGTTCAGGTTCGGGTTCAGGCTCGGGCTCTGGTTCGGGTTCAGGCTCGGGCTCAGGTTCAGGCTCTAACACGGGAGCTTCTGGAATCTCCAGCTCTTCCCCAGTTTCTTCCTGTTCCTCATCTTCGGAGATGATCTTTCGAATGGAGGCTAGAATCTCCTCCATCGAAGGTTCTTGTTGGCCGTCTTCCT
The DNA here is from genome assembly GCA_002716125.1 of Rhodospirillaceae bacterium. Classification (GTDB taxonomy): domain Bacteria; phylum Pseudomonadota; class Alphaproteobacteria; order UBA8366; family UBA8366; genus UBA6544. Next base: position 30,788 of record PAZH01000060.1, read on the forward strand.
CACTCATCGCCCAACCTTTATATCAATAAACACAAAGGCACGTTTTAAAACCCAAGTGTTAATACTGTTATCTACATCACACAAGGGCAACTATTATTTACCAAAACCATAAATCTTGTCACGAACTTTATTATAATGTTCAAGTTCGTCATAATAATCGACATTCAAATTATATTCTTTTGCCGTCAATTTTCCTACTGCGGCCGCCAATTCAGTGGCAGCGACAAATTCATCCCGCTCCGCGCGAACGAGATTGACTTGTGCATCCAGTAACTCTTGTTCTGCATCCAGGACGTCCAAAACCGTCCGAGACCCGACATTCGCTTCTTGTCTAACACCTTCGAGAGCAATCTCGCTGGATTTGATCTCGATCCGGAAAGCATCAATTCGAGCGCGGGCCGTCTCTAAATCTTCCCAGGCTGTTCTCGTTGCTTCAATTGCGACACGCCTTTGATCGTCATACTCAAGTCGACGTTGAGCCGCTTCTTGTTTCGCTTCTCGTACTCGAGACGACACCGCACCTTGTTGGTAAATCGGAATAGTAAGCGTTGCGATGATTTGCGAGGTTTCGTTGGTGGAACCGCGGGAAGATTCATCTTCCGATTTTCTGAGGGAACCCTCTATATCCAAAGATGGCAGTAATTCGCCCTCCACTCTTCGGATGTTCTTCTTTGCCGCTTTCTCCACATATAACGCGGATAAAACACTTGGATTCTTCTTCGTCGCAATTTCGATAGCATCCGCTTGCGTTTTAGGTAGCTCTAACGAAAACGACGGTGCATTAAGATCTGACGCAGCAGATCCGACCACCCTTTCAAAGTTCGTTGTCGAATTATCGAGGTCGCCTTCGGCTTGAATTCGATCGGCTTTAGCCCTTGCAACACGCGCTTCCGCTTGTGAAACGTCGGTGCGTGTCACTTCCCCAACAGAAAAACGGTCTTTTGTGGCTTCTAATTGGCGCTGCAATACGCGTTCGTTATTTTTCTGCAAATCCACAACGGCTTGATCGCGAACGACGTTCATGTATGCGGTCGCAGCATCGAGTAATACGTCTTGCTCCACTTCGGCGAGCTCAGCGCGCCGCCACAAAACATCGAACTCCCGCTGCTCGGTTTCGGCTACCGTCCGTCCACCTGCGTAAATATTCTGCTCAACGGAAATCTCACCCGATCTCGGTTTTCGGAGACCGCGCGATCCCGTAAACTCATTCGAGTTCTCTAAGCGGCTATAACCAGCCGAAGTATTGAACTCAACATTTGGACGCCATCCCGAAATCGCCTGATTTACCGTTTCGTCCGTCGCGCGAAGTTCCGCGCGCGCAGCTTGTAAACCCGGGTTCGTGAGATAAGCGTTCGCCAACGCTTCTTCTAATGATTGGCCGCTCGCCGAGGTTGCCGCTAGCACCGCAGTGCAGCAAAACGCCGAAACAATAATCTTTTGCCGAATCACAGACCGGCTGGTTGCGGTCTTACGCTCGAAATTTCTAAACATACGCTCGTTCGACATGATTTCGTTGACGCCCTTGCTGGAATTAGAGGTCCTGTATCACCTCTAATCTTGCCCCAGATGCCAAGTAACAATCCGGGAATTGCACATTCACTTCACTATAAAAATACACAATATCTAGCAACGGGAAACAATTAAAATACAAATCCTTGTTCTTTATCGAATTCTGGGAGCAATCCGACCGTAATATCAAAGATTCCACGGCTCGAAACACTGTGATCAAGTTTAATATACAATGTCGCACGTCCGATTCCGTCTCCCGAGTCGACGATTCCAACCAATCTTCCGCCGACAGAGAGCTGGTTAAACAACTCATCCGGGATATCGGACACCATGCCATCGATAAAGATAACGTCGTACGGGCTTTCTTTCTCCCAACCGCGCCTTAATTCCCCCTCGACGAGCACGGCATTGTCAAAACTAAGTTCTGAAAACAGCTCCCCTGCTGTCTTGCAGCAGGCCGGATCACTCTCCAAGGCGATAACCGAATCAGCCAGCTGAGCGAGAACCGATACGGCGTATCCGGTCCCGGCACCGACGCATAAAACAGCGTCTTCAGCTTTAATCTCCGCTTCCTGAACGAGGCGCGCGACAGCCATAGGAGCCATCAAGCATCGACCAGCAGCGCACGGAATATCCACATCAGCATATGCGAATTCTTCCTTACCTGACGGGACAAACCTTTCACGTGGAATACTCCCCATCGCATCCAATATGCGCCTGTCGGTGATTTTGTTCGTACGGAGTTGGCACTCGATCATATTCTCACGAGCGGCGACAAAATCCATATCTAAGAAACTCCAATGAATACGCTACTTTGGGGCGCCAAAATCTAACGGCTCATCGGTTATATATCGACCGGAACTCGAACACAATCATACTAGCGGCACGGCGTCGCTTGACCCTTCCGCGACGCCCGCTTATACCACGCATCTCCGCAGCGCGAGGCAAATGCCCGCTTCGAGGTCCGGTGGCAGAGTGGTTATGCGGAGGACTGCAAATCCTTATACGTCGGTTCGATTCCGGCCCGGACCTCCACTTTTCTAACCACATCCCATTCGAAAACGTTTTTGCGAATTGAGATAGATCAATGTGCGCCTCAAAGGGGCATGCAATATTTCGAACGTCCCAAGACCCCTCCATGCGCCAAACCGGGGCCGTGCCGTTTAATCGGCTCGGCCCCGGTTTCATTTCTCACTGCAACAACTCCTTGAACGAACGCTTTGCAACGACGAACGCTTTTGGTATAAGCCGCCCTCATCGGCTTTCGCCGTGCTGATCCGCGGTAGCTCAGTTGGTAGAGCAGGTGGCTGTTAACCACCCTGTCGCAGGTTCGAGTCCTGCCCGCGGAGCCAATAAAATCAAGAGGTTGAGCCTAGTCGGCTTGACCTCTTTTTCTTTGAATTGCAGCTATCAAGCTGAAAGTTGCCACGCGTTGGTTCGCCGTAGTCCGAAACGGTCGAATCGCCTAAGGGCACGTCGACTGAATTTTGCGATCGCCGAATTCGTGCTAGGTTTCTCCCGAGAAGTTCTGACGAGATGGCCTCGACTAAAACAGTCGGCTCACATTGCTCGCGGGAAATGGAAGCCTCAAAATCTGTTTCCCCTTACGCCATTGATCATTTGCGGGCTGCGTTGGACCGAAAGGATAACATCATGAGCATTCGAGTTCGTGAGCTTAGCGAGGCGTTGGGCGCCGAAGTTTTAGATTTTGATCCAAGCGTGCCAATGGATACGGCAACCGCCCGCGAAGTACGCGAAATTTGGTTACAATACGGTATCTTGCTTTTCCGTGGCGTAGATTGGACACTGGCTCAGCATATCGCTTTCACCGAAAGTTTCGGCGAACTTCACATAATGCCCCGACTCGCCACTGAAGTTCCCGTAAACCTTCAACAACACCCGGAAATTTTCGTTGTCTCCAATATCGAAAAAGACGGAAAACCGATTGGCGTAAAACGTGCCGGATGGGGATGGCACAGCGACGGCGAAGACAAACGCGTCCCGAACATGGCGTCTATGCTCTACGGGATCAAAACGCCGGAAGTCGGCGGCGACACCGGCTTCGCAAGTACGTACCGTGCGTATGATGCGCTCCCCCCAAAAACCAAAGAACGTCTCGATGGTAAGCTCGCGAGGTTCAGCCGGGTAGAAATGCACCTCGTCAATTATCCGAATCTACCGCCGCTTACCGAAGCAGAAAAACGCGATCGCCCGTATGTCTGGCATCCTGTTGTCCGCACACATCCCGAAACCCAGCGAAAATGTCTTTATATTGGCCGCTGGGCGGTCGAAATCGAGGGAATTCCCGGCGACGAAGGTCGCGAATTGATCGATGACCTTACGGCTCATATTTCAAAACCGGAATTCACATATATCCATAAATGGCGACCGGGCGACGTCGTGTTCTGGGATAACCGCTGTACTCAACATTGCGCAATTCCGTATGACGACAGCAAGGAAGATCGCTATATGCTCCGTACGACCTTGGAAGGCGATACGCCCTTCCATTTGGCCGAGGACGGAAGACGGGTCGAAAGCTTCTTAGTCTCGCCCCTTGAGGTATAGATCCGACCAAAACCTCAGCTTCCTGCCGACTATTTGATGCGTTGACGCTCCGAAAGGCAGCTGCCCATGCCGTATGTGATCAAGGATATGCCCGATCAAGTATCCTCGACCCTTGTAGCGAAATGTGCCTTGGTGGAAACGGCAACGATTGAGCACTGACGAAAAGCCAAGGTGAGCCAGAAACGTAAAGTCGCCTGTCAAAGGGCGAACGTTTGGGTGAAATTTTAGATGCTTCCGCAAAGGTTGCGGCACGTTTCGCGCAAAACGACTAGCTTGCGCTAAGTCGGCCTAATCATTCGCCCAGCGCGCAACAGAACGCAGCATTGCGCTTAATCGCGCGCGCGTCATTTGCCGCGGAATCCCCATATAGGCGTTCACAAGCTCGACCAATTCGGGATCATTTAGGTCGGGTCCATCCGGTTCGCCAATTTCAGCATCTAGCCCATCAAAGAAGTACTCGACCGGCACGCCCAATATTTCACACAAATCATGCAGGCGGCTCGCAGAGATTCTATTCATGCCCCGCTCGTATTTTTGCACCTGCTGAAAGGTGACGCCCAAACGATCCGCAACGGCGGTTTGACTCAGACCGAGCTCTTGCCGGCGCGTCCGGAACATAGAACCAACATGATTGTCAACGCGTTCCGCATTGGCTCGCATGGTTGCATCATCTTCGGAAATGTGGCGCCGTTTCTCGGCAGCAGGGGCAGTTGGCACGTCGTTATCTCACTTATGATAGGTTATAGTTCGACGTATAGATCATTTTTGATCGGTATGCATGAAATTTTTGCACGTTAACTTTAAATTTTGCTATAATTAAACGGTTAGATTGCATTTGTGGTACTGGTGTATGTCAAAAATGAGCAATAGTCCCGTAAAAGCATTGGCGGAACTTATTAGAACCGTTGCAGATCTCTATCTAACGCGCGAGGCAGCTGCCGAAAGCGCAGGCGTTAGCTATCCGCAGCTGAACCGGTATCTGACGGGTCGCACCAAGATTTCTCTTATCGTTGCCTTACGGTTGGCAGAACCCCACGGAATCTCGATGGATTGGCTCGCTACAGGCGATGGCGCGATGTACGCAAATGTCGAAACGCCGAACCAAGAACAAACGATCCGATAAATCCGACACGTCTCCAATCAAGTAGACGATATATTAGCCGCGGACGGCTTATCGATTGAGCCCCGAAAAAGGCAGGATTTAATACTCACAATCTACGATATGGACTCGAAGCGACAAGACCGAGAAGACGATGAGATCGACGTGAACCGCTATAGCGATGTCATCCGGCTCGTCGCACGTCGATAAGCGGGTTCCAGTTCCAAAATACGATCACAAACGCTTCTAGACGATAATAGATGAACGCGAAGATGGCGTTTGTCGTCTCTTGGCGTATTTACATTACGGGTTAACTGATCCGGCGACGGATAATAGCTGCACGATGCAAGGGAGAGAGACATGCGTGGCACAATAATGGACTACCCGCTCACGCTACCTACGATCTTAGAACATGCCGGTCGATTGCATGGTGATCAGGAAATCGTTTCGCGCCACCCAGACAAATCGATTCACCGCTACACGTTCGCTGACTTTTATCGACGCTCCAGACAATTGGCCGAAGCCTTGCTCCAAGCCGGATTGAAACCTGGCGACCGTGTTGGGACCCTTTGCTGGAACCACGCGGAACATTTGGAGATGTATTTCGGCGTCCCTTGCGCCGGCGGCGTGCTTCACACGCTAAACCTTCGGCTGCATGCAGACGAACTCGCTTACATCGTCAATCATGCCGACGATCGCTTCTTAATTGTCGACGACGATCTACTTCCTATTCTGGAAGGCTTTAAGGAGAAGGTGTCATTCGAGAGAATCTTCGTTGTTCGCCATGGCAACGACCCGCTTCCTGAGGGAATGGAAGACTATGAGGATCTACTGACCGCGGCGGAAGGCACATTCGTATATCCAGAGATCGAGGAAACCGCCGCATGTGGAATGTGTTATACATCCGGCACGACCGGGCGTCCGAAAGGTGTTGCGTATAGTCATAGAGGTGTCGTTCTACATACATTATCCGCTGCTGTTCCGGATGTTTTCGGGCTTTCGATGCGGGATTGTATTCTTCCGATTGTCCCAATGTTCCATGCAAACGCATGGGGCATGCCGACGACCGCCGTTATGACGGGTTCAAAAATCGTCTTTACCGGCCCTCATATGGACCACGAGAGCGTTCTCGAATTGCTCGAGTCGGAGAATGTAACGCTGACCGGCGGTGTGCCGACAGTGTGGCTTCCCGTTGTAGATGCGTTGAAGAAAGAACCGGAGCGATGGAAACTTAAGAAGGGAATGAAATTCGTTATCGGCGGATCGGCCGCGCCGGAAGCGATGATCCGGGACTTCGACAACATGGGATATCAAGTGATCCATGCATGGGGAATGACCGAAATGACGCCGATCGGGACAACCGGTGTTCCCAAACCTGCATTCGATTCAATGAGTAAAGATGAACAATTCGCCACTCTGGCGAAACAAGGCATCCCCTTGCCCTTCGTTGAAATCCGAATAATGGGCGATGATGGACTGGCGCCATGGGACGGCAACACCATGGGCGAACTACAGGTTCGCGGACCTTGGATCGCCGACTCGTACTACAATCCAGACGATCCGATCTTCAGTTGGACGGAAGATGGATGGTTCCGGACCGGCGATGTCGTGACCGTCGACAAGGAAGGTTATGTGAAGATCACCGATCGCACGAAAGATCTCATCAAATCGGGCGGCGAATGGATCAGTTCCGTCGACGTTGAAAATGCGTTGATGGGCCATCCACAAATCAAGGAAGCTGCTGTCATCGCAATGCCGCATGAAAAGTGGGTGGAGCGCCCGCTCGCCTGCGTTGTCCTTGAAGAGAACGCAGCGCTATCGCCCGACGATGTGCGCGAATTTCTATCGCAAAAATTTGCCAAATGGTGGCTGCCTGACGCGGTCGAATTTATCGACGAAGTGCCACGAACGTCGACCGGCAAATTTCAGAAACTAGCGCTTCGTGAAAGGTTTAGCGCGTATCGATCGAATTAATGTGACGGCCACATTCACGAGTAGAATTCGCTTGAGCGAGAATTCGTTTGAATTCGAGGCCGTAACGACGCGGGGAACGTATTCTCGCTCCCCTGTCTCGCCTACAGTCCGAGTATGAGCTTCGCGATGATATTGTGTTGAATTTCGTTGGAGCCGCCGTAGATCGACGCTTTGCGATAGTTAAAGTATCGCGGGGTCACTGTTGGCGCGTATTCGGGGCCTAACGGCTCAACATTACTACCGGGCGTTAAATACTCGATCTCATGCGGCTGCGCATAGTAACCCAGCGCCTGCATAGTAAGTTCCGTGACCGCTTGCCCAAGCTCCGTCCCACGCATCTTAAGCACCGAAGATTCAGCACCAGGACGCTCGCCAGCACCGAGGGCGCCCAAAATGCGCAATTCGCTAATTTCCACCGCTCGTACTTCCATTTCAAGACGGGCAATTTTCGTGCGGAAGTCAGGCTCTTCAATCAAAGGACGACCGTTCGAATTTTCCTGACTGGCAATGTAGCGTACCTTTTCGATACCGGAGCGGATACTCGCGCCATAAGAGCCGCCACGCTCAAACTCGAGCAGGTACTTTGCATAAGTCCAGCCCTGGTTTTCTTCGCCAATGCGGTTTTCCACCGGGACACGAACGTCGTCAAAGAAAACCTGGTTTACCTCATGATGCGGCGGTTGCTCGCCGTCAATCAGAACGATGGGTTCGACCCGAATACCCGGCGTATTCATATCGATCAGCAGAAAAGATATCCCTTCCTGACGCTTCCCTTCTGTCGACGTACGAACCAAGCAAAAGATCCAATCGGCGTGTTGGGCAAGTGTCGTCCAAATTTTCGAACCATTGACGACATAATGATCTCCATCGCGCACGGCCCGCGTGGATAATGAAGCCAAATCCGAACCCGAGCCCGGTTCCGAATATCCCTGGCACCACCAATCATCGAACGCCAGGATACGCGGCAGGAACCGCTCTTTTTGATCGGGCCGGCCGAACTGAATTATGACCGGGCCAACCATCCGAGCACCGAATGCGATCGGACGGGGCGCACCGGCTTTAGAGATTTCAGTTTCATAAATATAGTGTTCAGCTGCTGTCCAACCGGTGCCGCCGTGTTCGACGGGCCATTTGGGCGCCGCCCAACCTTGCTCGTAGAGCGCCTTCTGCCAAATGCGCTGGCGTTCCGGATCGAGGTAGTTCGTCGGCGACTTCTTCAAGACATCTTGCATGTCTGCAGTGAATTCTTTGTCGATGAATTCTTTTACCTCAGCCCGAAATGATTCTTCGGCGGGACTGAACGACAGGTCCATTCCAAATCTCCTAACCGCGTGCTTTTCAGGAACCTACCTTAGTCGTTCCGTCAAAACCATCTTTGGAAGCAAGAATTCACCAGATTTTGTCGACGCTAACGCCTGGCCGCTTCGGTTTCGAGAACAATAAACGCGCGTGCCACCCGAGAAATTGCGCGGGCGCGCCACCACCGGAGCTTTATCTCTCGCACAATGGCGATCGCGCGGTTCAATCGTTCCCATGAGAGCGCGATATTTTCGGCCTTAGCTGCGCCGACCGCGGCCTCCGACCAAATTGAGACACGTTTAAAATCGTCCGTCTCCTTAGTCTCAACAATCGCGAGGTTTTCAAAATAAGAGCGATCTTCCTCTCGCCCGACGTTTGCGCTCAACTCGGATAATTTCCATAACGTCCGCGCACGCATATCGCGACTCTCGATCCGTAAAGCCGTGTTCTTGGCGTCCTCTCGGGCACCTAATCTCCCCTGCACTTCAGCGATGTTGGACCAGGCATAGTCTGTTGCGAACTCACCCTCGACGTCAGGCATACTGCCGAGTGCGGCCTCAAGCATCCGCAGACCGCCGTCATTATTACCGGCCGCGATAGCGGACATTGCAGCACCGCTTAAGGCTATGACCCGGTATCTCGGGCTCTCTATTCCTTCGGCGTGATGGAGGGCTCTATCGATCTCACCCAACTTTGCGTATGTCGCGGAGAGTGCCATTCGCCCTTTTCTAAAATCGGACGAAGATTTCGATACCGTAAGCTTCTCTTCTGCGGCGTCGAGTCGCCCCATGCCAGCGTATGCCGCAATGATGTTCCCAAAAACAATTGGATGAACTTCGGTACTATCTGGCGCTGTCGCGATACGCTCTAGGGCATTTTCTGATTGATTGAGCAGACCGAATTGAGCGAATACCACGGCGACTTCGGCATGTACCTGTGCCGGAAATTGACCACTTTTAAATTCAGTCAGTTCGGTTTTTAGGCGTTCAACAATCTCAATTGCGCCTGCCTTATCGCCACGCGCGAGTAAACCTTGAGCGACGGATACGAGTGACCGAATTCTATCTCGCCCGGAAGGCATCATTTCGATCATTTCTTGTGCTTCATCGGTTCGGCCGAGAGAAGACATTATGCCAACGCTATCTCTTAAACTGACGAGTATCAGCCGAGCGTCCGTAATTCTCTTGAGCGTCTCACGCATCATATCGATGAGCCCCGCTTGCGCTTGAACTCCAACGAGATCTTGCAAGGCCCAGTTGCGATACCGCTGCCGATTGATTCCTTTAATGGTCTCAAGTGCCTCTTCGATCAAACAACGCAACGTCGGCGCAGAAAAACATATCGACGGATCATGGGTTGGATCGGCAACTTCATTTGTTGCTCCTTGCACAACCAATTCACGCGAGCCCGAATGCTGTTCGAGCTTTAGACGCGCTTCTTCGATTTGCCGAGCGCGGGCCGCTTTCAGCGATTTCTGCATCTTCAACGCTTCGCCAAGTGCACGCATATGCACCAAAACCGACGGCCAAATCATTTCATCATCGATGATGCCGTTTCGGCGACGATACTTGCGGATCGCGTCAATCGTCGCCTCATTTACGCGTCCGTTGACAGGTCCTTTGTAATATCCGAATGCGGCAAGAATCTTCTGGATTTCAGAAAGTGTATCGCGCCATGCAAACTCGATAGCTGCATCGTTCCGACCCTCAATGCCAACGACCCGATAACCGAAGCTCTCACCAGGGATGAACGCGTAGAACAGGGCAACAGAAATTACCGCCGCGCGCAGCGACGAAAATACTTTCGCGTTCGCTTTCGCTGACAAGGCGAACAAATCGTCTCTCCTCCTGGCCATGATCATAGCGCGGATAGAGAAATTTGTAATTTCAGAGATTAATTGGACTGAATTAGCGGACTAAGCGGCGTCCCGCGCCTTGAGCCTATAATACAAGCGACCGAAATTGCCGAGCGAGACCATATGGCTCGCGATCCAACTTAGCCAACCGTTGCGGCGCCATTCATCAGCAACCGCGGCCGGAAGTCTACGTAACCGCCCTTCATCGACAACGCGAAATCCGCGCATCGCTATTTTTTGGCCATCCGGAAGTGTTATGTCAGCCGAACGCTCGATAAGAATATCTTGCTCTTCAACAGCGGTAACAAAATTTCGGGTCGCATTCTGCTGTCGCGCATAGGCCGCGCAAAAACGAGCAATGTTTTGCAGTAATTCCGATGAGCGGCCGTTTTGGAACAGTGCGCGATCGCCGCCTTTTGTTAGGAGAGTTGAATTACTATCAACGCAGAAAGCGAGTTCCGCATTCTCCTCGCCGGAAATAAAGATGAACGGATACCGCCGCACGAAGGCTGGCAAGTAACACCCCTCAGCCCAGGTATTGTCGGCTTCGACAAACAGATTTTCGTTCGTGCGTACACCCACGATCCCCAAAGGGGAGCCACCCGGCTCACTGTTGAAGATAATCGGATAGTGCCGCGCAGCTGCCGAAAACTCTACGCCATTCAAAGGCAGGGAATTTGTCTCGCTCGCAAACCCATAGTCGATATCTTCCGCGAGACACAATTCGCCGTGCTGCTACGCTGTAACGCTATCGATCGAATGATAGAACAGGAAGGAACGCTGCGTTTCAGCCGAATTGGACTCCGCTTCGGCTGCAGCTGAGGCGCCGCGACGCCTTCTTGAAGGTGCAGTTGCCAAAAGGGCCCCTCCCAAACTATTCGTCCAATTCGGACAAGTTTCCTACGTGCGACACTACATAAGGAAAGAATCGCGAGCAAGTGATGGTTAACCTATTAGAACCATCAAAAGCTTTCCTAAACCTTGCAAGCTGAATGGTCAAAATTTCGGCATGTTGCCCTTCCCTCATGCGCCTCGTATCGTCCCGCTCGATGAAGCCATCAAACCAAAGGCCGTGAAATGAATCGTGACGACGTCGAAATCGAGAAAAGCGAGGACTTATATCGCGGCTTCTTTCATATGAAGCGTTACAGCTTACGGCATAAAAAGTTCGACGGCACATGGAGCCCCACGATTACGCGCGAGGTATTTGAGCGTGGGCCGGTCGCCGCAGTTGTACCCTATGACCCGGTCCTCGATCGAATCGTGTTAATCGAGCAATTCCGCCCCGGCCCAATGGCTGCCGGTGCCGATAGTCCTTGGATGATTGAGGTCGTCGCGGGAATACTGGAGCCTGGCGAGACACCGGAAGCGCTCGCGATGCGCGAAACGGTAGAAGAAACGGGCGGAGAACTCTCTGAAATTCTGCCCATTTGCGCATTTTATATGGCACCCGGTAGCTCCTCCGAATATTGCCATCTCCTGTGCGGACGAATCGATTCAACGAATATTGGCGGTATCCACGGACATGCGGAAGAAGGCGAAGATATTCGCGTGTTCTCCGAACCATCGGAAACTGCCTTTAAACGCGTATCAAATGGGCAAATAGACAGCGCCTTTTCGATCATTGCTTTGCAATGGTTGCAACTCAATCGTGAAGACATTCGCCGCCGTTGGACTTGACCCTGTTAATAGCGAAATGCTTCATAGCGCGAAGTTCTGCCGCGAACCGAGCCCACCTTCAATCGGAGCAAGGTCGAAATGAATTATCGTGATGATTTTGTCGATGCGATCGGCAATACACCCCTGATTAAACTCAAGAAAGCCTCAGAGGAAACCGGCTGCACAATCCTCGGGAAGGCCGAGTTCTTAAACCCTGGCGGTTCGGTGAAAGATCGAGCGGCTAAATACATTATTTTAGATGCCGAAGAGCGCGGTGACCTCCAACCCGGTGGTGTTATCGTGGAGGGCACGGCCGGAAATACCGGCATTGGCCTGTCGCTGGTCGGGAATGCACGCGGATACAGCACCGTTATCATTATCCCCGAAACGCAAAGCCAGGAGAAAAAAGATATGCTCCGGCTTTGCGGTGCCGAGTTGATTGAGGTGCCCGCCGTTCCGTTTAAAGACCCGAATAACTACGTTCACCAAGCCGAGCGAAAAGCACAAGAAATGGCCACGAGCGAGCCAAACGGTGTGTTGTATGCCAACCAATGGGACAACACATCCAACCGCATGGGGCATTATCGTTCGACCGGTCCTGAAATTTGGGAACAAACGGATGGTAAAATCGATGGTTTTACCTGTGCCATCGGCACCGGCGGCACGTTGGCCGGAATTAGCATGTTCCTAAAGGATCAGAATAAGTCGGTAAAAACGGCGGCGGCGGACCCAATGGGGGCCGCGATGTATAGCTACATCAAGACAGGCGAACTGAAGTCCGAAGGCAGCTCGATCTCCGAAGGTATCGGCCAAGGCCGAATTACGGGGAATCTCGATGGTGCCCCTTTTGATGACGCCTACCAAATTCCCGATGATGAAGCTTTGCCCGTCGTGTTCGACCTTCTTAAGGAAGAAGGTCTTTGTCTGGGCGCTTCGAGCGGCGTCAACGTCGCCGGCGCGATCCGAATGGCCAAGGAAATGGGGCCTGGCCACACAATCGTGACGATCCTTTGCGATTTCGGCACCAAGTATCAGACCAAATTATTCAATCCGGCTTTTCTCAGAGAGAAGAACCTGCCGGTCCCTTCTTGGATGGAGTAGCGTTGATGTTGACGGAAGAAGTTTTCCGGACCGATTCATATTTAAAAGAATGTGAAGCTACAGTCGTTTCTGTGAACGATCTGGGCGGCATCATTCTAGACCGTACCAACTTTTATCCAACCGGCGGCGGTCAACCGGGTGATACGGGCATTCTTCGACTGGAAGACGGCGGCGAAATTACAATTGCAACGACCGTCAAAGGTAAAGGCGACGAAAACGTTGTCCATGTACCAGCCGAAGGCCAAGAAGCGCCGGCCACGGGGACGAAAGTCGTCGCGGTTATCGATTGGGAACGCCGATACAAGCATATGCAGATGCATACCGCACTCCACCTAATGTGCAATGTCGTACCTGCCGGGGTAACGGGCAATCAGATCGGAACTGAAAAAAGCCGTATGGATTTCGATATGGGCGATGAGAAGCTCGATAAAGATACCATCAGCCAAGCTGTGAACGCACTTATCGACGCTGATCATCCGACAAAGATCGATTACATTACCGACGAAGAACTGGATGCTCAGCCGGAAATTATTCCGACAATGTCCGTTGCGCCTCCCCGAGGCGCTGGACGCGTCCGTCTAATGAAAATCGGGGACATCGACTTGCAGCCTTGTGGGGGCACACATGTCTCGCGGACAGGTGAAATTCAGCATATCCGCGTGACAAAAATCGAAAGTAAGGGAAAGCGAAATCGCCGCGTAAGCATCGCTTTCGTTGATTGATTGGAGTGAACCAGAATGTCCTATGCCCGTCCTGAAGCCTTGGTCACGACCGACTGGCTCGCCGATAATCTCGACAACCCAAAAGTTTGTGTTATCGATGCATCTCTGCCGCGTGTCGGTGTAAAGGAAGACACCCGCGCAAACTACCGTGAGGCCCATATCCCGAACGCACCTTTCTTCGACATCGACGAAATAGCCGATCCCGATGCGACTCTGCCGCATATGATGCCAAATGCGGATCTATTCGCTGAGAAAGTTGGCGGTCTGGGCATTTCAAATGATTGTCAGGTTGTTGTGTACGATCAACACGGCATTTATTCCGCGCCACGCGCATGGTGGATGTTCCGCGCATTCGGACACGACAATGTCGCGGTATTGGACGGCGGCCTCCCGAAATGGCGCGCAGAAGGACGCGGCATTACAGATGCTTTGCCAACACCCGAGGCAGCCAATTTTTCCGCCCGTCTCAATGAAGCGTTGTTGCGCCTCGCTTCGCAGGTGAATGACAATGTTTCCGCCGGCGTTGAGCAGGTCGTCGATGCGCGAGGTGCAGGCCGCTATAATGGGACCGAACCGGAATCGCGCCCCGGTCTTCGTTCGGGTCACATACCAAATTCGCTGAATGTTCCCTATGCCGGGATCGTGAAGGATGGCACCATGATAGATGCCCCAGCCCTCGAAGCGGCTTTCGTGGCGGGTGGCGTCGATCTCTCAAAACCGATTACGACAAGTTGCGGCAGCGGTATCACGGCCTGCATTCTTGCGCTGGGCCTGTATTTGAATGGACGAAACGACGTGGCGATTTACGACGGTTCATGGACCGAATGGGGCGGCCGACAGGACCTACCCGTTGAGAAATAGCAGCACATGAGAATACGTGCGATTGAGGACGGAGACGTCGAGGACGTTGTCGCCCTTTGGGACGCATGCGGCTTAACACGTCCATGGAATGCGCCCCACGACGATATTGCACTCGCAAGAGCGACACCTCAGTCCAAGATTTTCGTTGGTATGGATAACGGCGAAATCGTCGCTAGCGTTCTCTGCGGCAATGACGGCCACCGTGGTTGGATTTACTATCTCGCCGTCGCGCCAGAGCGCCAGAAAGACGGGTTGGGACGAGAAATCATGGCACATGGCGAAGAATGGCTGCGCTCGTTAGGCGTGCCGAAAGTCGAATTAATGATACGACCGGAGAATGATGTCGTTCGCCAATTCTACGAGCGGATCGGTTATGAAGTAGAAGACCGGATCGTTATGTCCCGTTGGATAGACGGTCGGGAGGTATAATCAGATGATATTCAAGGATGATCGATTGGAAGTTACATTTACGTATCTTGAAATGCACGAGGCGCCGAGCAGACCACAGGCGCATCCGCCCACGCTAAATCATCCGATCATGCTGACCAGAATTATGGAACCGACAATCGGGTTCTATCGTTATTTATACAATGCGGTCGGCGAACCGTGGCTATGGTACGAACGCCGGATTATGGAGGACGAAAAGCTCCTCCCGATCATTCATGATGATCGAATCGAAATTTACTGTTTGTTCGTGGGGGGTGTCCCTGCCGGATATGCCGAGCTCAACCGACGTGAGCCGACAGATATTGAATTATCTTACTTCGGCCTCGTCCCCGAGTTTATCGGAAGAGGCCTTGGCCGATACTTTCTCGAAGCCGTTATTGATATAGCCTGGAGCCATCATCCGAATCGCTTCTGGTTACACACTTGTACGTTGGATCACCCCTCCGCTCTGCCGAATTACCAACGCAGAGGATTTTCGCCATTCGATCAAAAAACACGAAAGGTGATGGATCCGCGCCGAGTTGGCTATATGCCAGTTAACGTCGGGCCACCGCTCGATATTTAGATTCAGAGAACTTCCCGTACTCTTTCCGCAATCGCGAGAGACGCCGTTAACCCAGGTGATTCAATCCCGAATAAATTGACGAGTCCGGGTACACCATGGTCAGCGGGGCCTTGGACAACAAAGTCGGCCGCTTCTTCGCCGGGCGCGGAAATTTTGGGACGTATACCTGCATAACCCGGAACCAAGGCACCATCCTTGAGGCCCGGCCAGTATGTTCGAACCGCATCATAGAACTTATCCGATCGTGCGGGATCGACTGTATATTCGATTTCGTCTATCCATTCGACATCGGGCCCAAACCGTGCCTGGCCGCCCAGGTCAATCGTAATGTGCACGCCCAAGCCGCCTGGCTCGGGAACGGGATAGATCAGTCGGCTGAACGGCGGTTTCCCAAGCAATGAGTAGTAATTGCCCTTTGCAAAATAAGCGGTTGGGGTCTGTTCCTTGGGGAAATTCGCTAATTTACCTGCGATTTCTGGTGCATAGAGACCGGCGCTATTTACGACCGTGTTGCAGAGCAGTCGCATCGGCATATCACCACCGACCTCCAAGATGATGCCTTCGTCGCTAACTTCTCCTCCGAGGACCGGACTCAGAAAGGCAATCATCGCGCCATGCTCTTCGGCATCACCTTGATACGCGAGCATCAGACCGTGGCTATCAATAATACCGGTTGAAGGAGAACGCAGGGCCGCAACGCAGTTCAACTCCGGCTCAAGCGAAGTCGCTTCGTTCCCGCTCATCATTTCAAGATCGCCGACTCCGTTTGCCGCGGCTTTCGCTTGGATTTCTTTCAGAGTGTCGACTTGTTCCGGCAGTGTGGCGACAATCAGCTTACCACAACGCTCATGTGGCACACCGTGGTCTGCGCAATACTGATAAAGCCGTTTCTTACCTTCGACGCAAAACAGCGCTTTTAAGCTATCTTTCGGATAGTAGATACCCGCGTGGATGACTTCGCTATTGCGCGAACTTGTCTCGGATCCAATCAGTTCGGTGCTTTCCAACACGATAACTTCGCGGCCGGCAAGCGCGAGTTCTCGTGCGACCGCGAGCCCGACGACACCGGCCCCGATAACGACGCAATCAACCTTCTCAAGTCCCGACACCAATGCCTCCGGTGTGCGATTTGCTTAAAATCCGACTGGCTAGAGATACATCGCAATGGTTGAATGCACCGAGCCCTCCGAACGCGCCCCCTATTAGACCAAATGAGCGAAGCATGAAAGACGACACAATCATTACCCATTCCGGCCGCCATCCTTTCGAGAACCACGGCGTGGTTAATCCACCTGTCTACCATGCCTCAACGATTTTGTTCCCGACGATGGATGAATACGTCAACCGTGGGGATACGGCGCGGATCCGGTATGGACGCCGGGGCACACCGACAACGTTCGCGTTGGAAGACGCCTTAACCGAACTCGAAGGCGGCCCGGCGAAGGGTACCGCCATTGTCCCGTCGGGCCTGGCGGCGATTACAATGTCTTTGATGGCCTTCGTTCAGACAGGCGATCACATTCTCATCACCGACAATACCTATGGACCCACCCGCAGCTTCAGCACGGGAAAACTGTCGCAACTCGGTATCGAAGCCGAATTTTACGATCCCGCGATTGGCGCCGGGATCGAAAAGCTCATCCGCCCGAATACGCGTCTGATTTGGTTAGAGTCGCCGGGCAGCCAGACATTCGAAATGCAGGATGTCCGTGCAATTGCCGAAGTGGCGAAGTCCAAGAGCATCGTGACAATGATCGATAATACGTGGAGTGGCGGCTACTACTTCAAACCTCTCTCCCACGGCATCGATATTTCGGTTCAAGCAGGAACGAAATATATCGTCGCGCATTCAGACGTCATGCTCGGCTCGATAACCTGCAATGAAGCGACGTTCGATCAAGTTTACGCGTCCGCACAAAGCTTTGGTGCCTGTTCCGGCCCAGATGACATTTATCTGGCTCTTCGCGGCCTACGCACGATGGGTGTCCGGATGCCTCGACACCACGAGTCGGGGTTAAAAATTGCCCGTTGGCTGCAAGAACGACCGGAAGTCATTCGTGTGATGCATCCGGGCTTACCGCAAGATCCTAGCCATGAACTTTGGAAGCGAGACTTCACGGGTGCATCCGGATTATTCGGATTTGTCGTGGAAAGCGATAATCCGCTCAAAGCGGCAGCCATGATGGATGGCCTTAAATTTTTTGGTATGGGCTCGAGCTGGGGCGGATTTGAAAGCTTACTTATTCCGGCCTCACCTGAGAAAAATCGGACGGCAACCGACTGGAATCCTGGCGGTTTCACAATGCGTATCCATGTTGGGCTCGAAGATGCCGACGACCTTATCGCCGACCTGGATGCAGGCTTCGAGCGATATAACCAAGCAGGCTAGCCATGGCGCATGATGAAGTAATATCGAGCATTAAATTCGATGATCGCGGGCTCGTGCCGGCGATTGCGCAGCAGTTCGATAGTGGCGAAGTATTGATGATGGCGTGGATGAATGCCGAATCCGTTTCGGAAACGCTCGATACCGGGCGCGTATGCTATTGGTCGCGTTCACGCCAATCACTTTGGCGAAAGGGTGAAACCTCAGGCCAAACCCAATCTCTGAAAGAAATGATTGTCGATTGCGATGGCGACACGCTGCTTCTAAAAGTCGATCAAATTGGTGTCGCTTGCCACACGGGACGGCGGTCCTGTTTTTTCAGCGCCGTACGCGATGGTTCACTCATCACAATCGCGGAACAGATTGTTGATCCTTCGGAGCTGTACAAAACATAATCGAGCGCTCCGGGTTTTCGGATTTGTCGCCGTTCTCTTGGGATTCATTGCGACCTGGATCCCGGAACTTCATTCGGAAACCGCGTCGGTAAAACTCTTCGCTGCTGCGAGCACATCAGTCCCAGTCCAAGAACTCGTTTCCATTCTAAACAATGAAGACGGCATCCGAATTGTTCCTGTGTTTGCAGCGAGCGGTGCCCTCGCCCGCCAAATCGAACACGGCGCACCTGCGGACATTTTCCTTTCCGCGCACCCCGTATGGATGGATCGGCTGGAAAAGTCGAAACGGTTGCGCCGCGAAACGAGACGGGACGCCATCGGCAATTGCTTGGTTTTGGCTCGCGCCCCGACAGAACCTAAATTGCCTTCGATCTCCAAAAATTTGATTGAAGTTCTTCAAAGACACAGATTTGCCATCGGAGACCCTGCATTCGTACCGGCCGGTTTCTACGCAAAGGAAGTTCTCGATAACTTAGGGGCATGGAAAAAGCTCTCTCGAACATTGGCGAGGCTTCCGAGTGCACGCCACGTTCTGTTGTTGTTAGAGCGTGGAGAAGTGTCCGCCGGTTTCGTCTATCGCTCCGATACCTATGCCAGCAAGAACATTCAAATTGACCAAACGATAGAGCAAAAGATGTATTCGGAAATCGTATATCCTATAGCTATAATAGATAGAGCCCATAACTCGCCACAGACGGAAAGCGCATACAACTTTCTAACTTCTCCACGGGCTATCCAAGTGTTCGAAAAACATGGCTTTAGACCTCTCACGAAAAAATGTTAACCGAACCTCTCCAACTTTATGCCACTTAAGCTTCATGGGTTTCCCGCAGGTTGGTTAGCAAAAATTGACAGTAACAAACGACCAAAACGCCGAGTTAGCATGGGCAAAAAAGCTACATCAGGCGGACCTCCTAGACGAAGCGTCAGAGAAGTATGCGGAAATATTGGACGCAGACCCAAACCACGCGGAAGCGGGTTTTTTGCTCGGTACCATCGAGTTTTCTGCGAATAATCTCGGCAAAGCTGCCCAGCACCTGACAATAGGCGTCCTCGGCTTAGACCATCCGGAGGACGCTCAAAAATATCTTGCCCAAGTACTGCAGATTTCTTCGGTTACAGAACGAAAGCTGTATTCGGAATGGTTGACGCAGACCGCTTCTTTAAGTGCGCAGGCAAATGGCGTTGTCGCACTTCTAAGGGTTCTACGCTTATGCGGCCTGCCAAATGAAGCCAGGCACTTAAGCGAATCGAAATTGGATCATTTCAAAAATGACCTCGAATTCTTAAAACAGTATGGCGCGATACAGTTCGAATTTGGTCAATTCCAAGAATCATTAGCCGCTTACGAAACCGTCTATGCGGCAATGCCAGACAACCTCGAAATTTCAATTGCTTATGCAAGCGCGCTCGGAAAGGCGGCGCAGGTCGAGAAAGCCCTAAAGATTATGTTGGAGGCGTCTCAGGCCTTAAGAAATGTGGTAGACAGCTCGATGCGCCGCGCCGTGCTGTCGCATCTATTGCAATGTTTCAACCATCTCGAACTGAAGACGAACGCTGTCACTTTTTTCGAGGAGTTCACGTTACGAAATCCCGAATTCTCTGAAGGATGGGCTTGTCTTGCGCGAGCGCAAAGAGCCATTGGACAGTCGGAAAATGCGAGACTTAGCGTAACCGAGGGGTTGTCGAAAACGGGTCCAGATGTTGAACTCATCTGGCTGCAAACATTCTTTGAATTGAAGCCAATCTACGATTCGAGCGAAGAAATCGCGAACCAGCGTGAACGCTATCGTCAACGCCTGACGGATCTATCTCAAAAATTAAAAGGCGCTAACGACGAAGACCGGAGCCGCGCGCTTATGCTCGCTGGTGAGACCACACCGTATCTGCTCCCTTACCAAGGGGGTAAAGACGATAAAGATCTACAACAGATTTATGGCTCAATGCTCGTTGACCTTGTGAACAGCGGCAAGGATGTTCTGGCTCCGGCGTCAGGCAAACATGCACCCCTGCGTCACGTTATGTTCGTTTCGGAGTTTGTGTGGCGCCACACGAATTGGCGAATGAAGCGGAGTTGGCTCAAGTTTCTCGACCGGGAGCGTTTCAAGGTCAGCTGCCTGCACTTGGGACAAAATACTGACGAGATGACCGAAGAGATTAAAGGCTATTCAGACGACTTCTATCACATTCCGCTAAACATAGATGCTGCCAAACGCTTAATTCGAGAAACCGCACCCGATGTCATCTTTTATCCCGAGGTCGGGATGAGTGGAATCGTGCAGTTACTCGCTACACAACGACTAGCTTCGGTCCAATGTTGTGGGATTGGCCACCCGGTGACGACGGGTCTACCGACAATCGACTATTTTGTTAGTGGATATCTTATCGAGCCTGTCGACGCCCACGGCCAATACTGCGAAGAATTGATAACCCTTCCCGGGATATCCTTCCCTTACCTTCCTTCCCCTCTCGATGGACCCGCGTTCGACAGAAGTGACTTTGGTTTAGACGATTCCGATATTGTTTATCTCTGTTTGCAAACGCCGCAAAAATATCTCCCTCATGACGACTATCTTTACGCCCAAATAGCGACTGAAGTTGATAGAAGTAAATTTGTATTCCTCGAAGGCGGCAGTGAAGTTTTCGATATGTCCATCATGAAGAAAAGATTACGGGAAGCATTCGCCGAGGCAGGCGTCGACTTCGAAAACCACGTCCGTTTTCTGCCACACCTGTCGCCTGAAAAATACCAAGCCCTTAATACCTTAGGAGATATCGCTCTAGACACACCGGAATGGTCTGGCGGGAACACGACGCTGGAAGCCTTGTATCAAGGTTTACCCGTCGTCACTTTGCCAGGTGGTGGTATGCGCTCTCGAGTCAGCGCAGGCATGCTCAGCCTAATGGACGTAAAGGACACCATTGCAGCCGACAGGAACGCTTTCATCGAGATCGGTGTGCGGCTTGGTAAAGACCCCGATTGGCGTTACTCAATCGCAGAAAGACTCAAGGAACAAAGATCAATCCTCGAGACCGATATGGCATGCATGAGAGCCATGGAAGACTTTCTGGAGCATGCTGTCAAAAAGACGGAAACATTAGACCATACCCCGGCAAGTTAGTATCAGCGCCCTATGCTTGGACTATCGGAATTCGAACTTGCAGCTCTGGCGTTAAGCTTAAAGGTATCAGTCACGAGCGTCATCGCGAGCCTCCCATTTGGTGTCGCGGCCGCTTGGCTGCTTGCACGTTTCGAGTTTCCGGCAAAAGCCGTCGTTGATGCCCTACTGCATCTACCATTGGTCGTTCCGCCTGTTGTGGTGGGCTATCTATTACTCATCCTATTGGGGCGTTCGGGACCAATAGGCGGTTGGATGTACGATACGTTTGGCATCTTGTTGGCTTTTAACTGGAAAGGCGCAGCAATAACCGCAACTGTGATGGCATTCCCGCTCATGGTCAGGTCGATGCGTTTATCTTTGGAGGCCGTCGACCGGCGACTTGAAGCCGCTGCAAGAACGCTCGGGGCATCCCGTTTACGAGTCTTCCTGACGATAACGATACCCCTTATGGCGCCAGGAATTTTGGCTGGAAGCGTTTTGTCGTTCGCTCGTGCGCTTGGTGAGTTCGGGGCTACGATAACGTTCGTTTCGAACATTCCAGGCGAAACGCAGACACTGCCGCTCGCACTATACACACTCGTTCAATCACCAGACGGCGAATTCGGCGCACTGAGGCTGGCTCTAATCTCGATCTTAATATCGTTGCTCGCACTGATCGCCTCAGGATGGCTCGCGAAACGGTTCACCAGAGCTTCCGAGGCCAGCCGATGATTGATATTAACGTTCAAAAAAGCCTTGGCGATTTTCAAATAAGCGCCAAAATCGGCTTGGAAAGCGATGGAGTCATCGCGTTATTCGGGCGCTCCGGCTCTGGAAAAACGAGCTTGGTGAACATGATTGCGGGCCTCACAACGCCCGATTCAGGCACCATCTCAATAGCTGGGAAAACGCTCTTTGATTCGTCCCGGGGTATTAACGTTCCGCCTGAACAGAGAAGCCTCGGTTATGTTTTTCAAGAAGATCGGCTTTTCCCCCATATGTCTGTTGCTTCCAACTTATCGTATGGCGTGCCGAAAGGCGCTTCGGAAGTAAAGCTGAAGCAGGTTGTCGAACTACTTGGGATCGGCGATCTATTAGACCGCCGACCTCACAATTTATCAGGCGGAGAGAAACAGCGCGTTTCAATCGGGCGCGCCCTCCTCGCCGACCCACAACTCCTCTTGATGGATGAACCTCTCGCGTCGCTCGATGCATCTCGAAAAGATGAAATTTTGCCATTTATCGAGGAGCTATCTAACGAGCTCAAATTACCCGTCTTTTATGTTAGCCATTCAATGGAAGAAATCGTTCGTTTGGCAGATACGCTTGTCCTTATGTCAGACGGTGAAATCGCCGCAGCTGGTCCGCTAGAAGAAATCACCAGCCGCTTGGATCTGCGGCCTCTAACCGGGCGGTATGAGGCAGGTTCAGTGATCAACGTGGTTGTGTCGCAGCACGACGAACAAGACCAACTAAGCGAACTTTCATTTCGCGAAGGAAAGTTTGTCGTTCCTCGTCTCGACTTACCGATCGGTAAGAATTTAAGGGTACGGATCAGAGCGCGTGACGTCTCGATCTCCACACAAAATCCAGAAAATATCAGTATTAACAATATTTTGTATGGCAAAATTCAAGAAATAGGCGAAGAAGAATTTGCGCTGACTGATGTATTGGTCGATGTCGGCGTCCCTATTTGGGCGCGTATTTCACGACGTTCCATTCGGCGCCTACAGCTCGGAATAGGATCAACGGTTTATGTTATGGTGAAGGCTGTGGCCATTGATCGAAGCAGTCTTGGAGGACACGGCAGAGGTCGGTTCCTAAAATGAATCAAAAGGCGTCTACCCCACTCGCAGATCTCATGAATGATGCCAGGGCGGCCGAGATCCGTGGCGACTGGATAACCGCATCGGAGAAGTATCGCGAAGCGGTCTCGCTGGCACCTCTAGACGCCCATGTTTGTTATCGCGCGGGTAACAGTTTGCTGGAGGCCGGAGACGCTGAGGGATCGCTGCAATATCTAGAAAAAGCTTCGATGCTCGCACCAGGCACGATCGAATTCGATTTGAAGCTTGGTGAGATTTTTTTCAGCCTCAGGCGGTTCGGAGAAGCGATCGATACTTACAAGCAGGTGCTCGCTAACGATCCCAATAATGTTTCGGCCAGCAACAATATCGGAATTTGTCTTCAAGAAGCAGGCGAAATAGATGACGCTATTTCGGCAATGCAATACTCCCTCCGCATTGCCCCCGACGACCCAATCGTGCATGCCAACTTTGGTTCGGCCTTAATCAAAGCTGGAAGAGCGGATGAAGCACTCGAGCATCTCATCGAAGCGACATCCAAGAACGTAAAACACGCCGAAGCTTGGAGTAATCTAGGCGTCGCTTTTCAAGAAACCCTCAAACTCGACGAAGCGTTGGATGCACACAGAACAGCGTTAGCCTTAGCACCGAATAACTCATCGATAAGATATAACCTCTCGATGACCCTTTTGTTGCTCGGCGAATATATCGATGGGTTTGAAGTTTTCGAGCACCGGCGTCATATGCCAGATCGGAAGCCACGATCGTTTGATATTCCTGAGTGGTTTGGTGAGTCTTTGGTGGGTAAGTCAGTCCTGGTTCACGCCGAACAAGGTGCCGGCGATACCATAATGTTCGCGCGGTTCTTAACCCGTCTGACAGATTCCGGAGCGCACATCACATTCTCCGTGCAGCAATCACTGGAATCATTGGAATTCAGGTTTGCGAAGTCCGTCGACGTAAAATCTGGAAAAATCGAACCGACAGATTTTGACTACCAAATTCCACTTTTGAGCCTTCCAAATCGTTTCGATATTACATTGCAAGATATTGGTAATTCGGAACCGTACATAGCGCCGCCTCAAGCTTTCCAGAATACCAAATCGGATGTCTCGCGAATTGGGCTCGTTTGGGCCGGGAACCCCAACCATACCAACGATCTCAACAGGTCAATTCCGTTCGCGAAACTCGCACCGCTTTTAGCTCTGCCTCAAATACAATGGGTGAGCTTACAGGTTGGTGAAAGAGCGGCTGATATCGCTAAATCAAACTCTTCAATCGAAGACCTAAGCGCCGGGCTACAAAACTTCTCAGATACTGCGGCCGCAATCGCAAATTTAGACCTGGTGGTTACGGTCGACACGTCTGTCGCCCACTTGGCCGGGGCGATGGGCGCGAAAGTATGGATTCTTCTTCCGTATGCTCCCGATTGGAGATGGTTGCTCAATCGCCAGGACACCCCTTGGTATCCACAAGCACGATTGTTTAGACAAACCGAACCAAAGGCTTGGGATTCGGTAATTATGCAGGTTTCAGCGGCTATCGCACAAAAAGAATACGCTATTTAAATCAAAAAGATAGCAATCTTCAAACTGCCCAATTTCAAAAAATTTTCTCCAGGAAGTATATTGGAGGTAATCAGGCATTCCTTTTGCATATTCTTTTTCCGGCAATAGCAGATAAGAAGATATCTCATATGGTTGTGGAACGCTTCCCATCTGTGGGTGAAAGCTCTTCCGAAACTTCTCTCGATCATCGGGAGAAATTGAAGTCGAGTGACCAATTAGCGTTGATCGTAACGCAGTTACGTCGTGCCGGTAAGAAGATCGTCATGGCCCATGGCGTGTTTGACTTGTTGCATATGGGGCACGTCCGGCACCTCAATGAAGCCAAAGCTCACGGAGATGTCTTAATTACAACCATCACCGCTGACGCCTTCGTAAATAAGGGCCCCGGAAAACCGGTTTTTTCAGAGCATCTTAGAGCGGAAATGCTCTCTGCTCTCACTGTCGTCGACTTTGTCGCCATCAATCGCGCGCCGGATGCAGAAGCATTATTGGAAGCAATTCGACCCGATACATACGTCAAAGGCGCGGATTATCGTGACGAAGACGCTGACGTAACCGGGAAGATCTCAAGGGAACGCGAAGCGGTCGAAACACACGGCGGTAATCTCGTCTTTACCGACGACATAACATTCAGTTCTACGGAACTCCTGAACCGGCATTTCGAAGTTTTTGATCCGCAGGTACGAGATTTTCTTGGTCGGTTGCGAGCGGATGGCGGCCTTCAGGAAATTCTAAATCTCTTGGAGGCGTTAAGGTCTCTCAAGGTGCTCGTTGTCGGTGATGCAATAATCGACGAATACCGATACGTCACCCCGATGGGGAAGTCTCCTAAGGAGAACATGATTGCAACTAGGTTCGAGGAGATGGAAGCGTTTGCCGGCGGCGCCATCGCAACCGCAAATCACGTTGCAGGGTTGTGCGGGAGTGTCGATCTTCTCACGAGCCTTGGAGATGACAAGGCAGACCAGAAACTCGTTGAAGAAAGCCTGAACGAGAATGTCACCTTGCATCAGTTACAGCGTCGACAGACGCCCACGACCCGCAAGATTCGTTTCATTGATAAAAGCTATTTTCGGAAGTTATTCGAAGTTTACCACTTCGACGACGCACCTATGCCGCGTCCATTACAATACGAATTCGACGACATGGTACGTGAGCGTGCAAACGACTATGACCTGGTCATCGTCAATGATTTTGGACATGGCTTAATCGCGCCGAGTACGATCGAGCTTCTCTGCCGCCGTTCGAAATTCTTAGCGGTCAACGCACAGAGCAATAGCGCGAATTTTGGGTTTAATTTGGTGACGCGCTATCCCCGTGCCGATCTGGTTTGTATTGATACGCCTGAAGCAAGGTTGGCGGTCGGGAGCAAGTTTATGGATCCGTCAGAAATGGTCGGACGGGCCCTACCCGCGGCGATCAATTGTGACCGCATTATTCTAACGCTCGGCCGCGGTGGCTGCTCGACTTGGGCGAAGACTGAAGACGTCCAGACCGTTCCTGCATTCGCAAAAACGGTTGTTGATCTGGTCGGTGCCGGCGACGCGTTTCTGGCTGCCAGCGCACCTATCGCCGCGGTTGGCGGCACGATGCAACAAATCGGTTTCGTCGGAAATGTTGCAGGTGCACTGAAAGTCGGCATCGTTGGTCATAGGAGCTCTATTGACCGTGCCGCTATCGTAAAATCTATATCTGGCCTTCTGAAATGAACCTAACAAGCGCATGGATATCGCGCTACATTTCCGACCTTTCGGAATTAACCACCGCAACTCAATCCACTGCGGCAGACGGTTTTCTGATTGAATCTGCCGAAGCGATCGATTGGGTCGTCGGAAGATTGAAGAAACTTGTCCTAGACGGTGGCAAGCTAATGGTCGTCGGAAACGGCGGAAGTGCCGCAATCGCAAGCCACGTTGCGATCGACTACAGTAAGAACGGCAAAATACCCGCTGTCGCATTCAACGATCCGGCCAGTCTCACCTGTCTGACAAACGACTTAGGGTACGAGAACGTATTCTCGCATCACATCCAGATGCTAGGGAACCCGCAGGATTTATTGTTTGCCATCAGCAGTTCCGGGGAATCCCAAAATATTCTAAATGCCGCGGTTGCAGCGCAGGAAAAGAGCATTCCCGTTGTCACCTTCAGTGGATTTTCCCAGAGCAACGCTTTGCGATCCTTGGGGACCATCAATTTCTACGTACCAAGCTACGCTTATGGGTTTGTTGAGATTGGGCATTTAACACTTTGTCACGCCATCTTGGATTTCTCGATGGGTTGGCGGCCGGAGGACACGGAATGAATGAGAAAGGACGCGTCCTGGTTACCGGCGGCGCAGGTTATGTCGGAAGCTATCTGGTACCTAAATTGTTGGCGGCAGGTTACCCAGTTAACGTTCTCGATTTATACCTCTACGGCGAGGAAGTTTTAGACGAAGTTCGGGATAACCCGAACTTGCGAGAATTTCGCGGCGATTTACGAAACCCCCAAATCGTTGATTCCGCTCTAGAAGGTTGTGTGTCCGTTATCCACCTCGCGTGTATCTCAAACGACCCCTCCTTCGAGCTCGATCGTTCGCTTGGAAAATCAATTAACTACGACGCCTTTCGGCCATTGGTTCAAGCGGCGAAACGTAAAGGAATTTCCCGGTTCATCTATGCCTCATCATCATCCGTCTACGGGATCAAAGAAACGCCTAACGTGACCGAAGAGCTCCCCCTCGAACCGATAACCGACTATTCGAAATATAAGGCCCTTTGCGAAGCGGTGCTGGAAGAAGAGCGTGAGCCGGGATTTGCAACGCTCATCCTGCGCCCGGCCACTGTGTGCGGATACTCCAAACGTCTCAGGCTAGACCTGACGGTCAATATCTTAACCAATCACGCTATTAACAACGGCAAGATCCGTGTCTTCGGCGGCAGTCAGCGGCGCCCAAATATTCACATCGAGGATATGACCGACCTCTATATCCGCAGCCTCGATTCACCTGCCGAAAAAATCGACGGCGGCATCTATAACGCTGGATATGAAAATCACCAGGTTATGGAAATCGCCGAGATGGTCCGCGGCGTTGTTGGGTCGTCGGTCGAGATTGCCGTAGAGCCAACTGACGATTTGCGATCCTACCACATCTCGTCCGAACGCATCGCCGATCAATTGGGGTTCACGCCAAAACACTCTATCCCGCAAGCAATTTTGGGACTGTCCGATGCCTTTGCTTCGGGACTTGTCCCCCAGGCTATGTCGGCCGACAAGTACTACAACATTAAGACCATGCAATCTGTGGGGCTAAAGTGAAGTCTGGTTTGGCACATCTTCCAAAATACGATGAGGCCGAACCGGAAGCCCTACCCCGCATACTGCGCGGTGCGTTAATCTCTCTTTCGCACGCCAAAGGCATTCCACATCTTGGCTCCACGCTATCCTGCATCGATATCATGGTCGCCGCCTATTGGCGCGCGATGCGACTGAACACAGCGAATCCGTCGGATATCCATCGAGACCGCTTCATACTGAGTAAAGGACACGCGGCAAAGGCGCTCTACGTATGCCTCGCATATCGCGGCTTCTTTGATATCGACGAACTGCAAGAGCTCGGCACCGAAGGCGGTTCGATGGCAGAGCATCCAGGCCCCAACTGTATGCCCGGCGTAGAAGCGGCCACAGGTTCGCTCGGCCATGGATTACCGATCGGCATTGGACACGCTATCGCCGCAAGAATGCAAGGCAACGATTACCGCGTTTTTGTTCTATTGAGCGATGGCGAGTGCAATGAAGGATCTGTTTGGGAAGGTGCGATGATGGCCGCCGCCCAGAATCTCGACAATCTGACCGTCATAATTGATTACAACAAGTGGCAAGCGACCGGCAGAAGCGATGAGGTTCTGCACCTTGCGCCTTTAGCAGCAAAATGGCGGGCTTTCGGTTGGGATGCGCACGAAGCGAACGGACATGATGTCGACGAAATCTCTTCGTTATTATCCAGTTCAAGCGACCGACCCAGAGCGATTATTGCGCATACCGTGAAAGGTAAAGGCGTCTCCTTTATGGAGGACGACAATAATTGGCACTATCGCATCCCCTCCGCGGACGAAGTCGACGCGGCGTTTTCCGAGTTGGGGTTATCATGAGAAATTCTTTCGCCGACGAAATCTCAAAGATAGCGGACGAAGATGATCGATTAGTGCTGCTTTCCGGCGACATAGGAAATCGCCTCTTCGATAATTTTAAGGCTGCGCATCCTGATCGGTTTCTGAATTGCGGTGTTGCCGAAGCCAATATGACCGGCGTGGCTGCCGGATTGGCGATGAATGGGTTGAGACCGATCACCTATACAATCACACCTTTTGCGACCACCCGATGTCTGGAACAGATTCGTGACGATATCTGTTACGCAAACCTTCCGGTGACTATTGTCGGTATCGGTTCAGGATTGGGTTACGCGGAACTAGGTGCGACACATCAATCGCTTGAAGACATCGCTTTCTTACGCGCATTGCCAAATATGGCAGTGCTTTGCCCAGCGGACCCTTTAGAAACCCGGCACGCTTTGCACGCTGCGTTTCAGCGTGGCGGGCCGACATACATACGCCTCGGAAAAAAAGGCGAGCCCGCCGTGCATTCCGATCTCAGCGATTATCGCATCGGCAAAGCGTTGACACTGCGCGATGGCAACGACGTGGCCCTACTGACAACAGGCACAATTGCACCACTTACTCTTGCCGCTGCAGATGCACTTACGCAACTTGGGTTTGATCCGCTTGTGCTCCATTTCCCGAGCGTGAAACCACTCGACGATGAAGCTTTAGCGAACTGTCTTCGTCGATACCGCGTCGTGGCGACCATAGAAGAGCACAGTCGCATTGGCGGGTTTGGCGCGGCCATCGCCGAGTGGACAAGCGACTATGGATCGGACCTAACCGCCCTCCTCCGCTTCGGAACCCAGGATGTATTTCTACACGAAGCCGGTGGTACCGACTACGCCCGGACACGACACGGTCTCTCTGTCGAACCTATCGTGGAAGCGATTACCCGGGAAATTAACAATCAGAAACGTTCTGTTGGCTGATGTTTATTGGCATTGATTTCGACAACACGATCGTTTGCTACGATCAGTTATTTCACAATCTGGCACTCGAGCGAAACCTTATACCGAAGAACCTTCCCATATCCAAAAAAGCAGTTCGCGATCATCTTCGGGAAATCGGCTCGGAAGATGTTTGGATCGAGATGCAAGGCCTAGGGTATGGGCCGCGTATGGGGGACGCATTGCCCTACCCGGGCGCTATCGATCTCATTCGGAAGCTCGCGAAACAAAATCTTCCGGTCGCCATCGTTAGCCACAAAACCAAAACACCCTATGGCGGCCCGCCATACGATTTGCATCAAGCAGCGTATGATTGGTTAAACGCTCAAGGATTTCGTTCCGATACCTCACTCAAGTCGGTTGAGATTTACTTTGAGCTTAGTCGAGAGGATAAATTCGCACGCATAAAATCACTGGGCTGCAGTGAATTCATCGACGATCTACCGGAGTTCTTAACTGCACCGGAATTTCCGACTGGTGTGAATAGAGTCCTGTTCGACCCAAATGATGTGAATTCAGATAACGAGGGCTATAAACGCCTACAAACATGGCGCGACATCGGAACCTACCTACAGTCCGAAAAGGCTCGGCTTCATGCGCAATGAGGAGGCGATTTGCGAGCGCCTCTTAGCCGCTGCGGGTCATCAGGGGCCGTTTAAGCTGACGCCTATCGTCGGAGGACGTAACAACAGAGTAAGTCGCGTTCAACGGGGCGAGAATTCTTTCTTGTTAAAATCTTTCTTTCACTCGGCCGACGATCCTCGAGATCGATACGGCGCTGAAACCCGATTTTATAATTTCGTCGACAGAAACCAAATCGCACAGACCCCGAAGTTGGCGGCCACATCGCACAATGACAAAGCGATCCTTATGGAATTCATAGAAGGGAGTCGGGTCCGCCCCGAAGACATCGGCCCCGACGAATTTCGCGCTGCGTTCGATTTTGCGATCGCACTCAATTCCAATGTAAGTGGTGTATCCAAACTCTCCGCAGCGTCGGAGGCCTGTTTTTCCCTATCAGCCTATTGCGATCTCTTGGACAACCGAATTACACGGCTGGCCAACCTCACGTCCGACACCGCTGCCCTCAAATTCATTCATCAAGAGCTCGTTCCGAAATGGTCCGCCACTCGGGAACAACTATGTCCCGCTGATACTAGAAACGCCGATTTCGATTTGCTGAATTCAGAACGCGTCGTATCTCCTTCCGACTTTGGTTTTCACAACTGCATTCGACAGCAAGACGGGTCGTTGATTTTTTATGACTTCGAATATGCCGGCTTGGATGACCCGGCAAAACTTATTTGTGACTTCTTCTGCCAAGTCGACGTACCAGTCCCGGCAACATTTCTCGACGAAGCCCTCGATGAATTTGGACGACACCTCGACCGAAGAGAGGCATTGGAAATTCGCGTTCGCACGCTGATGCCCATTATCCAACTAAAATGGTGCTGCATACTCTTGAATGAATTTCTCGATACGGACGCGGCGCGGCGAACCTTTGCAGGATCATCTGCGAATGCCGCCGCGAGGGAATATCAACTTACAAAAGCTAGAGACGCTTTGCGCCAAGTTAACTAGATAAAGCGATGAGGACCCATCACACGATGCAGGAAATAGAGTTCATAACCACCGTTCATAAGTCCACCCAACGAGACTACATCGGACGTGTAAACGAAGCCGATAAGGCAGCCTGCGCGGAAATTGCAATAAAATGGGGAAAAGACTACTGGGACGGCGATCGAAAACACGGATATGGCGGTTACAGATATGATGGCCGTTGGCGCGTCGTCGCGGAGGCAATGGCGAGGCACTATGGGCTGAAAGATGATGCGCGTATCCTCGATGTCGGATGCGGTAAGAGATTTCTCCTGTATGAGTTTTCGCAAATCCTACCGAACTGCGAGGTGGTAGGTGTCGATATTTCCGAGTACGCAATCGAGAATGCCAAAGACGAAGTCCGGCCCAATTTACAAGTCGCGCCGGCCCAGAGTCTTCCATTCGAAGACGATTCTTTTGATCTCGTTTATTCGATCACAACCCTCCACAACCTCTTCCTTCCTGACCTCATTTCAGCTTTCAATGAAATGATGCGTGTCGGTCGGCAGCATCGTTATGTAACAGTCGAAGCTTATCGAAACGAGCGAGAGAAAATGAATTTGCTGTACTGGCAATTAACGTGTCGCGCATTCCATACACCCGACGAGTGGCTATGGTTGTTTGAAAATGCAAAATACGACGGCGATTACGGCTTTATCTATTTCGAGTAGAAAGTCGCGACCGCCTCTTCGATAACTTCTTCCATTGAGCGAACCGGGGTGCCGCCAAGCCCTCTTAATTTTGAAGAATCCAAGGTCGTATCTAAGGGCCGATCCTCGGAAAAACCCTCGAACGATCGAATACTACAGCGCTTCATTTGCGCGGTCGTTTTTTTGCGCTTCCTGATCGCATTCAATAGTTGCTCGAAAAGGTCCGCGCGCGAGCAGTTATCAGTTCCGGCGGCATGATAAAGCCCTTCACACGTGTTTTCGACCAATAGAAATATTGAGGCGGCCACGTCGCGCACATCAACCGGCGAAAATAGCTGATCCTCGGCACAAAGAATTTCATCCCTGCTTTCGATTAAATGTATCCAGTTGCCGAAAAACCCGTCGGATGAAGGGTCCGAAGAAACGACCTTGGGAAGGCGAATAATGAGGTGAGGTGAACCGGATGCTTCAAGGTATCGCTCAACGACCAATTTCTGCCTGCCATACTCCAAGATCGGTCGCGCGATATCGCATTCACGATAATTACCGCGTTCCCCGTCAAACACGACGTCCGTCGAAATGAAAACTGGCTTTACGCCAATATCTAAGAGCTCATCTAGAATGCGCGTTGTAGCGGTGATATTAATTTCCGCAGCCGCGCTCGAATTCTGATAACAGAATTCGATTTGAGCTTCGGCGAAGAGCAATACCGCAATTGAGGGTCGCCCAAACCGCTCAATTAGAGACGCGCAGGATCCTACAGTCGCATCAAAGTAGGTGCCATTCTCAATAGGGTTGGTACGATATGTGGCGAGGACAGAATCCTTTCCGAATTCTTCAGTGATCGCCCCGCCGATAAGACCACTTCCACCTAGAATGAGAACGTCCGGCAAAGTCTTGCTCCTACCAAGCGGTTCGTCCTCCGTCCATCGCGATAACCGCACCGGTCATATAAGAAGAGGCATCGGAAATCAAAAACCCAATTGCCGCTTTATATTCGTCCGGCTCTGCCATCCGGCCCATTGGTATAAGGTTCGACAGTCTTTCAACGAACGCCGAGTCTTGTCCGGCTGACACACCACCTGGTGCTATCGCATTCGCACGCACACCACGGTCAGCCCAATAAGTCGCGACATACCGTGTCAGTCCAATTAAACCGGATTTAACGACCGAATACGTAACTGGTTTCATCGCCTGATCCGCGAATGTCTCGCCCTCTTCTCGATAAATCCGCTGATCCGGACCAACAAGTCCGAGGTCTGAACTGATGTTCAGTATGACGCCCTTACCCGCGTCCGCCATTTCGCTTCCGAAGGTTTGTGTGCACAAATAGGCACCGGTCAAACCGACCGATATGTCAGCTTCCCAAGCGTCGAGTTCGAAAGTTTCGAGACGGGACCAACCGTTCTTTTGCCCATTCTCCATCTTCGGGTTGTTTGCCGCGTTATTGATCAGAATGTCTATGCGCCCCAGTTCCGCATTTAGACGATCGCGAACAGCCGTGACTGCACTTGGCTCCCTCACATCGCAATCGATCCCAATCGCGGTGCATCCCTCGTAATCTTTACGAAGTCTACTCGCAGCCTCCTCACTTCCAGCCACATCCAAGAGGATCGCCGTACCGCCTAGTTCGACAATTGTCTCTGCATGACGGCGACCAAGAAATCCGGCTCCACCCGTCACAATCGCAACACGTCCGGATAAGTCGAATCTATTCGTGAAGTCTTTGTGCAAATGGCACTCCTACGACCCTAAACCGGGTGCCGGTTATCGATGGCAATGTCGTCTGAGAGCGGCAGCCCCGCTTCCAAACGCCTCAAGCCCTCCTCGACGCGAGCGACGTCTTCCGGATAGTCGATGTCGAAAACCGGTTCGTCGATTTCGATGCCAAGAACGGTCTCGCCCACCATGGAATGCTTTTCGAGAATTGTACTTGTACGAATCACATCGACATAGCCGTTCTGCCAATAGGTCTTGGGTAGATCTTGACGCGCAACCGAGTGCGCTTCCGGAATATCGGGTAAAGTCACGACCGGCTTCAAAAACTGACCGTCGAAGCGCCACATCTTGTAAGGCGTTTGCTTCGAAAGCACGACCGTGCGCAAAGAGTCAGCCTCTGGCGTTTTCATCAACAATTCGATTCCCTGGTCAATAACAGCGACACGACGTACCGGCCCCGTCGCACGTAAATGGACAACGGCGTCTGGCACATATCCTTCGTTCTCCTTCAACCATTCTAAGCAATGGACGAAACCGTCAAAATCGACCGAACTGTCTTGCGCCAATTCGACTGGACGTAGGAACGGTGTTTCTGCGCCCCATTCCCTCGAGATCCTTGCGATCTCTTCATCATCGGTTGAAACAATCGTCCGTGTAATATGCTCAGACGCGAGCGCTTGCTCTATCGTGTAGGAGATCAGTGGTTTTCCATTGATGGGGAGAATATTTTTCCGTGGAACACTTTTCGACCCGCCACGAGCCAAGATGAGAGCCAACACATTTGGTCGGTCGGACGGCATTAGTTGCTCTCCTGCCAGTCGACAGGCCGGTACGCGTCGCCGGACTTCATCGACAATTGGGCCGCAAGCGCAATTCGGAGGCTCTCGCTCCCAGTCTCGATATCAACCAAAGGACGCCCGCGTTTTTCTACCGCTGTTAAAAAATCTCGCATTTCATCCATAAACATATCGTTGCGATCGAATTCTGGATAATTGAATTCATGGACATCTCCACCGTCAATTTCTTCCAGTGTGACGGATTGTGCCTGCTCGTCCCAAACGATACGCCCTTTATCACCCACAATCGTAAACCTTCGTACAGGCGGTGATTGCAAATAGTCTAAGTGGATATCGATCGGAACATTTCGGCCGTTGATCATGGTGCGCAGCAATAACGTAACGCTATCTTCAACATCGAGTTCCAGTCTCGAATGTCTGTCGCCAACCGCATATACCCGTTCTGGCAGCCCAAACATATCGTACGCCATATCGATTTCATGAATTTGCGAAACCAAAGCCCCTCCGCCAAGGTCGGATCGAGCGCCGTAGGAAGCACTGTAGTCCTCATAAGGGTGCCAACCCGGAATATATTCCCCGTTGATAAAGCTAGCAGATGCAAACTGACCAATCCGATTTTCGTTTAGCCATAGTTTCGCCTGCTGAAAACCTGGATGAAAGCGATATTGAAAGCCCACTGCGACGATACGAGATGTCGCGTTTGCGGATTGAATCAATCGCGCAATACCAGCAGCGCTATGCGAGACTGGTTTTTCAATGAAAACGTCGCAACCGGCATCAATCGCCGCTTGAGCAACTTCGACGTGCAAACTATTGGGATTGCAGACGAAGACAATGCTCGGCTTATTCTCTAACGCGTCCTGAAGGCGCTCGAACTCCAAAATCTGATAATGGTGTGCGAGATCAACGCCAAGTTCGGCATTTCCCTTACCGTCTAATAGAGGAACAGTCTTTGTCACGCGCCACGCTGAAGCTTCGAGACTTTCACCGACAATTGTCCGGAGATTTCTAAGGTGGCGCTGTCCGATCGAACCTAAGCCAACAAACAGCGCCTTCACAACGGCAACTCCGGCGTCATTAGTTGTTTTATAAACTGATAGTTTTGGCTTCCTTCCCGTTCCCAGTCGTCAAATACGGGCGTTTCGAAAACTAGTGGAATATTGTGATCGGAATTCCTTAACCACTCGAACAATGCAATGAAATTGACGTCACCTTGTCCAAGCGAATGACTTATTCCCGCTCGCGTTTTGTCCTTAATATGAATTTCCGAAACTAAATCCGATAGAATTTCGAGTTCCTGTAACGGATCGGCATGACGTCCGACCGCATTACCAACGTCATAGCAGGCGGTAACCTCTGTTGTTGGGAAATCAGAAATCCAACTCGCCAGTATTTCCGCATCGAGATCACTTTCGAGCGCAATCGAAATATCGTGCGTGAGACAATATTCACGGACGGTCTTTAGAACTTCAAATAATGCCTTCCAGGTCTCCTTATCCTGTATCTCGGATCGCTCCAGGACCGGAAGCACGATCCGCTCGACGCCTAGACGCCGACAAGCAACGGTCAATGCATCGAAACAATCGAGTGCATCACGATCTTCGCGCAGTAAGGACCCGTCAATGAATGCATGTGCACATACCGACCGCACAGATACACCGCTATCGATTACTAATTGCGATATCTCTCGCCGACCGGTTTCGCTAAGGATCGGATTGTTAGATTCTCGATAGTCGTCCAATAACCATTCGATTGTGTCGAAGCCAATGTCTCGAGCGCGGTAGAACTCTTCCTTCCACGTCTTTTTTGGAAAAGATTGTAGCCGTTCAGGGGATTTGTTCGATAGCCGACCCTGCATGATACCGACGCTCATCTGACGCGACCGAACATTTCTAATAGTTTGGCTTCACAATATACGCGGTTGGCTTGGTGGCGTGCTCGATTGCCCGGATGGAAGCACCGCGCCCATCAAAGAACTCGTCGATCGCATCGGATTCCCCCCATTCGGGCGAACCGTATTCATCGCAAACAATTATGCCCCCCGGCGTCACGCTGTCGTAAAGCGCTTCCAGAACCGCCTTCGTTCCGAGATAGGTATCCAAGTCCAGGTGCAAAAGTGAGATCCGAAATCCCCTATTCTTTCTCACATACTCCGCAGCGGTCTCAGCCACATCGCCGACAACGAGTTCCAATCGGCCATCGAGACCCGCAATCGACGCCCTAGAAAGAATGTCTTCCGGGTCGACGCCTTCAAAGGCTGCTTCTTCGGTGAAATTCTTTGCGGCGTCCCGTTCGTAATCGAGCATTGAATCAGCGAACGCTGAAAAGACGTCGAAACCAACCACTTTTCTGCGCGAAGCCGGCGCATAGATCGCCAAGAGTTTAGCCCAATAGATCGCGCCAACGCCCTTAAAGACACCGCATTCCACGATATCGCCGGGCACGTTAAGCGCTTCTTTGAAGAGATCGTAACGCACCAACATTTTTCGAATGCGGTCGACATCCGGCCCCAACAACAGTCCGTTATACTGGTCCCAAGTTTCTTGCTCGGAATTTCCCATTGTGCCTTCCATCTTGGGGCAATTCCCTTACGAGGGTTTCCGGCCAACGCCCAACAACATTGCTTCCTTCGAAAATCGAATAAGCTTGTTGAACCCTGACGGCCATTTTACAGACATGCGATACATTGGCTCGTACGGTAGCGGCAGCTTCGAAAACAACCAAACCGCCAAAAAGAGCGATGGATGACGCCACAAAAACGGCAACTGCCTAAAGTGCGTTACATCAACGTCCTCAAAACCCGCAAACCGCATAGCATCGTCCAAAGACGGCGCTGTGAAGGGCGTCACATGCGTATAGTCGAGAAAAAAGGGCCCCGACGCATGGTGGACCCAACTCGGCGTCATAATGATGGCTTTGCCGCCGGGCTTTAGCGCGTCGAACGACGATTCGAGCATAGGCATGGGATTCCGCATATGTTCGACGACAGACTTCGAAAACACAAAATCAAACGTGCCCGAAGGGTAAGGAAGCGGGTCATGTTCAAGATCGGCGACCCGGGCTTCAATCGGGTCGCAATAAGCAGAGACTTCCGGAGATATGTCGACTCCCTTAACCTCAAAACCGGCATCCGAAAATCCGCGAAGCATATCCCCTCGCCCACATCCGATGTCCAATAACGAACCGGTCTCGCCATATACGTTTTGGAGCAGATACTGAGCTAATTGACCATCATAAGGCCCGGTCGGGCGTCGCTCCTCCGAATAAACAACTTTCAGATACGTATCCTTTTGAAGCGGTTCTCTGCGTTCGGAATTGCGCATCTCGCCCGCCTCATTCCCAATACCGTAATTTCTCGGCAACGGCTCGCTCGGCTTCTCCAAAGCGTTTCTCGCCATCGCCAAGCACGACCGGAATTTTCCGGAGAATTGTTACCAATCTTTTCAGCGCGTCAATCTCCAGCGAGGCCGACTGATCTGAGCCATACATGGCCCTTTGCAATGTAATGTGGCGTTCAATAACGGTCGCGCCGAGCATTGCCGCCATCACGCTTGGAGAAACCGACACCTCGTGTCCACTGTATCCTACGGGGCAAAGATAGCGTTCTCGCAGGGATTCAATGCACCGAAGATTCAAATCCTCTTCAACCGCCGGGTAGGTCGAAACAGAGTGTAGAAGGGTGAAAGGACAATCGTGCTTTCGGAAAACTTCAACAGCCTTGTCGACATCGGAAAGTTCGCACATTCCCGTCGAAATGAAAGTATGACGTTGCTCGGCAGCAACGACTTCCAAAAAGGGAAGATTCGTGGTCATCGCCGAGGCAACTTTGTTAAATTTTAGATCGAACGATTTTAAGAAATTCTGGCTATCGATATCCCACGCCGACGCGAACCATTCGATTTCTTTTTCTCGGCAATAAGCGTCGATCTCACGATATTGCGCTTCATTCAATTCCAATCCCGCCTTCTGCTCCCGCTGGGTTGTACCCCAAGGACTCTCTCGCGGCGAATCGAGGAATTCTTCCGTATACACCGTCTCTAGTGTTCTCTTTTGAAATTTGACCGCATCACAATCAGCGTCTTTGGCGGCATCGATTAGCTTCCGCACAATATTCATATCGCCATTATGATTAATGCCGATTTCAGCAATAAAGAACACGCGGTTCGGTACTACGGAAGTTGCCATATCGGACGCTACGGATTCCAAGTTCGATACCTGTTTGTTCATCAGAAGAAATGCTTTGTACAGTTTAGACGAAAATCGACCGCAATTAGTTAATTTTATGCAACTTACGCACCAATACGCTGGGATTCCTGATTTATCTGCTGATAACGCGATTCAGCATCGGCGGAACTACTTTGAGATGAGCTGTGGTTAAAGAGACACAGGCAACCACAGGAAAATTATATGATTAAATCCCTATATATTGTTATTATTTTCCGTATAAGGGCACTATATGCTCCGGTTGCCGTTAAAATTGGCGGACATTCAATTGAAGATTTTGAATGCGTTTTACGACCTCAAGGTATCTCCTTGTACCTTCGACATTGTGTATTTTCTTTTTGCTGCGGAGATGTACCGTCGGCATCTATCGCTAGACGCCATTGACCTATTCGTTGTCGCTAATGACGAAGGTGATGGTTTTCGCATCGAGACGGTTGATACAACAATAGAAGCCAAAGAATGGATGCTGCAGCATGTTTTGCTTCAATGCCACACGCTGCTTAAATCTTGTCGGCGAACCATCCACTGCCCGTCACGCGAAGAAGCTCAAAAACACATAGACGGTATGAACCCCGTTTATCCTGCGAAATACAGCGTCACAACTCCTCACCCAAATTATACCGCTCCAGAGATCGTTGTGCAGGGCCTCAGAGGGTATCCTTACAGCACTCTTTCGGCGACTTCTGAAGCACTCAATAAGGTTGATCTGTGGACATCATCACAGGGTGCAGAAGATCGCCGGCTAATCTGCATAACTCTGCGTGAAATGGATCGACGACCAAAAAGAAATAGCGATCTGAAAGCGTGGTCGACTTTCGCCCGATCTCTCGATCCAGATGTATATTTCCCA
>PAZH01000061.1 GCA_002716125.1 Rhodospirillaceae bacterium
ATCCGTAAAACAGCGGTCGGACCAAGATTGATCGTCATGCCGGCTCGGGAGCCTGGATCACGGCCGACGAATGTGCCGTCGGAGAGATGTAGGATTTCAGCCTCGGCCGTGAAAGACTCCGAATATTGGTCGTCTTCCGTGCGGTTAAAGGTGGCTTGGAACGTATCGCCGACGCGCATCCCGTGTGCTTCGGCCGCCAGAGGCGCATCGAAAAACACACCGAGTATCGC
The DNA here is from genome assembly GCA_002716125.1 of Rhodospirillaceae bacterium. GTDB lineage: Bacteria > Pseudomonadota > Alphaproteobacteria > UBA8366 > UBA8366 > UBA6544. The sequence continues at coordinate 231 of PAZH01000061.1, forward strand.
GTCTTTTGCACCCGCCTCGTAAAGGCCTTTGAGTAACCACGCCGTATTGCCGCGCCCACCACCGCCCGGATTATCCGCAACATCCGCAATAACGACCGGCGGCTTTGCCGGATCGTTGCCAAGGGCCACGGCCATCTCGATGCAATCCGAGAGCGGCGTCAGTTCCGGCAACAGACGCTCGCGTCCCTGCCATACTTGTTCGGCCAATTCGCGGCACAGACCTTCCGCCCGCGCCTTGTCGCCACGAGTGGTGACGATAAAGCTCATCCCGTTGAATGGCGTATCGCCATAAGTGAAACCACCGAGGATCGACACGTTCATCACCGTCGCATCAATTTTCGTTTGGCCGTATTCGATGGCTTCCGCATAGAGGCCCGACGCGGTCAGCTGTTTCACCTGGGGTGCAACGATGGGAAGGCGAATGAATGCCACTTCCGGCTGAACGCCGCCTAAGAGTTCATGCATTACCCGCGCGCATTCACGGCCTCGATCCATCTGATCGACATGCGGGTTCGTCCGATAGGAGACGAGGACATCCGCCATCTCCACCATCTTCTCCGAAACAATCGCGTGAAGGTCGAGCGCGGACACAATAGGGATATCGGGACCGACGATTTCGCGGACCATTTCGTACAGCTCCCCGTCCGGATCCGGGTGTTCCGTCGAAACTGCGGCACCGTGCTGCGGGAAGTAGACGCCATCAACCGGCATCGCCGCCAAGAGACGCGTGCGCATTTCTTCACGCAATTCCAGAAAGAAAGAATGCTCGATCGGTCCCGCCGCACCTTCATCGGCATAGACCAAAGGTGCCGGCGTCCAGGGGCCGATGTCGTCCATTTCACGGACAAAGCCCGTTAACGTCGCACACGCCTTCGGGTATTCACTGCGGGAGTCTTCCAACAACTCGTCATCGTAGGCGAGAAACTTCTCGGCGAAATCCGCTCTTCCCACCGGTGGTGCAAACCGGTTGCTCTCCAAATGAATACCGAGAATAGCAATTTTTGGTGCGGCTCCCATGACGATCTCCCATGACTTGATTGGCGCGGCTCTTGCGTCGCATTAACCTTCAATAGGAAGATAGTGCATATCCACGGGTCCGAAACAATTCGAATGGTGGCGCCGCCGTGAAGCGGAGGCCGAAGCGCGCGCGAAAAAGGGGCGCCGACTGCCTCCAGAACGAATTCGCGCCCTCGCTTCCGCGGTCGTCGTCGGCGCAATCGCTTGGGTCTATTTTTATCTCCAGTTCGGCAGTCATCAAATTGCGACCTTGGACGAATTCGAGCGCTACCTTCAAGGCGAAGATCTCTACCGAAAATATGAGGTCACGCGGATCACATGGGACTGCGACAGGTTGCAATCACAGTTCGAAGAGAAGTACTTGAACACTGTTCGCCGGCGGATTGCACGCGACGGCAATGCCGTGGTCTTTACGAAGTCTGAGCTCGCCCCCGAGGCATTTGAACGTTGGATCAAAGAGGCACAATACAGCCTAAGCTTTGGCCAGGAGCGACAGATTTCAAACCCGGCAAACCTCATGCCTGCGCTGATCGTGCGATTGTTCGACCGCTTCGAATTTCGAAGCGGTGATTTGCGCGACAATGTCGCGAATGATTTTGAACCAAGATGTGAAGGTTAGACAGATGCTGAGAGTAACGTCGGTCTATGTACTCGCTGTATTGTCCACCAGCGTCCTATTCGGCAGCGAGACGCGCGCGCAAGCAGGAGACGACACGATCGAACTGGTCGCGCGCGGTAGTGTCCCCCTCGAAGCCGGTTCCGTTTTTGAGCTGCGGCCACGCGAGGATCGGCCGGAGTACGAGGCACTTGGCGAACAAATTCGTCAAAGGCTCGCGGATCAGAACTACGTCACCACGAAACGAAGCGATTTGATCCTACGTTACGAATACCGGATTTCGAACCGCGTTGGCGCCCCTAACGATAAGAACATCTCCTTTGAGGCCCGCGCCGATACCGCCAAGTCATCCGACGTTCGGCTGTCATACAATCTGCGTGAGAAATCGAGTATTTCGTCGAGCCGGCATCTGGTGCTGCAATTCGAACTCTATCGCCCCGGCTCGCCCGCGATTTGGACCGCGCGAGTAATTGCGCCAGACGATCAATTAAATCGTGATTTTTTTTACTTGAACAAATGGTCGGAATGGCAATAAAAAATATTGGTATTACAAATAATTCTAAAATAGAAGTCAAATATTAGTTATTCTTTACGGTTAAAGCTTTTAATTCATCAACCGTTTCCGGATTCACCAGCGACGACAAATCTCCCGCTGGTTCCCCTGTGATAACCGACCGAACAACACGCCGCATGATCTTCATATTACGTGTCTTCGGCAGGTCCGATACAAACAGTATGTCGCGCGGCCGATAGGCACGACCCAATGCATCCGTAACGGCCGCAGACAACCGCCCGCGGAGCGCTTCGTCATCATTGATGCCCGGCATTGGCACGCAGACACAGCATAACGCCGTGCCCTTGATCGGATCCGGTACACCGATGACGGCTGCTTCCGAAATACTCCCCGTCGACATCAGCGCGCCTTCGATTTCGGCCGGACCGGTGCGCTTTCCGGAGATATTTAACGTGTCGTCAGAGCGTCCCAGGACATACCAGAACCCCTCCTCGTCACGCATCGCCCAATCGCCTTGGCGCCATTTGTCGCCAAACATCGACCAGTAACTCTCCATATAGCGTTCGTCATCGCGCCAGAGACTGCGCGTATTGCCGATGGCCGGCAAAGTCATCACTAACTCGCCAAGCTCGCCCGGTTTCGTTTTCTCGCCTTCCGCCGTAATGATATCCGCACCGCTCCCCGGCATCGGCCCATTAAAGGAACCGGGTGTGATGGGCTCCAATAGATTGCTGGATGCGATGCCGCCGAAACACTCCGTCCCGCCGGTATAGTTCAGGATCGGTACGCGCTTGTCTCCAACGCGCTCGAACAGCCAAAGCCAGGCGGCATCCGTCCACGGCTCTCCTGTCGACGCTATCACCCGCAGTTTCGAGAAATCGAAATCGTCGACCTCATCGCCATAACGCATCATGCCGCGGATTGTCGTTGGCGCGACGCCCAGGAAAGTCACATCATTCTCTTGCATGACACGCCAGTGCCGCGTCGAATCGGGGTAGTCGGGCGTACCCTCGACCAGCATAAGACTGCCGCCTGCAAAGCTCGTCGACACGGCCGTCAATGCACCGACCACCCAACCCATGTCGCTAATCCACATCATGCGGTCGTCTGCGCCTAAGTCGAAGCTGACGCAGATGTCGAGCGCCAGCTTCGTCACGCTGCCGACATGGCTCATCAAAACGCCCTTCGGCTTACCCGTCGTGCCGGACGTGTAGACGAGAAAACCGATCTCCTCGGCATCTGTCCGCTCTGTCTCCGCTTCTGCCGGATGCGGCGCCAGTGCCTCATCCCACCAATGATCACGTCCATCCATCATCGGACAATCGACCGCATCGCCCATGCGGCGGACAACGAAAACATCCGTCACGCTCGGGCAATCGGCGAGCGCTTCGTCGAGCGTACTTTTCATCGGCGACGCCGCACCGCGCCGAGGACCGCCATCAGCCGTCACCACCGCCCGCGCATCGCTATCGCCAAGACGCACACGCAAAGGTTCTGGCCCGAAGCCCGAAAAGAGCGGCAGGACGATCGCGCCGGCTTTTAGGATGCCGAAGAAGGAGGTCATCGCCTCTGGGATCATTGGGACATACATCGCAACGACGTCACCACGTCCAATGCCTTGCGCCCGCAATGCACCCGCGAACCGGCACACCTCCGCGTCGAATTCTGCGTATGTGAATTCCCGCTTTTCCCCGTCTTCGCCTTCCCAGACCAGGTAGATCTTATCCCAAACAGGCGTCCCGCGGTGCTTGTCGAGGCAATTCAGCACAACGTTCGTCTTGGCGCCCAAGCACCATTTCGGATGTTGAATACCCCCGGATAAGTCCAACACCTCGCTATATGGCTCATAGAACTGCACATCCAGAAACTTGATGGCGGTATCCCAGAACCAGGCCGGATCAGCCGACGTCTTCTCATGCAGCGCCGCCATATTCGCAACACCGCAAAAATCCAAGAGTTGGCGCAGGCGGCAATTCTCGTATTCCGGCCCCGGCGTCCATTCAATTCTCGCGTTGTCGGCCATATCCCGCCCTCACTTCTTCGTATTCGAAAGTTTCATCGATCAAACGCCTAGGAACGCAACGCGCCTTCGGCCCAATCTGCAACTGAGATTAAGTTCTCATCCGTTCCGTAGCCTGAAATCAGCTGAATGCCGACGGGCAAGCCGTTACGGCCGGTTGTGTTCGGGAGGGTGATGCACGGAATGCCAATCGTTGTCCAAGGCCTGTTGAACAGGGCATCGCCCGTCGTATCGAATCCTTCCGGCGCCTCGCCGACGGCACTTGGCACAAGGACGGCATCGTAGCTTTCCGTTAGCGCCGCAAACTCGAGCCGGCATTGGTCAGCAAGGTCGATTGCTTGCCGATATTCCGAGAAAGAAATATCCAGCCCCGTAGCCATCAGCCCTTTCAGCTTTTCGCTCAGCAAATCTTCATGCCGCATGAATTCATGCGCAAGGGAGCGGCGGCCCTCGTACACCATGATCGTGAAATTGGCTTGTTCCAAAGCCGCAAAATGCGCTGGCAAAGCGAGTGTCTCGACAGCCCCGCCGGCGTTTGCAATCCGGTCGGCCGCTCCCTTTACCGACGATTGGCTGGAGGCGTCCGCGCGTTCCCACCACGGCGTTTCACAGAAGGCAATACGTGGCGGTGTCGAACGCGCTTGAACGTCCGCCGACGCACCTAGAAGTGCGGCACGTAGCAAAGCGAGGTCAGCCGCCCCGCGGGCAAACGCACCCAGCGTATCGAGTGAGCGCGCCAGCAACTTAACGCCGGCGTAACTAAACTGTCCGATTGACGGCTTATATCCGACGACCCCGCAAAAGGACGCCGGCCGGATCACAGAACCGCCAGTTTGCGTCCCGAAGGCCAGCGGCACCATATTCGCCGCCACGGCAGCCGCCGAACCACTCGACGATCCGCCCGGCGTATGCGCTAGGTTATGAGGGTTCCGCGTTTTATTCGGATTAACGAATGCGAATTCCGTCGTGACGGCTTTTCCGAACACGATACCGCCCGCTTCTTTGACCAGCGCAACGCAGGCTGCGTCGACATCCGGTCGATATCCCGGGTAAATATCCGATCCATACTCCGTCGGCATATCCGCCGTATCGATCACATCCTTGAACCCGACCGGCAGCCCGAAGAGCGGTCCCTTAGGGCCCGCTTCGTCCATCGCCTTGGCGGATGCAATGGCGTTCTCCGCATCGACGTGCACCCAGGCCTGCACATCACCTTCGCGTGCTTCGATAGCAGCAAGATTCGCCCGAACGATTTCCTCGCAATTCGTCTCACCGGCGCCAATGGCGTTTACCATTTCCACGGCGGTCATTTCGTTAACCGATTTTTCAGCCATATTCTTCTCGCTCGGTGGCGGTTTTGCTCTAGGTTCAGTTATAGCGCACGGCCGTGTGAACAACGTCTGACCACCGGACCTTACACGCGAGAATGCATTTGCTATAGTTGAGCCTCAACCGACAAACGGAGCAATGCCATGGCTTCGAGATTGACTGACGCGGATATCGCCACCTATCACGAAGACGGACTGTTATTTCTTCGCGGGTTATTCGACGCGGAGGAGACCGGTCTCCTACGCCGCGCAATGGAAGAAGACCCCGAGATACAGGATCACTCTCTGCTGCGCGCCGATCAAGAAGGTGGCGCCACACGGATCTCGCTCTGGAACAGAGCCGGCGACAGCGTTTATGGGCTCGCCGCCCGCTGCGAGCGGATCGTCGATACGGCGGAAGCGCTGATTGGTGAACCGGTCTATCACTTCCAGTCGAAACTCACAGCCAAAGACCCAAAGGTCGGCGGCGCCTGGGAGTGGCATCAGGACTACGGCTATTGGTATTACAACGGTTGTGTCGCACCGAAGATGCTGAGTTTCATGATCGCTCTGGATCGAACTGATACCGAGAACGGCTGTCTCAAGCTGATTCGAAAGTCCCATAAACTCGGCCGCCTCGATCACGTTCAGGTCACGCCCGAACAAAACTGCGCCGACCCACGCCATATGGACCGTATCCTGGAGACACATGACGTCGTGGACTGTGTTTTGGATCCGGGCGATGTCGTCGTATTCCATGGCAACACGCTGCATCGCTCCGATCAAAACCGCTCGGACAAACGGCGTTGGACGTTGCTTTGCTGTTATAACGCCATCAGCAACGACACCGTGACAAAGGACGATGATCGCTACTACGTCCCACTCGACAAGGTGCCGGACAGCGCGATAAAGAGCGCAGGGCTCAAGCTCGCCGGTTCCGACAACATGGAACACTTTACGTCTAAGCCTTACGTTCCCGACGTGAAAAAAGCATCTTGATTTTACCGTGACGGGTAGCGCTCTTTTCTCGCCTCTTCGGCTTCGCAGTGTCGAATTAGCGAACCGCATTGTCGTCGCCCCAATGGGGCAGTACAGCGCGGATAATGGCGCGGCGACGGATTGGCATCTTATGCATCTCGGCCAGTTCGCGGTAAACGGTGCCGGCTTGCTCATAACGGAAGCAACGGCGGTTTCGCCCGAAGCACGCATAACGCCTGACTGCCTTGGGCTTTATAACGACGAACATGAAGCGGCGTTGAAACGTATCGTCGAGTTTTGCAAGCGGCACAGCAAGATCGCTTTGGGAATTCAGCTCTCGCATTCAGGACGCAAAGGCTCGACCTACCCGCCAGCGGCGGGCCGGAATGCGCCGCTTACGCCGGAAGACGATGCCTGGCAGACGCTCAGCTCTGCTGGCATTCCGCGCGCGGACGGCTGGCCGGAACCCCGGGTCGCGACGAAAGCGGATTTAGCGAAGGTTATTGACGATCATGTTCAATCTGCAATTCGGGCGGACCGCGCCGGCTTTGATTTAATTGAGTTAACCGCAGCGCACGGCTATCTGCTGCAGGAGTTCATGTCGCCAAGTGCGAACCGTCGCAAAGACCGTTGGGGTGGCAGTTTTGAGAACCGGACACGCCTCTGCACTGAAGTGTTTCAAGCGATCCGCGACGTCTGGCCCGAAAACAAACCGATCGGCGTTCGACTTTCCGCCACCGACTATTTGGAAGGCGGCTGGAATATCGACGAAACGACGGAACTTTGTCGCCGGCTAAAAGCGCTCGGTTGCGATTACGCGGCGATTTCCAGCGGCGGCCTCTCGCTCGAGCAGAAAGTGCCAATCGGCGAAGGTCATCAGGTCGAGTTTGCCCGCGCTGTGAAAGCAGGGTCGGGTCTGACCGTCATGGCGGTTGGAATGATCTTTCGCCCGCAACATGCGGAGGAAATCGTCGCGAGCGGCGATGCCGACCTCGTCGGTCTCGCCAGAGGTATGCTGCAAGATCCACATTGGCCTTGGCGTGCCGCCGCAGCCTTGGGTGCCGACATTCAATACCCGCCGCAATACATCCGGGGCTACCGGTCGCGATGGCACCGAGAACAGCAGGCGCCGGCTTAACTTAGTTCGTGTGGTCGCCGAATAACTTGGCTCTTTTGAGCGAGTGATTGCACTTTCAATGCATTTTAAATTTTATTATAGAAGTCTTAACTTCCGATCTATATCAACTCCCTCAGCTTGGCATTCGCGCAAGGCTTTTGTAATGTCCAGACATAATAATCACTAAATTACGACCGCATTCCTGCTGCGTGAACAAAACAACAATCGGGCGATCCCAATGAAGAATATCTCTATCGCGAACAGAATTTATTGACTCGTCGGCCTGCTCCTTTTCGGTTCAATCGCACAGTCCGTTATGGGGATTGTGCAGATGGACAAAATCGGCGTCGAAATCACAGAGATCGCGGAAGAAGATATCCCCCTTACCGAAGTCTTTACCCGGGTTACGGTTCATCAGCTCGAGCAAGCCGTCCTCCTCGAGAAAGGATTGGCGCACGCAGGGCAGCCCGACCTTCACGACATCGGTGAAAAATTCAAGAAACTCGGCAAAAAAGTCGACGCCGAGATTCTCGAAGCGGAAGAAAAGCTCGAACATGGCATCCAACACGCCCACAGCGCGGAAGCGAAAGAAGAATTTTCGGGCCTCCTCGAGATCATGAAGAAAGTCGAGAAGGAACATCACAGCTACGAAGAACACGGCGAGCAGTTATTCGAATTACTGGAAGCCAATAATTTTTTTGAAGCTAAGGAACTCGCAAAACTGGCTGAGGCGGAGCAAGAAAAACTCAACAAAGAGCTGATCGCCGCGCTCCACCAAATCGAAAAGTTTACCGCAAAATCCGCCTTGAAAGCGGAGGCGGACGAGAAAGCCGGCATTCAATATATGATCTGGCTCGCCGTCCTCGTGATCGCCATCAGTGTAATTGCCTCCACCATTCTCGGCCGTTCGATTGCCAATCCGATCAACAATCTGACCGACGGGATGGATAAACTCGCCGGCAACGATACGGATATCGAAGTGTCCTATACGGACGAAAGCAGCGAGATCGGCCGCATGGCGCGGGCAGTAGAGGTCTTCCGCGACCAAGCTATAGAGGTCAATCGGCTCAAAGCGTTGCAAGACGAAGCGGATCGAAAGGCAGCCGAAGCGCGCGCCCAGCTCTTAGAAGAGGTCTCGCAACAGATCGAGCAAAATATTGGCGATATTGCCACGCACCTCGCTTCGGCCGCGCAACAAGTGAACGGGGCGGCGCAATCCGTCACAACCAACGCCCAGTAAACTGCCTCGCAATCAACCGTTGTGGCGAGCGCCTCTGAACAGGCCTCGGCGAATGTTCAAACTGTCGCCGCGGCCGCGGAGCAACTCTCCGCATCGGTCTCCGAAATTGGCCGTCAGGTGCAGCAATCCACCCAAACTTCCGCGAAAGCGGTGACGCAAGTCGAAAGCACCAATCATCAGGTGCAAGGCCTCTCACAGGCTGCCAGCAAGATCGGCGAAGTCGTCGCCCTGATCAGCGATATCGCCGAACAAACGAACCTGCTGGCCCTGAACGCGACGATCGAAGCCGCCCGTGCCGGTGAGGCAGGCAAAGGCTTTGCGGTCGTTGCCGCGGAGGTCAAAAGCCTGGCCGGACAAACCGCCAAGGCGACCGAAGAGATTTCGGAACACGTCAACGAGATCCAATCCGCGACCAATACCGCGGTCGACGCAATCCTCGAAATCGGTGGCGTGATCGGTGAGATCAACGACGTCACGAACAACATCGCCGCCGCCGTCGAAGAGCAAGGTGCGGCGACCCAGGAGATTGCCAGAAACGTCGAAGAAGCCGCCGTCGGCACAAAGGAAGTCGCAGCCAATATTATCGAGATTTCGCAAGCCGCCGAAGGTACGGGCTCAAAGGCGACTGAAATGTTGGACGCTGCGAATGAAATGAGCCGCGAGTCCGGCGCATTGAAATCGCAAGTCACAGAGCTGACGGAAAAAATCCGCGCAGCCTAGACCTTTGTTTTAGGCCTCGAGAAGTCGGCGCATCGTCTGGCGATATCGCTCGGCGATGCGCTCTTCTTTTGCATGGTGCCCGTCGGATATGACTTTCTGCCCTCTTACATAGATATCCTTGGCAAGACGCCCGCTGCCGGAAAACACAAACGTGTCCGTGATATCCGAACCTGTTTTACCCGCGAGGATCGGCGCGTCGCCATCCAACACGACAAGGTCAGCAAACTGACCAACCGCAATTCCCGTCGTACATCGACCAAGCGCCTGCGCCCCACCGTCCACCGCATCCAGATAGAGCGATGTGCCGGTTGAAGCGTGCGCATTTCTCGCCAACAGGTTTCGACGACGTGTTGAAAGCCGCTGGCCGTATTCAATAAGGCGTAGCTCTTCCGCCGCATCCACGATGACGTGACTGTCCGAACCGACGCCAAAGCGGCCGCCCGCCGCGAAGTATTCCACCGCCGGAAATATCCCATCTCCGAGATCGGCCTCGGTGGTCGGACAGACGCCCGCAATTGCCCCGGATGCCGCAAGGTCTGCCACCTCGCCGCCTGTCATGTGCGTCGCGTGAACGAAACACCATCGCGCATCGATGTTGCGGTTCGAAAGAAGCCATTCCACAGGACGAGCGCCGCTCCACAAAACACATTCGTCGACTTCGCGAGTTTGTTCCGCGATGTGTATATGTATCGGCCGCTCAGTACCGATATCATCAATGGCCTGGATGGCACGATCCAGCGCTTCCGGACCAACGGCCCGCAGCGAGTGCGGCGCGATGCCGACACGATAGCGCGCGCCGGCTCCTGACGCTCTTTCCGCACCGTCGACAATGCGCGCAAACTGATCGCTGTCACAGACGTAGCGTCGTTGCCCGGGTTCCGTCGGAACGCCGCCAAAGCCGCCTTGGGCATAGAGGACTGGGAGTAGTGTCAGTCCGATGCCGCTTTCCTCTGCCGCCGCCGCCACACGATGAGACATTTCGGCAGGATCGTCGTACGGCATGCCGTCGGCGCCATGATGAAGATAATGGAATTCGCCAACCGCGGTATAACCGCCCTTTAGCATATCGACATAGAGCTGAGCCGCGATGGCCTCTACGTCTGCCGGCGTCAATTGAGAAACGAAACGATACACCGCCTGCCGCCAGGTCCAGAAATCGTCTCCGCCGGGTCCCGTCCGTTCGGTGAGCCCGACGATCGCCCGCTGAAAAGCGTGGGAGTGCAGGTTCGGCATGCCGGGCAACACCGGCCCGGCAGCGCTTTGGAAATCATCGCCGTTTTCTCTCGGGCGGACATCGGTAATCACACCATCCGTATCGAAGACAATGGTCATATCGCGCGCCCAACCACTGGGTAGAAGCAGTTGTTCGCAATAAAGTCCTTTTGATTTCGGCATTTTCGATCGGTGCTGTTTTCCCGGCCCAATAAGGGGTTAGTTTAATCCCGGAACAATGAGCAATAAAAGGAAAGCGCTATGCCCGGCCCCCGCGTCGCCGTCATCGGAACTGGTGGCACCATATCTTCCGTCGGCAAACACGGCCTCGATCTCGTCGCCTATCTCGAGAACAACAAGATTTACGAAGTCGACGAGCTGTTAAATGCATTCCCGGAGACGCTGGAACAAGGCGATGTCGTCCCCGTTCGCCTGCGTGCGATGCCGAGTACCGCAATTGGCCCTGCGGAGTGGCTGGAGATCAACACGAAAATCCACGACCTTGTCGAAGAAGACCCGAGTTTGGACGGTATTGTCGTCACGCATGGAACTGCGACGCTGGAAGAGACCGCGTATTTCCTGAATTTGGCATCGAAAGTCGAGATTCCCATCGTGCTGGTCGGCGCGCAACGCCCCGCCTCCGGCATGGGCACCGATTCCGGCATCAACCTGGTGAACGCCATCCGAACGGCGGGGCATCCGGCCTCTCGGGGACGCGGCGTCCTTGGTGTGCTGAACGATGAGATTCATTTCTCCCGCGACATGACCAAAACATCCACCTTGCGTCAGCAGACGTTCAAAAGTCCCGATTTCGGTCTTCTCGGCCATGCGGATTGGGACAAAATCGCCTACTACCGGATGCCGGAGCGCCGCCGCGCGCCAAATACCGAATTCGATGTGCGCGGCCTGACCGAACTGCCGCGGGTCGATATCTCAATGACCTATGCCGGTACGCATGGCACAGCCATTGACGCCTATGTCGCCGCCGGCGCAAAGGGCATCGTCGTCGGCGCGATGGCGCCAGGTTATGTCGCACCGATTGAATTTGAGAAACTCGCGGCGGCAGCCGAGAAAGGCGTCACCATCGTTCACAGCACGCGCGCCGGCAGCGGCCGGGTGGCCGACGTCGCATCGCGCCGTGTGCCCGGTACCGTACTCGCCGACAACTTACCGCCTCAAAAAGCCCGGGTCCTGCTTGCCGTCGCGCTGACCAAAACCGACGACCCTGCCGAGCTGCAGCGCATATTCGACGAGTACTAGGCTTCCATGAGCAAATATTGGAGCCCCATCGTCGACAAGTTGGTGCCTTACACGCCGGGCGAACAGCCGAAGGATCGCGTCTTTATCAAGCTCAATACAAACGAGAACCCCTACGGTCCCTCCCCTCGCGCGTTGGACGCTATCCATGCCGCCGCAAATGATGATCTGCGGCTCTATCCGGATCCCGCTGCGATCGACCTACGGCGGGCGATCGCGGACACGCACGATCTGACAATCGACAATATCTTCGTTGGCAATGGCTCGGACGAAATTTTGGCGCACGCATTCAATGCCTTTTTCAACCGAGATACACCGGTGCTGTTCGCCGATATTACCTACAGTTTTTATCCGACGTACTGCCAACTCTACGGGATTCAATTCCGTGAAGTACCATTAAACGCGAATTTTGAATACGAACCGGCTGATTTCCAAGGCCCCTGTGCCGGTATCGTCCTGACAAATCCGAATGCACCGACCGGCGCTAAACTGAATCTTCAGTGCATTGAGCAAGTCTTGTCGAATAACCCCGACAACGTCGTCGTCGTCGACGAAGCTTATGTCGATTTTGGGGCCGAGAGCGCCGTTGACCTGGTGCCTCACTATGAAAACCTCGTCATCGTCCAGACCTTCTCGAAATCGAGAAGCCTCGCCGGCCTGAGGCTCGGCTTTGCCATCGCCCAGCCTCACCTCATCGAGGCCCTGTTCCGCGTAAAGGATAGCTTCAATTCCTACCCGATCGGCCGGCTTACCCTCGAAGCCGCTGTCGCTTCTTGGAAGGACCGCGCATGGTTCGAGGAAACGCGCAGCCGTGTGATCGCCGACCGCGAGCGAACGGCGGGCGTCCTCCGCCAGCAAGGTTTCCGTGTCCTTCCCTCCGCGGCGAACTTCCTCTTCGTTTCGCACGATCAGGTAACGGCCGAAGATCTCTCGAATACACTTCGTGCAAGCGGCATTCTGGTCCGTCACTTCAACCGGCCGCGCATCGATAACTGGCTTCGGATTTCAATCGGTACATCCGCGGAGTGTGACGCACTTCTGAGTGAAACGAATAAGATATCCAATATTTAAATATAAAATAATATTTAATATAATCAATATTATTAATTATGAGTTTTTATTAAACATAAATTGAACTATATACTCCACATTATTCATATATACTTAAATATTATCTGAATTTGATTGCGTAAGCCGCTTTCGATACCATTCAGAGACAGATCAAATCGACCCATATGGAAATGAAGACTTCGATCATGAATAGAATTAGCGTCGTCATAGGTATCCTTTTAACGCTCGTCATGACCGGCGGCGCCCAAGCGGCCTGCGGTAAAGTCACGATCGCCGATATGAATTGGCCATCTGCCACGTTGATCGCGCATGTCGACGCGATGATCCTGAAACACGGTTATGGCTGCGACGCGGAGCTGATCACCGGCGACACGATGCCGACCGGAACCTCGATGATTGAAAAAGGCGAGCCGGATATCGCGCCCGAACTTTGGACCAATTCCTTCGCCGAAGCGCTGCAAAAGGGCATTGACGAGAAGCGTCTCCGCATCGCCGGAAAATCCCTCTCCGACGGCGGCGAGGAGGGCTTCTGGGTACCGAAATACATGGTCGACGAAATGCCGGAACTCGCGACCATCGCCGGCGTCAAAAAACACGCGAAACTTTTTAAGCATCCCGAAGACCCTTCGAAGTCCGGCTTCGTCGGCTGTCCCGCCGGTTGGAACTGCCAAATCTCGAGCGGCCACCTCTTCTCAGCACTGCAACTCGCGGACGCAGGATTTGAGCTCGTCGACCCAGGCTCCGCCGCGGGTCTCGACGGTTCGCTCGCCAAGGCATACGAGCGCAAACAGCCCTGGTTCGGCTATTACTGGGCACCGACCGCCATCCTCGGCAAATACGAGATGGTGAAAGTCGATTTCGGCAGCGGCATCGATGAGGCCCATTTTAAAGATTGCATCACGCAGACAGAGTGCGCGGCACCGAAGCCGACAATGTACCCACCCTCGCCCGTTCACACCGTGACCGTCGAGGATTTCGCAAAACGCGCGCCCGATGCCTTCGCCTATCTTTCGAAACGCGCCTTCACCAATAGCCAGATGAACAAGTTGTTGGTCTGGATCGAAGCGAACCAAGCAGACGGCGAGACGGCAGCCGCCTATTTTCTGAAGAACCATGCTGCGACGTGGAAGACATGGGTATCGGCGGATGTCGCAAAGAAAGTAAACGCCGCCCTCTAGACCGCACATAGATTCAGGAGCCGACCGATGGCTGACTCCAACTGGCTGACGCAGTTCCCGGCAATGGAGCGGGCCGAACTCGTCGCTCTCCGCAAATACCTCGACGGGGCATATCGCGAATTCTCGCGCACCTACGGCGACGCGATCGAAACTTTCTTCGACCCGCTGCTGTACTTCCTGGTCTGGTTCGAGAAACTCCTGCTGCTCTCACCCTGGCCAATCGTTCTCACCGTGCTGATCGGCCTCTCTTATGCGGCGAGCCGATCTTGGAAGCTCTCGCTTGGCGTCCTCGCCGCCTTTGTATTGATCGGATATTTCGGCATGTGGGCCGACACCATGCGGACGCTCGCCATTATCACTGTCGCAACGCTGCTCTCGATCGGTATCGGTGTGCCGATCGGCATCGCCATGGCGCGCTCGGACCGGGTGCAAACAATTGTCACACCCATCCTCGACATCATGCAGACCATGCCGGCCTTTGTGTACCTGATCCCTGTCGTGATGCTGCTTGGGATCGGCAAAGTACCGGGCATTCTTGCCGTCTTGGTCTATGCCATTCCGCCGGTTATCCGATTAACGAACCTCGGCATCCGCCTCGTCGACAAAGATGTCTTGGAAGCCGCCATTGCCTTCGGCGCAACCCGCCGACAGCGCCTCTTCGAGGTACAATTGCCGTTGGCGCTGCCCACGATCATGGCCGGAATCAATCAAACCATCATGATGGCGCTCGCCATGGTGGTGATCGCCTCGATGATCGGCGTGAAAGGTTTGGGGCAACCGGTCCTGAAGGCCATCACCAATCAGTACTTCACAATGGGCCTCCTCAACGGTCTCGCCCTCGTCGTGATCGCCATTGTCTTCGATCGTGTCAGCCAAGCCTATGCAAAACGCAGCCAGAAACACTTGGAAGGCCTGCACGGTGCCTGAACCGCTGATTCGGATCGCCAACCTTTACAAGATATTCGGCAAAACGCCGGAAACGGTGCTGCCGCTGGTCCAAAACGGACAGAGCAAAGACACGCTCCTGGCGGAGACGGGTCATACGATCGGCCTCCGTGACATCAACCTCACGGTCGAGAAAGGCGAAGTCTTCGTCGTCATGGGTCTTTCCGGCTCCGGCAAGTCGACCTTGATCCGCCACCTCAATCGATTGATCGAACCGACGACGGGCTCGATCCACGTGGGCGAGACCGACGTCCTGGCCCTCAATCAAGAATCGCTTGAAGCGTTCCGCCGACACAAACTCTCGATGGTCTTCCAGCGCTTCGCCCTGCTTCCGCATCGAACCGTCTTGGAGAATGTCGCCTTCGGCCTCACGATCCGCGAGATCGCCAAGGACGAGCGAGACACCCAGGCCCGCGTTTGGATTGAGCGCGTGGGCCTCGCCGGATACGAAGACCAGTTCCCAGCACAACTTTCCGGCGGCCAGCAACAACGGGTTGGCCTCGCCCGCGCACTCTGCACCAATCCCGAGATCTTGCTGATGGACGAAGCCTTCTCCGCGCTCGATCCTCTTATTCGCTCGGAAATGCAGCAGCAGTTGATCGGCCTGCAGAAAGATCTTCAGAAAACGGTGCTGTTCATTACGCATGACCTCGACGAAGCGCTCCGCATCGGTGACCGCATCGCAATCCTGAAAGACGGCGAGATTTCGCAAGTGGGAACGCCAGACGAAATCCTGGAAAATCCGGCGGACGATTACGTCGCCGCATTCGTTCGGGATGTGCGGCGCGCGCCTTAACGCCTCACCACGGCAGTGTACGGCCGAAGTCCACCAAGGATTCGACAAAGAGACGCACACGGGCCGAGACGTAACGGTTCGGCGGATAGACCGCGTAGATGCCGCGCAACGGATCCGTTTCGTAGTCCGGTAGAACGCGCATCAATTCGCGCCGTTCGAGTTCCGCCGCCACCGCAAAAATCGGTAATTCCGCAATGCCGAGACCTTGGCGACAGGCTTCGATCATCATGTCCGCGTTGTTTGCGCCGAAACTCTTTTGATATCGAACGCGGCCCCTCTCGCCATCCGAATGACGATACTGCCACTCGGCATTGGCCTGGTGCTGCGTGAAGACTATAGCCGGATAATCGCGCAAATCTTCCGGTGCACTCGGCTCCCCATATCGTGCGACGAAATCGGGACACGCGACCTGAAAGATCGGACAGTCCGCGATCTTGCGCGCGATCAACGCACTGTCCGACAAAGCGCCGATCCGGATGACGACGTCATAGCCCTCACCAACCGGATCGACCGGGCGATCTTCGAAATCGACCTCCATCCGAACATCTGGATAGCGCGCGGCGAAATCGGCGATCATGCGGGCGACGTATCGGGCGCCAAAGGTCATGGGCGCGCTGACCCTCAAAGTGCCTGTTGGATTGTCGCGCAGATCGCGGATACGCTATTCGGCTTCCTTCAAATCGCCGAGGGCCTGACGAGCCTTTTCAGCATAGATCGCGCCTTCTTCAGTCAAAGAGACCTGCCGGGTCGTCCGATTCAAGAGACGGACGCCGAGGTCTTCCTCCAGGGCGCGTACCTGTCTGCTAAGCGCCGGCCCCTGGACGCCCAACTGGCGCGCGGCTCCACTGAAACTCTCATGGCGAACCACTTCAAGAAATACGTCTACACGCGATAAATGATCCATATTGTTTCTATATTGGAACTAGTATTATTCTAATTATCCATATTATATTTATAATTAATAGCAATTAAATGTTCTCCAACGAAACACCAGACTTCGCTATGGAGAACACCATGCAGACACAAACAAACCAGGATTACGGCGCGTTCCTTTTGCGCCTGTCCTTCGCCGTCATCTTACTCGCCCACGCATCCTTGAAGATCTTCGTCTTCACCGTGCCGGGCACGGTCGGCTATTTCGAGAGCATCGGCCTTCCCGCCATCGCTGCCTATCTTACGATCCTCGGAGAGATCGCAGGCGGCATCGCCATCCTCTTGGGGCTCTATACACGGTTGGCCGCAATCCTATCGGTACCGATCATGATGGGTGCCACTTGGGCGCATGCGGGCAACGGTTGGGTCTTTAGCGCCGAGGGCGGCGGTTGGGAGTTCCCGGCCCTTCTCACGGTGCTTGCCATCGTCGTCGCGATCCAAGGCCCGGGCGCCTGGGCCCTTCGAAAACTGCCCGTGATCGACGCTTACATACCGGACGCACTGAAAGCCTGACGAATAGATCGGCGGGTCCC
>PAZH01000062.1 GCA_002716125.1 Rhodospirillaceae bacterium
CCCGTCATGCCGGCCAGTTTCGGGTAGAGGCGGAAATAGTTCTGGAAGGTGATCGAGGCGAGCGTCTGATTCTCCGTCTGCACTTCGACGCCTTCTTTGGCTTCCAGCGCCTGGTGCAATCCGTCCGAATACCGACGCCCTTCCATCATGCGGCCGGTAAACTCGTCGATGATGACGACTTTGCCGTCTTTGACGATGTAATCGGTGTCGCGGCTAAAAAGCGTATGTGCACGCAGCGCTTGGTTCGCGTGATGGACGATGGAGATGTTCTGGACGTCGTAGAGCGAACCGCTTTGCAGGATGCCGGAGTCCTCAAGCAGGTCTTCGATGTGCTGCGAGCCTTGTTCGGTCAGCGTGACGCTGCGCTGCTTTTCATCCTTCTCGTAATCCTCGGGCACCAGCTTCGGGATAAGCTTGTCGACCTGGATATACATCTCCGTGGTCTCTTCGGTCGGGCCGGAGATAATCAAGGGGGTTCGCGCTTCGTCGATCAGGATAGAATCGACTTCGTCGACAATAGCGAAGTTGAACTCTCGCTGAACCATCTCGTCCAAGGAGAACTTCATATTGTCGCGCAGATAGTCGAACCCGAACTCGTTATTGGTGCCGTACGTGATGTCGCAGGCGTATTGTTCGCGCCGCTCGCTGTCGTCGAGGCCGTGGACGATACAGCCGACCGTCAGGCCCAAAAACTCGTAGACTTGTCCCATCCAACGGGCATCGCGCTGCGCCAGGAAGTCGTTGACCGTCACGACATGGACGCCTTGGCTCATGAGGGCGTTCAGATAGACCGGCAGTGTCGCGACAAGGGTTTTACCTTCGCCGGTGCGCATTTCGGAGATCTTGCCTTGGTGCAGGACCATCCCGCCGAGCAGTTGGACGTCGAAATGCCGTTGCCCGAGTGTCCTGATCGCGGCCTCCCGGACCGTTGCGAAGGCCTCGACCATGATATTGTCCAGCGTTTCGCCGGCCTTAATCCGCTCGCGGAATTTATCCGTTTGCGCCTTCAGCGCCTCGTCCGAAAGTTTTTGGACTTCCGGTTCAAACGCGTTGATCGCGTCGACTTCGCCTTTCAGGCGAGCGAGCATTCGATCGTTCGCCGAACCGAATACTTTCTTCAAGACTCCGCCGATCATCGCGTCCTCGGACCCGTAAACTATTGCAATTGCGCCGCATCGAATAGGCAATGCGCCAGTGACATATGATGGCCGGATGCGCGGCTGTCAACGTATTGCGACAGTGTCACCGACCAGGCGGGGGTATGCGTATCGTGCTGACGATTCCGTGTAAAGGGGAAGAATGAGGGTCTCAGCGGCCCGGCACTTGTTCCGAACGATCACATATGCTTTATGCGCAAGTAGAAGCTGGCCATCTCAAATGGCACATTTTCAGGCATCTTCGCCGATGCGATTGAGGGAAGATCGATGGTTATTCGGGCACTGACAGCTGTTTTCATCATCACCTTTGGCGCCGCGCTGGCCACGTCGCCCGCGAGTGCACAGTCGGTTCGAGACCGCTTGGCAAAAGACGCAGTCATTGCCGTGGTCAATGATCAGCAAATTCTCAGCAGTGAGATTATCCAGGCCTTTCAAGCGCTGCCGCGCCAACACCGGCAACGCGGCCTGCGCGCGGTTTACAATCAGCTCCTCGAGCGCTTAATCGACGATAAATTGCTGACGATCCATGGCCGGCTGAATAATTTGGCGGGTGACGCCGAAGTAAAGACGATGGTGAAGGTCGCGGAAGATCAGATTATTGCCCGCGTTTATATGAACCGCCTCATCTCGCAAAGCATCACCGAAGAAGCAATGAAGGAACGTTATGCCGAATTGGCGAAGAACACGCCGACGCAAGAAGAGGTTCGTGCCCGTCATATCCTGGTCGATACGGAAGCGGATGCAAAAGAGGTCATCAAGATGATCCAGGGCGGGCAACCCTTCGAGGAAGTGGCCAAAGCCCGTTCGAAGGACCCCGCTGCAGCGCAAGGCGGCGATCTCGGATATTTCCGTAAAGGCGATATGGTGAAGCCGTTCTCGGACACGGCTTTTTCGATGCAAGCGGGCGCGATGACCGAAACGCCCGTGAAGACGGAGTTCGGTTGGCATGTCATCAAGGTGGAAGATCGACGAAAAAGCTCCGCCCCGCCGTTCGAGCGCGTTCGCGCCCAGATCGCCCGCGATTTGGGACGCCGCATCGCGACCGATGTTCTGAACTCAGCGCGCGAAGGTGCGAAAATCGAACGTTTTGCGCTTGATGGACAGCCTTTGCCAGCGCCGACACCGCAGCAGCCAAAAGCAAAGTAAGACAATCATGTTTAAGAAATCGCCTCTCGCGCCGAGCCGGTTTCCGGCGACGGCGCCGGTTCCGGGTGTCCGGGTCTCCGGTATCGCCGCGGGTCTTAAGGAAAGTGGCCGGCCGGATCTGTTTCTTGCCGAACTCGCAAAAGGGTCGACAATCGCCGGCGTCTTCACGAAATCGAAGTGCAGCTCGGCACCGGTCGACTGGTGCCGTTCGATCCTGAAGCATGGCAAGATTCGCGGCCTGATCGTGAATTCCGGCAATGCCAACGCCTTCACCGGCAATGCCGGCGACAAGACTGTCGAGCATACGGTGGCGGCGGCGGCCAAGCGGCTCGGCTGCCGGCGCAACGAGATTTATGTGGCCTCGACAGGCGTCATCGGCGTTCCGGTCGCGGAGAATTACATCGCCGCAAAACTGCCGGACGTCGCCCGCAAGCTCGGCAAGGCGAAATGGGCCGACGCGGCTGCCGCCATAATGACCACCGACACCTTCCCGAAGGCCGCAATGCGCAAGGTTGCAATCGGGAAAACCCAGGTCACGCTGGTCGGGATCGCCAAAGGCTCCGGCATGATCGCGCCCGATATGGCGACCATGCTGTCCTTTATCTTCACCGACGCGAAGATTCCGGCGCCTGTCTTACAGCGTTTGTTAAAAGATGCCGCTGACCGGTCCTTCAATAGCATTACGGTCGACAGCGATACGTCGACGAGCGACACGATGTTGCTGGCCGCGACCGGGCAGGCAAAGCATCCTCGGGTGACGGGCGTTGGGGATAAACATTTGAAGGCGTTCCGTGACGCCTTGCGCGAAATTGCGATCGACCTCGCGACCCAAGTGGTGCGCGATGGCGAAGGCGCTCAAAAGTTCGTGACCATCGATATCAGCGGCGCCGAATCGGCCGCCGCGGCGCGCCGCATTGGCTTGGCGGTTGCGAACTCACCACTTGTCAAAACCGCTATTGCCGGCGGCGATCCGAACTGGGGCCGGATTGTCATGGCGGTCGGTAAGGCCGGCGAGAAAGCCGACCGAGACCGGATGTCCATCGGCATGGGGGGCGTGCCGATTACCGTTGAGGGTCAGCTTGTCGACGGATACGACGAGTCCGTTACCGGCAAGCGCATGGCCGGACGCGATATCTCTATTTCCGTCGATGTCGGTGTTGGGCGCGGTAAGGCGCGGGTCTGGACTTGCGACCTCACCCACGGCTACATCGAAATCAATGCGGATTATCGGACGTGAGCGATCATGGCGAAGAAACCTCAAAACGCCTTCCCTGAACTCCCGAAGATTCCGGCGATTGCCGGTGTCCGGATTGCCGGCGTTGCGGCGGGCCTCAAGGACAACGGGAAACATGACCTCTTCGTGGCTGAGTTGGCGCGCGGTTCGACCATCGCGGGAACGTTGACCCGTTCGCGATGCCCGGGCATGCCCGTGGAATGGAGCAAGCGCCAATTGCCCGGTGGTAAGGTTCGCGCGATCGTCGCGAGCTCGGGTAACTCCAATGTCTTCACCGGCGGCCAAGGACGACAGCTCGTCGAGAACACGGCCGCCGCCACCGCAAAGCTGATTGGATGCCACAAGTCGGAAGTCTTCCTCGCGTCGACGGGGATCATCGGCGAAAAGAAGGAGGTCACTTTTGTGGCCGACAAAGTGCCGGTGGGCGTAAAAGCGTTAAGAAAGGCGGCTTGGTACGATGCGGCCCGTAGCATCATGACCACGGATCGCTTTCCGAAAGCCGCTCTCCGCAAAGTTAAGATCGACAATGTCGACGTGACCCTCGCGGGCATTGCGAAAGGGTCCCAGATGATCGCGCCCGATATGGGCACGATGCTGAGCTTTCTTTTCACCGACGCAAAGATTCCGGCCAAAGTGCTGCAAAGCTGTTTGACCCGCGCGGTCGACCGCTCCTTCAACTGCATCTCCGTCGATGGCGATACGTCGACCAGCGACACGGTCTTGCTGTCGGCGACGGGTCAGGTGAAGCGTCAGCCGAAAATCGAGCGTGCCAACGATCCGTTACTGCGCGATTTCCGAGAGGCGCTCGAGGACATGACCGGTGAACTGGCACGTATGATCGTCCGTGACGGGGCTAAGAAAGACCGTCTCCTGACGTGCGACGTGATCGGTGCGGAATCGCAGCGTGCGGCGCGGAATATCGGCCGCTCGATTGTCGATTCGACTTTGGTCCGTGTCGGCATCGCGGGCGCGGAACCTCGCGCGGGACGGATCGTGATGGCGGTCGGCAAGGCCGGCGAGCGGGCCGAACGGGACCTGCTTGGTATCGCGATCGGGGGTGTTCAAATTGCTGCGGCGGGCGAAACCTTGCCCGACTTCGATGCCAAGGCCGTGGTCAAGCATCTGAAGGCGGGGCAGGTGCACTTTACCATCAATATAGGGATCGGACGCGGCAAGGCCCGGGTCTGGTCCGCGCTCTAGAGCGTCCTTCGTGTCCGCGCCGCCGGAACTGGGATGCTGGGGGGCGGTCTGGAATGGCACGCCTTTCACCAGCGCGCAGCTCAGACTCCGTCCCCTAGCGGAATCGGATCTCCCGCATTTGGTCGAACTCGCCAGCGACAACGAAGTCGCCGGTTGGACGGCGGCGATCCCGCATCCGTTTTCGGAAGCGGACGGTCGTGCGTATTTGGAACGCGCCGGCGCCGAGAGCCGTATCGTCCTCGCGCTCGAGACGGGCGCGGCCCGTGAGTTCATCGGTTGCCTGCGTATTGATATCACCGAAGGGGTCGGCGATATCGGCTACTGGATCGGCCGGCCCTATTGGGGGCGCGGCTTTGGCGGTGAAGCATTAAAGCGAGCGACACGATTTGCCTTCGAAGATTTGAACGTCGACGCCTTGGATGCCGAGGTGATGGTCGGTAACGCCGCTTCGGAGCGTGTCCTCGAGAAGGCGGGCTATGCCAAGACCAGCGAAACCGTGGGGGCGACCGGTCGCTACGACGGCGTGCCGGTTGTCCAATACCGTTTGGATCGCGCCGGCTGGGCGGAGCGGCAGGCAGCGAAGCCGACACTCCTCGTGGTTGCGGTTGCCATGGTCGACCCGGACGGCCGGGTTCTGATGGCGAAACGGCCGGAAGGCAAGAAGATGGCCGGCCTATGGGAGTTTCCGGGCGGCAAGGTTGACGAGGGCGAGTCGCCGGAAGCGGCGCTGATCCGCGAACTGAAGGAAGAGCTCGATGTCGACACCCGGGAATCTTGTCTCGCGGCGTATACCTTCGCCAGCCACGAATACGAGGATTTCCGGCTCTTGATGCCGCTGTATGTTTGCCGTGTCTGGAAAGGCACGCCGCAGGCGCAAGAAGGTCAGGAGTTGGCGTGGGTTCGCCCGCAGCGCATGCGAGACTACCCGATGCCGCCGGCGGACGAACCGCTGATCGCGTTACTCTGCGATCTGCTTTAACGGACCTGCATCCCGCGAGACGCCCGGCAAGCCGCGCTCCTCAGAATGAGGATTTATGAGGTATTGACGCCTTACCCAGAGGTCGCGCGGAACGATTGCCATTTTTTTGCCCCTCACCCTGAGGAGGCGCGTAAGCGCCGTCTCGAAGCGGCGACTTCTTACTCGTCGATAAAGGGACCTGCGCCGAGCGTGTAGAGCGGGTCGTTGGCGATCCGTGCGAGGAGGCGGTCGTAGCAGACGGAGAGCGTCGCAACAGAAAAGGCGAGCGTGATATAGGCGACCGCGTACTCGCTGAGCAGCGTTGCGATCACGATCCATGGATTTTCTGAGAATATCGACAGCAAGTCCGCGTTCGTCGGCGTAAGCTGATAGAGTCCGATCAGGATTGCCGGGATGATCGCCGCGCCGCAACCGATTGCAAACAGGCGCCAAGAATTTCCCCGCCCGAGCCGCCAAGCCTCTAGCATTGTAAACGGCGAGGCGATAGCGATGACCGATAGCCATTGCGCGAGCCGCAGGAAAACACAGGAAAACAAAACGGCGGCAACAATGCCGACAAAGACCGACACTGTCTGAACATCGACCGGTGGTTTGACTTCGCCACCGGCCGCGAAATTGATCACCAGTGTGAAGATAATAACGATCACGACCGGAACGCTGATGACCGCGACTGCGATAAGCGTGGTGAGCAAAGTGCTGAAGAAGTATTTCAGATGCCGGGTGTTGGGAATGAGTGCGTCCTTAATGCCGACTTGGACGCCCCGGTTCAGATAGCGTCGATGCCAAGTGACAGCAAAGACAGAAAATAGAACGAGGCTTGGAATATACAGCACGCACAGCTCCCAGAGGGCGGCTGGGTTCGCACCATCGCCCGGCACGGTGATACCGGCGAGGCCGGCCAAAGCGACCCAATACAAAGAGAGCCCCGCCACCGGGAGGGTTGCCAGCAGGATGAAGCTATTCTTCGCGGACCACAGGAAGCGATAGATTTCCTTCAGCGTATCGCCGATGGAGAGTTTGAAGTCGTCGGAAGCGTCGGGCGTGGTCATAGGATTTTTTATCCGAATGCTTGGGATTAGTCGACGTTGCTACGGTCAGGATCGGCTGAATCGCCTGCGGAATACTCTGCCGTCCCGAGCGCGTCGGCGAGACTGGTTTTGGCGGAACCCGGGCGCAGCGCCTTCGGTTGGCTCTCATGAGGGGCCCAGCCGTGCAAATATATGATCTCGAAGGTCGCACGGATTCGGCCATCCTCCGCGGGATAGCGCTCGAGATAAAGTTCGGCGGCCCGTAGGAAGATGTTGCGGCGGGTAGAAGTACGCAGGCGCTCGCGCACGGTGTTGGTCTCGCCCATGCCGCGTAGGTCGGCAAGGAGCCTGAATAGATTTTCATAAGTGACGGTAATCTCGTCCGCGTCGACCACAGGGAGTGCCAAACCGGCTCTTTGCAGCAGCGCGCCGGCATCGCGCAGCTCGGCGAAGGGCGAGACGCGGGGACTGGCCCCGCCGGTCACGTCCAATTCCGCCGCCATCAGAACGTCACGCAATTCCGTGAGCGTATTGCCCCCGAGGATCGCCGCCAGGAACAAGCCGTCCGACTTCAAACTGCGGGTGATTTGCAACAGACATCCCGGTAGGTCGTTCGCCCAATGCAGCTCGAGATTGCTGTAGACCAGATCGAAGCGGCCTTCAGCGAATGGAAGGAACTCCGGGTCGCCAACCACACCGCCGCTCTCGATTTGCCGGGCCATTCGTTCCGAGAGCTCGCACGAAACGACGTGCTCGATACCGCCGGGACCGCCCGGGACGGGTCCATATCCGCCGGTCCGGGCGCCAAGGTCGAGTGCTAACGGAAATGTGCGCGCCATATCCAATAGCCGATCCGAAAGGCGCGCGCCGATCTCCCGGACCAGGAAATCGTATTCGCCAAATGTCTGCGCCGCCCTGTCGCGGTGGACGCGCAGCGCATTCCGGTCGAATATCTCCGGTGCCGTTTCCATCGACGCACTATGGCGGGCCGCGTCCGAAAAACAACCCGGACCTTCCATAATCCTGAAAGGCCTTCACAACGAAAGGCGGATCATGTGGAGCCGATGGCACCGTCCAAGGATCGGAAGGGCCGTTTCGATTGTCGGCGCGGCGAAGCGTTTGGCGCTTGATGCGGCCTTTCCCGAGCGGTGTTTCTCGTGCGGCGCAATTGTCGACAATGCGGGCGCGCTGTGCGTCGACTGCTGGCCGAAATTCACATTCATCGGATCGCCCATGTGTGCGCTCTGCGGCTATCCCTTTCCGCATGCGGTGAGTCCCGGTGCGATTTGTGCGGCGTGTACGAAGCGGAGACCGGCATTCGATGCCGCTCGCGCGGCCCTCGTTTATGACGACACCAGCCGGGAGATAATCCTGCGGTTCAAACACGCGGACCGGACGCGATATGCAAATGCCTTCGGCGCTTGGATATCCCGCGCCGGCGCCGAACTCGTGCCGTTGGCGGACGTCGTCGTCCCCGTTCCGTTGCATCCGCGCCGCTTGATCGGGCGGCGATACAATCAGTCGCTTCTCTTGGCGCGGGCGGTGGCGCGCTTAGGACGTCTTCCCGTCATACCCGATGCCTTGCGCCGGCTCCGCAATACGCCAAGTCAGGGCAGCCTCTCTCGTGGGGCCCGGCACCGGAACGTACAGGGCGCGTTCTCCCTGCGCGGACGCGCCGAAGTCGTGGGAAAGTCGATCCTGCTGATCGACGATGTCTATACCACCGGCGCCACGGTGGAAGCGTGCACGCACGCTCTGAAGAAGGGCGGTGCGGCGCGGGTCTACGTCCTCACGCTTGCCCGTGTGATTCGGCCCCAATAAGCCGCCGCGCGATCACATCAACGTGCTGGGAGTGGCAAAACCGTCCGGAGATATATATCTAAGGGGCTAATTATTCTTCCTTGGGACACGGAAACATGGCCAAAGTTGAGATTTATACGAGCCCGCTCTGCGGATTTTGCCATGCGGCCAAGCGGCTGCTCGACAGCAAAGGGGTCGAATACGAAGAGTTCGACGTGATGTTTAAACCATCCTTGAAGCAGGAGATGCTGGCGCGTTCGGAAGGCCGCCACACGGTACCGCAAATCTTTATCGATGATACCGGGATTGGCGGCTGTGACGAGTTGCATCAGCTCGAAGCCTCCGGTGAACTGAACAATCTGCTGGGAGCCGGGCAATGACCGATACGCTGAAAGTCGCGTGTGCGCAGCTGACCTCGACGACGGATATTGCCGAGAATATCGAAATTTCGAGTGAATTGATCCGTGAAGCGCATGGCCAGGGCGCGCAACTGATCGGTTTGCCGGAAGTGGTCAATCTCGTCCAACGCAGCCGCCGGAAGTCAGCGGAAGTCGTGAAGACCGAAGACGAGGAGACGTCGCTCAAGGCGTATCGCGAGCTGGCGGCTGAACTCGGTGTTTGGCTGCACACAGGCTCGCTCGTCATCAAACTGATGGATGACGAACGCAATGTGAACCGTTCTTTCTTAATCGACGACAAGGGCGCGATTGCCGCGACCTACGATAAGATTCACATGTTCGACGTCGATCTCGAGAACGGCGTCAGTTTCCGCGAGTCGAAAGCATTCAAACCCGGTGACCGGGCCGTCGTGGCGGAAACGCCTTGGTGCGGTCTCGGGATGACGGTCTGCTACGATGTCCGGTTCGCCTATCTGTACCGCGCTTTGGCAAAAGCGGGCGCCAGTGTCCTGATGGTGCCGGCCGCGTTCACGCGTCAAACGGGCCAGGCCCATTGGCATATTCTGCTGCAGGCGCGGGCGATCGAGACCGGATGTTTCGTCGTGGCCCCCGCGCAATGCGGCGATCATGAAGACGGTCGGGAAACCTATGGTCATTCCCTGATCGTGGCGCCCTGGGGCGAGATTCTGGCGGACGGCGGCGAAGAGCCCGGTGTCGTCATGGCGGAGTTGGATTTCTCGCGGATCGACAAAGCGCGCGGCATGGTGCCGGCCTTATCGCATGACCGCGATTTCGCGCCCCCAGCTCCCCTTGGTCTCCGCGCCGCTGGCGAATAATCGCGTCTAGCGTTTGACGGCGGCGATCCGTTGGACGACGGCGGGCGACGGCGCGCGGCGCAATCCGTGATCGTAACCCAGGACATCGAATGCCGTTCCAACGGTTTCGAGGAGTTCGCCGGGTTTCAGCAGAAAATCTGGGTTGCGCGGCCGTCCGTAGGCTTCGTTACCGGTCCCAAATGTCTCGTAGATCAAGAGACCGCCGGGCGCGACGGCGCCGCAGATATCGCTGAGAATATCGCGCCATAGGTAGTTGGTCACCACGACCCCGTCGAACTGGCGGTCCTGCAGCGGAAAGGGAGCACCGGTCTCCAAATCGGCGCAAACGATCTCCGCCAGCGGATTTTCTTCGAGATCCGGGAGCGCTTTGATATCTTTGTCGAGAAAGGTGACCGCATGGCCCGATGCCAGGAAGTGGCGGCCGTTGCGTCCGCCGCCGCAGGCCAGGTCGAGGATTGTGCCGCGCGGCGCCACTTGAGGCGCAAACCGTGTCACCCATCGGGACGGGGTTCGTATCGCGGTAGATGTTGCGTTTTCAGTCATTTGCGGCAGGTCTTGCGGACTCCGTATCCAATCGCCATGTTAATAAACGAATTTACGACAGATTTGAGATTGAAGCGATAATCCCATGATTTCGTTCAATATCAGGTGCAGCAAAGAACACGTCTTCGAGGCGTGGTTCAATAACAGTTCCGCGTATGAAGCCCAAGCGAAAGCGGGCGAAATCGCATGTCCGATTTGCGGCGACACGAAGGTCGAGAAAGCACCGATGGCGCCGCGCGTCAATATGGGGAAATCACGCGCCGTCGCGAACAAGACGCCGTCCCCGGCCATGGTGCGCGAGTTCATCACCGAAATGCACCGGCATGTAAAAGAGAATTGCGAAGATGTCGGCGATCAGTTCGCCGAAGAAGCGCGACGCATTCATTACGGCGAGTCCGAGGAACGCGGTATTCATGGCAAAGCGAGCGACGAGGAAGTGCAGGAGCTCGTGGAAGAGAATATCGACGTCCTGCGACTTCCCGATCTGCCGCGTTCGGACGCCTAAGCGCCGCCGATCACGCCCGCGTGGCGTAGCCCATATAATTTACCGAAAGATCCGAACCGACCCGCCAGCGGTCTCTGAGCGGGTCGAAACTGAGTCCGGCGAACTCGTCGACGCTTAGGCCGCCTTGCCGCAGGTTGGCGGCGATCTCCGATGGTCTCAGGAACTTACGCCAATCGTGCGTCCCGCGCGGCAACCATCGCATGACGTACTCCGCGCCGACGATGGCGAAGGCGAAGGATTTTACGGTTCGGTTCAGGGTCGCGACGAACATACAACCGCCGGGCGCCACGAGCTCGCAGCTTGCGCGCAGGAAACCGTCGACATCGGCGACATGCTCGACCACTTCCATATTGAGAACGACATCGTAGGTTTCGCCGGCGGCGGCCGCCGCTTCGACGGTCGAATAGCGATAGTCGATCTGAAGACCCATCCGTTCGGCGTGGTTGCGCGCGGTGAGAATATTTTTCTCCGAGGCGTCCAAACCCGTCACGCTCGCCCCGAGACGCGCCATCGGTTCCGTCAGCAGACCGCCGCCGCAGCCGATATCCGCAATCCGAAGACCTTCGAGAGGCTTTGGATTATTCGCGTCGCGCTCGAAGCGTCCGCAAATCCGGTCACGGATAAACGTCAGCCGGGCGGGGTTGAGTTTGTGCAGCGGTTTGAAACTGCCCTCTGGATCCCACCATTCGTCCGCCAACGCGCTAAATTTCTCGATCTCCGTTGCGTCGACACTATCGTCCAACGGTTTTTCGATTTGTTTTTCCATCATTTGCGCGTGTTCCAAATCTTGCGCCCGCGGGGGCTTACGAGTATGGATACGCCGCCTTTGGAAGGTAATCAATCCCAGGAACGGTTTGGCGGCTTCGGCCGCGGCGTTGTGTAAGGTTCGTTTTATGGCGCGGGTAGTACAGAAATTCGGCGGCACGTCAGTGGCGGATGTGGAACGCATCCGAAAAGCGGCGGAAAAGACCAAGGCCGAAGTCGACGCGGGCAACGAAGTTGCTGTCGTGGTCTCCGCGATGGCCGGCGTGACCAATCAATTGGTCGAATATGTCGGCGCGATGAGCCCGATGCACGATGCGCGGGAGTACGACGTCGTCGTCTCGTCGGGCGAGCAGGTGACGACGGGCCTGATGGCGCTGGCTCTGCAGGAGATGGGGATTCAGGCACGCTCTTGGCTCGGTTGGCAGATGCCGATCCGCACCGACGACAGCCATAGCCGAGCACGGATCAAGAGCATCGACTCGAGCGAGCTGGACCGTCGTCTGACGGCCGGCGAAGTCGCCGTTATGCCCGGCTTCCAAGGGATCACCGAAAAAAATCGGGTCACGACGCTGGGACGCGGCGGATCGGACACCAGCGCCGTTGCGCTGGCAGCGGCGCTCAATGCCGACCGCTGCGATATCTACACCGATGTCGACGGCGTCTATACCTGCGACCCGCGCATCGTCGTGAAGGCGCAGAAGCTGGATCGGATAACTTACGAAGAAATGTTGGAAATGGCCTCTCAGGGCGCGAAGGTCCTACAGACGCGCTCGGTCGAGATGGCGATGAATCACGGCGTTCGTCTTTACGTCCGGTCGACCTTTACGGACGGAGACGGCACGCTCGTTTGCGATGAGGATGAGATCGTGGAAGACCAAGTCGTTAGCGGAATTGCGTATAGCCGGGACGAAGCGAAGATCACGTTGGTCCAAGTCCCCGACCGGCCGGGTGTCGCGGCGGCCATTTTTGGCCCGCTCGCGGACGAGAACGTCAATGTCGATATGATCGTCCAGAGCACGGCGGCAGACGGTGCGTTGACCGATATCACCTTTACGGTCGCGAAGATCGATTTCGACCGCGCCGCAAAATTGCTCGGCGATCTCCAGCAAGAGATCGGTTATGAAGCGGTGATCGCCGACTCGAGTGTCGTAAAGGTATCGGTGATCGGTGTCGGCATGCGCAGCCACGCCGGTGTCGCGCAACTGATGTTCAAGACGCTCTCGGAGAAGGGCATCAATGTTCAGGTCATCTCGACCTCCGAAATTAAGGTCAGTGTCCTGATTGCGGAAGAATATGCCGAATTGGCATTGCGGGCGCTCCACACCGCTTACGGTTTGGACGCCGACTAAGGAGGAGCGACGCCCTGCGAGGGCGGCCCGCTCAGCGAAAATGGCCGATGAGAGAAGCTGGATAGGATCGCGGCGCTTGCTGCGCCAGTTGCGGGACGCCATGGCGGGATACGGCACGGCGCAGGAACGCCTCGACCGCATCGTCCAGCTCATCGCCCGCGGCATGGTGGCGGAAGTCTGCTCCGTCTATGTCCAACGTCCAGGCGATATCTTGGAACTCTTCGCGACGGAAGGGCTGCGCAAAGACGCGGTGCACCGTACGCGCCTGCGGGTCGGCGAAGGGTTGGTTGGCGATATCGCCGCCTACGCCCGCCCGCTCGCCTTGGCGGATGCGCAATCCCATCCCCAATTTGCTTACCGGCCGGAGACGGGGGAGGAGATATTTCAATCTTTGCTCGGCGTGCCCATCTTGCGGGGCGGCCACGGTCTCGGTGTGCTCGTCGTCCAGAACCAGGTCGAGCGTCGCTATGCCGAAGAAGAGACGGAAACCCTCGAGACCATCGCGATGGTGGTTGCCGAGCTTGTGGCCGGCGGCGAGCTGATCCAGGAGAACGAACTGACGGCGACGGAAGCACCGCTTGGCACGCCGAGGCGGCTCGCCGGCACCAAGCTGAACGGCGGCGTCGGCTTCGGGCCGGCGGTTCTGCATCGCCGGGGCGGCACTGTATCGCAGACGGTCTCCGAAGATCCTGAGCACGAGTTGGAACGCCTCAATGAGGCGATGTCCGCGATGCGGGAGTCGCTCGACCATATGCTCGATGGCTACGATCCGGAAGAATCCGGCGAGCACCTCGAAATTCTCAAGACCTACCGCATGATCGCCGAGGATCGCGGTTGGTTCGGCCGAGCGCGCGAAGCGGTGGGCAGCGGCCTGACGGCGGAGGCGGCGGTCTCCAAGGTATTGAACGATACCCGTGCGCGCATGCAGACGGTAAACGACCCCTATATCCGGGAACGCTTGATGGATATGGACGATCTCGGTTACCGCCTGCTGCAGCACCTCACCGGTGAGGCGGGTTCCGCCGAATCGCTCCAAGACGTCGAAAGTTTCGTTCTGATCGCACGATCCATGGGCCCGGCCGAGCTGCTCGACTACGACCGGGATAAATTGAGGGGCTTGGTGGTCGAGGAAGGCTCTTACAACTCCCATGTCGCCATCGTCGCGCGCGCACTGAATATTCCTGTCGTTGGGGGCATCCGGTATCTGTTGAGCCAGATCGAGGAAGGTGCACCGGTTGT
Source organism: Rhodospirillaceae bacterium (assembly GCA_002716125.1). GTDB lineage: Bacteria > Pseudomonadota > Alphaproteobacteria > UBA8366 > UBA8366 > UBA6544. The sequence continues at coordinate 14,180 of PAZH01000062.1, forward strand.
CGTCGACGGTGATGCGGGCGTCGTCGTGATCCGGCCGGGCGCGGACTTCCAGAGCCGCATCGAAGAGAGCATCGCGACGCATGCGGCGCACCGGAAAGAACTTCAGGCGACGCGCGATCTCGCCGCCGTCACGCAAGACGGTGCCGCAGTCTCTTTGATGATCAACGCCGGCCTGCTGATGGATTTCGATCACTTGGAGGCGGAAGGCGCGGACGGCGTCGGCCTGTTGCGCACGGAGCTCACCTTTATGCTGCATCCGGAGTTCCCGAACACGGCGGAGCAGCGCGAGACCTATGCGCGGATTTTCGCCGCCGCCGGAGACCGCCCGGTTCTCTTCCGGACCTTCGATATCGGCGGCGATAAGTTGCTCCCCTATTTCAGCGCCAGCGAGGACGAGAATCCGGCCATGGGTTGGCGTGCCCTGCGGATCGCGTTGGATCGGCCGGGTATGTTGTGTCGGCAGTTACGGGCTCTGATCGAAGCGGCCGGCGGCGGCCCGCTCCACGTCATGTTTCCGATGGTGAGCGAGGTCGCGGAGTTCGACGAAGCGAAGGCGTTACTCGACCGTGAGCTCGAGCTGGCCGCCCGCCGCGGCACGGCCCTACCGTCAGCCGTGCATGTCGGCGTTATGCTGGAAGTCCCGTCGCTTTACTTCCAATTGGCGGCACTGTTGCCGCGGATCGATTTTCTCTCCGTCGGCTCGAACGACCTGCAGCAGTTCTTCTTCGCCTGCGATCGCGGCAGCCAGCAGGTGGGCGAACGCTACGACAGTCTCTCCCCAGCATTGCTGCGGTTCCTTCGCGACGTGGCCCGCCAATGTGAGAATGCGGGTGTGCCCTTCGGCCTTTGCGGCGAAATGGCCGGCGACCCGATTGAGGCCATGGCCCTAATCGGCATCGGTTTTCGCCGCCTCTCGATGAACGCCAGCGCCATCGCGCGTATACGCTTGATGACCCGAAGCCTCAACCTGACGGGCCTGGCCGCCTATATCGACACAATCATCGACGGTGCCGATCACACCTTGAGAAACAAACTGGCCGACTTCGCGCGAGACCACGGTGTGCGCATCTAGGATGCCGTCGCGGCGTGTATTTCGGTTGAATTGAGGGAAGCCGTGCTGTTATGCAAGTGCTTGCGTTTGCCGCATTTGTAGCGGAAATAGATATGTAAGCATAAAGTTTTGCCGTGTTTTACTCCCTTGGCGGAATTCATCATATTCGGCCGTCAAGCGTGGGAGACGCGAAAGCGAAGGGGTGAGGTTGTCGTAACGTGCGGACACCCGGTCAAAAATCGGATGCGCAAGGTACTGCGTCGAATGACGGCGCGGAAGCGATGACGGTTGGCCGGTATCTAAAATCGCAGCGCGAGGAACGCGGCGAAGATGTGGGCCAGGTTGCCGACATGTTGCGGATTCATCGCTCTTATCTGCAAGCCATCGAAGAGAGCGATATCGAGAAACTTCCCGGACCCACATATGCCGTCGGATTCGTGCGCGCCTATGCCGAACATCTCGGCCTCGATGGCGCGCAGGTTGCCGAACGCTTCAAGGAAGAAGGCAAGGTACAGGCAAGCCGGACACCGCTGGTCTTACCGTCGCCCCTCCCGGAAGGCCGTATCCCAAGCGGTGCCATTCTGTTGGTCGCTGTCGTACTGTTGGCGGTGGCCTATGGCGGTTGGGTCTTTGTGTCTTCTTCGAACAACGAAATCGCCGGTATGGTACCTTCCTTACCGGAACGCTTGGCGTCGCTGGTCGGCAGTGATGAGGCGGAGACGCCGACGCCTGCGAAGCCCGAGCGCGAAGAACCGGCGGCCGCAACGGAAACCACTCCGACACCTGCGGCGGTAAAGGCGGCGGCACCCGCGCCCGAAGAGAAATCGCCAAGCCCGCCTGCCGAAAACGAAAAGGCGGCCGTTGCCGAAGCGAAACCGGTCGTCACGCCGGAGACGACCACCGAGACAGAAACGGCGTCGCCGGAAGCCACCAAACCCGCAAGCACCGAGAACGCATCGGATACCCCGCAAATTGCGTCGACGCCCGGTGCGGAGAACACCGACGATTCGAAGCCGGAAACATCGACGGAATCGGCATCGAGCGATTCCACGACGTCCGCGCAAACTCCGGATGCGAAGCCGGCCGAGACCGCGACGGCTGACACCACAACCACCGAGAAAGTTGCAGCGGCGGCAACCGACGCGGCGGCAAGTGCGTCATCGAGCACCATTGCGCAGCCGGTCGTGAGCGAGACGGCGAAGCCCGCGGCGACCGATGATTTGAATGCCGCCGCCGCAAAGGTCGAAGAGACCGTCCAATCTGCCGCTACCACGGCCGCCGCCACGGCGACAGGCGAAGACGCGGCCGAAGGACAAGCGGCGGAGAATGAAGACGGGACGCGGGTCTACGGCGACCCGGACGGCGGCTCGCGTGTTGTCATCCGCGCAGCGGAAGACAGCTGGGTGGAAGTGCGCGATGGCGAAGGCGAGCTTCTTCTGACTCGCGTACTTCGCGAAGGGGATCGTTATCACGTCCCCGATCGGGCCGGCTTGACCCTCGTGACAGGCAACGCGGGCGCCCTGAAATTCTCTGTCGATGGCGACGAAGTGGCCGATATCGGTCCGCCCGGCACGGTTCGCCGGAACGTTCGCCTCGACCCGCAAGCTCTGAAGGACGGCACTGCCCATACCCGTTAGCGACGGCGTTGCGAGGGAGTCGAAGGGGTCGCTTGATCAATTCGCCCGCCCGTCGCACTTTGCGCCGCATTGTTTGAAACGACGAAAAGAATTGTAGATATGGCGTCTCTAAAACCAGTCCGCGGCACGCACGATCTCCTGCCGGAAGCGATGCGGGCCCACCGACATGTGGTCGAACGGTCGCGCGAGATTGCGGAGCGCTACGGCTTTGAGGAGATTGCAACGCCGATCTTCGAGGCCTCGGACGTCTTCAAAAGGACGCTCGGCGATACGTCGGATATCGTGACCAAAGAGATGTACACCTTTGCGACAAAGGGCGGCGAGGAAATCACACTTCGGCCCGAGAATACCGCTGGTGTGGCACGCGCCTTTATCTCGGAGGGATTGGCCCAGGCGGTGCCATTGAAGTATTTCTACGCGGGTCCGATGTTCCGCCACGAACGGCCGCAGAAAGGCCGCCAACGCCAGTTCCACCAGATCGGTGTTGAGATCATCGGTGTCCCGACCCCGCAAGCCGATATCGAGGTGATTGCCGCCGGGGCCCGGACCCTTTCGGAATTGGGGCTTGGCGATAAAACGTCTCTGCAGTTGAACACACTGGGTGATCCGGAAAGTCGCACAGCGTACCGGGAAGCCCTGGTCACTTACTTTACCGGCCGGATCGACGAACTTTCTGCTGAAAGCCGCGATCGGCTGGCGCGGAACCCCCTTCGCATTCTCGACTCCAAGAACGAAGGCGACCGGGTGGTGGTGGCAGACGCACCGGCGTTCTCCGATTTCCTGAACGAACACAGCCGCGACTTCTTCGGCCAAGTGAAGGACGGATTGGACGCGCTCGGCATTTCCTATGTTTTGAACGAACGCCTGGTCCGGGGTCTCGATTATTATGGCCATACGGCGTTTGAGTTTACGACAACCGAGCTTGGCGCCCAGGATGCGGTGCTGGCCGGCGGGCGTTATGACGGTCTGATCGAAACGATGGGCGGTCCGAGCACGCCGGGTGTCGGTTGGGCAGCCGGTATCGAGCGCCTGAGCATGCTCTGCGGCGCGGCACCGGAGGCGCGCCGTCCTGTGGCGCTGATCCCCATTGGAGATGAAGCGGTCGCGCGATCGCTGCCACTGGCGGAGGAATTGCGGGCATCCGGTTTGCGGATCGACCTTGGCTATAGCGGCAATCTCAATCGTCGGATGAAGCGGGCCAACCGTTTGAATGCGGCCGCAGCGGTCTTGATTGGCGAGGACGAGTTGGCGCGCGGCGCTGCGACGCTTCGCGATATGGACGGCGGCGATCAAGTGGAAGTCCCGCTCAGCGAACTGACGGAGCGGCTTTCGAAATATCTGTAGCGAACGGCAAGGAGGTGTCATGGCGCCTGAACAGCCGGCACGGATATTCGCCGTTGGCGTCAATCATAAATCGGGATCGGCATTTCTTCGGGATCGGTTGTTTATCGACGAAGACATGCAGCCGGGTGTCTATGCGCGTCTGAAAGACCAAGGCGTCGCCCAAGCGGTGATCTTGTCGACCTGCGACCGGGTCGAGTTTCAGGGCGCATCGCGGGAGCCCGAACAAGCCGTTGATATCCTCCGCGGCCTGCTGAACGAGTTTGGCGGCGGCGTGACGCAGACCCTGGACCGCTCCATCTATACGTATGTCGATGAAGCGGCCGTGCGTCACGTATTTGCGGTCGCATCGTCCCTCGACAGCCAAATTATCGGAGAACCGCAGGTCCTTGGGCAAGTTCGCGAAGGGCACCGTGCGGCGAGCGCTGCCGGTATGGTCGGACGGGAGCTGGATCAGCTCTTTCAGGCGGCCTATGGCGCTGCGAAACGGGTCCGTTCGGAGACGACGATTGGCGAGCGTGCGGTTTCCATCGCGTCGGCCGCGGCCCAAATCGCGGGTGACATTCATGGCGATTTGAAAGATGTCGGTGTGCTGGTGATCGGCCTTGGCGAGATTGCCGATCTTATCGTGCGGCAATTGAAAGCTGCGGGTGCGGGTCAGATTGCGTTGACCGGTAACGGCCGGCGCGCCGAACGTGAAGCGCAAGCGCTCGGGTATCACTACCTCCCGATGGAGGAACTTGACCAAGGTCTCGTGCGTGCTGATATCACGGTGACCGCCGCAGGTCTTGGGAAGTATCTTGTCGAGAAAGAGGCCGTGGACCGAGCGCTTCGAAGCCGGCGTTATCGGCCCATGCTGTTCTTGGATGGCGGTCTGCCCAACGATATCGAACCGGGGGTACACGATCTCGGCGATGCTTTCGTCTATACCTTGGATGATTTGGAGCAGGTGGCACAGCAGGGCCGAATGCAGCGTGAAGCGGTGGCCCGCGAAGCTTGGGCAATTGTCGATGCGGAGGTCGCGCGCTGGACGGCCGGCCTGGCCGCGCGTGAGGCGACGCCTGCCGTGGTCGCATTGCGCGCGCATTTCGAAAACCTGCGTCAGGATGTTTTGACGGAACAACCGCATGTGAGTGCGGACGAAGCGACCCGATTGTTGATCAATCGATTGCTGCACGCGCCGACTGTCGTCTTGCGGGAACTGGCCACGCAAGGCGATACGACGCAAACGACGGACGCGTTGGTTCGACAGCTCTTCGCCCTCGACGAGAACGACACGACGGAGAAAGAAGAATGAGTATTATGGATCGGTTGGACGGTGTGATCTCACGCCATTCGGAACTCTCGGCGCTCATGGCATCCGGCGACCTGGATCCGTCGAAATATGCGGACCTTTCGCGCGAATATGCGGAACTTTCGCCGATCGTCGAGAAGGCGCAGGAAATGAAATCGACCCAGTCCGAGCTTTCGGATTTGGAAGAGCTCCTCTCGGACGGCGATACGGATGCCGAAATGAAGGAGCTGGCCGAACTCGAACGCGAGGAGCTCAAGGGGCGCTTGCCGGATTTGGAAGAAGCCCTTCGCATCTTGTTGCTGCCGAAGGATGCGGCGGACGAGAAAAGTGCGATTCTTGAAATTCGCGCTGGTACCGGCGGCGACGAGGCCGCGCTTTTCGCGGGCGATTTGATGCGGATGTATCAACGCTATGCGGAAGTCCACGGCTGGCGCGCCGAATTCTTGGACCTGAGCGAAACCGAGTTGGGCGGGGTCAAGGAAGCGGCGATCTCGATCGCGGGTCGCGGCGTCTTCGCAAAGCTAAAATTCGAGTCGGGTGTCCATCGGGTACAGCGGGTACCGACGACGGAGAGCGGCGGGCGGATTCACACCTCAGCCGCCACCGTCGCCGTCCTGCCGGAGGCGGAGGAGGTCGATATCGAAGTCGATCCCGGTGACTTAAAGGTCGACACCTATCGCGCGTCCGGCGCCGGCGGTCAGCACGTTAACAAAACGGACAGTGCCATACGGATCACGCATATGCCGACGGGGATCGTCGTGCAGTGTCAGGACGAGAAATCGCAGCATAAGAACCGGGCCAAGGCGATGAAAGTCCTTCGGGCCCGGCTGTACGACCATGAGCGCCAGATGCGCGACGCGGAACGGGCCGCCGACCGGAAGACCCAAGTCGGCAGTGGCGACCGTTCGGAGCGCATCCGGACTTACAATTTTCCCCAAGG
>PAZH01000063.1 GCA_002716125.1 Rhodospirillaceae bacterium
ATGCTAAACGCAATAAATGCACCCATGAAAGAAAGAAAAGACCCAAAATCGGGCAACCCGATGAACATTATTCAAGATTTATACTCAGCAATTAAATCTGAAAAATACACCAATATTGATCCAAACCACGCCAAATTCGAAAAGACGTATTTATTTAATCAAGTATTCGAGAAGCGAAAGGATATTGCGCTCGCCAATCTCTACGGCATTCTAAAACCCGAGTTCGAGGAGAAGGCCAAGCAAGGGGACGCGAACGCGCAGTTCCAACTGGGCCTCCAGTACCTATCCGGCAAAGGTGTTGCGAAGGATCCGGTGGAAGCCGAAATTTGGCTGACGAAGTCTGCCGGGCAAGGGAACGCCAACGCCCAATATACGCTCGCCCGCATGTACCACGAGGGCCAAGGGGTGCCGCAGAACTACAAAGCGGCTGTTAATTGGTACACCAAAGCCGCCGAATACGGCCACAAGCACGCCCAGCATCATCTCGGCATGATGTACCACAAGGGGCTCGGTGTAGAGAAAAACGAGCAGACGGCCAAGAAATGGTGGGGCCGTGCGACTCTCCAAGGCTATCGCGTGGACGAAGACAGCGGCAGCGAGACAACTGGAAAATAGCGAACACCGCGGCAACTGCGAATGACGACAATAGCGCCCTTTGAAGTTTCCGTGCCGCAAAGCGAATTGGACGACCTGCAGGCACGCCTTGCAAATGTCCGTTGGCCGGATGAGCCGGACAATGCCGGTTGGGACTACGGCGCCAATCTCGGTTATATGCAAAAGCTGGTTGACTACTGGCGGGACGGTTTCGACTGGCGGGCGGCCGAAGCGAAGATCAACGCATTTCCGCAGTTCCATACACCTATCGCGGCCGAGAATGGCGAGACTGTCGATATTCACTTCATCCATGAGAAAGGCAGCGGCAACCAACCGATGCCATTGCTCCTTATGCATGGGTGGCCCGGTTCCATAGCGGAATTCCTCGACGTGATCGAACCCCTCGCGCACCCGGAACGGTTCGGCGGAGACGCCAATGACGGGTTCGACGTCATAGCCCCCTCCCTGCCCGGCTACGGATTCTCCGGTATCCCGAAAACGACGCTCGGGCCACAAGTCACCGCCGGCATGATGAGCCGTTTGATGCGGGAGGCGCTCGGCTTCGGGCACTATTTCGTGCAAGGCGGCGATTGGGGCGGCGTCATCGGCGCCCGAATGGCGCTGGATCATCCCGCAGGGATCACCGCACTGCACGTGAATATCCTGCCGCTGCGCCCGGGGATCGGCCCGGACGATCCCCCCCTCAGCGAGGCGGAGACCGCCTGGCTATCCGCCGCCAAGAAGCATTTACGGGATGAGACCGCGTATCAAGAAATCCAAGCGACAAAACCGCAGACTTTAGCCTACGGATTGACGGATTCACCGGTCGGCCTGGCGAGTTGGATAACCGAGAAATTTCACCGCTGGGCGGCCCCATCGGCCGACGAGCCGCCATTCACGATGGACCAGCTACTCACCAACATCATGGTCTATTGGGTGACTGGAACCATCAATAGTTCGACGCGGATGTATCGCGGGTTTTTCCGCAATGAACGGAGCGGCGCCATGGCACCCGGGCAGAAAATCGAAATGCCTCTTGGCGTTTGCCTGCCGCCGAACGACCTCTATCCGCCGCCGCCGTCCGACTGGGTCCAGCGTCTCGGCAACACCGTTCGCGAGACACGCTTGAGTTCCGGTGGTCATTTTACGGCTATGGAGGTCGGCGACGCATTCGTCTCGGACGTCCAGCAATTCTTTCGAGCCTACCGGTGACCTACCCGGTGAATCGGTATCTATAATTTTACCAGCTCGCCCCTATTGTACTATTCTAATACCGCCAGACGCTTGAGAAACCGTCGCACTTGCGATGATCGCAATGAGGGTGAGTTGGACGACAGTATTAAATCCATCGAGGAAAACCGACGGCGTTCAGCGCTGGATTCCCTTGGTATCCTCGACACGCCCAAAGAGGAACGGTTCGATCGTCTTGCCCGCATAGCGCAGAATTATTTCAAGGTCCCGATCGTTCTCATCACATTCCTCGATGGGGAGCGACAATGGTACAAGTCACATATCGGCGTGACCGAAAGCGAAGGGCCGCACGCCATGTCCTTCTGCAGTCACACGATCGAAGAAGACCGTATCCTTTATCTCTCGGACACGTCGAAAGACGCCCAGTTTCGCGACCACCCCTATGTCGTCGGGCCGCCGCATATTCGGTTCTACGCCGGCGCACCGATCCGAACACCGGACGGATACCGCGTCGGTACTTTGTGCATCGTCGACACAAAACCACGCACGATGTCGGAGATCGAACTGCAGGTCTTTCGCGACATCGCGGAAGCGGTCGAGCACGAGGTCGGACAGTCAGACAAAGCCGCGATCTACGCTGCGCATCAAGCCAGCTTTTCGAACGCAATTCTCGACACCGTCCCGGACGCCATTATTACGTTGGACGAAAACGGGAATATTCGAACCTGCAATCACTCGGCCGAAAGCGTCTTCGGCTACAGCAGCGAAGAACTCTTACAAAGCAACATCAACGACTTATTCGCAAAACCCTACGCGTTTCAGACATCGTCCGACGAAAAGGACAATTCACCGAAGCAATGGGTCGACGCGGACGGGCGCCCGCACGATATCGAAGGCATTCGCAAGGACGGCCAATCGTTTTCCATGCAAATCGCGCTCAATGAAATGGCGCATTTCAACCAGCGCCAATTTGTCGGCATTGCGCGCGACGTCAGTGACCAAAAGACCCAAGAATGGCTGCTCGATGCAATCATCGAGAACTTGCCCAGTATGGTCTTCGTCAAGGATGCAGAGGATCTGTCGTTTACACTGTTCAATCGAGCCAGTGAGGAACTTCTCGGGGCATCTCGACATTTCCTGATTGGCAAGTCCGATTTCGATTTCGTTCCCGAGGAACAAGCAACTGCGTTCACGCGAAAGGACCGAGAGGTCTTAAAAAACGATGGCCCGGTCGATATCTGGGAAGAGCCGATCGATTCCCCCACCAAAGGGCGCCGCATCTTACACACGCGAAAAGTGGCCATTCGCGATGAGCGCGGCACACCGCGATATCTTCTGGGAATTTCCCAGGACATTACAGAGCGCAAACGGATCGAAAACGAACTCGCCGCCAGTCTTGAAGAGACCGAGCGCGCAAGTCGCGGCAAATCCGAGTTCCTCGCACATATGAGCCATGAACTGCGCTCGCCGCTCAATTCGATTATCGGGTTCTCGGAGATTATGCGCGATGGGCAATTCGGCAAACTTAACGAGCGCTATGCCGAATACTCGGGCGACATCTATAACTCAGCGACGCACCTGTTGGAGCTGATCAACGAAATTCTCGATATCTCGCGTATTGAGGCCGGCGAGTTGGACTTGGACGAATCCGATGTCGACCTCGCACAACCCATTTACGATGCGGTGCGGTCGATAAGCGTCAATTCCTCTCAGAAATCGCAGACGCTGTCCGCCGATATCGAGGCGGGCAAATACAAATTGCGTGCGGACTCGCGGCAGATTCGCCAAATCCTCATCAATCTGCTCACCAACGCGGTGCGCTTCACGCCGGAGGACGGGAGAATAACCGTCGATGTCGTTCGTCGTGACGATGGCGGATTGGACCTGACGGTCGCCGACACCGGAATTGGCATCGCCGCGGAAGATATTCCCAAGGTTTTGGAGCCTTTTGGCCAAGCGCGGCAAGATTCTTCGTTGGCACATGAGGGGACCGGTCTCGGCTTAACGCTCTGTAAACGGCTCGCAGAACTGCATGGTGGCGCCATTGCCATCGAAAGCGCCCTGGGAGACGGCACAACCGTCACGATCTCATTTCCAGCCGAGCGCACGTTATAAACCGGAAATTTCGGCATTAGAGCCTTTGACGCCGCGCGTTCGAACGATAGTTCCGTATGCAGGAAACGCATTCTAGGAAAATCGATTATGGGCAAGAAGATCGCAATTGTCGGCACGGGCGCCGTCGGCGGATATGCCGGGGCTTATATGGCGCAAGCCGGAGAAGACGTCACTTTCATCGATTTCTGGCCGGAAAACGTCGAAAAGATGCGAGCGGACGGCCTGAAGATCAGTCACATCCGTGACGTGCCGGAGTTCACGGTACCGGTGAACGCGATCCATATGACGGAACTGCAAGAGACAGCGAAGTCCGATCCCTTCGACATCGCTTTCGTTTGCGTTAAGTCGTACGATACGGCCTGGGCGACGATGATGATCCAACAGTATCTGTCGCCCAACGGCTATATCGTCTCCCTGCAGAACTGCATCAACGAAGAGACCATCGCCGGGATCGTCGGCTGGGGCCGTGTCCTTGGCTGCATTGCCAGTTCGATCACAGTCGATCTTTGCGAACCGGGCCATGTGCGACGCGCCGCGGGCAAGAGTGCCGCCAACCACACCGTCTTCCGCGTCGGTGAAGTTCACGGTCGGATCACAGAGCGAGCGGAGGAAATCTGCAAGCTGGTGGCCTATGCCGATTCCGCTTACACGACCGAGAATATATGGGGCGAACGTTGGTCCAAACTGGTCACCAACGGCATGGCGAACGGAATGTCCGCCAGCACCGGCCTGATAAGCAAAGAAATTTTGCTGGATGACGGTCTGCGCCATTTCTCGGCGAAACTCGGCAGCGAAGGCATCCGGGTCGGTCAGGCGCTTGGATACCAGCTAGAGGAAATTCATCACATCGATCCGGAGATTATCGCCAAGGCTGGCGAAGGCGACGCCGAGGCAAAAGCGGCCTGGGACGAACATCGCTTGAAAGAGGCGAACAAGCCGGGCGGCGGCGCGCATCGACCTTCAATGGGTCAAGACATGGTCAAAGGCCGGCGAACGGAGATCGAATTCATCAACGGCTTCATTTGCGACAAAGCGAAGGAAATCGGAATGGATACGCCAGCCAATGCCGCGCTCACCGACATCGTCAAACGCGTCTATAAAGGCGAGTTGGAACCGGACAAGAAACACATCCTCGATTTGCGAATGAATTAGGACGCGAAGTCATTCCGGGGCGCGGAGCGACGCCGGAAATTTGTCCGAAGCCTTCGCATTTACCGAAGTGCTTTGAAATACTCTCGAAACTTATTCCGGCTCGCGGCCGCGTCCGGAATGACGAGGCGCTAGAAGGAAATAGCAATGCACTTTGACGTCATGACCCGCGCGGATTCTTGGGAGAACATTGCCGCCTTTGCCCGCGATGTCGAACGCGTCGGTATGTCGGGCATCCTCTTCACCGAAGGCGGACAAGTTCCTTGGATGATGATCGCTGCGGCGGCGCAAGCCGCGCCGAGTCTGCATCACTCCACCGGAATCGCGGTTGCATTCCCGCGCAGCCCCATGGTCTCCGCGCAGGTCGCTTGGGAACTCGCGGCAAACACCCAAGGAAAATTCCGGCTCGGGCTTGGCAGCCAGGTGAAACCGCACATCGAGCGGCGCTACGGTGTAGCGTTCGAACAGCCGGCAAAGCGAATGCGCGACTATATGCTGGCCGTCAAAGCGTCCATTTGCGCGTTCCGCGGCGACGAGCGCCTTGCCCATGACGGCCCTTTCTACAAATTGAACCTTCTGACACCGCAATGGTCGCCGCCCCGTCACGACTTCGAAGACATTAAAATCGACATGTCGGCGGTAAACCCATTGATGCTGAAGGTGACAGGAGAAGTTGCAGACGGATTACACCTGCACCCGATGCACTCCATGCCATACATCGAGAACCGCGTTCTGCCAGCATTGAAAGAAGGTGCGGAATCCGCCGGGCGAAGCCTCGATGATATCGATCTGATCGTCCCGGTCCTCGCGGTTCCGGGGGATTCGCCGGAGGAGCAAGCCAATATGGCGAAGGAGGCGAAGACAGCCATCGGATTTTACGGCTCGACGCCTGGCTACGCCTTCCAGTTCGACGATCTCGGTTACGAAGGGGTGCGCGTAAAGCTCGCGGAGACGCTGCGCAGCGGTGGACGAGATGCGCTTGCGGCTGAAGTCAGCGACGAGTTGCTCGACCAATTCGGGCTGGTCGCCCGCTGGGACGACATGGCGGACAAACTGATCGCGCGATACAAAGGCCTGGCCAGTCGGGTGGTCATGTATCTCGCAAAACCTTCGATCCTGGAAGACCCGAAGAATCTTGAGAAATGGGGCGAAATTGCCCGCGCCGTTCGGGCCGCCTAGTTTCGACATTTAGCGGCTGGTGTTGTAGAGACCCATATGGACCGCATTCTCGAGATCGTTGCACACACGCCCCTGTGGGTCTGGCCGCTTTTCGCCGCTCTTTTGTGGCTCGGTATCCGTGCCGGGCAAACGCGTATCGTCGGCTATTGGCAACTTTGGATTCTGCCGGCCGCGATCTTTGCCGTTTCTTTCACTTCCATCTTGGCGATGGAACCCGGCACCTCATCGGTCGCCTCCTGGATTTTCGGCATTGCGGCTGGCTGCGGCCTTGGTTGGTCATTCCATCGAGATGAAACGCTTCGTGTCGACCGAGAACACGGTCTCCTCCGGTTCGAAGGCGAGTGGAAAACGCTCATCCTGATTCTCATCGTCTTCGTCTACCGGTACTATTGGGGATACAAAACCGCGACGGCACCCGAGCTGGTAACAATACCGGGCGTGGCGTTGAGCTATGTCGGCTTCAATGGGATTTTGACCGGCCTCTTCATCGGTTGGCGTCTCCATACCTTTTATGTCTATCGGATGGGTCCAACCGAAGACCTCACCATCGCGGATGACGAGGCCACGCCCACGGACGCGTGATTTGGGGCCTCTATTTCCCTGCCCTAGCCCTCGTCACCTCACCGCGGCGATTTATCTCCTTTTCAAAGATTGCAAAGGAGAAACGCCATGGGACCGCTCAAAGGTGTGAAAGTCGTTGAATTCGCAGGTATCGGACCAGGTCCGTTCTGCTGCATGTTGCTGGCCGATATGGGAGCGGACGTGCTTCGTGTCGACCGCGCCATGAATGTCGGAAACGATCAATATGAACCGAAATACAACAACTTGCTGCGCGGCCGGAAGAATATCGCGCTCGACCTTAAACATCCGGACGGGGTCGAGGCGGCACTCAAGCTCTGCGATCAAGCCGACATTATTATCGAAGGGTTCCGCCCAGGCGTTATGGAACGGCTCGGGCTGGGGCCCGATGTCGTCTTTGCACGCAACAAAAAGGTCGTCTACGGGCGCATGACAGGCTGGGGGCAAAACGGCCCCATCGCAAAGACGCCCGGACACGATATCAACTATATCGCGCTGTCGGGCGCTCTCTATGCCATTGGCTCGAAGGAAAGCGGCCCGGTACCGCCCTTAAACCTGGTCGGCGATTTCGGCGGTGGCGCGCTTTACATGGCGATGGGCGCGCTCGCGGCCTATATCGAGGCGCAGAAATCCGGCGAAGGCCAAGTTGTCGACACCTCTATGGTCGAGGGGGCCGCCTCTTTGATGACGGCGGTCTACGGCATGTTGGCAGACGGCCGATACATCGAAGAACGCGAAACCAACCGCCTCGACGGCGGCTGCCACCACTACAACGTCTATGAGACGAGCGACGGCGAGCACATCTGCATCGGCTCGAACGAACCGCAATTCTATGCCGAAATGCTGAAAACCGTCGGCCTCGACCAAGCCAATTTGCCGGAACAGACGGACCGCAAATACTGGCCGGAAATGACCGAACGTCTCGCGGCGATCTTCAAAACCAAAACGCGAGAGGAATGGACCGAACTTATGGAGCAGAAGGAAATCTGCTACGCACCAGTCCTGCGACCGAGCGAAGCCATCAAGCATCACCATAATGTGGCGCGAAACACCTTCGTCGAAGTCGACGGTTTCCCACAGCCCGGACCCGCACCGAAATTCTCGCGGACCGAAAGCATGACCCCGATGGGCTGCGCTTATGCGGGCGAACACACTGAAGAAGCCCTTGGCGAGTGGGGCTTTGCCGCCACCGATATTGCCGCACTCACCGAGTCCGGCGCCGCAAAGCAGCGTTAGAATCATGGCACGCAAATTCAGACGCGTCGTGACCGGCCATGACGCAGACGGCAAAGCGATCTGTGTCTCCGACGAGGAAGCGACAGCAATTCTCCAGCGCCCGGCGAGACCCGGCGTCACAATGACAAACCTTTGGCGGACGACAACAACGCCGGCAGAGTTCGACGGCCCGGAAGAAACCGTGGGCGGCCCCTTCCTACTTCACCCGCCGGAAAACGGGTCTGTCTTTCGCGTCATCGAGTTTGAACCGGAAGACCAGGAAGTTTTGGCGACCCTGGACGGCAAAACGGCATTCAGCGATATGGGCGCCGCGCATGCCATTGTGGAGGACGCGCGTCATCCCTTTATGCATAGAACCGACAGCGTCGACTACGCCATCATCCTGAAGGGCGAGATTGACATGCTGCTCGACGATAGCGAGGTGCATCTTAAGGAAGGCGACATGCTGGTACAGCGCGGCACCAATCACGCTTGGTCGAACCGTGGAACCGAAAGTTGCTTTGTCGCCTTCGTGCTGATCGACGGGATCGCGAAAGCCGAGGATTCGTCTTCATAGTGCGGCGTCGGCTTCGGGCTGCGAAGAACGCCGCCGCCCCGCCAACAAGCTAACGATCGCCATGAGCTGACACGCGATCGCCAACATGAAGATCGACAACGGAAAGGTATCCGGGGCGCTGCCACTCGACCGGACAAATCCAAAAACAGCCGGCGCCAATGCAAAGGCCGCCTGCGCGTAGGCCACGATCAGGGCAACGACGCGCTGCTGATCGGCCGCACCAAAATCCTGTTGCCCAATCAAAGGCGGCAAAGAAGTTGCGTTGCCGATACCCCAACCAAACAGGGCAACGCCGATCGCCAGGTACGGAATAGAATCGCCGCCCGAAAAAATAAAAATCATGGAGCCACATATCTGAATGCCGTAACTCAAGCTTGCGAAATATCGTCGGTCTATTCCGGGCCGAACCAAGAATCCGGTGCATGTTCGACCGACTATAGCCGACAGCGTTGCGCCACCCATTGCGATTCCCGCCCACTGTGCACCGAGCGGTTCAACCAGTATCGAGAACAAGTGCGCAATGAGTCCGATTTGCGCGAATAGGCCCAACGCCATCGCCGCGGCCAGCGTTAGGAATGAGCGGTCCCGGTATAAGCGCCATCCCGGGTAGTTCGGTTCTTCGCAATCCGATAATTCAGGCGTGGACCCATCGGACAACGCGCCGTCTGGGCGTACCCCTAGATCGGAAGGCGTGAGATTGAGGTAGCGCCGGCAGACAAACCCAATACACAAGACCATCACGACGCCGACAACGCCGGCGCCCAAGGCGAATCCGAGCCCGGCGATCAGCGCGACCCAAAGCGGCGAAAACAAGACACCTCCGAGACTCGACCTGTTATAGGCCAAAGACAGCGCGGCCGGCCTCTTCTTTTCGAACCACGGAGAAACGATGCGGTTCATGGCAATCGCGCCAAGGAGGACCCAACTGCAGCCTGACAGAAGGGCGGCGGCGAACAATTGCCACGGCGACGCGGCGACCGACCAACCCAAGACGCCAAGTGCGAGAAGCAGCGCCCCCGTGAAAGTCACCTTCGCGATGCCAAACCGGTCATATACCAAACTCGAATTTGCGACGAGGATGGCGCCGCACAAGAAGTGCACGGTGACCGCACTGGAGACCAACGGTATGCTCCACCCCGTCCGCTCCACAACCGCATGCAGAAAAACCGGCGGGCCGTAGAACCCAACGCCCCATCCGAATATCGCAACCACAAATGCCGCCCAAGCGACACGCCATCCAAAAAACGTCGAGTATTCCCTCATCAATGCCTCCTCGATTGAGGCGACAGGCTTAAACGATTCCGCGTCGACAATGCTTCGATGATGACCGAAGCATTGCCCATAGAAGTTTGCTAATCTGCGGCTAGCTTGGAGGTAGAAATGGTTAGCACGAATCAGATAGCGGCGATCGGCACACTCGTCGGCGACCCAGCCCGCGCGGCAATCCTGACAACACTTATGGACGGTCGTGCGTTGACCGCCAGCGAGCTCGCGCGTGTCGCCGGTGTGACGCCCCAGACCGCGAGCAGCCACCTGGCTCAACTGGTCGGCGCCGCTTTAATCGAGGTCCGAAAACAAGGCCGGCACCGCTATCATCGCCTCGCACGACCGGAAGTGGCCCGCATGTTGGAGGGTATCATGCAGATCGCTTCGAAAGACGCGGCCACGCTCCAACGCAAGGTTGTCACCGGGCCGCGCGACGCCGCAATGCTCAAGGCCAGGACCTGTTACGATCACTTTGCCGGCAAGCTTAGCATCGTCTTGACGGACCGACTGATGGAGGTCGGCGCTATCGAGCTTGATAACAAGGCGGGTCTCGTCACACCGAAAGGCGAAGCCTACCTTCGCGAACGTGGAATTGTGATTGACGACCCTGGGGGTTCGGGCCGAAAGACTTCACGCCCTCTCTGTCGACCTTGTCTCGATTGGAGCGAACGGCGCTTCCATATCGCGAGAAAATTAGGGGCTGCAATCTGCACTCATTTTTTCGAGCAAGGCTATGTACGCCGCGTCAACGATTCGCGCGCGGTCACCATCACGCCGAAAGGCCAAAAGGCGTTAAAGGAAAAGTTCGGCATTTCAAAGATCGCCTAAGACCGCGTTTGGTATATCCTTTCTACCGAAGGTACTCGGGAGATACAGCATGGCTCAGGCTTACAAACTGGAAGAAGTCCTCGGAACGGTCACCTTTCTTGAAGGCCGTACGCCCCGCACCGACACAAAGGGAACTTTCGCACGGGTCGCGGATTATCGTGATGGCGGCATCTTCACCGGCGGATTTTCCGGAACAAGCCAATGGGAGCGCCACCCGAATGGTGACGAGATTGTTCAGATTCTAAAAGGCAGCGTTACGCTGACCCTGAAAAACGGTGCGCAGGAGGAGAGTGTCGACTTGACGGCCGGTATGATCGCCATCGTGCCGCAAAACACCTGGCATCAATTCTATGCGCCGGATGGCGTGACGCTAATGACCACGACGCCGCAACCGACCGAGCATATTGAAGACGACGAACCGCCGGCCGGTTAGGACTCAAGATGTCGCATTTCCAAGATGTCTTCGACGCGGAGGAGATCGCTGCCGGTATCGCGGAATGGGCCTCTATCGAAAGCCCGAGTTTCGACGCCACCGCGGTCAACCGGATGATGGATCATGCGGAGCGCACCATGTCGTCGATGGGTGCCGCAATTGAGCGCACGCCCGGCACCGACGGCTACGGCGACGTCTTGCGCGCCCGTTTCGAATGGGGAGACGGCCCCGGCATTCTGATCTTGGGGCATTTGGATACGGTTCATCTTGTCGGCACCCTCGCCGAAAGTCTCGCGGTCTCGCGGGAGGGCGACAAGTTGTTTGGCCCCGGGGTTCTCGACATGAAGGGTGGGATGTACCTCGCCGTCCACGCAATCTCAAAAATCATAGAACGACAAGAGCGCCTCGGCCTGCCCGTGACTTTCATGTTCATCCCGGACGAAGAGATCGGGAGCCCCTCCACAAAAGCCTTGATCGAGGAAGAAGCAAAAGCGCACCGCTACGTCCTGGTACCGGAACCGGGAAAACCCGACAAATTCGTGACCGGACGACATGCCTTCTTGCGGTACAAACTTCACACTTACGGAAGGCCGGCACATGCCGGCGTCGCCAAGGGCGTCGGGCGAAGTGCGATCAGTGTCATGGCGCAGCTCATTGCCGAGGTTGAAGGCTTCAGCGATGTCGACCGGGAAATGACCTTCCGTGTCGGCGTGATCGAGGGCGGTAATTTCGTCAATGTCATCCCGACGGCGTGCCACGCCGAAGTCCTTTGCGTTGCCCCGACACCAGAAGCTTTTGCCGAAGTTCAAGAGCGAATGAGCGGTCTCGCCTCCCCCGACCCTGAGGTGCGGCTCGAGGTTGAACCGGGCCCAATCCGACCTTTGTTCACAATGCATGAGGCCACGGAGGAGCTATTCGAGGTGGCGCAGCGTGTCGCCCGCGATGTCGGCCTCAATCTCGGCGCCGGCCAGTTCGGCGGTGGCAGCGACGGTAACTTTACCGGCGCCCTCGGTATTCCGACGCTGGACGGTCTCGGCGTTGTCGGCGGTGGCGTCCATACCAAGCAGGAACACTTGTCGGTTTCCTCCCTGGTGCCGCGTGCCCAGCTCTTTGCAGGCCTTGTCGATGAATTATCAAAGCGGAATCGGTAAGCGTCGCATGGATTCGTACGAGCATATCAACGTCAAACCAATGACCGTCAATGTCGGCTCGGAGATCTCCGGCGTTGATCTTCGTCAGCCGAGCCCACATGCCGCATCGGAAATCAAAAGAGCCCTTATCGACCGTAAAGTCTTGGTTTTTCACGATCAGGAACTCACACCCCATCAATACAAAGATTTTATGCAGATCTTCGGTACGCCGGTGAAGGAGGACATGGACGTCGACGCGGGACACCCGCCGGAAGTCGGCGCGATTCATATTCGCCCAGACGAACGCCAGCGGATCAATTTCTGGCATATGGACCACTCTTTCCGTGATCTGCCGACACCCGTCCTGGCCCTTTATGCCCGGCTCCTACCGCCCGTCGGCGGCGATACATTGTTCACCAGTTTGGAAGCGGCGTATGACGGTCTTTCCGAACGGATGAAGAGCGCCGTCGAGGGGCTCACGTGCTATCACCGGGTGACGACCACTCAAAACACCAAGCGCCGACATACCAAGGAAGAAGCGGAAGCAATGGCCAAGGCGCCGCCCGTTGTCCATCCTTTGGTCGGTCTCAATCCCGACAATGGCCGAAGGTTCCTCTTTGTGAACGTCCCGATCTATTGCCGCAGTATTGTCGAGATGCCGACGGCCGGGGGTGACGCGCTCTTAAAGAAGCTATATCAACACGTCCAACGGCCCGAGTTCCACGTCCGCGTCGTCTGGCAAGAAAACACCGTTGTCATATGGGAGAATGTGCATTGCCTGCACTATCCCGTCGCGGACTACTTCCCGCACGAACGGAAATTGTGGCGCGTCGTGATCGACGCCACGGATCGGCCAAAAGCGGCCTGACTACTCGTCGAGAACCGGGTACCCGTGTTCGCGGGTCTCGCCATCCAAATAATTCACCACCCGATCCGGATTGGAATGTATCCCGAGCAAGCGCATGGTTTTATCGCCGACCGTACGGAAGCTGTGTTTCATCCCGACGGGAATTGCAATGCTGTCACCCGCCGTCAGCCGGACGGGATCCTCGCCTTCCTGCCAGGCATCCATCTCCCCCTCGATAATGAACAAGACTTCCACATAGGGATGCCAATGCATCTTGGCTTCGTATCCCGGTTCGCAAACTTGGATACCGGTGCGCACCGGTGTGTCGCCATCGGCCACCAACGGGTGATAAGAGGAAAACGGACCAAAGTCGACTTCCTCGGCTTCGGCCAATTTCCGAACTTTCAGCTCTTTCAACTCGGCGCTCATACCAACTCTCCCTTATATCGGTTTAACTCTAGCAGATTGTCCCATTAGGGCCAAAGCGCGCGCCGCCACTTCAATCCGATCGCCGCGGTGGCGGCAATGGCGATCGCGACAAAAATCCACGCCGTCCCCGCATAGCCGACGGCGTCGATTAGAACGCCCGCCAAAGGCAAGCCCATCGCCAAGCCGTAGACCGCGAGCATTCGGACGCCAAGGACCCGCGCACGCAGTTCCGCCGCCGCCGTGCCGATGATCAGGCTCGACATCGACAGCATGGTGAAACTCTGCACAACGCCGATCACGAAGAGCAGCGCGAGACCGACCTCGAGTTTCGTAATCACGGCGAAGACAGCCAATAAGGCGAACCAAGTCATCGCGAACGAAATCATGAAGGTCGCCGGTTTGCGCGCACCCCCCGTTACCGCCATCAAAATCGAGCCGACAAAGGCGCCGGATGCATAGGCGGCAACCAGCATGCCAAGGCCCCCTTCCGCCACCTTGTAGATCTCCTTCGCCGAGAAGGGCAGCAGAGACAGGGTGAACGGGAAGGCCGCGAAATTGATCAAGAAAGCCAGCCACATCAGCGCCAAGAGGCGCGGCGTGTTCCAGATATAGGAGAAACCTTCCTTGAGTTCTCGCCAGCGCGACGCGCCGTCCTGCTTTGTCGGCGATTGCGCCACACCCAGCGACAACAGGAAGCTCAAGACATAGAACACGGTGACGACGATATAGGTGTTGCCGATACCGAAAGCCGCGAACAGTCCGGCACCTGCGAGCGCGCCGAAAATACGCGCCGTGTCCTGCGTTGTGCGCGCCAGCCCAATGCCGCGCACCAAATGCGCCGGCGGCATCGTGTCGCCAAGCAGTGAGTTCCGCATAACGAGGTCGGACATCCGAACCAAACCCGCCATCAGCGAGAGCGCTAGAACGAAATAAGGTGTCAGGTTGTCGGTCATGCCAAGAACCATGGTGACGACAGCCAAACACCCATAATAGGCGCGCATAAAACAAATCATTGTCCGTCGCCCAAGCCGATCGCCGAGCATGCCGAAGATGGGTGCGACCAATGTGCCGATAAAGCCGAGCGCGCCGAATGCCGTCAACAGGATGACCGAATCCGTTGTCACCAACACGTACCAACCGAGCACGAGCATCTCCATCTCGAACGCCCAAGACGTCAGCAGATCCGCCGGCCATTGAAACCGGAAGCTACGCACCCGGAACGGGGCGAGAAAGCCAAATTCAGATAATCGAATCATCGGGGTACGTCACCCCCACCTTAACGCTCTCCCATCGAGGGAGAGGGAACACCAAAAAGTACAGAAGAAACCCCTGCCCTTTTGACGGGAGAAGGTCGGAATAGGGGTGATTTTGCACGCGAATTCCGCATTTCCGTGACAAGGCGCCTACCGCGCCTCAATCTCGTCGATCCGTGCCGACGGCGAGATGTGATTGAGGCTCACGCGGGTTTCGATGACGCACGGGCCATCGTGGGCCATCGCTTCGGCGACGACCTCATCGACTTCCGCTTCCGTCTCGATCTTGAATCCTCTCGCACCGAAGGCCTCGCCCCAGGCGGCGAAATCCGGGTTCACCAATTCGGTCGATGTCACCCGCCCTGGAAAGGCCTTCGCCTGATGCATGCGAATGGTGCCGTACGCATTGTTGTTGGAAACGAATATCTTGATCGGCACGCCATATTGAATGGCCGTCGCCAATTCGTTGCCCGTCATCATCGCGCCGCCGTCGCCGACAAAGACAACGATCTGACGGCCCGGCGTCGAGAGGCCTGCCGCCACGCCCGACGGCACGCCCGGTCCCATCGCACCGACCGTGGCGCCGATGAACATATTCTCCTGCCCCATGTTGAGGAAACGGGACGGCCAGCTTGAGAAATTGCCGGCGTCGCATGTCACGACCGCGTCCTTCTCCATATGTTTGTCGATTGCTGTAATAACGTGTCCGAACACAACGCCGTCATTGGAGGAGACCGGCGTCCAGTTCATGACCTCCTTGTGAACCGTATTGAGGCGTTGCACCCATTCGGCGCGGCCCGCAGGCAGGTCGCCCGCCCCTTCGGCCATCATCGCCTTGATGAACTCGTGCGGATCGCATCCGATCCCAAGCTCGGGCTCGTAATTACGCCCCACCTCTTCCGTACTCGGCCAGACATGGATCATCGGTTGGTCCGGCTTCGGCGCCCGCGGAAACGTATAGCCTTGGCTCATCGATGGGCCGATCCGCTCCCCAAGCACCAACAAAAGGTCGCTTTCCTTCATGGCCTCCAACATCTCACCCGGCGCGCGGTTGAAAAGACGGCCGGCGGCATTCGGATGACGACTATCGAAGACGTGGAAACGGCGCTGCGACGTTGCCACCGGCAGCTGGAATTCCTCGGCAAACTTGGTGAAGTCGCCGAGCGCTTGAGCGCCATGTAACCGCCCGCCGGCGATAACCAAGGGCTTCTGCGCGGAACGCAACATCTCCAAGGCCTGTGCTTTGTCCGCCGCCGAGGGACCCGTCACCGCCTTCTTGCGCGGGCCGAGCGGCTCTGCATCCGAAGGGCCGTAGAGGATGTCCTCCGGCAGCACGACGACCACCGGCCCCGGTGTGCCCGCCTGCGCCACATGGAAGGCTCGGGCGACGGATTCCGCAATCCGGGACGGATCGATCACTTCGATCACCATCTTCGCCGTATCGGAAAACGTCTTCGAGTAATTCATTTCCTGCAGCGCGTTGCGGCCGAGTTCGTCCATCTCTGCCTGCCCGACGAGGAAGACGACCGGCTCCGCATCATGATACGCGACGTGCAGTGCAATCGCCGTGTTCATGGCACCGGGACCGCGACTGATGACGCAGACGCCGACTTCGTTCCGCAGCCGCGCATGCGCCGCCGCCATGAAACCGGCACCGCCCTCGTGACGGCAGACCACCAGCTGTATGTTCGGAAAGTCGATGAGAGCATCGGTCAGCGGCAGATAGCTCTCCCCCGGTACGCAATAGGCGACATCGACACCATGCTTATCGAGGGTGGCGGCAAGGACATAGGCAGCGGTTTTCGTCATAACGGTCTTTTCCCGGATTTCGCTTTGAAGAAACTTCGTCTTACTATCTATTCCGATTGGCGTCGGTGAGTACGCCTCACCCTATAGGTTTTAGAGAATTCACATATGACCGATTACATTGCCGTGGACGGCGAAACGCCTTTTGAAGAGATTGACGTACCGCTGGTGGCGGGGCGCACCGCCATCGTCCATATCGACTTGCAGAACGATTTCCTGCATCCCGACGGGCATTATGCGCAGAACGGGATCGACATCGGGCATATGCGACGGGTGATCGAGCCGATTGCCAAACTGACACACGAGGCCCGCCGGCGCGGCGTGCCGATCATCTGGACGCGGCACGGTACCCGAGGTGTCGAAGACGGCGGCCCGTTCATGCGCCTGCGCCCGTTCCTTAAGGACGGCGGCCTCCGCCAAAACACCTGGGGGTATGAAATCCTCGAAGACCTCGAACCGCAGCCAAACGACTGGTATGTCGAAAAAACACGTCTCAGCGGCTATTTCGCGACCAACCTCGACGTCATCCTCCGAAGCCTGAAGGCCGAGACCGTCATCTTTACTGGCGTGCTGACAAACCAGTGTGTCGCTGCCACATCAAAGGATGCGAGTTTCCGCGACTATATGCCGATTGTCGTCGAAGATTGCACGGGCACGACCTTGCCGAACCTCCACGACCCGGCCATCGAAATGATGCGGGTCGGCTGGTCCGCCGTAAGTTCGCTGGACGATGTCCTCGCGAAGCTGGAAGAGCTGCCCCTCAGCAACCGATGAGAGTGCTGCCCCTTCGAGACGGCGCTGGCGCGCCTCCTCAGGGTGAGGCGAGTAAAACTCGGAAATTGAACACCTCATCCTGAGGAGCGCGATTTGTCGCGCGTCTTGAAGGATGGCGTGCCGCGCGGCCCCTAGTCCGGCTTATCGCAGGGAACCGTGCCCATATCGGCTGGGATCGAAACTTCCAAAAGCTCGAACGCATCCGAGGTCGCCGTCTCGTTGTGTGGCGTGCCGCCCGGGATATAGATCGAATCGCCGGGACCGACCCGCTCCTTGCGTCCACCTGCGAATTCGAGATCGACCCAACCGCTCAACATGTAGACGAACTGGCCTTCGCAGAGATGCACGTGCCAGCCGGTCTCTTCGGACAAACCTTCGGAGGCCGAGGTGACTTGCGCGCGAATCTTACCTTCGCTCGCCTTCGTCACGCCGAGTTCGCGGTACTGCAGGAAATCGCGCCGTCCCGGCACCATCTCCGGGTTGTCGGCTTTCGCGACCGCAATCTCGTTGTCCGGTTGCACCAATGAATTATCGATAGGTTCCGCACTCATATCCCTCTCCTCTCCCCATTCAGGATCAATCGTTGTTTCAGATGGTAGGAACAGGCCTTTCGTTTGGCAAGCAAAGCGCGCCCCGCCTATTCGCCGACCGGCGGAATGCGAAACTCGCTATGCTTTGGCGGCACAACGGCGCGTTCCGTCGGCTGTTCTAGCTGCGGGACCCACTCATACGGAAAACGGTAGCCGCGGAAGACATCACTGAAGAAAAGCCCTTCCGTCTTCGACAGGTTATAGGGGCTGATATACTCCCAAACCGTTTCGCATTCCGGCGTCACCTCGAAGATCCGTCCACAATGGGATTCCGTGATCAATGTGTTGCCGTTCGGTAGGCGTTGCGCCGCGCTCTTGTAGCGACTGTAGAACCGGCTCATGTCTTCGCCCTCGCAAGGATAGCCCTGCGTCAGAGCCGTGAATTCCCAAACCAACTCGAGCGTCACCGGATTGATTTCCAAGACCCGCGAGCAATCGCGGAGCGCGTTCCACGTGCCGTCCGGCGCCCCGGGATTCGGATTGCCGAATCCGCCTGCACCGCCATTGTCAAAGACCAGGACATTGCCCGCCCCCGGCAGACCTTTCGGAATGATATGGGCATGATGCGGACCGATGATGGTACCGAGCGCCTTCAGTGCGGGGTCCATACCGTATTCGGGTCCCACCTTCCAAACGATTTCGCCGGTCTTCTTTGATATGATGTAAAGCATCGTGCCGCGGTCATCGGTAATGATGTTCTCGGGGTCGAACCGTTCGTCCCCCGCATCGAACCACTTGTTCGGCCCAACGTAAGAGCAAGTGTTCTGGAACACGCCATGGGAGGCGCGACAGCGGCGCATCATTGCGTTCCGCGCCGCCTCGGAATGGCCGAATTGATCGATATTCTCGGCCGGCATCCAATCCCACGTGATCTCGCCATCCCAGGTCACTTCGATCATCCGGGTCGCACGGACAAGATAATCGCGGGTGACCTCCGGCCAATTACCGCTGCGGTAGCTCAACATCAAGGTGCGCCCGCCTTCGGCCATCGGCGTCATGCCCGGCACGTAATAGCCGACCGGACAACCTTCCCGAACAAGGTCGTGGTTCTGGCGCGCCGACCACATTGGTCCGTCCCCGAGGTCGATCTCGTCCGCCTTATCGAAGCGCCATTCCTCTTGACCGTCCCACGTTTCCTGAACGACGTCGTCGGCGCCCCAATTGTGATCGTAGACTTTCGACACCCGGCCAATCTGCCCGCCAAGTAAGGTCCCGCCCGGCAGGAGATTGATCATGAAACTCATGTAATTCGGCCAGGTCCGAACGACCTCGCCGTTCATATCCACGAGAACGGCGCCAACACCCGGAGTCTTGGAAGGATAGAGCGTATAACCGTTAAAACATTTCTCCGGATTGTAGATCGTCGTGCCCGTCGGAAAGACCGTGTACATATCAACCTCCTCTTCCGCATCCCTAATGACATAAGGCGATTTATCGCATCTGAAACGTGGCCATACCTGCTCCTTTCGACTAGGTAATAGTGAGAAACAAACACGAGGCGACGATGATCAATCTGGAACGCGACGGCGATGTTTTCGTTCTGACCATGGATGCGGGCGAGAACCGATGGAATACCAATTTCGCACGCGCGTTTGACGCGCGGCTCGACGAAGCATTGGCATCGGAGGGGCCGGCGGCCTTGGTCACACGGTCGAGCGATCCGAAGTTCTTCTCGAACGGCCTCGATCTCGATTGGCGGCGCGGCGAGGGCGACGGCGAAGGCGGCGACAAATCCGTTTTCGGTGACGAATTCTTCGCGCTTATGGATAAATTGATCACCTTCCCGATGCCGACCCTTTGCGCGGTCAACGGCCATGGTTTCGGCGCGGGCTTCATGATGGCGCTCTGCCACGACGTCCGGATGATGCGGGAGGATCGCGGTTACCTGTGCGCCAATGAAATCCAAATCGGCATGGCGATTCCCGACGCGGAGCTATCGCTTTTCCGGCATAAGATGTCGGGCAGCGCGTTCTTTGACACAGTGCAGCTCGCGCGACGCTGGACCGGCCCCGAGGCAAAGGCCGCCGGTTTCGTCCAAGACGTGGCCGACATGGACAGCCTCTTCGACAAGACGATGGACCGCGCTCGGCAGCTGGCGCCACTCGGCGCAAACCGGGCGCTCTTCGCGCAGTCGAAGGAGCGAATTTTCGGCGAAGAACCGTCGATCAACGACCGCTCCGGCGCTGCCTACCTTTTACGGCAAGGACACGGTTAGACGGCGGCGCGTTCCGCCGCCGCATAGATTTCACGAATGAGCGCGACCGCGCGGCGGCCTTCACGGCCGTCGACCATGGGCGAGCGTCCTTCGCGGAACGCCGCGAGCGCATCTTCGAAATTTCGCTGGTGGCCGCTGAAATCGATCGCCGACGGATCGGCGGCTCCCGCGCCCGCACCGCCCGCATCGATACTGTAGGTCGCGCGAATTTCCGCGTCTTCCGGCGTCTCGTCGGCGAACTCCCAAACGCGGAACTTGTCGTCGGTCATAAACACCGAGCCACGGTCGCCGCAAATCTGAATTTCCGCCGGATGTCCCGCCGCCGACCAACACGCGGTCGAGCCTTGAATGACGCCGAGCGCCCCACCCTCGAAACGCATGATCGCCGCGGCGGTATCCTCGACCTCGATATCGCTATGGGCGAGCAACCCCGCATCCGCTTGGACCCTCTGCGCGTCACCCATGAGGTGCAGCAGGAGGTCGATCGTGTGGATCGACTGGTTCATCAAAGCGCCACCGCCATCGAGGTTCCATGTGCCCCGCCAAGCACCACTTTCGTAGTATTCTTGCGTCCGCCACCATTTGATCGTCGCTTCGGCGAGACTGATTCGGCCGAACCGGCCGGCGTCGACGGCCTGTTTGAGAACCGACGTCGCCGGACTGAAGCGGCGCGGGAAAATACCCGCGAGCCCCACACCCGCTTGCGCGCACGCGTCAATCATCTCGTCGACCCGTTCTGTGGTCACCTCTAGCGGCTTCTCGCAAATGACGTGCTTGCCCGCAGCGGCGGCGGCCTTCACCGGCTCTAAATGCGCTCCGCTCGGCGTGCAGACCGTCACGGCATCAAGCCCACCATACGCCAAGAACGCGTCCAGGTCGCTATAAGCCGCGCATCCGTGCGCCGTGCCGAACTGATCCGCGATATCCGCCCGCCGCGCATAGGCGGCGACAAGCTCAGCGTTGTCCATGGCCGCAATGGCCTTTGCATGGAACGCGGCAATCATACCTGTTCCGATAATTCCAAGACGCACGATTCAAACTCCGAGCTTATCGTTATGTTAGTCGGCGTAAGGCCTCTTCGATCGCTTCCACGATACGCGCGGATTTCTCGGAATCCAGTGCGTCTAGATGGGGATCGCCAAAGTGTCCCGCATCGTTGTCGAAATAGGCACCGGACGCGTCTGCGAATTCATCGGACAACGACGCCCGCACCAGAATGTCGGCCCCGATGCTGAGGTCGCTGCCGGCAACGCCGAATCCTTCCTTCACCATTTTACTGGCCAGGAGCGAGCCGGGATTGACCGCCACGACGAGCGGGCCGCCTTACTCAAGGCCCATCTGGCGCGACCACATGGTAAGCGCGAGCTTACTTTGCGCATAGGCATCCATGTCACCAACGCGCACACGCCCCAAAAGCGCATCGACATTCACTGGCGCCTGTGCGGCAGACCACAGATTGACGATCCGGGCGTCCGCGCTCATCAAAGGTCGCAATCGCTTGGTCAGCAAATACGGCGCAAGCGTGTTGACCACGAAGCGTGCGTCCATGCCGTCCGGCGTCATCGGGTCGGGCATCTTATAGACGCCCGCATTGTTAATCAGGACATCCAGTTTTTCATGCGCTGCCGAAATAGAATTCGCCAGCGCTTCGACATCGGCGATTCGGGAAAAATCTGCGATATAGGTTTCAAGGACCCCACAACCGGGCAGGTCGGAGAGGATATTTTCCGCGTCCGTCAGTTTTGCGGGATTCCGACCGTGTAGCAGCAGTGTGTGGCCTTCCGCGGCAAGTCGCTTGGCCGTCTCGAGACCAATGCCGTCCGTCGCACCGGTTATGAGAATTCTTTTTGACATCCAATTAAGTTCCGTCTGAAGCTAAATTCAACTTTCTGAAAGGTCATCTTTTCCCGCAATGAGAAAGTGATGACTGATCGATCCCGCCGTGCGGGCTTCAAGATGCGGCACGTATTCCGGATCGTTCATGAAGGCTTTCGCCGCCGTTTCGGAAGGCCACTCGATAATGATGCGGAGCGCCGCCTCTTCACCGTCGCCTTCGAGCCTTTCGTGCGTCGCCGTACGGGCAAGATAGGTACCGCCATATTTTGCGACAAGCTTATTGGCGGGTCCGATATAGGCGGGAACCCATTCATTCGAGATTGGTGTGACAGCTAAAACGGAATAACACGTCATCTACTCATTTCCTCAACGTATCGCATTGATCGGAGGATATATTTATCTGATTACGAATATAAATATCGAAAAATTGAATTCATAATTCTCTTTTTTCATATAATTGGAAAACGATCGTCACTTCATCAGGCCCGAACTCGACCAATCCGCAGGCCAGAAACGCGCGCGAGCCCCTACAATGGAAGATGCGTAAATGGTTCCAATTTTCGCGTATCGAGCAACACCCGGTGCTGCTCGTAGAGCCAACGGTTTTCCCGCAACGGTGGTCGCCCGGTAATCGCCCGGTGCCGCAAGCTCGCTCTCCTGGCAAACGAACAGCCAAACCCGCTCGAAGATGTCCTTCAGCTCCTGCCGGAAAATCGTCTCGTCGGTAAAAATTCAATTATCGAGATAATGTGTATCCGGCAAAGGCGGCGGATCATACCCCGAAATCATCTACGATGCCTTTCGCAGCTCACCCGCGCGTTTCACCGCGTCAATGATTTCCGGATAGGCGGCGCAACGGCAGAGGTTGCCCGACAGATAATGCCGCACGTCGTCGTCCGTGGGTTCCGGATTCTCATCCAGCAGCTTCTTGGTCATTAGGATCATGCCGGGCGTGCAGTAACCGCATTGGAAACCGCCGGTCTCGATGAAAGCCTGCTGCTCCGGACTCAATTCGCCGTCGACCTCCAGGCTTTCGATGGTCTGCACGTCCTTGCCATCGACCAACGCCGCCAGCTGCAAGCAGCCCGTGGTTGCCTTGCCGTCGATCAAGACCGTACAGCAGCCGCAGAGACCTTGCCCGCAGCTCTCGCGCGCCCCCGTCAGGCCGAAGACGTTCTGCAGCATCTCCACCATGTTCCATTGCGGCCGCACCTCGGCGGCGACCTCACGGCCGTTCAGCGTGAAATTAATCGTGCGTTTCTCGGTACTCATCTCACGCCTCCTCCAGCGGATTGCCCGCTGCGTCTCTTAGGGCCCGGAACACCTTCTCGGGCGTCAGCGGCATATCGGTGATCCGGACGCCAACCGCGTCGTCGACGGCGCTCGCAATCGCCGGCGAGACGCCGAAGGTGCCGGACTCGCCAACACCCTTGGCGCCGAACGGACCGCTCTTTTGTTCCGCTTCGACGACCGCGTTCTCCATATCGAAGGGAATATCGAAGAAGCCGGGAATCTTATAGTCGGCGAGATTGGCGTTCGTCACCTGCCCCGCGTCATAGACCATATCCTCGGTCATGGTGAAGCCGAGTTGCATCACTGCCGCGCCCGAGAGCTGCGTCGCCACGATCTCCGGGTTCAAAGCCGTGCCGAGATCGGCCACATTCACCATCCGGTCGATGGTCACATGCCCCGTTTCCGTATCGACGGAGACTTCGACCCCCGTCGCGCCGATCATCCAATAGGGCGTCGCGTTCGGCGACTGCCCGGTGTCGTGATCGGTAGGAGCATAAGGCGGTTTGTAGTCGCCGCTCCCGACGACATTGCCCGCCTGCATGCCGAACTTCCGGATGAAGAGCTCTTTTACAGGTACGTTGTGGCCATCCGGCAGGCCGAGTTCATCTGCCATCGCAGCGAGCTTGTCCCGTGCCTCGGTCGCCGCAAGCCGGACCGCATGCCCCATGTGATAAGTGGAGCGGGAACCGAGCGTCGACATGTCATAGGGTGTCACGTCCGTATCCGGGTGGACAACGATCACGGTTTCGATCGGCACATCGAGGACTTCCGCCGCAATCTGCGCCATGACCGTGTCCGAGCCCTGCCCCATATCCGTCGTACTGCAATGCACGACGACGCTGCCGTCGGCGTTGACGTTGACGATGGCGACAGACGTCGTCGGCGAGATCGATGCCTTGAAGCCGACGCCGATGCCGCGGCCGCGCCGCACCGTCCCTTCACCTTTATCAAGCGGCGTCGACCAGTTCATGCGCCGCCCCAACTCCTCCAGCACACCGTCGATCTCTGTATCGACGAGCTCCGTGCCAACCGCTTGAGGCCGACCGTTCTTCAAAATGTTCTGGCGGCGGAACACCAGTGGGTCGAGCCCAAGCTCTTTCGCGATCAGGTCCGTATGCCCTTCATAGGCCCAGACCAGTTGCGGGATACCGAACCCACGCAATGCGCCGGCCGGCGGCCGGTTTGTATAGAGCGCATAGGAATCGA
Organism: Rhodospirillaceae bacterium; assembly: GCA_002716125.1. Classification (GTDB taxonomy): domain Bacteria; phylum Pseudomonadota; class Alphaproteobacteria; order UBA8366; family UBA8366; genus UBA6544. The sequence goes on from PAZH01000063.1 coordinate 24,506, forward strand.
TTGTGACGTTTTCGATGTCGTACGGGCCCGCTGCCGTGAACCCGGATTTCTGGGTCACCCGCGGCCCGATATCGGCATAAGCACCGCCGTTCCACCACACCTCGCATTCCCGCGCCAAGATTGCACCGTCTTCCGAAACGCCGCTCTTGATGCGGAAGGTACAGGGATGCTTGGTGATGGTGTAGAACTGCTCCTCCATCGTCTGCGCGTATTTGACCGGCCGGTTCGAGAGCAGCGTCATGGCCGCCGCCAATGCTTCCGTCTTGATGTAAACCTTTGCCCCGAAACCGCCGCCCAAGAACGGTACGCGCACGCGGACCTTATTTTCGGGCCATCCCAAAAGCCGTGAAATTTCAATTCGCACGAAAGACGGGCTTTGACTGGAGCTGTGCAGGATCAGACGCCCTTCGCGCTGCTCCGCCAAGGTCACCATCGGTTCGAGCGGCGTATGCATCGTCTGTTGCGTGCGGAACGTATGCTCGAAGACATGCGCGGCCTCGGCAAATGCCGCATCCGTATCGCCGCGCCGCAAGTGATAGTCGAGCGCAATATTGGTGTCGCGACGCCCCGCCAGATGCTTCAAATCCGGGAAGGTGCCGGCTGGCTTTAATTCATCGTGAACGATAGCCTCGGAGTCGAGCGCTTCGATCTCGTCGTAGACCGCCGGCAATTCCTCGAATTCGGCGTAGATCAGCTGCGTCGCTTCTTCCGCGACATGCGGATCTTCTGCCAGCACCACGGCAACCGGCTCGCCGACATGCCGCACCTTGTCGAGCGCCAGGATCGGTTGATCGTGAAACGCCGGGCCATAATACGGCTCCGGAATAACCGTTTTGATGTCTTCGCCGGTATAGACGCCGAAGACGCCCGGAACGGCTGCCGCGTCCGCGGTATCGATTGATTTGATCCGGCCGTGCGGAACGTCGCTGCGAAAGACCTTGGCGTGCAACATGCCCGGCAATTGCATGGTGTGAATGTATTCCGCCCGGCCGGTCACTTTGTCCTTGGATTCGAGGCGCGGAACCGACTGCCCGATGATCGTCGTTTGCATTGCCATTAGCCGGCCTCCCCTGCGATTGCATCGCGAACTGCCCGGCCCACCGTCACCCGCAACAATTCGCGTTTGTACGACGCGCTGCCTTGCGGATCCGAAATGAGCTCTGCCTCGTCAGCCGCGGCATCCCCGGCGGATCGCAACACGTTGTCGTCGATCGTTGCGCCAGAAAGTGCGCGCTCGGCACCCGAGAGGCGGGTCGGTTTCTCGGCCGCCGCACTCACCACGACTTTGGCGTCACCGATGTCATCGCCGTTGCCGGTCAACGCAACAGCCACGCCCAGCGCGGGCCAATCGTCGACCGCCCGCGTCGTCACCTTCCTATAGGCGGCCCGGGTTCCGTTTATCGGCGGGATCGATAGGGAAGCGATCAATTCATTCGCAGCCAATGACGTTTCGTAGTAGCCCTCGTACAAATCTTCCAACGCGACGACCCGCGTGCCTTCGGGCCCAATCACCGTCACCGACGCACCAAGCGCCGTCATCACAGGCGGCAGATCCATATGCGGGTCGCCATGCGCAAGGCTCCCACCCACAGTCGCTACATTGCGCACCCGCACGTTCGAGAGCGTTTTCATCGTCTTTCGCACAACAACCGGCGCGTCCGACGACTGCTCGAGCGTCCGGAGCGGTGCGAGCGCACCGACTGTCAGGGCACCATCGCTCGTCGCAGAAATGGCGCGGCAGTCGTCTTCCACTCGTTGCAGGCTCACAAGCGTGCTCGGCGCGAAGAGGCCCGATTTCATCATCAGCATCAGCGCGGTACCGCCGCCAAGGGGGCGGATTGTTGGATCGTCCGCATCCAGCAGACCCACCGCCTCTTGCAACGACGAAGGTTCCGCCAATTCGAATGGCATCATGAGTTACGCTCCCCCTTCGGAGAACGCCGCCGCCAAACGTTCGGCGAACAGTTTCTCCATTTCCTTGGCCTTCGCGGTCAGCGCCGGCCGCCCGAGACTACCGAGCTTGCCGGTCAGCGACAATTCCGTCTCATAGGATATCTTCGTCCCGCCGTCCGCCTCCGCCAACCGCGTCAGCGACGTCGCGGCGAGACGACCCGCAAGTTTGATGGGCCGACCTTCGATCTTCGCTTCAATGAGCGCCGGCGCCTCATCTCGCAATACCTCGACGGTTACGTCGAAGGACACCTTGATATAGGCGACCTTGCTTTCCATCACTGCCGTGTAGTGGGTGTCGTCAATCATTTCGAGATCGCGTACGCCTTCGACGCAGGAGACGAAGAACTCCGCGTCTCGGATGCGCGCATAGACGGCGTCCCGCGGCGCCGCAACCGTTATCTCACCTTTGAAATCCATTTACCTACCTTCGGCGAAGGCACAGATCGATGCCCTTTTTTCTTCTCTTCCGAGTTAAATATAAACGATATGGGAAACGGCCATCGCGCTGTGGCATAATAATGCGGAAAGTTTCGACGGAGAGACCGATGACGGCGAAGATCAAACAAATCCATCCTGTGTTTGTTGGCGAGGTCAGCGACGTAGACCTGCGGGAGCCGCTGAGCGCGGAAGATGTGCGGATCATCGACGAGGGGATAGCGCAATATGGCGTGCTCGTTTTCCACGGCCAAAACATCACCGATGAACAACAAACCGCTTTTAGCCGGAATTTCGGCGAGCTGGAGCTTCCGGGCAAGATTTCCAATATCACGAAAGATCAAGATCGCCGGCTTGGCCCCGAAATGGCCGATGTGTCGAACTTAGGGAAGGATCATCAACCGCTCGACCGGAACGATCGAGCCCGCATGTTCAATCTCGGCAATCGCCTCTGGCACTCCGACAGTTCCTACAAGGTCGTACCGGCGAAATACTCGCTTCTCTCAGGCCGGATCGTTACCGAAGAGGGAGGTGAGACGCAGTTCGCCGATATGCGCGCGGCCTACGATGCGCTCGACCAGAAAACCAAAGATTTGATCGAGGATATGGTCTGCGAGCATTCGCTGATTTATTCGCGCGGCACGCTGGGCTTCGACGAATTGAGCGAGGAGGAACTGAAGAATTTCACGCCAGTCCTGCAAAGCCTGGTTCGCACGAATCCGGACAGCGGTCGGAAATCGATTTATCTTTCGGCCCATATCGGCCGGATCATTGGCGCCCCGCGCCCTGAGGGTCTCTCCCTCATCCGCGATCTGACGGAAGACGCCACCCGACCCGAATTCGTCTACACCCACAAATGGCAGCAATACGACCTTGTCGTTTGGGACAACCGCTCCACCATGCACCGCGCCCGCGCGTTCGACGACGTCAACGAAATCCGCGACATGCGCCGCACCACCATCGCCGGCGACGCCCCCACCGTCGAGCAAGCGGTCGCAGCGGAATAAGGTTGATCACCCTTCGAATAGCGCATGCTTCGACAGGCTCATACTTCGACAAGCTCAGTATGAGGTGCAGGATCAATATCCTCATGCTGAGCCTGTCGAAGCATGCGCCGGTCGAAGGGCGAAGCCCGTTTAATCGAACATCCGCTTTAGTTTCAGCACTGAAGTATCCGGCGTTGTCAGCACCGGCTTGCCGGTCCGCTCGGCGATAAGCGATGCCGCCGGCGAGAGGCTGAACTGCGCGAGTGCGATGACGTCGCAGTCGGAAAATTCCGCCGCCGCGGCCTGTGCCGCCGCCTGGTCATGCCCGTCTCGGTCCCCCGCAAACAATGCGTCGAGCGCTTCGCCTGCCAACGCGGTCTTCAATCGGAAACCCGGTTGCGCCGACGTGAACTCCGGCGGCATGGTATCGAGCGTCTGCTTAAAGGTTACGAGCAATCCGACCTTTGCCATGCGACCGCCTATTTCGGCGCACGCCTCGATCAACGCTTCATTCGGTTTTAGCACAGGCAATGGATCGAGTTCGGCGGCACAGGCCTCAATACAAGGCCCAAATGCGGAGCAGGTGAACAGGATGGCGTCCGCACCGGTCGCGGCGCTGTAACGGGAAAGCGCGAGAAAGCGCTCCGTCATTTCCAGCTGGAGTGATCCCGCGGCGGCCAAATCGCCCGCCAAGGAATCATCCGTCAGATTTACGGTCTTCGCGTCCGGCCATAGCCGCTCAAACGCCTCTTCGATCGGCGGGATCGAGACCGGCAATGCGTGGATAAGCGCGATACGCATCGAAAATTTCTCCTGATCTGAATCATTTTGCTGCGATGCAGCATAAAACACTTTAAAGGTAAGTTATGAACGCCCATATGTTGCAAATTCGGCTCAAGACGAGTCCGGTCAGGATTTCAGGGATACTCAAGATAATGAGAAATTTCATGAAGCGAAGCGTCGCGTCGATCTTCGCGTTAGTTGCTATCTTTGGATTGGCGCCTTCGGTCTCGATCGCACAACAAGGCCCGCTGCCGGTTTCCGTTGCAAAGCCGATCGTCCAGGAAATCGTCGAGTGGGACGAATACACCGGCCGTTTCGAGGCCGTCGAGCGCGTCGACGTCGTCGCGCGGGTCTCAGGCTTCCTTGAATCCGTACATTTCAAGGAAGGAGACGTGGTCTCCGATGGCCAATTGTTATTCATCATCGACCCCCGTCCCTTCGAAGCACAGCGCCAGGCCGCTGCCGCCGCCGTGGCCGCGACACGGACAAGGCTCGATTTGGCGGAGAAAGAGTTGAAGCGCGCCGAACGGCTCGTAAAGCGCAACAATATCTCCCAGGAACTCGTCGATCAGCGGCGCGCGGCAATGGAAACCGCGCGGACCGATGTCCTTGCGGCTTTGGCGGAACTCCGGATCGCCGATCTCGATGTCGAGTTTACGAAAGTGAAAGCACCGTTCCGCGGGCGAATTTCGGATACACGCATTGACGTCGGAAACTATGTGGACGGCGGAAACGCGCAAGCGACGCTGCTCTCGACGATCGTGTCCATGGACCCGATCCTTTTCACGTTTACGGCTTCCGAAGCGGAATTTCTCAAATACTCCCGCCTTCATCTCGAAGGCCGCCGCGAATCTTCGCGCGTCTCTGACAACCCCGTCTACGTTCGACTGATGGATGAGACCGAGTTCACACGAAAAGGCCGCATGCATTTCGTCGACAACGAGCTGTCGCCAGAAACGGCCACGATCCGCGGACAAGCGATCTTCGACAACCCGCTCGGCTTGCTGACGCTCGGCGTCTTCGGACGTTTGCGGTTGCTCGGCTCGGACAAGTATCAAGCCGTCCTAATGCCCGACGCCGCGATCATCTCCGACCAAGGCCGGAAGTTGGCGCTCGTCGTCGACGCAGAAGGTACGGTCGGTGCGCGAGTCTTGGAATTAGGCCCCATTCATAACGGATTGCGGGTCATCCGCAGCGGTATCAAAGCGGACGATCGCGTCATTATGCGCGGTGTCCAGCGCGCGAGGCCGGGCGGAAAGGTTATCCCACAAGAAATGACCTTGAACCCCGACGCCACGCTCAGCCCCGCGTCCGGCTCTTAAGCCGCCGACATCAGGATTTAGACCATGCGTTTCACTCATTTCTTCGTGGATCATCCGATCTTCGCGACGGTTGTCTCCATACTCATTACGCTCTTGGGTGCAATCGCCTATCTGAGCCTGCCGGTCGCGCAGTATCCCGAGATCGCACCGCCGACCATTCAAGTCTCGGCAACCTACCCCGGTGCATCGGCGGAAACGGTGGCGGACACGGTTGCAACGCCGTTGGAGCAAGAGATCAATGGCGTCGAAGGCATGCTCTATATGAAGTCGGAATCGACCGGCGATGGGCGGCTTGCCTTGACCGTCACCTTCGCGCTGGGTACCGACCTCGATTTCGCACAGGTCCTGGTTCAGAACCGGGTTGCCATCGCAGAAGCGCGCCTGCCGAAAGACGTCCGCCGGCTCGGTGTGAGCGTCCGGAAAAGCACGCCGGACCTGATGATGGTCATTCACTTGCTTTCGCCCGACGATTCCCGAGACCAGCTTTATATCTCCAATTATGCGCGCACGCAGATCGTCGACCGGCTCGCTCGGATCAACGGTGTCGGCGAAGCGCGAGTCTTTGCGGAACGCGCCTATTCTATGCGGATTTGGCTGGACCCGGAGCGCGCCGCCAGTTTCAACCTTACGCCAGGTGAAATCGTCGATGCGTTGCGGCAAAACAACGTACAAGTGGCCTCCGGCGTCTTAAACCAACAACCCGTCCCGAAGCCCGGCGCGTTTGAGATCAATGTGGAAACGCAAGGCCGTCTGATCGCGCCCGGGCAATTCGGCAATATCGTCGTGAAGCGTGGCGAAGGTACGGCGACCGTTCGCGTAAAAGATATCGGCCATGTCGAACTCGGCTCTCAAGATTACTCGACAATCGGATATCTCGGACGCTCCACGGCCCTACCGATCCTGATCTTTCAGCGACCCGGCTCCAACGCATTGGAGACGTCGGATACGCTGATCCAGACGATGAACGAGTTGGCGAAAGAGTTTCCGACCGGCGTCGCTTACGAAATCGTCTACAACCCGACGGAATTCATCGCGGAGTCGGTTGACGCTGTCTACATGACGATACTCGAAGCAGCGATACTCGTGGTGCTCGTCATTCTTGTCTTCCTGCAGAACTTCCGCGCCGCGCTGATCCCCATTATCGCCATTCCGGCCTCCCTGATTGGTACGTTTTTCATCATGGCCGCCCTCGGATACTCGATTAACAACCTGACGCTCTTCGGGTTGGTGCTGGCCATCGGTATTGTCGTCGACGACGCGATTGTCGTTGTGGAAAATGTGGAGCGCTACATCGCCCGTGGTCTCAGTCCGGCCGAAGCGTCGCACAAGACAATGGATGAAGTGGGCAGCGCCATTATCGCCATGTCTTTGGTCTTGGTCGCCGTCTTCCTGCCAACAGCCTTTATCGAAGGAATATCCGGTCAGCTCTATCGCCAGTTCGCCGTAACCATCGCCTCGGCGACGCTGATCTCCATGCTGGTCTCGCTGACTCTATCGCCGGCACTATGTGCCCTTCTCCTCAAACCGCATCGCGAAGCCGAGGCTGGGAAAGCAAATGTCCTCCTCTTGCCGTTCCGTAAATTTGCCGACGGCTTCAATGCGCTGTTCGAGAAGCTCAACAATTTCTACGCCGGGTTAACGAAGCGGTTGGTGCGCGTAACGATCGTCGTCCTCGCCGCATACGCCGGATTGATCGGGCTGACAGTCCACCAATTCCAAACGACGCCGACCGGCTTCATACCAGAACAGGATCAAGGCTATCTCATTACCGTCGTGCAATTGCCGCCGGGTTCTAGCCTCGCGCGAACCGACGAAGTCATTCGCCGCGCAACGGACATCATCCTGAAGCACCCGGATGTCGAGAACGCGGTCGGATTTGCCGGCTTCGACGGGGCAACCTTCACGAACGCGAGCAACGCCGGCGCGATCTTCGTTCCGATGAAAGATTTCGCAGAACGCGCCGCGCGGGGCGCTACAGCCGGGAAAATTCTCGGCGAGCTGCAGCGCAGCCTGTTCCAGCTCGAGGATGCCTTCGTCTTCTTGCTGCAACCTCCGCCGGTTCGCGGTGTCGGCACAGGCGGTGGGTGGAAACTCTACCTGCAGGATCGGCGCGGGCGTGGGTTGCAGGCAATGGAAGAAGTCACTCGAAATCTAATCGGTGCGACCAACGCAGACCCGCAGCTGACCCGTGTCTTCACGCTGTTCAACACGGCAACGCCGAAAATTTACGCGGATATCGACCGAACCAAGGCAGAAATGCTGGATGTGCCGGTGGAACGCGTATTAGAGGCCTTGGAAGTCTTTCTCGGTTCAGCCTACGTGAACGATTTCAACTTCCTGGGCCGGACCTTCCAGGTGACGGCTCAAGCCGATGGTCAGTACCGTGACGAGCCGGTCGATATCACCAAGCTCCGCGCCCGCTCGACGACCGGTGAGATGGTACCGATCGGGTCGGTCGCAACGTTCACCGACATCACCGGACCGCACCGGGTGCCGCGCTACAACCTCTATCGCGCGGCGGAAGTCCAAGGCGCGGTTGCGCCGGGCGTCTCGACCGGCGAAGCGATCCAGCGTGTGGAAGAAATTGCCGCGAAAGTCCTGCCAGACGGGTTCGCATCGAATGGACGGAGTTGGCGCTGCAAGAAAAGCTCGCCGGCAACACCGCGATCTTCGCCTTCGGCCTTGCAGTCGTGTTCGTGTTCCTGCTGCTCGCCGCCATGTACGAGAGCTGGCTGCTGCCGCTCGCCGTCATCCTAATCGTACCGATGTGCCTATTGGCTTCGATCGTCGGCATAGGCCTCCGCGGCATGGACAGTAACATCCTGGTCCAGATTGGGTTTGTCGTCCTGATCGCGCTGGCGGCGAAGAATGCGATCCTTATTGTCGAGTTCGCGAAACAAGCGGAAGAAACTGGCCTCGATCGGTTCGAAGCTGTCGTGGAAGCCGCCCGGACGCGCCTACGGCCGATCCTGATGACAGCGTTCGCTTTCATCCTGGGCGTGGTTCCGCTGGCCATTGCGACCGGTGCTGGGGCCGAGATGCGCCAGGCCCTCGGAACCGCTGTTTTCTCGGGTATGGTTGGCGTTACGTTCTTCGGGTTGTTGTTCACCCCGGTCTTCTATGTGGTCTGCCGGTGGATCGGAACCTTGCGCCGCAAACCCGAGGCCTAACGCGCGGCAAGATTTTACTAACCGCGCTGGATCGCCGGCCTATATCTTTCCTAACCAGTTTGGAAAGAGAAGGCTGCCAACATGATTCACGAACTCCGCATCTATCATTGCGTGCCGGGTCGCTTACCGGCACTGCTCAACCGCTTCGACACGATCACTCTCAAAATTTGGGAGCGCCACGATATTCGTCAGGCCGGTTTCTGGACCGTCGATATCGGCCCCTCGAACCAAGTGCTTTATTACCTTCTCGAATGGGAATCCCATGCCGACCGTGAAGCGAAATGGGCGAAGTTCCAAGCCGATCCCGAATGGATCGAGAAGCGCGCGCAGACGGAAGCCGATGGCGCCATTGTCGCGCGCGTCGAGAACATGATGCTGCGCCCGACGAGCTTCTCGGCGGTAAAGTAGGCAATTCACGTATTAGAACAGGAGCATGAAGCAATGAGCAATTGCATCGTCGTCGTCCAATTCCCGCTCGCCAAACGGACGGAAGAACAAGCCATCGCCGGCGGCACCTCGACCGCGCCGACCTATCGCGGCCTCGCTGAAAAGGGTCTCACCCGCAAGGACTACCTGAACGGCGACACCGGCACGGGCGGCGTCTATCTTTGGGAAAGTCGTGCGGCCGCTGAAGCCTGGTTCACGGAAGAACGGGTCCAGATGTTAACCGAAAAATTCGGCGCCGCCCCGAAGTTGACCTGGTACGACACGCACGTGACCGTCGACAACCTGAAAGAGGAAGTCCGCGTCAACGGCGTCCCGCAAGCGGTCAGCCAAGCGGCGGAGTAACGCGCGACTTTATGCCGGCGCCATCCGGTCTCAATCCCCGCCAGCGGCCTGCTCCGCGTACCAGGTCGCACGCAATTGGCGGACCTCTTCGTAGTGGTGGCGGGCCTGTTTGCCCGTCGGCTCCAGCTTTTCGTCATAGAAGAACTGCGGCAGTTCGTCCTCGATGGCGTTGAACCCGGCCTTCTCGTTGAACTCGTCCTCGAGCTTCAAGGTCTCGATGCCGAAGTCATAGAACCACTTCGAATCGAGCTCCGTGCCGAGGGCGTTGTTCAAGGCCTCGACGATGAAGTCATGGTTCACGTTGGTGACCGAGCGCCCGAAGACGCAGATGCCGAGGCTGTCGACGGCGGCGCAGTTGGTTTGGATGTCCATGCTGGCACGGGTCAGCTCCTCCGTCGTCTTGTCTTTACAGTCATAAGCCGGAAGGTTGCCCGCCGTATGATCGGCTCCTTGTGCCGTCAGCATCATCGAGATGCCCGTCACCTCGATGACGCGCGGATCGTAGGCGCTGATGCCTTGTTTCTTGATGACGGGCACACGCTTCACGTTGAAATGCTCGCCGACGCGGGCCGTGCCCTGGGCCAGCAATTGACCGCGCTCGTTACCCGCCCGGATATCGGCCAAGCACTGTTCCATGAATTCGACATCGGCCCAGTCCGCCTGACCGTCTTCCATCAGCAAGGCGATCATCGCGCCCGTCTCAATGGTATCAATGATGAGGTCGTTGGCGATGGCGTTCAGCTTGGCGACATCGTCCGGCTCCTTGATGCCGCAATTTGTGCCAAGCAGGCCGATGGTTTCGTACTCGAGCGGTGAGACAAGTTCATTGCCGTCCTTATCCGCATAGACGTTCGAGCATTGGATCTGACAGCCCGGCATACAGGCGTGCGTTGTCTCGCCGGCCCGTTCCAGGTTCTGCTCGCGGATGAAATCGCCGCCCATCTTGTGGGTCTCGACATTGGTGTCGACGATCTGGCCGCCCGAGAAGTTCTTCACCGGCAGGCCGCCCATGTGGTTGGTCATGTCGGCGACCATGGCGGTGCCGAGCATGGAGAAGTTCTTGATCGCCGCGTCTTCGTTCAGCATGCCGCCGTAACGCTTCACCGAGTCCATGACCTTCCGGCGGTCGTGGAATTGCGGCATCTTGTGGCGGTCGATGACGATGGCTTTGACCTTCTTGGAGCCCATCACGGCGCCGACACCGCCGCGCGCGGAGATTCGGGTCGGCCGGCCTTCCGGGTCGGTGAAAGCGATGCCGGAGATCAGCCCGCCATATTCGCCAACCGGCCCGCAAATGCAGAGGCTGACTTTCGTGCCGAACTTCTCGTGCAGCATATCCGCGGTCTCGAATGCACCCTTGCCCATATAAGGTTCGGCGGACATGTATTCGATCTCGCCTTCCTTCGGGATGTACATGACAACCCATTCGTCGGACTGGCCGTAGAGGGTTAAACCCGAGAGTTCCAACTGACCGAGCGCAAAGCCAAAGGTGCCACCCGCGTTGGATTCCTTGATTCCGCCGGTCAGCGGGCTCTTGCAGCCGACACTGATGCGGTTGGCGTTCGAGAAGTTCGAACCGGCGAAGGGGCCGGCCGAGAAAATGAGCGGATTGTCCGGCCCCAACGGATCGACTTCCGCCAGATTGCGGTCCAGCATTGTCTTCACGATGTGATAGCGGCCGGCGCGTGCAAGCTGTTCACCCTCCATCTCTTCTTTTTCGACGGTGCGGTCATTCAGATTGATATGCAGATACGTACGCATGGCGGTCTTCCTGTCTCTCTCGATTGGACCCGTTACGCGGGTGTGTTGCCCCATCGTCGCATATCGGGGCCTTCCTTTGAATAAAAAGTTGGATCGATTCCCAGATCCCCGCAAGGGCCGCCTGTCATTTCAGGCCAAATTGCGGATAATCCCCAAGCTCAATCGGAAGGTGCCGTGACATGTTGCGTGCAATACTATTGGTCATCCTCTTCGCCGTCGGCATGACGGACGTCGCAATCGCGGACAAACCCGGTCTCAAGGGCATTCGCGGGACCGACGACCGCAAACTCGAGCGGACCCAGAAATTTCCCTGGAGTGCGATCGGCCGTGTGAACGTGCGCACGCGCGGTGTTGGATTTTGCAGCGGGACGCTGATCGCCCCGAACAAGGTGTTAACGGCGGCCCATTGCTTTTGGAACAAGCAGACCCGCCGTTGGGCGCATCCCAAGTCGATCGTCTATCTCGCGGCCTACTCTCTTTCGGACTATTTGGACCATTCGAAAGTAAAGTCCTATCGCCTTTCCGACCCGAACCTTGCCGCCATCAAGAAAGACCTGACCAAGGACTGGGCGATTCTCGAGTTGGAGAAACCGCTGGGCGACACCATCGGTTATCTGCCGTTGA
>PAZH01000064.1 GCA_002716125.1 Rhodospirillaceae bacterium
AACGTCAGCGATTGCTCGGCACTGAAACGCCTGGTCATCGACTATGGAGATCTGCGGCAGCGCATACGAGCGGCAAAAGGTGAGAAATGAGAATGACTTCTATCCCACTCCTCATAGTATAGTTAAACTATTAGCTAACTATTCGGAGTGGGAGTCGCTCTACGTTTGGGAGCCGTGCGCGGGCGACTTCCGACTTGTCGAGGCTCTCCAGACACGCGACTACAAAGTGATCGCCACCGACCTCGATCAGGGGCAGGACTTCTTTGATTTCAAGGAAGCACCGTGCCCACATCTCATGACCAATCCACCCTTCAAAATGATCCGCCCGTTCATCGATCACGCGTTCGCGATCGGCGTCGAGCGTATGGTCCTTGTGTGCCCAAAACGTCTATGGGCGTGCAAGAAAGGTTGGGAGCAGTTCCACCGTCACCGGCCGGCCAGGTTCATCAATCTTAATTGGCGAGAAGATTACCTGGGGAAGGGCGGGTCTCCTGATCGAGCCCTGGCGATCTCGATATGGGAAAGCCCGAACGCGAGCCGCTGCCAATATGAGGTGTGGTCGAAGCCGTATGAATGACGATTACGACTGGGCCGAGGACGCGATTGCTTTCTATAACCTGGCGATCCAGACGCTCCGGGAGCGGTATCTTGAGGATCGGCTGCCAGGTGAAAGTGCGAAGGAATGGCTGGAGCGGACGTCAAATGGCAACTAATTCTGCCCCCACGTGCCCCCCAAATGAAAAAAGGGCTTAGAGGCGATTTCTAATTTACCTCTAAGCCCTTGTTTTTATTGGTGAGCCCGACAGGGTTCGAACCTGTGACCTACTGATTAAAAGTCAGTTGCTCTACCAGCTGAGCTACGGGCCCACAGCGGCGCCTGGTTCATATCGGCTGCGGCGGGGAGAACATATGGACGTGGAGCCGCTTGGTCAATCGACTAATCGCTCTCACCGCGCACTGTTTCGACAATATCCGTCAGCGCTTCGACATCAAGTATGACTAGGGCATCGCGGTCGCGCTGCAGGATGCCTTCTCGGGTAAGATCACTGAAAACCCGCGCCACGGTTTCTCGCGTGGTACTGACGCGGCTCGCGATATCGCCATGGATGGGGATGGGTGAGATTTCGGCGGTATTGTCGTCCTTCATGCCGGGCTTGGCCAACCGCAGCAATTCTGCGTGAACGCGGTTGTTTGCGCCGAATGTGCTGAGGTCCATGATCCGGTCCGTCGAAATACGCACGATCTTCGCAAGGTTCCGTAGGATGCGAACCGCGACTTGCGGATAGTTGTGCAGAAGGTCGTGAAACCCTTCCTGCGAAAGGCTGGCAACGACCGTCTCTTCCAAGGCAACGACGTTGGCAGACCGTGGCTCGCCATCGAGGGCGGCCAGCTCGCCGAAATAGGCACCGCCTTCGCGATCGTCAAAGGTGACTTCACGGCCCGAGAGCGAATAGTTGACCACGCGCGCACGGCCTTTGACGATGAAGCAAAGATCGCAACTATCGCTTTGCCGATCGATCACTTGTTCATTTATTTGGAACGTACGCCAGCTGCATCGCTTTGAGAGATCTTCGAGCGCCTTCGCCGGCAGGTCGGAAAGCAGCTCGATGCTCGCCAGCGAAGCATTTTCTGTTTCCGCCATATTACGTCCCCAACGATGCGAGCCGAGTGACCAAGGTTTTTGTGGTTAATGACATTAGTTCGTCCAACCAGGATAATCGAGTCAGCGTTTCCACAATTCTATCGTGCTTGTTCTCATAGCGCAGCCCCTTAGCCTTCGCGCTGGCCCAAAGCTTCGTTTTCGATCCGTATGCGCCACCACAGAAGTGCGGCGTTCAAGACCGAAAAAACGACGGCCCATTGCCGTGCACCGAAACACAGCGGTAATACCGCGATTTCTGCTGTGACAACCCAATAGTTGGGATGGCGTACGAACCGATACGGGCCATTGCGAATAAGTGGAAATTCCGGCGATGAGATCACCCTTGTCGTCCAATAAGGTCCAAGTGTCGCAATCACCCATACCCGTCCGCAGAGCAAAAGGCCGAAGAATATCAAAAGAAAGGGATCAACGTCAGCCGAACTCGGAACACTAAAGAAAAGTGCCAACAGCCAGCCGCCATGTAAGACAACAAAGAGCGGATAATGTCCGCGTCCGAACTCGCGGCCGCCGTTCGCCAGTAACCGTTTGGTGTTTCGTTGCGCGTAGACAAGCTCTGCAACCCGGAGCAAGGCGACGGCGAGCACAATCCATTGCGGAAGACCGATACTCATTGATCGTCCATCACCAAAAAACCGGCCGTAAAACCGGGGCCCAATGCGCCCATGAGGCTGACCCCATCCGGTTGCTGTGCCAACGTGCGCTCCAATACAAAAAGCACGGTCGCAGCCGACATATTGCCGTATTCGCGTAAGACGTCACGGGCGAGTTCGAGCCCCGGCGGTGGAATATCAAAAGCCTCTTCAAGGGCGCTGAGAACTTTCGCACCGCCGGGATGGAAGACGAAATGATCCAGCCGTGTGAATGGCAACGATGACTTTTCCAGGAAACGATCCGCCGCTTCGCGCATTTGCGACCTTACGAGTTGTGGAATATCGCGACTGAATTGCACGCCGAAGCCATCTTCTTCGATATTCCAACCCATAACATCCAACGAATCCGGCCAACAATGTTCACCCCAGCTGGCCAACCGCTTACCAGCTGTATCCACCTGTACAACGGCCGCGGCCGCGCCATCGCCGAATAAGGCGGTCGCGATGATGTTGCTCTTGGAGAGATCGGCGCCCCTGAACGTGATTCCACACAGCTCAACGACCAGAAAGAGCCAACGGGATCCGGGTTGGGCTTGGGCGAGGGCGGCGGCTCGCGATAGACCGAGGACACCGCCGCCGCATCCCAGACCGAAGATAGGCAATCTGTGTACATCGCGACGAAATGGCATTCGCTCCATCAGTAAAGCGTCCAGGCTTGGGACCACCAGCCCGGTGGACGAGACCGTCACAATGCCGTCGATATCTGCGGTTACCAGCCCCGCGTCTTCGATGGCTTGCTGCGCTGCGCCCGCCAATAGGTCGAGCGCGCTTTCAACGAAGATTTCCGTTCGGTCCTTCCATCCATGCGGTTGCTCATACCATTCCAGCGGAACGCAGGAATAGCGTTTATCGATGCCCGCATTGGCATAGGCGCCGGCCAACCGCTCAAAGGTCTTTGGACGACTGGCAAAAAGCCGCCGGGCGAACTGTTCGACCTCGGTTTGATGAATTTCATACGGCGGCACCGCTGTCGCGATTGATTTTAAAATAGCGTCCGGAATGGGCTGATAATCCTTTTATTCGTCGGTCCGGCCCCTGGTTTAGACCGATGGTTGAAGCGACAAATCAGCACGCACGATTTATGCCGATTGTTGTGTATGCTATGGCTGCCTGTATAAGGAGGCCGCGCTAAGCGGATTCCATATTTAGAGGAATTATATTGGAAGAGCATAAGGTTGTAGGAAAATCACGTCGGCGGCGCGCAAAAGCGGTGTTGCGGGTTGGGGTCCTCGGAAAATTAAGGGCGTATTTCTTCGCCGGCATTCTGGTGATGGCGCCGATTGCGGTAACGATCGCATTGGCCCTCTGGTTCATCGATTTCGTCGATAGCCATATTGTGCCGCTCATACCGGCGCACTGGAACCCAAACACCTACATTCAGGACTATTTCGGCGTTACCTTGAGCGTGCCCGGCGTGGGTGTGGTCGTGTTGGTTATCGCCATAACCTTAGTCGGCGCGCTGACTGCCGGCTTCCTTGGCCGGTTTTTGGTCCGTACAGGCGAAAATATCGTCAACCGTATGCCTGTCGTCCGGTCCATCTATAGCGCTTCTAAACAGATTTTGGAGACGGTCTTCCGCGACCAGTCCGAGGCGTTTCGAGAGGCGGTTCTCGTGGAGTATCCTCGGCGCGACCTCTGGACCATCGGCTTTATCACGGGCCGGACAACGGGCGAGGTTCAACACCGGACGCCGGAGGATGTCGTCAACGTTTATGTTCCGACAACGCCGAACCCGACATCGGGTTTTCTCCTCTATGTACCTGAGAAGGATTTGATTCCCCTCGACATGCCGGTCGATGAGGCAGTCAAAATGGTAATCTCGGTTGGTATGGTGACGCCCGCTTTCGATCCGAAAACCGGCCGACCCGTCACGAGTGCGGACGACACGGAGACGACGCCCGCGCCCGAAACCAAGGAAAAAGTTATCCAGAGCGGAGATTGAGAACCGCCGCGTCCCTCTCGAACAAGTAAAGCAGCGTCCGCAGCGCTTTGCCGCGTTCGGTGGAAAGGTCTTTATCTTGACTGAGAATAAGTTTGGCGTCGTCTCGGGCCGTCGCCAATAAATCCGCGTGTACGGTGAGATCCGCAAGTCGGAATTCGGGCAATCCGCTTTGACGCGTTCCCAGAATTTCACCACCACCCCGGAGCTTCAGGTCTTCCTCGGCAATACGAAAGCCGTCTTCTGTCTCCCGCAGAATACGCAGGCGCGCTTTCGCAGTCTCGCTCAGCGGCCCGCCAAACAACAATAGACAAACGGAGTCGTCCGAACCGCGCCCGACACGGCCACGCAGTTGATGCAGTTGCGCCAAACCGAAGCGTTCCGCATGTTCGATGATCATAACTGTCGCATCGGGGACATCCACACCGACCTCAATCACCGTTGTCGCCACAAGGATGCTGGGCGGGCCTTCCGCGAACCGTGCCATCACTGCATCCTTCTCAGGCCCCTTCATGCGACCGTGAATGAGTGTTACGCGATCGCCCAAACGAGCCTTTAATTCCGCATAACGGTCCTCTGCCGCCGCCAGATCGCTGACCTCCGATTCTTCGACGAGCGGACAAACCCAGTAGACTTTTGCCCCATCGGCCAAACGCCGTTCGACTGCGTCCGACACCTCGTGCAGGCGGGATAACGGAATGGTTCGCGTATCGATCGGTTTCCGGCCTGCAGGTTTCTCATGAAGTTGCGACGTTTCAAGGTCGCCGTAAGCCGTCAGCAACAATGTCCGTGGAATAGGGGTTGCCGTCATGACTAAAACATCGACGCCGCGGCCCTTTGCGGCCAAATTCAACCGCTGATGAACGCCGAAGCGATGTTGTTCGTCGATCACCGCCAACATCAGGTCCTGCATTTCAACGGATTCTTGGAAGAGGGCATGAGTACCGACGACAATATCGATTTCGCCGGAAGCAAGACCGGCAAGCGTCTCCTTTCGTACGGCACCTTTGTCCCGGCCCGTCAGGACCGCGGTTTTTAGCCCGAGAGGTGCGACAAGCGGCTCGATCGTCGCCATGTGTTGGCGCGCCAGAATTTCAGTTGGCGCCATGAGTGCAGCCTGCCCGCCGCATTCGACTGCATCCAACATTGCGAAGAGAGCGACAATCGTTTTGCCGCTTCCCACATCGCCTTGCAACAAACGGAGCATCGCCGAAGGGGCCGCCATATCGCCACCGATCTCTGATAAAGCGACGCGCTGCGAACCAGTGAGCTGGAAGGGTAATGCCTTCTCTACCTCGGTCCGTAAGCGGCCATCCCCTTTTATCTCTCGACCCGGGCGCTGTTTCATTTTCTCCCGCATGATCTGCAATGCGAGTTGGTTCGCGAGCAACTCGTCATAGGCGAGGCGCGCCCGCGCGGGGTTCTCGCTCGACAATGCACCGGGGCCATCTGGACTATGGACCGTGCGAAGTGCCTGCGACCAACTCGGCCAGCCCTGACGCTCATGAAATGTCTTGTCCTGCCATTCGGGTAAATTGGGGATATCCTCGAGCGCGGCACGCACGGCCTTCCCGAACGTTTTGAGCGTCAATCCTTCCGTCAAAGGATAAACGGGCTCGACGAGTGGAAGGTCCTTCGCGTCTTCCGGCGCGAGGACATAGTCCGGATGCGTGATCTGCGTGTCGCCGCGGAACCGGTCGACCGTGCCGCTGACAAGCCGCAGCGAACCTTCCGGCAGGATTTTGCGGATGTAATCGTCTCTCGCATGGAAGAAGACCAGCGTGACGTCGTCCGTGCCGTCAGTGCACTTGACCCGATATGGTTGGCGTTTTACGCGTGCGGGCTCATGGCGAACCACTGTTAGTGTAAGCGTAGCAATCTCTCCGGACGCGGCAGACGCGGCGTCCGGTTGAATTTGACGATTGATCAATTCGCGCGGCAAATGCCAAAGGACGTCTACGACCTTTAAGCCGGCCAATCGCTCGATCAGCTTGGCGATCCGCGGGCCAACGCCTTTTAACGCCGACGTCGGGCGAAACAAATTATTTAAGACTTGAGGGCGCAAATGTCAGAACCGCATTCCATGCTGGCACGTATAGAGTTTACTCAGCGCGAGATGTGAGGCAACGCGACGATTTACCTCCGCCGAAAAGCACCATATATGGTACCTGACATTCGGGATGGAATTCGATGACTGGCAAAATAGAGACGATCGAGATCAAGCGGAAACGACTGCTTTTCCGCAGCACCCATCGTGGAACCAAAGAGATGGATATTCTCTTGGGCGGATTCTACGAAGCCAATATGTCGCGTTTCAGCGAGGACCAATTGAACGAGTTCGAAGGCCTGCTCGAAATTCCGGATGACGATCTTTACGGTTGGGCAATGGGCCGGATGGATATCCCGGGTCAATTCGACACGCAATTGCTGCGGGATTTCATCGAAAGCGTTCAAAGTCGGGGAGCCGGCAAATCTCTCTAAACGAGTTTCTTCAATCTTCGGGACGGGTCACGGCGACCGGTGTACCTGAAGGTTACGATGCGTTGATCCTGAGCGATCAAGCGAAAGACCGCGTGCTGTTGCACGTGTGTCGGGACGACGCCCGGATGGCGGTATTATCCGGCGCGGTTCGGTTTTTCGCGCCGAACCTCACCATTATCGAGTTTCCCGCTTGGGATTGCCTGCCTTACGACCGCGTTTCGCCCAATCCGGAGATCATTGCGCAACGCCTCGATTCCCTCGGCAAGTTGGCGGGCAAGATCGAGAGCGGTCTCGTTCTGACGACGGTAAGCGCCATTTTGCAACGTGTTCCAGATTCGGATCTTTTTCATCGCGGCGGGCTTACGGGCAAAGTTAGTGAGAGAATTTCACAGGACGATTTCACCGAATACTTCATGCGAAACGGGTATCGGCGGGCGGCGACCGTTCGTGAGGCCGGCGAATATGCTTTCCGCGGTGGTATTGTCGATGTTTTCCCGCCGGGTGCCCCGGAACCATATCGGTTGGACTTCTTCGGGGATGAGCTGGAAACGATACGCACATTCGATCCGATGAGCCAACGTACGACTGGAAATGAAGAGGCTTTTGCGCTCGGACCGGTAAGCGAGATCGCATTCGACGACGCTTCAAACGAGCGTTTTCGCGAGGGCTACAGACGGCTTTTTGGCCCACCGTCCGGCCCCGATCCTCTGTATGAGGCGGTTAGCGCCGGTGCCCATCATCCCGGCGTGGAACACTGGCTGCCGCTGTTTCATGAACGGATATCGACGCTTTTTGACTATGTGCCCAACGCCATAATGAGCCTTGATCACCAGACGGAGGAAGCTGTCCGCTCCCGTTTCGAGACGATCGGGGATTTTTACGATACCCGGGTCGAGATGATGCCGTCCAACGTGCGAGATGCCAATCAAGAAACACCGGTATATCGTCCGCTACCCAAAGAGATGCTCTATCTAACCGAGAGCGAATGGGAAGATTCGTCGAACCAGCGGCCTGTGTTTGAGTTTTTCCCGCTCGCGGCGGGGGGAGATACCGAGCAAACGGTTGATCTTGGTGGTCGTCGGGCAGGGGATTTCAGCGACGTCCGCCATCGGCCGGATGTGAGCGTGTTTGATGCATTTCGCGAACGTATCTCGCGCGAGGACGAACGCCCGATCGTTATTTTCGCTTACAGCAATGGCTCGCGCGACCGTTTAACGGGCTTGCTGCGGGACCATCATGTCAGAGACGTGTTACCGCTTGATACCTGGGCTGAAGCCACGGAACGCGGACCAGGTTCGGTATCCGTAGTCGCACTCGATCTCGCGCGCGGGTTTTCGACCCCTGAATTTCTGTCATTCAGTGAACAAGATATTCTCGGCGAACGCATGGCCCGGCCGGCCCGGCGTCGACGCCGCGCCGAAGAATTCATCTCCGAGGCGTCCAGCCTCAATGATGGCGACTTGATCGTCCATATCGACCACGGTGTCGGGCGATACATCAAATTGGAAACGCTCGAGGTCGACAACACGTCGCACGATTGTTTAACGGTCGAATACTCGGGCGGCGATCGGCTCTACGTGCCGGTCGAGAATATCGATGTGTTGTCTCGGTTCGGTAACGAGGAATCCGACGCGCAGCTGGATCGCCTCGGCGGGGCTGCTTGGCAGGCGAGAAAGGCAAAAGTCAAAGAACGCATCCGTTTGATCGCCGATGCTCTGCTGAAAACCGCTGCACAGCGGGAGTTAAAACGCGCCGAAGCGACCGACCTGCCCAACGATGGTTCCTATCAGGAGTTTGCTGCCGAGTTTGCGTGGACGGAGACGGAAGATCAGATCCGGGCCATCGAAGATGTCATTGGCGACCTCGGTTCAGGCCGACCGATGGACCGACTCATTTGCGGCGACGTGGGTTTCGGTAAGACGGAAGTCGCGTTGAGGGCCGCTTTCGTCGCGGCAATGTCCGGGAAACAGGTGGCGATGGTCGTGCCGACCACTCTGTTGGCGCGCCAGCATTTCTCGACATTCGAAGAGAGATTTAAAGGATTGCCTGTGAGGCTCGGCCAAATTTCGCGGCTGGTGACCGGAAAGACGGCGCAAACGGTGCGAGAGCAACTCGAAAATGGCGAGTTGGACATCGTCGTCGGGACGCACGCGCTGCTCGGTAAATCGGTGAACTTTAAGAATCTGGGTCTCCTAATTATCGATGAAGAGCAGCATTTCGGCGTTGCTCAAAAAGAACGGCTCAAACAAATGCGCGCGGACGTTCATGTTCTAACGCTTACCGCGACGCCGATCCCGCGGACATTGCAGATGGCGCTCGCCGGCGTGCGCGAGATGAGCATCATTGCCACGCCGCCCGTAGACCGGCTTGCGGTTCGAACTTTCGTTCTGCCGTACGATCCCGTCGTGATCCGCGAGGCAATTCAGCGAGAACGCTTTCGCGGCGGTCAAATCTTTTACGTTTGCCCCCGAATTGCCGATTTAGAGCCGGTGCAACGCAGGTTGACTGAGCTCGTGCCCGATGCACGGATCGCTGTAGCGCACGGCCAAATGCCAACATCTCAATTGGAAGAGGTGATGGGCGGCTTTGTCGATGGAAGATACGAGATATTACTGAGCACGCATATCGTCGAGGCGGGCCTGGATATACCTAAGGCAAACACGATTATCGTTCATCGGGCAGACCGCTTCGGACTTTCGCAATTGTATCAGCTGCGGGGCCGCGTCGGACGCTCGAAAGTTAGAGCCTATGCTTATTTGACACTGCCGCCGGGCCAGGCGGTGACACAGACGGCGATGCGCCGGCTTGAGGTCATGCAATCGCTGGATACGCTTGGCGCCGGATTTTCGCTCGCAAGCCATGATCTGGATATTCGTGGCGCGGGCAATCTCTTAGGTGACGAACAGTCGGGCCATATTCGTGAAGTCGGTGTTGAACTGTATCAACACATGCTGGAGGAAACGATTGCGTCGCTCAGAGGTTCCGGCGGAGAGGCTGAAGAAGAGGTCTGGACGCCGCAAATCTCATTGGGCACATCAGTTCTCATTCCGGAGGGCTATGTGGCCGATCTATCCGTCCGTCTTGGGCTCTATCGGCGACTGTCCATGCTCATTGGCCAAGAAGAAATCGAAGCATTCGCAGCCGAGCTCATCGATCGCTTTGGCCCGCTTCCACAGGAGGTTGAAAACCTTCTAGAAGTCATTGCAGTTAAACAACTTTGCCGGATTGCAGGTGTCGAACAAATCGACGCGGGGCCGAAAGGGGCGGTGCTGGCGTTCCGCAATAACACGCCCCCCAATCCGGAACGCCTCATCGGTTATATTCAAAAGCACACACATTCGATCAAGCTGCGGCCCGACCAGAAAGTCGTCTATCTGCAAGACTGGTCGTCTTCGGATGTCCGCGTAAAGGGAGCGCATCGCCTCATGAGCGATCTTGCCAGCTTGGTTGACACTTAACCGAAGTTCAACCCTTCATTTTCCTCACCGTGTCTCTGGGCTACTAACATATCGAAGAGCGGATGGAAGGCTTCCGGTTCCTGCGCACCTGAGATCGCATATTGGCCATCCAAGATATAAAACGGGACACCCTGAATGCCGAGCTGTCGCGCTTGTATGTCCTCGGATTTTACCGCTTCCAAATCGTCATCGCTTTCGAGATAGGCTCTAAGATCGCCTTCCGGAATGTCTGCGTGGACACCGATCTTCACAAGCGTTCCGACGTCGCTGATATCATCGCCGTCGAGGAAATAACCATTGAACAAGTGCTCGACAACCTGTGCTTGGGTAGTGGCACCGAAGGTCTTTGCGTAACGAATTAAGCGATGCGCAGTCAACGTATTCGGTGTCCGCTGGATATTGGAAAACGCGAAAGCGATTCCGACCTGTTCGCCGACGGCCGCAATATTGTCATAAAGCCGTTTGGCGTTGCCCGGATTACCGAACTTTAGTTCAAGATATTCGTGCCGTTCCATGCCTTCGCGCGGCATCATCGGATTTAGCTGGAAACTATGCCAATTGATCTCGACCGAAACTTCCGGGCGCGTCGCCAATGCAGCCTCTATCCGGCGCTTGCCGATAAAACACCACGGACAAATCGGATCGGAAAATAGATCGATAGAAATCATTCTTCGGCTTCGTTCGGCGGGGCGTGTCTCAATTGATTCAGTAGTCCGTGTAGGAAACTGGCAGCACGATCATCGTGTTGCAAGAATTCCTTGAAAACATACGCCGACTCCTTCGTTAAGCGACTTCCGCTAAGTCGCTCCGAAATAACGTCCAATTCTTCCCCCACCAAGCCGGAAAAGAAGAGGCAGACGGTCTCTTTGTCATACGCAACGATAAAATCGTACGCTCTGACGTGCCGTTTCAATTCACGCAAAGCTGTGAGGTTGGAAACGCGATATCCGATAGCCGCATACGAATGGCTCAATGCCCGATTCACAACGATCTGGCGGTTCACATGATCGTACAAAGGTGGCCGTTCCGATAACCGAGGTGTGGTTACAGCATGAAAATGCCGAAGTGCACCGCACGTCTGCAACCGGTTTGCTAATCTAATTCGAGCGAACTTAAGCCGGAGTGTGATTTCAGCCGGGCTTCGTGCCGTCAATTCGTCGAAACACCCCGCCAATCGAGCGGTCCATTCCGAAACCGGGCCTCTGTGGCAGCGGACCGCATCAAACTGCGCTGAAGTCGTGTGTTCTGCGCTTTCATCAACAGTTAGAACCGCCGGCATCCCGAGATCGTTAAGAGCAGCGCTCAACGAGTGACTTTGGGTCGCGTCTAAGCCGACCCCGCAAATCTCAGCGTCTGATACCGGCTCGAGGATGGGTGGTTCCGTGCCCAACGTGGCCGCCAGGAGACCAACTTCTCGTGCCGCTGTCGCGTCCCGGATGGCAGTCCGCAAAGTTTGGCAAATCTGAGCGTCTGTCGTCGGTTCGATTAGAAATTCGTAGAGACCGACCGCTGCCGCCGCAGCGATATCTTCGAGATCATATATCTCGCGCAACGTAATTAACGGCACGAAGGATGATATGGAATTTGATTTCAGTATTTTAGCCGTACGCAGGACCGTTGAAAGATCACAACTCGCACCAAATAAAATGACTTCTGCCGACCCGCAGGAGAGTGGCGTTAGATCTTCGGCTTCCGATACGAACGGGCTTGTTTTAAATCCGAGTCGACCAAGCCTTTCACATGACGATACGACAGCGGCGGATGATTGTTCCACAACGAGTATGGCGGCCCGGGCGCCTGGCATGGACAATCTCTCCTCAAATGTTCCGATCTCTCGCTTGACTTTCCGGCGCTTCCAACAACGATACCCGCGTGGGTCCGCCGGAGCCCAGATGTTGTTGAAAGAACGTTTCGAATGCAATCACCTTACGATATCGATCTCGATCGGAATGCGGCCAATTACCAACCGCTAAGCCCCGTCAATTTCCTGGTGCGTGCGGCAGCAGTCTATCCGAACAAGACCGCGGTTATCCACGGCGATACAAGTTTTACTTACGCCGAATTCTACACCCGCAGCCGACGTCTCGCATCCGCGCTCGCAAAGCGCGGCATCGGGCGCGGCGATACTGTGAGTATTATGGCGCCGAACGTTCCGCCATTGCTTGAAGCCCACTACGCCGTACCGATGCTCGGGGCCGTCCTAAACGCCTTAAACATAAGGTTAGATGCATCCGCAATCGCCTTCATGCTCGATCACGGAGAAGCGAAAGTCATCCTGACCGACCGGATGTTCTCGGGCGTCATCAAGGAGGCCTTGGAAATCGCGACGAATACGCCCCTGGTGATCGATATCGACGATCCGCTTGACCAAAGTGGCGAGCTACTGGGGGAGATGGATTACGAGACGTTCCTCCAAGAGGGCGATCCTGAGTTTACCTGGACGCCGCCTGAAGACGAATGGCAGGCATTGAGTCTGAATTACACGTCGGGCACGACAGGGGACCCGAAAGGTGTCGTCTATCATCACCGCGGGGCGTTCTTGAACGCGCTCGGCAATACCATCTCCTTCGGACTAAGTCCGCAGACGGTCTATCTCTGGACCCTGCCGATGTTTCATTGTAACGGCTGGACCTATACCTGGGCAGTAACGGCCGCTTGCGGGACGCATGTTTGCCTGCGCGCGGTGGATCCAGCGTTGATCTTCCCAATGATCGAAGAACACAAAGTGACACACATGTGCGGTGCGCCAATTGTTCTGACAATGCTGATTCATGCGCCGCGAGAGACACAACGAACCTTCGACCACGGTCCAATCGAAATCGCGACCGGTGGCGCCGCACCGCCGAGTGCCGTCATCGAAGGCATGGAGAAGATGGGATTCCGGGTGACCCACCTTTATGGCATGACGGAAAGCTATGGGCCTTCGACCCTATGCGCCTGGCAATCGGACTGGGACGACTTGGAAGGTGATGCCCGCGCAGCCGTGATGGCGCGCCAAGGCGTCAATTATGTCACGTTGGAAGATCAGACTGTCATGGATAGTGAAACCATGCAGCCCGTTCCAGCCGACGGCGAGACGATCGGCGAGTTGATGTTGCGCGGCAATACAGTGATGCGCGGTTACCTCAAGAACCCGAAGACGACGAACGATACGCTTTCCGGCGGATGGCTACACACCGGCGACCTCGCGGTCATGCATGAAGACGGGTATATCGAGATCAAGGACCGGGCAAAGGACATTATCATTTCCGGCGGTGAGAATATCTCCAGTCTTGAGATCGAAGAGGTCCTCTATAAACATCCAAAGATCATGGAAGCCGCCGTCGTCGCCCGGCCGGACGAGAAATGGGGTGAATCACCATGCGCCTTTGTGACACCGGTCGAAGGGGAGACGGGCCTCGATGAAGCGGAGGTTACGGCCTATTGCCGCGAGAATATGGCGCATTTCAAATGCCCAAAAACAATCATCTTCAGCGAGCTGCCCAAGACTTCGACGGGCAAGATTCAGAAATTCGTGCTGCGGGAACGGGCGAGGGGCATGTAATGACAGATAAACCTCTCGCCGCGAAGGTTGCGCTCATCACTGGCGCCTCAGCAGGCCTCGGAAAGCATTTTGCGGCTTTCTTGGCCGCCCAAGGCGCACAGACCGTTCTTGCGGCGCGTCGTCTTGAGAAATTAGAAGAAACGGCGGCGCCAATCCGCGCGGCCGGCGGGATTGCGCATTGCGTGACGCTGGACGTGATGGAGTCGGCACAAATTCCCGCCGCATTTGATCAAGCCGAAGACGCCTTTGGGACCGTTGATATACTCATCAACAATTCTGGAATTGCCGTTGCCGGGAAATTGCCGAACGTCTCCGAAGACGATTGGGACTCTGTGATAGGAACCAATCTTAAAGGCGCATGGATGATGGCGCAGGAAGCTGCGCGGCGGATGATTGCCGCCGAGACACAAGGCAGCATTGTTAATCTTGCTTCTGTGCTGGCTTTTCGCGCGCAAAAGGCGTTGTCGACCTATTCGATTTCGAAAGCCGCAGTGGCACAGATGACGCGGGCCATGGCGGCCGAGTTGGCGCCGCACGGTATTCGGGTGAACGCCTTAGCGCCGGGTTACATCGCAACCGATATGAACAGCGATTTCCTGTACTCCAGTCGCGGACAGGAGATGATGCGCCAAGTCCCGCTGGGCCGCTATGGTGAGATGGAAGAGCTCGACGAATGTCTCATGATGCTCGCCGGCGACAGATCGAAATACCTGACAGGTGCGGTCATTCCGATCGACGGCGGCCACTCGCTCTCCATCAGAGACTAGCTGAATTATGGGATAGGCGGCTCACCGCATTCCCAGGTTATTTCCTCGCTGATTGGGCTTGGCTGATACGCTACCAGCCGTTCACCCGATCCCATTGCGCGGTGATACGCCCATTCTCAAGGACTTCGTAGTGGCTATAACCGGCCGCGGTAATGCACGCATGATTCGGCAGAATTCGAACCTGGGTTCCGACAGGCAGACGATCGAACGCGTCCGGGTTATCCACCGGAACGATGCCGTGTTCCTGGCTGACGGCGCCGACATACAATCCCTCGAAAGGTTCCAAGGTATCGGCATGACATACCTCGCCGTAGCCAACCTCGGGGTGTTCGTCGTGCGCGCTGATATCCTTCGAGAGGGCTAAAGCGCCGCTATCGAGAATGAGGTGTCCTTTGTGTTTGTTTTGCCCAATGACGCTAGCAAGAACTGAAAGTGCCAAATCCTCGCGCGCGCAAGAACCAACAGCGAGTTGTTTAAGATCGTTGAAGACGAATACCCCGGGACGCATTTCGGTCACGCCGTCGAGATTCTCCGCGTGTACGGCTGTCGGTGTCGAACCCGCGCTTACAATGGGGCAGGGGAGGTCGTTCTCGCGCAAGCGTTCGGCGGCCGACGTAATACGTTCACGTTCCTGAGCCGCGACATCTTTTATCGCGTCGACCGTCTCGCACCCGTAGGAATGTCCGGCATGGGTCATGACGCCCATGAGCTTCATATTCGACGCATCATTTATGACGCGCGCCATTTCCAGGAATACCGGGTCATCCGCCAAGACACCTGCACGTCCTTCGCCGCTGTCGACTTCGATCAATATTTTGAAAGGAAGGGCGCTATCCGGCGAACGCTCCGCGATCGCTTTTACCGTGTCCAAGCTGTCCGAGACGAGTTTTATGTCGGCCCCCGACTTAGCCAGTGCGTCGACCCTATCGAGCTTGGCCGGCAGAATGCCGACAGCATACAGAATGTCCTTGAACCCACTGGCGTGGAAATATTCCGCCTCCGCTAAGGTCGAGACCGTTACGCCACCGGCCTGGCCTTGCGTAACCAATCGCGCGATATCGGCCGACTTTGCCGTCTTTAGATGCGGGCGCAAGGCAACACCGAGACGCTGCATCCGCGAATGCATAGCCTCGAGGTTCCGCTGCATAGCGGCTCGATCTAAAATTAGCGCCGGCGTTTGAAGATTATTGAATGGCACCGATTTATTCCCAATTCTACGATTAACAAATCTCACAGCATTATTTTGCGTGCGCCAAGGGCAAAATGTCTCAACCGGCATCATCTACTTGCATTTTGGGTCAAAATTGTAATGCTGCACTGCAATTCGCCACAATGACGTGGCTATCAACAGGACATCGAAGATGAGTGAAAATGTCTTGGCTTTTCCCGACGGAAAAGCCAGAACGACGCGAAAGACGACTCGTTTCCGCGAAATGCTAACCTCGCCGGAAACCAGCTTCATTATGGAGGCGCATAACGGGCTTTCGGCGAAGATCGTCGAAGAAACAGGCTTCGAAGGTGTTTGGGCATCGGGTTTGTCAGTTTCGGCCGCGCTTGGTGTGCGCGACAGCAATGAAGCCTCTTGGACGCAAGTCCTCGAGGTTCTGGAATTCATGGCGGATGCCACTTCGATACCGATCCTCGTCGATGCGGACACGGGTTACGGAAATTTCAATAATTTCCGCCGATTGGTGAACAAGCTGATCCAACGCGATATCGCGGCGGTTTGTATCGAAGATAAGTTGTTTCCGAAGACAAATTCGTTCCTCGGCGCAAACCAACCGTTGGCCGATATCGATGAGTTCTGCGGCAAAATCAAAGCCGGGAAAGACGCGCAAGCCGATGACGACTTTTCTGTGATCGCGCGCGTAGAAGCGTTGATTGCTGGATGGGGTTTGGACGAAGCGCTTCGCCGCGCCGAGGCCTATCATGAAGCCGGCGCCGACGGCATCTTGATCCATTCCAAAGAATCCGTGGCCGATGAAATCCTCGCATTCGCGAAAGAGTGGGCCAACCGCTCGCCGGTCGTGATTGTGCCAACGAAGTACTATGCAACGCCGACGGACCATTTCCGCGATGTCGGCATCAACCTGATCATCTGGGCCAACCACAATATGCGGGCGGCTATCAGCTCCATGCGCGAGACCAGCCGACAGATTTTTGAGAACCAGAATTTGATGTGGGCGGAAGAGAATGTTGCGCGCCTTGGCGACGTTTTCGTGATCGCCGGGAATGAGGAGCTGTCGGAAGCCGAAGACCGGTATTTAGCGAAACGCGCCGAAACGAAGGCCGTCGTCCTTGCAGCGACGCGGGGCAGCAAACTGGAAGACCTCACGGTCGACCGCCCCAAATGCATGGTCGATGTTCGCGGCAAGCCGCTGCTGCATCGTTTGGTCGGATCGTTCAACGACGCGGGTGTCCGAGAGTTGACGGTCGTCACCGGATACAAAGCGGACACGGTCAATTTACCGGGAATAAATACGGTCGACAATCCGGCCTATGAGACTTCGGGCGAGGTCGCCTCGCTTGCTTGTGCGAAAGACGCCTTAAAAGGCGAATGCCTCGTCAGTTACGGGGATATCATGTTCCGTAGTCATGTCTTGAACCAACTTCTGGATTGCGAAGCGGATATTGCGGTTGTGATTGACGCGAATTGGCAGCAAGAGCGAGCGGAGTCCATGAAACGTACCGTCGACCTGGCGGCCTGTAGCCGTGCCTATACGGGTGACTACTTCGACGATGAGATCGCGGAGCTTACGCGGTTGGATACCGAATTGGACACCGAGAGCGCAAACGGCGAGTGGATCGGACTTGCAAAGTTCAGCGAAAAGGGAAGCGCATTGCTACAGGCGGAACTTGATCGGATGGAGTCCGATGGGTCAATCGCCTCTGCAAGTATGATCGATCTTATGAATCGTTTGATTGATGCCGGTGCTAAACCGCAAGTCGTTTATATCACGGGTGGTTGGCTCGACGTGAACGACGCGTTCGATCTGGCCCGCGCACGTAATTTCTAAATATGATCCAAGCGGACACTCTGCTATCGGCTGCGAAAGAGCGCGGCTTCGACTTCTTCACCGGGGTCCCTTGTTCGTTCCTGACGCCGATTATCAATCGGACGATCAGCGATCGTGAAACCTCATATGTCGGTGCCGCAAGTGAAGGGGAGGCGGTCGCTATCGCTTCTGGCGCTTGGCTGGCAGGCAAAAAAACGGTCGTCATGTGCCAAAACTCCGGTCTCGGCAATACGATCAACCCACTCACGTCGCTCAATCATCCGTTTCGTATACCGACGCTGATGTTCGTGACCTGGCGCGGCCAACCCGGCCTCAAGGACGAGCCTCAACACGAACTGATGGGGGAGATCACCGATACTCTGATCCGCGACATCCGGGTCGGTTGTAGCCATCTGCCCGATAACGATGCCGATGTCGCGGCCGCCTTGGATGCCGCAGAGGCGGATATGGCTCAGAGCGAGCTTCCGTACGCCTTTATTGTCGCCAAAGGAACCGTCGCAGACGCGGATCTCGATCAACCCGAACAGAAACTCCCGCCAATAGGTGATTATAGCGATAGACAGCAAGGCGGTTCGCGGCCAACGCGCTACGATACACTTGTACGGGTGGTCGAACAGGCACCGCAAAACGCTGGCCTCATTGCAACGACCGGTAAGTGCGGGCGCGAACTCTTCACGATTGATGACAGAGACCAACACCTTTATCAGGTCGGCTCGATGGGCTGCGCAAGCTCCATGGGCCTTGGTGCCGCACTGAATACGAATAAACCGATTGTTGTCTTGGACGGCGACGGCGCGGCGCTTATGAAGATGGGCACGATGGCGACCGTCGGGGCGCAATCGCCGAAGAATTTGATACATGTAATTTTGGATAACGGTGTGCACGATTCGACAGGCGGACAGGCAACTGTGTCTTCAATCGTCGATTTCGCTCGTGTGGCGCTCGCCTGCGGTTATCGGAGCGGCAATGTAACCGATAACCTTGAGAGCTTCTCCGAAGCCTTCGGGGATGCGCTGAGAAATGACGGCCCACACCTAATTCACGCGCGCATTGCCCCTGGCAGCCTTGACGTACTCGGCCGGCCAACGGTCAAACCGCCAGAAGTCGCGCGGCGTTTCAAACAGTTCCTCGCGTCCTAGGGTGCGGGAAAAACACTTCGACGCCATCGTCCGAGAGGCTATTGAAGAGGGTGGCATTGCCGGCCTTTGCCGGGACGGACAGCGAGAGTTTGCGGTCGACCGCATTTTATCGGAGACTTCGGCAATGAACCGCGAACAGATCGCCATCGCGGTCGACGATTATCTTTCGAAGGGCCGCGTAGATGAGTGAAGACAAACCGAATCCAGGGGCGAAGCGAAAATTCTATATTATCGCGTTCTGTGTTGCGCTTGGGATTGATCTTCTCAGTTCGGTCTTGCGGGGCGGCGAATATAGACCAAGCCTGATCGGCCTCGCCGTCATGATCACCGCGGCGCTGTTTTTCACATTTTCCCTCCTGCGTGATCGTTGATCCTCGCGTCCGTCGCCTTATAGTGGGTAGCAAGTTTATGTAACCTCACTCATATGGAGGATCCGATGGACGATATCATTCGCGTCTTTTGGCGCCCTGGATGAAGCAGCTGCCTGAAAGCGAAAGAGTTTCTTTCGTCTCAAAACATAGAACACGAATCTGTTAATATCGTCGGTAACCCCGATGGTATGGCTTTACTGCAAAGCATGGGCGCGAAGTCAGTTCCGGTGGTTTCCAAAGGCACCGATTTCGTTTTCGCTCAGTCGATCGGCGATGTCGCCGAATTTCTTGGGTTAGATGTCGATACGAGTCCAACGCTTTCACCTGCTGAACTGGTGGAAATGTACGACTTAATCCTTGAGACGGCCGTACGGCATATCCGGCAAATTCCGGACGATCAACTGGGCGGACAAATCCTTGACCGCGAACGGTCTTATCGCGAGCTGACCTATCATATCTTCCGAATCACCGAAGCTCTGATGGATTGCGCAAACGGCGAAGAACTGACCGTTTCTTACTATCACGACATTCCACCTGCCGATATGCAGACCTTCGAGCAGATCGCGGCCTTCGGCGACGGCGTTCGTGCTCAGCTAAAGGCGTGGTGGGCGTCCTATCCTCACAAGAACGGGGATGCGATCGTCGACACGTATTTCGGTAAAAAGCCGCTGCACGAAGTTCTCGAACGCTCGACATGGCATTCAGGACAGCATGGCCGGCAGCTTGTGATGGCCATGGAAGAATTCATGGATATCACACCGGATAGACCGCTGACTGCGGCCGATTACGAGGGATTGCCTCTACCCGACAAGGTGTGGGACGAGTAGGGGATTGCCTAAATAAGGCATCAGAATCGGAAGGGGCCACCCGAGAGTGGCCCCTTCTTTCTTCCGGCGCTCTTCAGCCTTGCGGCGTACCGTTCGCCGGCTATTTCTTCGCCTCTTTATCTTCGTCTTCCGGATTTTCGGCAAACTCGATGACCGGTGCCTGACTGGGCTCGCCGTTCGCGACCAGCGCGGCACGATAACGCTCATATGCTTCTCTTTCCGCAACGTAGCGGTCGAGAGCACCTTCTCGAATTGATTTAATCTCTTCCTGATTGTCGGAATATTGTACGACGCCTTGCGCGGCTCCAACCGCAAGCGGCAGCGGATTGGCCAATGATGTGGCAATCGTACCCGTCGCGTCACGCAGATTGCTCGGTCCAAGTAGCGGCAGGACAATATGCGGTCCCGTTCCCACACCATGACTGCCGAGTGCCTGTCCCAAATCTTCCTGACGGGCTTCGATACCCATCTCAGTTGCTTTATCCTGCATGCCGACGAGACCGACCGTCGAGTTTATCAGGAACCGCTTCGTAGCGGCACTGGCATTCTCCGTATCGCCTTGAAGCAAGCTCGCACCCGCGTTGATTGGCTCGGCCAAATTACTTGCGGCATTCGAGACCGCACCTTGAACGGCATCCGGTGTGCCCCCCTTGTAAACGCTGACGACCGGGTCGACGACAAAGAAACGAACCACATCGTTTAGACCAGAC
Source organism: Rhodospirillaceae bacterium (assembly GCA_002716125.1). GTDB lineage: Bacteria > Pseudomonadota > Alphaproteobacteria > UBA8366 > UBA8366 > UBA6544. The sequence goes on from PAZH01000064.1 coordinate 20,567, forward strand.
GTCCATCGGTTCAACGCCTCCAATGGATCGCTTACCTCATTGGCGCCATCTGCTGCCTTTTCTTCGTCGGAAAGTGCGGGTGCGGCGATCAAACCGACTGATAAAATCGTCGCCAATGCGAGTGATTTAAGCGGAGTTCCAGAGTCACGGTATGCCATAGCAGCCCCGACATCGTCGGTAACATTCGAATGCACGAAGACACATTATACCACAAAATTTAAAACAAGCTTAACGGAATCGCGCGGATAGATCTCAAATTCGAAATCCTCGTTCGAAATAGGTTGGTTTTGCTGGGTTTTGCGATACCTCCTTTCCGGACGCTGGCTTGGTTGGCGCGAACATCGAAAACACCTAAGGGATACCTCCATGACGGGCTCGGCTGAAGAAATTCTCGTTGGTGACATGGTCGCCGAGTTTCTCCAACAAATCGGGGTTACGACCACGTTTGGCGTGATTTCAATTCATAATATTCCAATGCTTGATGCTATTGGCCGACGGAATGCCATCCGATTTGTCATGGCCCGAGGCGAGGCGGGCGGTGGCCATATGGCCGACGCTTATGCCCGCGTATCCGGCGAATTGGGCGTCCTTTTCACGAGTACCGGGCCAGGAGCCGCAAATGCCTGCGGTGCAATCGTCGAGGCGCGATTTGCTGGCGCGCCGATGCTGCACCTGACCGGGCAGACGGCGACCCCAAACATGGACCTTGGGCAGGGGGCCGTGCATGACGTCGCCGACCAACTTGGCATGTTGAAGTCGGTTTCCAAGAACGCGTACCGCGTGCGTTCGGCAGAGACCGCGTTTGGCACTCTCGTAAAGGCCGCAACGGAAGCCATGACGCCGCCGATGGGACCGATCAGTGTCGAAATTCCGATCGATATACAGCGAACGAAAATTCCAAGGCCTGCGGAACTCGCGACTTTACGTCTCCCCACCCCCATTGCGAATCCCGGAGCGGAGGGCACGCTGGATGAGATCGCCAAGCGGCTAAAAGCAGCAAAACGGCCTCTGCTTTGGGTTGGAAACGGGGCTAAATTCGCTGGGGCTGCGGTTGCTCGCCTTGTGGATTTGGGGATTCCCGTCATCACCAGTTGGAATGGCCGCGGCGTGTTGCCGGAAGATCATCCGATGAGTTTGGGCTCGCTCGCAACGACGCCGGATGTTGGCGAGCTCCTGAAGACGATCGACTTACTTGTTGTCGCTGGATGCCGTTTGCGGGGGCACGAGACGGCGGATATGAGCATGCCGCTACCGGAAGAGATGATCCAAATCGATGTCGACCCAGCTGCGAAAGGACGAACCTATCGCAGCACGATTTTCCACTGTGCGGAAGCCGGTGCTGCGCTGGATGCGATTGCGGATCGGCTTTCGTCTTCTGGCGGCCTCAGTGTCGATGACGCACTTGTGGCGGATGTCGCGAAAGCGAAAGCAGCGGCATACGAGAACTATCCAAAGGCGTTTGGTCCATATGCCAGCTTTCCTGTTCAGATGCGAAACGCCATGCCGCGTGATGCGGTCTGGGTTCGGGACATCACACTAAACAACAGTACTTGGGGCAATCGCACATTCCCGCTCTACAATCCGCGGGACAACGTCTATCCGATCGGCGCCGCGATCGGGCCTGGTATGCAACTCGGCATCGGAGCGGCCCTTGGTGCGAAAGGCCGCAAGGTCGTCTGTATGTGCGGCGACGGTGGCTTTTTTCTAAATCTAACGGAGTTGTGGACGGCGGTTCAGGAACAGATCGACATCGTCTTTGTCGTGATGAACGACAAGGGATACGGAGTTATCAAGCACATCCAGAGCACGCTATATGGCGGGCGACACTTTTTTGGTGATTTACTGGGTCCCGATCTCGAAAAACTATGTGAGATCGCCGGGATGAACTATGTGCGAGTCGATAAGGAAGACGGTCTTGAAGGAGCTGTCTCAGGTGCGCTCGACGTTGTCGGCCCTTCTATCGTCGAAGTGGATATGAAGGCAATCGGCGACTTCCCGCAGTATTTCAAGCCGCCGCCTTATGCCGACAGTGACGAGGACGAATAATCGGCTTCGCCCTCGTCGACCAATCGGCTGAAGATTAAAGGATACAGTGTTTTGTGAAATCCGCGGCTTCGTTCGCGGTCCAATCCCCTTTGCCCTTCGCTTTAAGGTCTTCACACCATTCCTTGCTGCCAACTTCGGGAGAACAGGCGGCCAGTAAACCGGCGGCCACAGTGATGGCCGCTACGCGGATGATTTCATTCTTTTTGCTCATTTCGCACTTCATAGAATTATCTAACGATTCTTATAATTACCGGGCCGTTTTTCACGCCAGGCAGCAATAGCTTCCTTATGGTCTTCACTCGAGCGCGCCAAGACCATATGAGAGGAAACCATATCGAGCGAACTGCGCAAGTCCATATTCAAGCCTGCTTTCATCGTCCGTTTGATCAAACGGACCGATATCGGTGAAGAGTTCACCAGTTTCTCGACATAGGTCCGCGTTTCTTCCATCAATTTGTCGTCCGGGACGACTTTGTTGACCAAACCGTATTCCAAAGCTTTTTGCGCGTCGACGAAGTCCGCACTCCAGAGCATCTCTAAGGCCCGCGGCATTCCGATAAGCCTGGGCAAGAACCAAGCGCCGCCATTTCCGGGTACGAGCCCGACGCGCACATAGGTCTCTGCGAAGCGGGCACTTTCGGCCGCGATACGAAGATCCGCGTGTAGCGACATATCCATGCCGGCGCCGACTGCCACGCCATTGACGGCGGCGATAATCGGTTTGTCGATTTCCGTCATTTTAAGCGATATGAGCTGAACCAAGTCCCAAAGCCCGGACTTGATCTCGGCCGGAGTCGGAGGCGTATCGGCCCCCATACGACCCGTATCGCCGCCCGAGCAAAATCCACGCCCGGCGCCGGTCACAATGATGGCCCACACGTCCTCGCGGGTACGGCACTCTTCCAAACGCTCGCGATACGCAACGAGCATTTCCGTCGTAAACGCGTTGAGTTTCTCCGGATTGTTGAAGGTAATCGTCGCGATCTTATCGGTGACGTCGAATAGAAGTTTGTCCGTCATTGGGACCTCCAGAATTACTGATGAGAGGTCAAGTGGCGCGGACAGTCGGAATTTCCAGCTGAATGCGCGCCAATGCTCGAAAGACTGGACTTGATCGGTCGTTGCGTTAGCCTCGGAATGGTAGGCAAGAACTCAAAAGAGGCGGATCAGTGGTATTACCGCTCGCAAACGAAACGAAGTTCGGTATCCAAACGCGGTTGCCGACGCCCGACCTCACAGAACAAACAGTCGAGTTGTTGGATCAACTCGATTTTGACTCTGTATGGGTCGGCGACCATCTGGCGTTTACGCTCCCAATCCTGGACCCTTTCGTCCAACTCGCGCATGCCTGCGCGTATAGCCGGAAACTCACCGTCGCGACGGGGGTTTATCTTCTCCCGATGCGCCACCCGGCCGCGGCCGCGAAACAAGCGGCGAGTTTGGACCATTTGTCCGAAGGACGTTTCATCTTTGGCGTTGGTGTCGGCGGCGAATTCCCCAGGGAGTGGGAGCTCGTCGACGTTCCGACGAAGGAGCGCGGCGCGCGCCTCACCGAAGGCATCGAGGTGATGCGTAAATTGTGGAGCGGCGAGCCGACGGGTCACGAAGGAACGTTTTACTCATTCCCTGAAGTGCATATGCAACCAGGCTCTTTTCAAACCGGTGGGCCGCCCATTTGGTGCGGCGGCCGCTCTGAAGCCGCTCTGAAGCGGGCAGGGCGTTTGGCCGACGGATATCTCTCCTATGTCATCACGCCCGATATGTTCCGAGACGCTCTGGTGAAGATTGATGAAGCGGCGGAAGAGGCAGGTCGCACAATCAACGAGTTCGGCTCTGGTCACCTCCTGTTCTGCTGTATTGACGAGACCTACGAAAAAGCTTGGGACAAGGCGACGGAACTCCTCTCGGAGCGCTACGCCATGGACTTTCACCGTGCTGCAGAACGCTACTGTGCAATGGGCACTCCTGAAGACGTGGCGGCAAAAATAAAAGAGTTTCACGACGCCGGAGTTCGGCATTTTGTTTTTGATTTCTTAGGCTTACAACCTGAACGTATTGAAGCGCTTGAAGTATTTGCCGCCGAAGTTCGGCCTTATTTATCGGATATCCGATAGGAGATTGTTGTGGCGGGATTGCTCACAAAAGACCAAGTGTCTCACTACGCTGAAACCGGCCAAGTTGGGCCGGTGCCGCTTTTGGATGCGGACGAAGTTGCGTATTTCCGCGCCAAACTGGAGGCTGCTGAATCCGCCTTTGGCGAGCCACTCTCCCGCGTGCCCGGCCAGTTCCGTGCCAAGACCCATCTGCTTTACACCTGGATGGACGAACTCGTTCGGCACGAGAAGATTTTAGACGCGGTTGAGAGCCTCATAGGTCCGGATATCCTGTTGTACCACCTGACCTGTTGGTTGAAGGAGCCAGGCGACGGTTCCTTCGTGTCTTGGCATCAAGACGGTACCTATTTCAATCTGACCCCGGCAGAGCACGTAACGGCTTGGATCGCGTTGAGCGACGCGACGCCTGAGAGCGGCTGTATGCGAATGCTGCCGGGCAGCCACTTGGCGGGCCAACAATCGCACGAGAAAGGCGAGACGGCGGGGAATCTTCTCTCAAACGGTCAAAAAATCGCCTTGGATATCGATGAAAGCAAAGCGATCGACATTGTCGTGCCCGCCGGATCTGCCAGCTTTCATCACACTCATATCGTCCATAGTTCAGGGCCCAATAAGTCGAGCGACCGCCGGATCGGGATCGGGATCAGTTATATCCCGACGCGTGTGCGTTTTGTTGGGGAAGGGCGCGTTCCCGCGGCACTGGTTCGAGGCGAAGACTCGTTCGGACACTTTGATCCCGAACAGCGTCCTGCAGCGGACCTCGACGATGCCGCGCGCCAATTCCATGCCGAGGCCTGTGACCGTTTCTTTGCGAGCCACGGTTCGAAACGCACCGAAAAGCAAGCGGCGGCCGGCTAATTTAGGGCAACCCGTGCCGGCGCGATCGGGACACCCGGCACGTCAGCGCGAATACGATAAATCGAGCCGCAATTCTCGCTGGGCCCGCCATGGGAGCCTGTAACGATATAAAGGTCGTCTAAGGCAGGCCCGCCGAAACAGACGCTCGTCACCATGGGCAGGGGGACGGGGATATCCTTTCGATGACTGCCATCCGCATTATAGACCGCGACCCGGCCGCCATGCGCGAGAGCAACCCAAACAGAGCCGTCAGCAGCGACAGCAAGACCATCGGGCGTCTCCCCATCTGCAATCTCGGCGAACGGCATCCATCCCGCAACCTCCGCGCCCTCGCGAACGTCGTACGCGCGGACAACGCTGGCCCGGGCATCGCAGTGATAAAGCGTCCGTCCGTCCGGCGAAAAACCCATACCGTTCGTCAACACGATACCGTCGGATACTGTGCGGACTGAGCCATCAAGTTCGATTACATGAAGGTGCCCCGGGCGCATTTCTTCACCGGAAAACACACGAAATGCCAAGGAACCAGCCCGGATACGACCCTCTGCATCGGTCGTAAAATCATTAAAGCCGATGGCAACATCCGTGACGTCGGGCCCCAATAAAACCGCAGACTTCGATCGATCAAAGCTCTCGAAAATGATTTCGCGACCACCGATCACGAGACCGTTCTCGATATGCGGCGTCATCCCGCCCACGCCACGGCGCTTTGGGACGATTTCGGTGATTTCCCCACTGTTCGGATCGAGCGCCCTGACGCCGCCATTGATGACATCACTGTAGATCAATCCACGGGTCTCGTCCCACACCGGGCCTTCGATCAACCCGTATCCTGTCGCCAGTTCTTCCATTCTGCCCAACTCCCGGATTTCGTTTGAGAAGTAAACTTATCTGATTTCGCCGCAGGGAAAGGTTCGCGAAAGTGTTGCGGAAACGCAGGCAAATCGTGTTACGATTTCCGTACGAAAACGAAGGAGCAGCGGCATGTCAGATCCGGTTCAGGACGAGTAGCAGTCGCACAAGCGCGTCCTGATACTCTGTCTCGCCGTGATTGCACTCCACGAAGAGCAACCATACCGCCTATGTCGAAGACATCACGATCAGCGGCGCCTGGTTAAGGAACGCCGATCTTGAGGGCTTCAGCGAACATTTCGAAATCGGCAACTCGGTCGACCTGGAGATTGAAGACCTGTCCTTGTTAAGCGGGAGCGTCGTTCGCATTACGGAGCCGATGCTCGCCGTCATCATTGGGATTTATAGATGGCTTGTCGTTTAAAAGCCGTCAAAGCGGCTGGGGGTATATGGACGCGTAGTGTATGATTTAAAGAACACAACATTTCTCGACTAAGGTTGTCACAATGGAAATAAATGGAAAAATAATTGAGCTCTTGCCCGAAAAATCGGGCGAGTCTGCAAACGGACCATGGCGTAAGCAAGAGTATATTTTAGAAACCGATGGCCAATACCCCAAGAAGGTGTGTTTCATGGCCTGGGGCGATAAGATTGACCAATTTAATATCAAGCAAGGTGAAAACCTGGTCGTCTCCATAGATCTGGAAAGCCGCGAATATAACGGTCGCTGGTATACCGATGTTAAGGCTTGGAAAGTTTCCAGGGCCGGTGACGGTGCTGGAGAAAGCTACCAGTCTGATCCGCAAGGCTTCAATAGTTCGCAGCCTTCGAGTGCACCCGTTCTAGACGACGACGCTATTCCATTTTGAGCTACTTGATATGCGCAGAAGCTGGCATTTTCTGCGGCAACCGTCTTGCAGAGAGACCGTTGCCGCTAGAAAAATGGCGGACAGGGTGGGATTCGAACCCACGATAGGCGTTAACCTATGCCGGTTTTCAAGACCGGTCCTTTCAACCACTCAGGCACCTGTCCGGC